>JAQTQZ010000058.1 GCA_028712695.1 Methylovulum sp. | reverse complement strand
CGCGCTCCCAAGTATCCGTAAAAAACACCCTTTGCGGATCCGTGCCATTGGCGTTAGGGTTATTTAATCCCGCCTGAAAGGCCGTGCGTGATTCCAGCAAAATTTGCGTTAACGTATCACGCAGCTCCGCCGATTGTGTATCCTGGCTGGCTTGCTCTATTGCTTTAGTTAAAAAACCGTCCCATTCCCGCCATAAATATTGCGACTGCTGTTGTTCGGCGGCCGTCAAGACAGCGGCGGATTGTGGCGCGGACACTTTAGCGGCGGCATCAAAAGCCAGTTTGACAGAGACATGGTCGTCGCTGGCTTCTGCACTATTGAATTTTAGGCTGGCAAGTGTGGTTTTTAAGTCATCTGCGGATGATTTAGGGACGTATTTAATGAGCGTGCGTTCAATATCACCACGTGATTTGTTTAAATCAATATTGATTTCAGACAACTTAGGTTCGACGACCTGTTTGATTAATTCCTGGAGTTTACCGATATTTAACTGCCTGCCTTGTTGGTCGTAGGCGACCGCCTTAGTGACTGGCAGGCTTAAAATTGTGTGATCAGCATTAAGTGTCGGTTTTTGCAAGGTTTCCAATAACCCACCCCATTGCAAAATGGTAATACATTGTCCGCCAAACTGGGTGCCAAATTGCGCATTAACATTATTTAGCAGGCGTATTTGCCCACCCTGCCCACTAATTTGCAAATCTGAAAGCGTTAAATGGCTGCAATCATGTTTGTCATGCCAAAGTTCCGCAGATTGCCCAGCCCCTTTATAAAGCTGACTGACCACCACTTTTTTTATCAGCCCATAGTCCAGTTGCAAGGGTAAGTTAAACGCGTCCGCAACGGCTGTTTCAGTCAACAACAGCAGGCAAAATACAACAATAGAAAATTTCATAGGACTGTCCTGAAGATAAAATACAGATAATGTGACAAAAGAATCGGGAAATCTATCCTTTCAACTATGCCGATATTTGCCTGAATAGGCAATGAATAAATCCCTAGAAGGCGAGTGGTCCCAACATAATTTGAACAATGTCAACATTGATCTTGCCCCAGCCTAACGGACACTCGGCTAAGAGGACAATCTTCAAAACTGAGGTGAATAATGGAAACTAAAACAGAATCAAAAATCCCAGCCATACGCAACAAATACACTGCATAGCTTAAAAAAACAGGCACTGGAACGCATAGATTATGATGGCATCGCGACGGTGGCGAAAGATTTAGGGCTTGCCGAGTCGATGTTGTATGGCTGGCAAAATGTCATCAAACAGGCTGTCCATTCGAAGAGCAAAAGCTTCAACAAGCCGAAACGGCCTCCCTAAAAAAGCGGCGGCGTATTTATGTAAAGTGGGTATGACAACGCGGCAATGCAAAACTGCATGGCTTTAAAATTGGAGTTCTCCATGGGATACAGTTTTCGACCTGTGCAAAGGCCAAGTCCCATGTGTTCGAATACATTGAGGTGTATTACAATCGCAAACGGATTCAGTCTAAAAAACAAACTTGGAGATGGGTAGATTTGTCGATGGCGCTGAAATATGCGCACTTATCTGGTGAGTATTTAGCCGCTTATGCGAATAATTCAGGTGTGGATACTTTGAATGTTAAGATAAATCCACTACACTCTAAAAATTAAGTGTACAAATCATCTATAACTTACTGATTTGATGGGGTGAACGACGGGGCTCGAACCCGCGACAACAGGAATCACAATCCTGCACTCTACCAACTGAGCTACGCTCACCATAATATTTGGTATACTAAGAAATGGCGCGCTTGGCAGGACTCGAACCTGCGACCCCCAGCTTAGAAGGCTGGTGCTCTATCCGGTTGAGCTACAAGCGCAAAATGGTCGGGGTAGAGGGATTCGAACCCCCGACATCCTGCTCCCAAAGCAGGCGCGCTACCAAACTGCGCTATACCCCGACAATCTCCGTTAATGGCTTGCAAAATTTTCAACCACTCTTGAAGAGCTGCATATAATAATCACTAACTTACATTTAGTCAATATTTTTTTAAGAAAAGATCAACAATTCTATTTTATCTTGCATGCAAAGCTAATTAATCAAAACAAATACACCCGATTACCCGAATCATTTACAATCCTGCCATGAAAAAAACTACCGAACCCAATAAGTCCTTATTTGACGGTTTTTCTGAACCAGACCGTCTGCAAATAGAGCAAGCACTGGCAATAATTGCCCGCATTCCTGATGATCCTCACTATTACCGACCCAAAGGGATTGAAGTGGCGGCTATTTTATTGGCTTTTCATATCGACTTAAAAACCATATTGGCAGCGATTTTAAGCGACCCTCGGGTGACTCAACTAACCCCACAACCCGACATAAAAGCACAATTTGGGGACACTGTCGCCGCCCTGGTCAAAGATGTCATCTGGCTCAATACGTTCAGCATTTACTCGTTGGACATGACCGAACAACCTAGCCAAACTGAAAATTTGCGCCGCATGTTGTTGTCTATGATCCAGGATGTCCGTTCGGTCTTAATCAAATTGGCTTATCGCGTCAGACGTTTGCAAGTGTTGCCCAAAGAATCTTATGAAATGCGCCGCTTCATTTCTCAAGAAACGCTGGACATTTATGCACCGCTTGCCAACAGGATGGGGGTGCATCAGCTCAAATGGGAACTGGAGGACATGGCTTTCCGTTACTTGAAGCCCCAATCCTATCGACGCATAGCCAAGTCCCTAAACGACAAACGCATAGAGCGCGAAAACAGCATTGCTCGTTTTATCAGCTTGCTCAAGCAAACACTGACGGCAGAAAACATTACTGCCGAAGTGTATGGCCGCCCTAAACATATCTACAGTATATGGAAAAAAATGCAGCGCAAACAACTGGACATAGACGAACTCTATGACTTGTTGGCGGTGCGTGTCATAGTCGACAATCTGGGAGCCTGTTATGGCGTGCTGGGACTTGTCCATGCAACTTGGCAATATATCCCCAAAGAATTTGACGATTACATCGCCAACCCTAAGGAAAACGGTTATCAATCGTTACACACGGTAATCTTGGATCCTGACGGAAAACGTATCGAAGTGCAAATACGCACACGGAAAATGCACGAATTTGCGGAATTGGGCATGGCGGCCCACTGGGCTTATAAAGAAGGTGGCAAACATGACGCTGCCATAGAAAAAAGCATTGCCTCACTGCGCAAGCTATTGGAAGAAAAAGAAGGCGACGCCGTACTGGAGGAAAGTTTCCGTAACGAACTGTTTTCCGACCGCGTTTATGTTTTAACGCCAAAAGGCCAGTTAATTGACTTGGTCAAAGGCTCGACTGCGCTCGATTTTGCCTATGCTATCCATACAGAAATCGGCCATCGTTGCCGTGGCGCGAAAGTCAATGGCCGTATAGTCCCCCTCAGCTATACGCTCAAATCTGGCGAAAAAGTTGAAATTTTAACAGTTAAAGACGGCTTCCCAAACCGCAACTGGATAGACCCTAACCTTGGTTATCTGAAATCAGCGATAGCCGTAAGTAAAGTAAAAAGTTGGTTTAAAAATCAGCAACAAAGCCAGAACATAGAAGCAGGTAAAATCATTCTGGATAAAGAACTGCAGCGCTTAGGGATAAAACCGCCCAGCCTGCAAATTTTAGCCAAACACTTTAAGCAACCTGGGCCTGACAAGCTGCTGGAGGCGATAGGCCGTAGCGACATTAGCCTGCGCCAGATTACAGCTTTTTTCAAAATCCCGGAATTTGAAGAAACCACGACCATTAATAACCCGCCCAAAAGAACCACCAATAAATCAGGTGTTTCTGTCAATGGCGTCGATAACGTGTTGACCAGTTTCGCCAGCTGTTGCACACCAGTTCAGGGCGATGACATCATCGGCTACATCTCACATAAAAAAGGCGTCATCATTCACCAAAAAAACTGCCCGAACGTCCTACAACTTGACCCGGAAAAACAAATACGCCTAGTTCCGGTGGAGTGGGGCAAAGCTAAATCAAGCCACGCTGTCCCTGTGAGCATACAAGCCTTCAGCACACAAACTTTATTGACCGACGTGACACAAACTTTAGCACAGGCAAAAATTCATATCATTAGTGCAGCGTTGGATACTCACCCCGACTTTTCGGCGACACTCAACCTAACTATCCAAGTTGAAAATACCGATCAATTAAGCCAGGTTCTCAACAAAATCAGCTGTATACCTGAAGTTATCGATGTTAAAAGAAAGACATGACCGCCACGTTAAGTGAATTGCCAAGTGGCCTGGCCACATACGCGTGGAGCATTTTCGTGAACCGAAAGCAAGGTAGATACAAAATTATTTCGATGCCCCAAATGGATACGAATAACTAAAACAGGCTGATAATGTATAAAAGACAACGGAGCACTTTGAGATTTTTTCGGCTTCCGGCACAGACCTGGCCGTATTCCACCACCAAGACCACGTGGCAGGTTTTTAAACCTGCCACGCCTTAATCCGGGAGGTTATTGCTGACAAACACCTTAACGGGTCTAGGCAATACTGTCTATCCGAGCGATAATTTCAGCTGATGCAAGCTCCAGCCCCCGCTTGAAATATTGGCTGGCGCGATCTTTATCCCCTTGTGCAAACAGCAAATCACCCAATAACTGATAAGCCTGCACAGTCGGTTCAATCGAGATGCTTTTAGCCAAATAGCCTTGGGCTTTTTCAAGATCATCACAGCGGCAACTCAATTTACCCAACACCATCAACAACACAGCATCATTAGGATACAAATCCAACCATCGCTCCGCCAACGCCAGTTGTTTCAGCACATCCTCAGACAGGATACTGCCATACAACACCAATAAGGTGGCATCCCAATTTACCGCAAGTGCATTTGCCAGCTCGTCTTCAATTTCTGCACCTACGCCAGCATTAATCATGGCGGCAAAATAAACGGCTGAAATACCGGACATTTTTTTTATGAAGCCGGGAATATCTGCCCAAAGATTTTTAATCGCCTCAGCATCGCCGGACTCCGCAGCCTGTTTCAGTAATTTGCTGAAGGCTTCCGTCTCTAACAATTTTATTTCTGCTTCCATCAGCACTTTATTGTTATGCAAAGACGGCAATAATTTACGGATCGCATCCCAATCACCAATATGTTGGTAAGTTTGATGCAATAGTTTTAAGACACTGGCATGGGAAGGTTGGATGGAATGGAGGTTGGTGAGTGTTGCCAGCGCTTCTTCAAACTGATTGCCGGATAAATGCAATTCAGCTTGCGTCAGCCCAATAGCGACACTGGAATCAGGCGACTGCTCAGCCGCTTTTTGTAGGTATTCGTCGCGCTTGTCAAAAGCACCACGCCCTTGCGCGGCTTTAGCAGCCGTCAGGTAATGCAGCAAGGGGGCGCCGCTATGTGAGGCATGTTTGATCAGGACGTTTTCGGCTTTTTCAAAATTGCCTTCCGCTGAATCAACCAAACCGGCTATCAAGGCTTCTTGGGAGCGGTTAAATTTTACATGTTTGCCACGCTTTTTCAGCCGCCCAGGCAGATTTACCAACCAGCCAAACACCCTGAAGAAGTAATAAAATACAAAAAAAGCGCTAACCAGAGCCACTGAAAACACGGACAGTGTTGTTTCTATAGACCAATGCCCGATACCAATTAAGACATAACCCGGAGTATCAAAACCTTGTAACCAGCTATAAAGAAAAACCGCAATACTTACAGTGACAGCAAGAGCGATTAAAAAATAAACTATTTTTTTCTTTGTCATTGTCAACGCTCTACTTATTCAGCTTCAGGCTCTGCTGGGTCGGGCTGCTCTGTTGGTGCAGGTTGGGTTTCAACGGGTGGCACAATAGGCAGTGGCTGCACAGGCGGCTGCGTGGGTGGCATACTGGCAGGAGACTGGTTTGTTGGTGTTGGCTCGCTCGCTTTATCCGTTTCTATCCGTAGCTTGGTGATATCCCTAAGCATCTTTAACGACTGGCTAATATCAGGGTAGTGGCTTTGGATTTTAACCGCAGCTAATTTGCCAATTTCAGCAATCAAACTTCTGCTATCCTCATTTTTAGTGAAATGTTGCTCGATCCAGTGCCGTGCATCATCTAAACCAGAATGGTAAAGCGCCTCGTTATGTTGGACTAGAGCTATTTTTGCCATTTCCAACTTTATCCGTAATTGCTCACGGATAAATTGCGCTTCCTCAGGGCTTAAAATTTCTTTGATCGGCTGATCGGTATGTCTGATGGTAACGATGCCTTCAAGTTTATCGGCTGCCCTATCCAGTAAATCGTGGCTTTCAGTATCGGCATTAGCATGGTTGTGGGTCTCGCTGGAAAGCGTCAAAGCTTTTCCAGAATAAGGCAATATCAATGCTAACTTATCAACTTGGCTTTCCAAGCTATCAAGACGGGCGTACATGCCGACAATATCCGGAATAGCCACACTACGCAACAGATCAAGTTCTTTGGCAATTTGCTCACGCACAGGGAAAGCCGCGGCATCGCCACTTTCCCGTAAGCGTTGATCCGACGCCTCCAACGCTTCGCGGGTCGTGTTAATGTCACCCGTTAAATGGAGCCGTTCATTCGCGACCGTCAGCAAATATTCGGCATCTGCAACCAACCAATCACCGCGCGTTTTGCCAAGTTGCCGTTGGATATGCAGGATAGATTCGTTTAATTCTTTACGGATGCTATCGAGCTTCTCATTATGTAACTGCGAAAAGTCAGCGAGGGTTTTAGTAAAGTGGGTATCCTTGCCTGCGATGTTGTTTTCTAAAGCCGCCAACTGCGACTGGATAGCGACTAGCTGCTTTTGATAATCGGCAACTTGTTTGTTCAGCTCACCTTTCACTTCGCCACCCAGCCCTTCCTGACGGTCCCGCAACTGGCTAAACAAATAAAACCCCGCACCCGCCAAACCCGCAACAATAAGCAGAATAATAATGCCAAACCAGAGTCCACTACGCGACCGGCGGGGTTTTGTGCTTTCGCCCACTGTTTGTTCTTGTTGTCCGCTCAATTCTGCCACGCCACTCCCCCTGTTAAACACATTGTTACCGCCTCAAGTATTGCCGCATCGGAAGGATTCTTTGTCACCATAATGCGCTTAAATCCGCTCTCGACAGCGAGTTGTCTGATTCTATCGCTAAGCACCACCAAAGGTAATGCCAGCACTTTTCGATGGTGTTGTTTATCCAGCATCAACAATAAATTCTGCACCGCTTCGCCGCTGGTTGCTGTAATGACATCCAGCAAATTATCCGCCAGTAGCGCGTTGACTCCTGCACAATCAATTACAGGCAAAGTCCTTTTATAAACGGCCAAGTAGCCGACTTGCGCGCCTCGGTTGCGCAAAACGGTTGCCAGTTCTTCGCGCCCACCTTCACCCCGGATAATTAAAAAAGCTTGCCCGCTTACCTGTTGCATGGCTGGCGTTGCCAATAATGCTTCGCTGCTATAGCCCTGTTCCGGCACCAAATCAACCGGTAAACCCGCTTGTACCAAAGCCTCTGCTGTCGCCTGACCAACTGCTGCAACTTGCACCGATTGCGGTATTTTTATTTTGCCACCATTCTCCTGCACTGCAAAATTTACCGCATTGGCGCTAATAAAAACAAGCCATTGAAATTTATCCAAATTGGATAAGGTCGTTTTTATATTGCCAATCTCACCGTCAACACCAACAATAGCTAAAGTTGGCAAACGCACTGCCACACCGCCCTGTCCGCTAATTAACGTGCACAGGTTGTCCGCCTGATGCTCAGGACGCGTCACCAGAATATGCGCCCCGTTCAGTAAAGTGTTCAAACAAACAACGCTTGCAAAATCTGGCCCGCACCTCGCGCCAACAAATCTTCAGCTACGCTTCGGCCAATCGCTTCGGCTTGGTCTATGGTTCCAGTGCATTCACTTTGGTACAAAACACTGCCATCGGGATTACCTACTAAGCCGCGCATAAACAACCGCCCTTCGCGCAATTGCGCAAAACCGGCGATAGGCACTTGGCATCCCCCATTCAAACGCGCATTCATGGCCCGCTCGGCAACAACACAGATACCGGTTTCGCTATCGTGTAACTGACTGACCAAGGCGTTAATTTCCGCATCATCACTACGGCATTCTATGCCTATAGCGCCCTGCCCTATTGCCGGCAAGCTGACAGAGGGGTCTAGCGATTGCGTGATGCTCGCCGCCATACCCAAGCGTTTCAACCCCGCAGAAGCCAAAATAATAGCGTCATAATCGCCTGCATCCAACTTGGCCAAGCGGGTGTTGACATTGCCGCGTAACGAGATGATTTGCGCATCGGGCAGATGTCTTTTTATCTGGCATTGCCGCCTTAAACTGGAGGTGCCAATTCTGGCATTAGCCGGCAAATCACTAAAGGTTTGGTAACGTCTTGAAACAAACGCATCGGTAGGGTCTTCGCGGGTTAATATCGCCGCAAGATGCAATCCCTCAGGCAATTCTACGGGCACATCCTTCATCGAATGCACCGCAATATCGGCAGTACCCGCCAACATACCCTGCTCCAATTCTTTAACAAACAAACCCTTACCGCCAATTTTGGCCAAGGGTGCATCAAGAATTTTATCGCCTTGAGTGACCATTTTAACCAATTCGGCCCGATAGCCTGGAAATGCTTGTGTCAAGCGCTGCGCAACATGCTCTGCCTGCCATAAGGCCAAAGGACTTTGACGGGTAGCAATACGAATGATTTTCTCAGCCAAAAGATAACCTGCTTTGTCAAAAAATAGTTAGGTATTGTAACCTTATTTGAGTGAATAACATCGTGTAAATATGCGTCAGGTTACAGTTATCAGTTGAATTTACACTGATATTCTTGTAGCTTGGCATCATTAAAACATTTTCGTTTCCCTGTCCATGTACTAACCCGAATAAGAAATCACCGTGCAAAATCAACAACAAATAGAACACTTAAAAACCATCGTCCAAACCTTGCTGGACGAAGCCCAGCAACAAGGCGCCAGTGCCGCCGAAGCGGGCTTAAGCCAAGAAAACGGCCTGTCAGTGACTGCCCGCCTCGGCGATGTGGAAACCATAGAGCATCATTGCGACCAAGGTTTGGGCATAACTGTTTATTTTGGACAACGCAAAGGCTCTGCCAGCACCAGCGATTTATCGCCGGAATCGATAAAAGAAACCGTTAGCGCCGCCTGCAGCATCGCCCGTTACACCAGCGAAGATGAGTATGCCGGCTTGCCGGAGAAATCCTGGTTGGCAACTGAATTCCCCGATTTGGACGTCAACCATCCCTGGGCTATTGATGCCAATGCAGCGATTGCGCTGGCCATTGAATGCGAAGATGCGGCACGGTCTTACCATGCCGACATCAGCAATTCCGAAGGCGCTTCCGTCAACACCCACCAAGGTATCCGCGTGTTAGGCAATACGCTGGGCTTTTTGCAGGGCTATGCCTCAACCCGCCATTCTTTAAGCTGTTCGGTGCTGGCGCAACGCGGCGACAATATGCAGCGCGATTACTGGTACACCGTAGCAAGAAATGCCAGCCAACTGGAAGCGGCGGCAGATATCGGCCGCAAAGCCGCCGAACGGGCGGTCAGGCGCTTGCAGGGTCGGAGCTTAAGCCCACGACAAAGCCCGATATTGTACTCGGCAGAGGTTGCTGCCGGCTTATTGGGTTCTTTCATTGGCGCCATCAGCGGCGGCAATTTATACCGCAAATCTTCCTTTTTACTGGATGCTCTCGACACCCAAATCTTCCCTGAATTTGTCCATATTCACGAACA
>JAQTQZ010000110.1 GCA_028712695.1 Methylovulum sp. | reverse complement strand
TGGAGAAGATCCATCCAATGCATTATCTTTTATCGCCAGGCGATATCCTGTATCGGTGCGAGAAACAATAGGATTAGCACTCTGAAGAAGTAGCATAGATAGTATATCTTTGGTATGGTTCACATTATCATATTGACCAAGAGCAATCATACCTTGTGAAATATTTCCATTTACATCTTTCTTGATAAGCTTGTCTGACAAATTAAATAATTCATCCCAAGTAGTAGGAGGATAAAGAATACTCTGATTCGTAAGAATATTCTTATTGTAGTAAAGAACAAGGGGATCAACTAATATAGGGTAGCCCATAACTCCATCTTTCGATAAGTAAATATTGGCCCCATCTATAAATGAAGATTTAAATGTCTTTTCTGAAAGATTTGCGTATGGAATTTTATAAATAAAATCATTGTTTTTCAAAACCATATCAGAAGGTAGTATGAACAAGTCAGGTCCTACATTCTTAGCAAATGCTTCGATAAGGTCTTGCTGATAAGTCTCTTTTTTCTGTTCAACATAGTTCACAGAGAAGTTGGATCCTGAACCACCCATATTTGCAAATAAATCAGCAACTTCTAAGGAAGGTAGGGTTCCCCATACAGTTATTTTACCTGATATACCGCTAGAACCTCCCTTGCTACCTAGATTGATAATCCCTGAAAATATCAAAACTCCAAAAACAAAAAAGGCTAAAAATATTGCAACTAAAATAGTTTGAAAATTATTCATCCCGTGTGAAATTTTTAATATTAAATATAACTTCGATCATTTTGTTTTCTAAATAAATATTCTTTCTCATAAAATAGTATGTTTGTTAAAATTTCTATCGGGATTCATGTGAATGTGTAAAAATTATACCATAATGATGTGGACTTGTAGTAATTTTCTCTTGTAATTTAAAACCTCTTTTTATAAATAAATCAGTCGCCATTTTTGGTTCTATTACATGTTCCGAGGATGGACCCATACCACTAAAAGACGATAACCAATCTATAAATAAGACTTTCCCATCTTTTTTTAGTATTCTTCTTGCTTCATCAATTAATCCCAGCTTGTCTTCTACTTCGAATAAAACGTTGGCAATAATGACCGCATCCATAGAGTGATCGGCTATCTTGGTGCCATGTATTTTCTCTATATCACCCCAAATGCATTCGACGTTTTTAACACCGGAATCTTTTATCTCACTTTCAAGTTTTTTAACGAGACTCTTTTGTACTTCTATAGAATAGACATGCCCAGTATGACCAACACGTCTTCCAGCAGATAGAGAATAAGCACCAGTACCAGAACCAAAGTCTGCTACGCGCATACCTTCTCTTAATCCTAACTGAGCAACATTTTGATCTGGTTTGGAAAACATATTTTTATTATATCATATTTACAGACATGTAATAGATGCAATACTATCTCCTGCATGAAGTTTCATAATTGTCACTCCTTGAGTTTGTCTTCCAGAAGTAGGAATCGATTTCAAATCAACGCGAATCACTTGCCCCTTCTGAGAGACAGCAATAATCTCATTCTCTTCTCCAACTATTTTTGCAACTATCAGTTTTCCAGTCTTAGGAGTAACTTTGGCTGTCTTTATACCTGATCCTCCACGATTTTGAGTTTTATATTCTTTAATATTTGTTTTCTTTCCAAGTCCATTTGAAGATAATGTAAGGAAAGCCTTAGCAGTCTCGCCTTTAGCAATACGGTCAACACCGATAACAATATCTCCTTTACCAAGCTTCATAGCACGAACTCCTCCTGCACTTCTTCCCATCTCGCGAACATCACTTTCTTTAAAGCGAATAGACTGACCAAGAGTCGAAGCAAGCATGACATCATCACCCTTCATAACAGCTAGAACTGCTTCCAGTTCATCACCTTTCTCTAGGCGAATAGCTATAAGTCCACTGCGGCGTACATCCTTGAAACTTTCAGCAGAAACTTTCTTGACTGTACCCATAGAAGTGACCATCATTAAGTGTTCTACTGTCTTTCTGGTTTCTTTATCAATTGGAAGTATTGAAGTTACTTTCTCGTCACCTTCTAATGCAATGAAGTTCATCACAGACTTTCCTTTTGTCGCACGTTTACCTTCGGGTATGTCATACATCTTGATCTGATAAGCCTTACCCTTGTTCGTAAAGAATAGTAAATCACTATGTGTATTGGCAGACACAAGCATGGTCACGAAATCTTCGTCCTTTGTTTCTATGTCTATAACTCCTACTCCTCCACGCTTCTGAGCTCTATACTCAGATGGATCTGTACGCTTCACATAGCCACCTTTTGTAAATACTAAGACTGATTCCTTTTCTGGTATAAGATCTTCTTCATTTATAGACTTCACCCCTCCTTTTATAATACGAGTGCGTCTTTCATCAGAATATTTTGCTTTGATATCTAGAAGTTCATCACTTATAACTTTCAACATTTTCTTTGGACTTGCAAGCAATGCTTCAAGTTCTTTTATAAGTTCTTGTTTTTCTTTCAATTCAAGTTCTACATTCTTTCTTTCAAGACCTGCAAGCTTCTGAAGTTTCATTTCCAAAATAGCTGT
>JAQTQZ010000109.1 GCA_028712695.1 Methylovulum sp. | reverse complement strand
TTGAGCGGTTGATGGATACGGATTGTTCATCAGGTTCAAACCCCCTCCAACTCCCCCTTGTCAGGGGGAGAGCAGAGTTGGCTCTTCCCCTGACAAGGGGAGGCTGGGAGGGGTTGGGGAGAGGTGGCGAACGAGAGAAGCAATCTTCAATCCCTGTAGTCAAACCGGCGCTCGCGCTTTCGCTGCATACCACCGATGCGGCATTGCGCGCCCGACTGCTGCCGCATGCGCCACGTATTGCTATCGAAGAACTGGTGGAACGCGCCGAGGCGTATGCGCGCGCCACCGGCTATCCGGTTCAATATCAATGGACGTTGATCGAGGGCGTCAACGACGGCGACGCCGAGCTGGAGCGGATCGCCCGGCTCCTCTCAGGGAAATACGCGGTGATGAACTTCATCCCCTTCAACGAGGTCGACGGGCTCGCCTATCGCCGCCCCTCAGCCGAACGCATCGCCTATATGGTGGGCACGCTGAAGCAGCAAGGCATCCTCGCCCGGATACGCGATTCGGCGGGGCAGGAGGTCGAAGGTGCGTGCGGGCAGTTGCGCGCACGATCAGTGAAGGCAAGGTAGCCCGTCAAACAGAAAGCCCGGCGATGCCGGGCTTTCCTTTTGCAACACCCTCATCATAAAACCGTAGCGAGCGGCTTGAGTGTAAGACGCACGGCGCGCAGAAACCGGAATGTACAATTAGCACATGAGGATTTCGAGCACCGCGCAACGCCGCAATCGAGCCTCGCAGTAGGTTACCCTTTATCGAAGCGCATCACCCCGCCCTTGCAATCTACCTTGATGGTGTCCTTGGCGGCAAAGCGCCCTTCGAGGATGGCTTTGGCCAGCGGATTCTCCAGCTGCGCCTGGATGGCGCGCTTCAGGGGGCGGGCACCGTACACCGGGTCGAAGCCCGCGTTGGCGATCTCCTTCAGCGCGGCATCCGACACTTCCAGCTTCATCTCCATCGCCGCGAGGCGCTTATCCAGGTACTGCAGCTGGATGCGCGCGATGGACTTGATGTTTTTCTCATCCAGCGCGTGGAACACCACCACTTCGTCGATGCGGTTGATGAACTCGGGGCGGAAGTAGCTCTTCACCTCGCCCATCACCGCGAGCTTCACCACCTGGTAGTCGTCGCCGGCCATCTGCTGGATCATCTGGCTGCCGAGGTTGGAGGTCATCACGATCACGGTGTTCTTGAAATCTACGGTACGCCCCTGACCGTCGGTCATGCGGCCGTCGTCGAGCGCCTGCAACAGCACGTTGAACACATCCGGGTGCGCCTTTTCCACCTCGTCGAGCAGGATCACGCTGTAGGGCTTGCGGCGCACCGCCTCGGTGAGCCCGCCGCCCTCCTGGTAGCCGACATAGCCGGGCGGTGCGCCGATCAGGCGTGCGACGGAGTGCTTCTCCATGTACTCGCTCATGTCGATGCGGATCAGGTGCTCCTCGGAATCGAACAGGAAGCCGGCGAGCGCCTTGCACAGTTCGGTCTTGCCTACGCCGGTTGGGCCGAGGAACAGGAACGAGCCATATGGCTTGTTCGGGTCGGACAGGCCGGAGCGCGAACGGCGGATCGCGTCGGACACGAGGCGCACCGCCTCGTCCTGCCCCACGACGCGCTCGTGCAGCTTGTCTTCCATCGTGAGCAGCTTGTCGCGCTCGCCCTGCATCATCTTGGACACCGGGATGCCGGTCGCGCGGCTCACCACCTCGGCGATTTCCTCCGCGCCGACCTGGGTGCGCAGCAGGCGGTTCTTCGGCTTGTCGGCCTGCCCTTCGGCGCGCGCCGCTTCCTTCAGCTTGGCTTCGAGCTGCGGCAGCCTGCCGTATTGCAGCTCCGCGACCTTGTCCAGCTTGCCTTCGCGCTGCAGGCGCACGATCTCGGCGCGCACCTTGTCCATTTCCTCCTTGAGTTGCGCCGTGCCTTGCGCCGCGCCCTTCTCCGCCTTCCAGATTTCTTCCAGGTCGGCATACTCGCGCTCCAGCTTTTTGATCTCGTCTTCGATCAGGGCGAAGCGCTTCTGCGAGGCCTCGTCCTTTTCCTTCTTCACCGCTTCGCGCTCGATCTTGAGCTGGATCAGGCGGCGGTCCAGCTTGTCCATTTCTTCGGGCTTGGAGTCGATCTCCATCTTGATGCGCGCCGCCGCCTCGTCGATCAGGTCGATCGCCTTGTCCGGCAGGAAGCGGTCGGTGATGTAGCGGTGCGAAAGCTCCGCCGCCGCGACGATGGCCGGGTCGGTGATCTCCACGCCGTGGTGCAGCTCGTATTTTTCCTGCAGGCCGCGCAGGATGGCGATGGTGGATTCCACCGAGGGCTCGTCCACCAGCACCTTCTGGAAGCGGCGCTCCAGCGCGGCGTCCTTCTCGATGTATTTCCTGTACTCATCCAGGGTGGTCGCGCCGATGCAGTGCAGCTCGCCGCGCGCCAGAGCGGGCTTGAGCATGTTGCCCGCGTCCATCGCGCCCTCGGCCTTGCCCGCGCCGACCATGGTGTGCAGTTCGTCGATGAACACGATGTTCTTGCCTTCGTCCTGCGACAATTCTTTGAGCACCGCT
>JAQTQZ010000108.1 GCA_028712695.1 Methylovulum sp. | reverse complement strand
CAGCCCAACGTAACTGCCGGATGGTGGCATAACATTGGGCTTCGCTGACTAGTTGTTTTATAGTGATGATTGAAGTTTCCATCCGCACATTTTATCAAAAGACCCTGAAACCCATATAGAGCCTAAAGCAAAGGGCGGCGGAACAGGGGGATGTTCCGCCGCCCTTTGCTTTTGGCGGGTTAGCCTAACGCTTCGTCAGCCATATCTTCCACCAACGATTCATCTGTCAGTAGCGGTATGGTTTCCGCTAGCCGGTTATATTCGATGATATGGAATTCGCCATTCCAATCTTCGGCAATCAAGGTACACGATTCCACCCAGTCGCCGCAATTCAGGTAATGGATGTTGTCTATGTATTTATTAGCGGCCGAATGGATATGCCCGCACACTACGCCGTCTAAGCCCCGGCCTTGGCATTCGTTGGCGACGACAATTTCAAACTGGGTGATGAATGACACTGCCGATTTGACTTTGTTTTTGACAAACTTGGATAAAGACCAGTAGCCAAACCCCAGATGCCGTCTTATCCAATTAAAATGGCGGTTAAAAGACAGCAGGGTTTCGTAGCCAATATCGCCCAAGACGGCAATTTGTTTATGGTAGCGGGTTACGATGTCGTAATTGTCGCCATGGGTGAGCAGATAGCTTTTGCCGGACGCGCTGTTGTAGACCATTTCATCGTAAATTTCCACATTGCCGATATTCAAATCGCCATGCGATAAAAAATTGCGCAGAAACTCGTCGTGGTTGCCCGCGATATAAACGACCCGTTTGTTTTTCGAGTATTTCAATATTTTTCTTAAAAAGTTCGTATGGTCTTGATGCCAATACCAGCCGCGCCTGATTTTCCAACCGTCAATAATATCGCCGATCAGATAAATTTCATCAAACGACAGCCTTTTTAAGGTTTTTAGTAAAAACTCCGCTTTACAAGAACGAGTGCCAAGATGAATGTCGGAAACAAACACGGCTTTGTAAGGTGCTTTGATTTTTTTGCTCATTATGATGGGTTACGCGCTGAGTTAAGGGTTGCCTCGGAGGCGGGCAGGCGTGCTGGTTAGGCGGACACAGGCCTTTCGGCGGCGAGTGAAGGCCTAAGGCGATGGGATTGCCTTGCCGTCCCACGATATGGAAACTTTCAGGTTTTGCTGTAAAAACGGTGTCTTAATCATAAATTATCAATGTGACTTTATTGTGACGGTAGCCATGGACATTGCGGTATTTATGCGGGTTATAGTCAACGCGGGCAAATGTTGCGGTTTTTTCTCCCTATCATCTTATGGAATATGCTGTGATACGCGGAAATCGAAAAACGAAGTTTATGACCATTTGCAGTATAGTCAGAACTGGCTTTTAGCTTTTGATGGGTTAATGTAGGGAGGCAATTCAGTAGAAAAATAATGGTGTCATTTTGACGCCATTGGCATATAATAATCATTAACGAAGTTAACAGGAGAATGAAGCGGAAAATAAGTAAGATAAATGATAAAGCATCTATAACGCCCCCCCCGGAGTCGATATCTAATTGTAAAAAAATGTTGGCGACGCAACTAAAATATACTACCTAACATGGGCCATAGGTAATTAATTAATATGCAGCAAAAATCAATAGAACGAGGCCGTATTACGGCAAGGGTCTCCCTCTCTATCCAAGAGAAAATTCAGGAGGCGGCAGATTTAACAGGTGCGACGCTAAATCAGTTTCTGGTGCAAAGTGCCCTTGAAAGGGCAGAGCAGCTAATTGAGCGTGAAACGATTATTAGCTTGACTCATAAAGATGCCGCTATGTTATTCGATATGCTTCAGAAGCAATCGCCCCCTAATGCTATTTTAGCAAAGGCGTCTGAACGCTATAAAAACGAGGTAAAAAGTGGGTCTCTCAATACAACCGTTAGATCAGACATATAACTTGAAAGATTTCAATTGCGGCAATAGCAACCTTGATAGTTGGCTGCAAAATACTGCGCGGCAGCATCAAAAGAAAAATCTATCGCGTACCTTTGTGATGGTGCGGGACTCTTTGCCCACTACCATTATAGGTTACTATTCGCTGGCTATCCGGGGCTTAGTATCCAAAAAAGCCTTACCGCAAGCACTGCAAAAAGGCCTGCCGTTAAATGTTCCCGCCGTGACGGTGGCCCGTTTGGCTGTGGCACGCCAAGAGCAAAAACAAGGTTATGGTGAGCTTTTGTTACTTGACGCTATGGCTCAGGCCAAAGTCGCTTCTAGGATAATTGGCGGTAGGTTTTTGTTTGTTGATGCCAAGACTACAGAATTGGCGGTATTTTACGCCCGTTACGGCTTCGTCGCTCTTCCCGATAATCCGCTATCTTTGTGTATGTTGATTGCAGACATTCCTTAAGGACTTATGGCGGATATTCTTGCCCATCGCTAAAAATAACAGTTAAGCCGCGTTTTTAAACATGGATTGGCCGCTAAGCGGTATAATTGGCGAATTTTTCCGATGGCTTTAAAAACACCATGACTTCTGTTAATTCTGAAAAACTTTCCAGTGCCCGTTTTGCCCAAGCAACCGATGCGTTTGTTGAGGTCTTTA
>JAQTQZ010000107.1 GCA_028712695.1 Methylovulum sp. | reverse complement strand
GTCGGTTTGGTGCGCTAAAGACCGTAACGCCGCGTTAACCGCCGCCAAGAAAGACCAGTCTATCGATAACAAATCCTGTGAAAATCCGGTTGATGAACACATGCAGCTGGCCGCTGATTTTGACGTTAAAGGCACCCCGATGATTATCACCGAAAAAGGCAATGTCTACCCCGGTTACTTGCCTGCGAAAGAATTGGTGCAAGCCTTGGAAATTGAGAAAAAGCCCCGCTAATCCCCTTTCGGCTACGCTCAGGGCAGGCTTCGGCAGGCTCAGGGCATAATAGCGTAACGGCTAACATCGCTTGCCAAGGATGTTAGCCGTTTTAGTGTGGCCTTATGGTTGGCTGGCTTTTTTATGGTGCAGATACCATTTTCCGGCGATAAAGGCAATAGCGGCGACTACGGCAAAGACGATCAGGTGTTCGACATCGCGGATGGCGTTGTAAACTTGGTCGGCCAAATGGCCAAAATGGTAGACTACCCAAACAATCAGCGGCACACTGATTAACGCCGCCAAACCATCGTATAAAAGAAACACTTTATAAGGCAAATGCAGCGACCCGGCGCAGAAGAAAGTCGGTGCCCGCAGGCCGGGCATAAAGCGCGAGACAAAAATGACCTTATTGCCGTGCTGGTGCAGCTTTTCCTTCACATTATCCAAGCGTTCGGGGGTCAGGATCTTACTGAAAAAAGGTTTTTTGGTGATTTCCGACCCGTATTTCGCACCCAAGAGAAAAATGCTGCTGTCGCCGATCAACACCCCCGCCATACTGACGATCACCATCGCCACAACATTCACCTTGCCGTAATAGGCCAGCATTCCGGCCACGAATAAGGTGATGTCTTCAGGAATCGGCAACCCCAGACCACAGGCCAGCAAGACCACGAACACCAGCACATAAGGCATCATGCCCCCAAAACTCTGTGCGAAATTTAATAGCTCCTCCACGGTTTAACCCCTCTTATTATCAATAATTATTTGCCGGCACAGGCAGGTAGACGGCTGTCTTTAGCATCTGTAGCCGGGCGATTGTTATATGGCAATGCTTAGCCCGAAGATAATCGCTGATAGCGGCGGGATTGTCAATTTAACAGGGCGGGGAAGTGGGTTTATTTGTTTTTTGCGGGCGGAAAGGTTTGGTGGTTGGCTTTATAGCTTGGCTTGCTGTGCGTAATCTTCTGCAAGGTTTTGGATGAAGTCGTCATCAAAGCCTTCGAGTGCGGTCATGAGGGCGGCGGCACGGTCAACGGGTAAGGCGCGGATAATCAGGTCGCCGTTATCCATGCGGCTGATGTGGACTTGCGTGGCATCTAGGCGGAAAGCCTGCGGGATACGCACGGCTTGGCTATTGCCGTTTTTAAAGAGGCGGGTGGTGAAGGTGGGCATGGGATGGCCTTTTTGTGTGTCCTAAACTGCGCCGATTTTAGGATTGTATCGGCCTATTGGCAAGGGTTGTTTGGCGGTTAAGCGTATGATGCGTAAATGCCCGTTTTCAAGTAGACTAGGTTTATCTTTAATCACCCAAGGAAAACCCCATGTTAGAATTTGCTTTGTAGCTTAATCGCAGAAAATGAACAAACTAAATCCTCATTTTTGGATTTGGGTAACTGTCGCTTGACTGAAGTACCGGAAGCTGCATAGATTATATAATACGCCTTTTAATAAGGCTGGCCAGAATTTTTTATGATTTTCAGCATACTTCATAATTTTTGACAATTCATGCTTAACATCAGATGGGCAACCAGCATTTTCAAAAAAACGCCATTCTTCATAATCTCTATGAGCTTGGAATGTATGCCCTTTAAAATTAAAGTCAATCCAAGTTTCGTTTGGCGCATTAATTATAGTCATAATATTAACATTTTTTATATACTTTAGGAATATATCAAGCAATATAGAGGGTATTTTTGGAGTGACTTCTAAAAATGAGAATTCAGTCAATTTGACCTCTTTTTAGCTTTGTTAAAAAGAAAAAAGAAGAGATTATACCAGAAATTGCTTTCTGTTTCTGATTCAATAATTTCCCCATAAGTTTTTCCTTTATTACTAAGGTATTCAGCTGTTGATCCCAGTGGATCATTGTATGTTTCAATATTTCTTTTTTCTAATTCTGCCACATCCCGAGTATCCATTTTTGCTCGCTCAGTGCGTAGGTCGGGCAGCGGTTTTGCCCGACAACAGCCGTTAGGTTTGCTGGGTCTTTTGGCGGCGTATAAGACTGTTAATGCGGGTATTTTGAATCTGGCGGTTTTGGTAAATGTCGGGCAGAACCGCTTGCCCGACCTGCTTGCTATTTTTATTCAAATTATTGATTAATATTTAATTAATCGTCTTTTTAAACCAAACTTTTCAATTTATACAGCCAATCTAAAGCCTGCCTAGGGCTGAGTTCGTCGGGTTTGACTTCTTCTAGCAGGGTGACTGCCGGGTGGCATTCGGGGGCGGAGAACAAGTCCAGTTGGTTGGTGCCGGTTTCTTTTTGCTGTTCTTGGTAGGCCATGTTTTCTAGGTGCTGTAGTTTATGTTTGGCTTTTTCGATCACTTGCCGGGGTACGCCTGCTAGGGCGGCGACTTGTAGGCCGTAGCTTTGGC
>JAQTQZ010000106.1 GCA_028712695.1 Methylovulum sp. | reverse complement strand
ACTATTTGGAATGACGAGATGTCGCGTAGCTTTCAGGGTTGGGTAAGTACAAAACTCCAAAGTATCGGCATTCATGGTGTTGAAGCTATTGAGTTATCAACTTTTGACCGACTTTTAAAGCCGCTCCTTGATTATGGCCGAGGTGACATATTACAAATAAGCGACTGGCTGGAGTGTCTTGATTTAGATCATGCAGTTGAAGTTACACAGGTGCAACAAGCGATTTTAACCGAGTTAGGTACCTTTGGATTACCATCTTTTTCGGGGTTCTCCATTAAACAAAAGACAAAATCCTTAGCACCGTACATCGATAAAGCTGGATCATTCTTCAACTACACCCTTTTCTTAGATTCGAAAGAGCGCGAAAAGGCTAAGAAAGCAATTGAAGTACTAAATACCGCCTATCTAGCTGATGAAAACCTCGGATTTAGATTAGATGAGGAAGAGGTGTATGGTCCATATGCTTGCGTTGAAGAATTTCTAAATGGATTAAAAAATTACGTCTTAACAGACGATAAGGATGATCGTCAAAAATTACTGGGGTGCGATTTTGTAACTATTTTCGACAAAATCCTTAAATTCAAAGAACCTACTATTAGTAAGCCAAAAGGTCTCAGGAAGATCTCCGGTAGTCCCGTTGGTATGCTACTTAATGCGCTGTGGCAAAGCCTACGGGATTTTTATCAAGACCGCGATACCATCAGTAATTCTCAGATTACGGAAATCGCACTAACATCTGATCTCTTTAAACACGATATTGAGGGCACAAACGACGAAGCGAACGATTCTACGATAGACAGCACTGAATTCGCTAGGGAGTATCTGTGCCGCTTGATTGGTGGGCTTGACGATATCATTACAGAACATTTGCAACTGAACGATATTGATGAAAACGCAATTCCGGTTAAATGTTCATTACTGACCGAAGATATTGCGTGCCGGCACAGTCGAACTGCTGAACCTCAATTAGAATTTTCCGTAACAGTTTGCTACGGTGACGACTCTAAATCATTTCAGCGCAAATATGCGTGGCGTCTTCCTGAAAATCATTCCTACCGATTGGCTGAGTTGATTCTATTCAAAGCAAACCACGCCCTCACAAATCATAATGAAATATGCACGCTGCCGGTTTTTCATCTTCCGTACTATGATGAGTTGCTTAAAGCAGCTGCCGATGACGAAATTCGACGCGCTATGTTGCATTGTACCCGTGATGCACGTTTAGAGGAGTCATTTTTTACCAATCTACTGAGTCGAGATTGGTTAGATTCAACTGATTCGTTACTTCCTAAACTTAGGACACTTGCCGAAAAATATCATCTTTTTATCCGTGAATCAGTTAAGAAAGGATTGCTCGGCGCTCTTTTTAGTGGAACTGAATGGCATGATTTACATCACGCCTACTCGGATGCATGTTTAGAGATTGCTGAAAACGATGAGGCACTCCAATCCCCATCCGCTGGAATGTTGATTCGAGCATTTCTGATAATCGAACGTAGACTAGCAAATGTCGGTATAACTTGGCATGCTGATCCGTATGAGAAATCAGGAATAATTACCGTACTTCATCCGGCTCTGCTTGAGATGCTAAAAGCCCAGGTATTATTCTCGATATCATGCTTCAATTACGCTGTTACCCGTGAGATTAAGAGCGGCGCAAGACGCGAGGCATTTAAACCGCATATCTGGCGGACCTATTTAGACCTTTCAGAAATTCAGGCTCCATTATCCGGACTACTATTCAACGAACAACAAAATCTTGATACAAACATTCGCGGTCAAGAGCTAATTCATCGAATAGGTTCTCCGTCGTCAGGCGATACCACTTTATCTACACGGTTGCTCCTCAACTATAGTGATAGCGCGGATGACGATGAAATATTCTCTGATTCGGAAATGTTCCGTGAAACCAGCGAATCGAAGCTTCTTCTTCGCCTTATGCTGGATTACTTCCGTCTACATCCTCATGCAAGAGACGGATTAAGCCTTGCCGTTTTGAGGAATAAGGATATTCAGCCGATAATCGCGGCAATTCACCACTACGTCATAAAACTTTCAAATCCGAAAGAACCTCGCTATTACGTTCTGCCACCAGACCGCAGACGTCCTTATGCCATCAGCGTTACATTCTTTACCGAATCAACTGATGATGCGGATGTTTCTCACTGGATTGATCAATGGCAAGAGCGTTGGGAGGCGGCTGAAACAGAAAGTAAATATCAGCCGTACAGAGAATGTCGATTTGCGGTAGCGCATCGTCTTGTCGAAAAAGGTGGACTAGGCTCATTCCAACGACTTATCAAAGATAACTTTGAAGCGGATATTTCCGTTTTTTACGACTTTATCGGTGTAGGAAGCGGTGTTAATAGATTTGAAAATGTTCCGACATTCGACATAACCAGCCGAACGCTGAAATTCCCAATTCTCGAAAAAGCTTGCTGCACAATCCGTAATCCAGCTGAATTATATAAGCGAGCAAGAGTTATCAGTAACCGGCAGTTTGTTTTAGGGGCTCAGCATGCGAATGTGATGCATTGCTTAAAGAACAAGAGCAGCCAAACTGGTACGATAATCATCGGAACAGGTGATTTCGCGCCCTGGCGTCC
>JAQTQZ010000026.1 GCA_028712695.1 Methylovulum sp. | reverse complement strand
CTGAAGCCTATCTCCGCACCACGACCAGGTTCCGGCGCAAAGTTACGTAAATAGGAAGTGGAGTTACGGATATTTTCGTTCAGCAGGTTGTTGGCTTTGGCAAACACCATCACATCCGCTTCATGAAGATCCAAGATTTGATATTGCGTGCTGAGATTAAGCAGCACATACCCGGCGGTAACCGTATCGTTGTCACCTGGATGGTTTTGGGTTTCACCACGGGTCAGGCGCAGATTAGTGTTCCACTCATCCTTGATATAGTCGAGCTGAAACCCGAAACGTAAGGGCGGCATACGCGGCACATCGCCGCCGCCTGCGAATTGGGCCCGGGTAAAATCGCTGAACAGGGTTAGATCAACCAAGCCGAGGCGGTTTTCCATCAATGGGAAGATCAGTTTGCTTTCGTAACCCATGAAGGTGGCATCGGCCTGACTGGTTTGGACAACGACGGCACCGTCAATGAATTCGCCATTACGTTGCTGGTAGATGTAATCGCCCGCCCAGTTGTGGAACAAATCAAACTGGGCATTGACCCAGTCCGACTTGAACTTATAGCCCAAGTCCAGATTATATGAGGTTTCTTCGCGCAGGTTCAGATTGCCTATTTCATAGCTACGGGTAGCGTCATGATACCCGTTAGCCAATAACTCCTGCACATTTGGCGCACGTTGTGAGCGGGTTACCGCAAGATTTAAACTGTTGCTGTCATCCATTTTCCATAGACTGGAAGCGGAGGCGCTAACCGGTGTATAACTCAGGCTGGAAACCCCTTGCGGGTCTTGGGTTGTGTCTTCAACGCGGACACCGAGCTGGGAAGTGATGGTGCCGATAGTGAATGATTCCACCGCAAATACGCCGTAACTATTGGTTTGCGTTTGCGGGACGATCACTTCATTGGTCGATTTGTCAATCGCGGCAAAATCGCCGGCAATGGCTTGAAAACCAACCATGCCTCGAAATATCCCAAAGGGGTTGTGGGTCAATTCCAGACGGCTCTCATAGGTTTTATTGGTGAAAAAAGAGCCGGGCTCGCCATCGGCAATTTCAGTATGCTGGTAATCGGTATAACCCAATTTCATACGCAAGGATTCAGCAAAGCTGAAAGGTTTTTTCAATTCACTTTTGAAGTCGTATTTGCTTTGTTTGAGATCGATACGGGTGGTTCCGCCCGTACCGTCTGGCGCAATGCCGTAGTTATTTTCCAAACGGTTAATGGATATACCGGCAAACCCCGGGTCACCCACTAGAGAAGCGCCAGCTGAGCCGCTGATGGCGTGGGCAGAGGAGTTGTCGATGTAGCCGTGGGTGTTTTGAATAACATTTAGCGCCGGATCAGTCGCTTGGGCGGCGTTGACATCAATGGCCGTCCCGCCGATGTCGAGATTATTGCGGTCGCGATAAAAACCGTCCAGATGATAAGCCAGATTGCTTTTGCCACCTTCTATTTTCATTACCGTGGACGTTTCATCGGACACGGAGTCGAAACGCTGTTCAAGTGCGCCGCCCAGCAACCTGTCCGGCAGCTTGCCGGGAATCCGGTTGTCGATGACATTGACTACGCCGCCAATCGCCCCGCTGCCGTACAGTAAGGTGGCCGGGCCGCGCAACACTTCGATGCGTTCCGCCAGTAAAGGCTCGACGCTGGTCGCATGGTCTGGGCTTATTGCGGAAGCGTCATTGCTGCCAATGCCATTGCTCAGCACCCGCACACGCGGCCCGCTTTGGCCGCGAATGACCGGTGTGCCGACACCGGGGCCGAAAGACTGGCTGGTAATGCCCAGCTCATTTTTTAGCGTTTCCCCGATGCTGTGCCCGACTTTCAGACGCAATTCCTCATCGCTTAAAACAGTGACTGGAACGGCGGACTCAGAGGCTTTATCTTGCAAAGGGGCGGTAACAACCACTTCCTCTAATTCCACTATGTCCTCATCGGTGGCATAGGCTGCCGGTGCCATAACGGCAGCTAATAAGAAACAATAAATATTGGTTTGTTTGTTCATAGGGCGCTCATTGGGATTTAATAAAAAATAGTAAGTGATTAGGTAGGGGTACTGGATAATAATGTTATAACATAACATTATTAAATAATTGTTACCCTTTTCAAAAGGATCCTTATAGAGGGGGAAATGTTAGTGATGACGCCACATAAATCTTTAATGCGTCAGTTTTGATACCCTAATCCATTACAATTAACGCAGAGGCCTTGGGCTTCTATTGCCTTGCTATGTGCAACAAAACCGGCTTGGGAAAACTCTTGCGACAGGGCTTGCATCACTTTCGGGGCGGGGCGCTCCTCAACTTCATGGCAGCGCTCACAAATTAACAGCAACAGTTCATGCTGATGCCCTGAACAACTGCAACCAACAAAGGCATTGAGGCTCTCCACCCGATGGATCAGGCCCTGTTCAATCAAAAAATCCAGTGCGCGATAAATCGTCGCGGGTTTGGCCGCATTTTGCAATGGTTTGATACGGTCTAACAGATCATAAGCCTTGACGGCTTTATGGCTGTCCCAGATCAATTCCAGCACTTGGTGGCGGATTGGTGTTAACTGTACGCCGCGCGCCACACACAAATGCTCGGCTATGCCTAACGCCTCGCTAACACATTTTTTATGATCGTGGCCTGAATCATGGGGATGATTATGGCTTGCCTCGGCAGAAGGTTCCATTGTACGGGCGGCTTGTTTAAAAAAGAGATGTTATAATATAACGTCTGATTGGAGGGCGTCAATTGTAAATGTTTTCAAATGTAGCACAGTCTGAAACCGCCCTACGATGCCACCTATCTTACGGGTTGGGGTGGATGATCAATGTGGAGCGGGCAAACAGCTGTATCGTTTGCCCACCTATACTCTGAACGGTTATGTTTACGGCTTTTACAAATTACCGTAGGGTACGCATCGCGTACCTTTCTAATTGATTTTTATATTAATTTTATAAATGTACGCGATGCGTACCCTACATAAAAAACCGAGAACTTGACCGTTTAAAGTATATTTGTCTTAAAATCATTGCTCGCATTCAACTTTTAACGACCTGACTTTATCATGGAAATTAAAATCGCTAAGGTCATGGATCATGGCATTGGCTTCAAAAATAAGTTCCGAATCCTCCATTGCATCTTTTTCTGTCAAGCCTAAGGAGCGGAGTAGTTCGGGGTATTTTGCCATTTCTTTTAACGTCAGCTTGAAATTAAAGTTTTCAAAAACCGTCACCTTCGCCTTAGACCCAACCTTAAGGCTATCGATGCGTAAATCCCAATTCTCGCCTTGGACATTATGCAAATTGACCAATTTGGCGGGCCCTTCAAGACGAAAATGCTTACCGGCATATTGGCTTTCATCAAAAAACTCCGCCCAGCACCCCTTCTCTTCAGCATAGGCCAGCGAGGTGGTTCCTAAAAGCACTACTGCCGCCACCGCTGTTTTAAAACCATGGAATGTTAATCGTGTAAGGTTCATTGTTATTCTCCCTCTTATTTAATAATTGGGTTGACAGTAACCCTTAAGCCGCAACCGTTTTAAATTGACGGCCACCAGTCATTGAAGGACTGGTGGCCGTGCGGCTTCTCAGGGCGGTGCAATTCAAAAACAGCTCGGCTTAATAACCACTTCCCGTGCCGCATGATCTATGACTGGCTTTTCGCCACGAATGTTTCTTTATTAACAAAAATAGGGCGGCAAGGTTGGGGTGAAGCATGAACCCTTTATGCCCTAGGGTACAACACATCGAAGCGCCAAATGTTGGGGTTCGCACACTTCATCCCAACCTACGGCCCTGACATAGGCATATATATTTCAAGTTTTCGGGCAAAAAAAATGCATCCAACTTCCTTCTATAGCATCGCCAATTCCAACGATTACTTCAGATGCATTCATTGCAAAAAAAGTAATCGCCATAACCGAGCTTAATGCTAAACATGTCAAATAGACATAGGATATTTGTTTGGCTTTAAAGAAAAAAACCAATGTGATTATGAGCGTTGTTAAGGAAAGTGAATACATTAAAAATACAGTATCGCATCCAAGATTTGTTCCATGACTACCATAGCCAGTTCTTGATAACAAAACTTTCAAATAAATTCCTTCTATAAAAAGCAAGAAAAATAGTAACCATGAAATAATTTTTTTTAACATTGATTAATTTCCAGTTCTTAAGGATTAGGGAAAAATGTATTGAAAGAACCAGATCGCCATGGTTGGAAAAATGGTTTCCCTGTCGCATCAAAATTTAGAAATTGATTAGGTGCAGTAGTTGCGACACCACTTGCATTTGATATTTGTTGTGCGATTGAATTCGTTCCCTTTCCTGCATTGCAGCCCAATATATTAATAGCCGCGCCAGGTTTTAAGTTTGACCAATTTAGTTTTGATGGCGAAATATCATTTGCCCCGCCATTATTTGAAATATTAGTATTCGGAATGTTTTGGCTGCCGACATATATCGAACTGCTAGAACTGTGTCCAATAAAATATATTTGTGTAATATCTGAAAAACTACTTAGCGCTGAATTTACTTGGCTAACGTCGGTGACAGGTAGGACATGGATATCATTAGGACTACAATTTTCACAACTATTAAGCGCTTGTCCGCCAGCATAGCTTGCCGCATTATTCCATGAATCAGGTGATTGGTTTTTTTGCCAATCTGGTTCAGTTTGAAATATCAAAACTGAATCTAATCCTAATGGATCAATCCTTGTAAGAGGGTTGTTATTAACATAGGCATAAGCATTCAACCCACCCCGCAACCCAATCGGGTCACTCTGCGCATACCTTCCCGCTTTCGGGTCATAAACACGGAAGTAATTGTAAAACAATCCGGTCTCGCTATCCCAATATTGTCCCGGAAAGCGCAGGTTGTAGGCGAAGCCGCCTAGGCCTTGGGGGTTGGTGTCGGGCGCGTTGGCGCCGAACGGGTCGCTGTTGTTCCATTGCCAGCGCAGCTGCTTGCTGGCGTTGATGACTTGCCTTGGCGTGTTCAGGTGGTCGCTGAGCACCGGGAAAATGCCGTTGCCGTTGATGATGGCGACCGGCTGGTCGCCAAGCCAGACGTGTTCCTGGAGGCGCGCGCCGTTATTGTTGTATTCGCCGATGAGGTGGCCTGCTTCATCGTAAACGTAAATGCGGCCGCCGCTGGAAATGGTGGTGCTGGCGGTGCTGACGCGCTGGCCTAGAGCCCTGAGAGGGATAGGCAGGGTGGGCATACGGCTTCATCGTTCCACCTATTCATCTGAAAAAGGTGGGCAGAACAGTGTTGCCCACATCGTAGAATAATTGGGGTCAGAGTGAAATTAGTTCCAAAGCACCGGAAAGGTATGCGCTGCATACCCTACCAGGCTTTCACCAGTATCTAAATCAGTTACAGTTAGTGTATTAGTTGACCTATCAAGGACTGCGTCGACTAGAAGACCTAATGGGTCTATTGCATTCAGCGGATTGTTATTAACATAGGCATAAGTATTAACGCCCCCAAGCAATCCAACGTCTAATATTAATTACCTTCAGTATTTTTCCTTTGTAACAAGAGAAATATTTCATCATATTTTTTTTCACTTGCCACATCTACAGGGAGTCGTCCATTTTCAGCCTTTTTAGCAGTATCAGCGCCATGCTGAAGCAATACCTTTACTACGTCGGTGTGTCCATTAAACACAGCCCAAAACAGTGCAGTATTACCGCCCCCCTCTACAGCATTTATGTTTGCATGTGACTTAAGCAAAATTTTGACAACTTCGATGTGTCCCCCTCGCGATGCTGCTGTTAGGGGGGTCCAATCATCAACAGCATGCGCCTCTATATTTGCCCCTTGTTCTATTAGCGATCTAACCAATTCAGTGTTTCCGGTACCGGCAGCAATAACCAACTCTCCGTTCTTCTCAGATGCACAACCAAAAAACAAACCGAAAGAGATCACTAGTAACGCCAATTGGATAATCACGACGACGTTTCCTTACTTAGGGTTAAAAGAGTTCAAACTTGCAGGAATGCTACTATTACGAGGAATAACAATACTAGTAGCGCCGCCTTGGCTTTCCAGGTTTTGCAAAGCTCGGACTAAAGTTGATGGGAAAGGCCCTGTCGGGAGAGATATGCCAGGGATAAAAGGGTCGCTAAGATTCACTGAACCAGCTTTAAGTGAAGTTCCAACACGAGCTGCACAATTGTCAGGAAATATTTCTGGTCTGGTTGTCTTACTCTTCATGTAATTTATGACGGCTTTCTCCTGATCAGGCGTGGTTGGTAGAGCATAGACAGTTGTATCCCTACGTGCAGCTTCGACAGCCAAATAATCTGTAAGACTACTTCCTTGATAATTCCTACTTGGATCATTCGGATTATTACCTGGGCTATAGACGCCAGAACCAGTAGTCGCAATTGCAGTATGTCCAAAAGGATTCCCAGATGTTGGTCCATTGAAAATTACTAAGGTTTCTAACCCTAAAGGATCAATCCAATTTACCGGGTTATTCCCCACATAGGTATAAGTATTCAACCCACCCCACAACCCAATCGGGTCACTCTGCGTATACCTTCCCGCTTTCGGGTCATAAACACGGAAGTAATTATAAAACAATCCGGTCTCGCTATCCCAATATTGCCCCGAAAAGCGCAGGTTGTAGGCGAAGCCGCCTAGGCCTTGGGGGTTGGTGTCGGGCGCGTTGGCACCGAACGGGTCGCTGTTGTCCCATTGCCAGCGCAGCTGCTTGTTGGCGTTGATGATTTGCCTTGGCGTGTTCAGGTGGTCGCTGAGCACGGGGAAAATGCCGTTGCCGTTGATGATGGCGACCGGCTGGTCGCCGAGCCAGATGTGTTCCTGGAGACGCGCACCGTTGTTGTATTCGTCTATGAGGCGGTTAGCTTCATCGATTGAAACCGCCGCTGGTGAGGTTGCCGACAAAGTCAGGTGAGGTGCAGGCATCGCGTACCACGGCACTTCATTGTCTTGCAGGTTGGCTAACAATTGTATGTTGCCTGATAATTCACTATGATTGCCGCTTTAGCTTGCTAACAGAACTTACTTAACTTAAATAGATTAGAGGGGACAAAATGAAACTAATAACAGCGATTATCAAACCGTTCAAAATGGATGATGTGCGGGAAGCCTTATCGGAAATCGGCGTTGCCGGTGTGACGGCGACTGAAGTTAAGGGCTTTGGCCGCCAGAAAGGCCATACCGAACTGTATCGGGGTGCTGAATATGTCGTTGATTTTTTGCCTAAAGTTAAGTTAGAAATTGCTGTGGCTGATGATGTGCTGGACAAAGCGATTGACGCTATTGTTAAGGCTGCCAACACTGGGAAAATAGGTGATGGCAAAATATTTGTGACCGATCTGGAGCAGGTTATCCGCATCAGGACAGGTGAAACCGGCGAGGATGCAATTTAAAGGTTCAGGGAAGAAAATGTCATTCAAGAATAGTGGCCTGCTGTTGGCAGGCTTGTTGTTAGTGCCTGGGCTGGCGGTAGCGGCGCAATTGAATCAGGCTAATACCACGTGGGTGCTGACCGCCACTGCGTTGGTCCTGTTTATGACGATTCCAGGCTTGTCATTATTTTATGCAGGATTGGTCAGAAGCAAAAATGTGTTGTCGGTGCTGATGCAATGTTTTGCGATCACCTGTCTGGTTTCGATACTTTGGCTGGCGGGTGTTTACAGTTTTATTTTTGCCGACGGCGGCGATTTGCAAAAGGTTATCGGTGGCGCATCTAAGGTGTTTTTACCTGATATAGATACCGTCACTTTAATCGGCGACATTCCTGAAACCGTTTACTTTATGTTTCAGATGACTTTTGCCATTATCACGCCCGCCTTGATAGTCGGTGCGTTTGCCGAGCGGATGAAGTTTTCGGCTATGCTGTGGTTTAGTGGCTTATGGCTAGTTGTCGTTTATTTGCCGGTGTGCCATTGGATGTGGGGCGGTGGTTGGCTGGCTGATTTGGGCGCGATGGATTTTGCCGGTGGTATTGTGATCCATGTCAATGCCGGTGTTGCAGCTTTGGTTTCTGCACTGGTGTTAGGCAATAGAAAAGGTTTTCCAAGCACCGCCATGCCCCCCCATAACATGACAATGGTGGTGACAGGCGCGGGCATGTTATGGGTAGGTTGGTATGGTTTTAATGCCGGTAGCGCCTTAACCGCAGACGGTCGGGCAGGCATGGCCATGTTGGTGACGCATATTGGAGCGGCAAGCGGGTCATTGACTTGGATGTGTATCGAGTGGAAACGCTTTGGTAAGCCCAGTGTATTGGGTATTGTGACCGGTATGGTTGCAGGGTTGGGCACCATTACCCCCGCTTCCGGTTTTGTTGGCCCCTTCGGTGCGTTGGTGATTGGCATTACCGCAGGTGTGGTCTGTTTTTATGCGACCCAGTATGTAAAACGCACGTTAAAAATAGATGATTCGCTGGATGTGTTCCCTGTGCATGGTGTGGGTGGGGTGACCGGGTCTTTATTAACGGGCGTGTTTGCATCCACTAGTTTGGGTGGTCTGGGTTTGCCAGAAGGCGTTTCCATTCTTGATCAAGTCGGTGTGCAGGCTTTGGCGGTTGTGGTTACGGCGGCTTGGAGTGGGTTGTTCAGTTATTTGATTCTGAAGTTGTTGGATAAGTGGCTGGGGCTACGCGTCACGGCTGATGAAGAAGTGCAAGGCTTGGATACGGTTTTGCATGAAGAAACCGGTTATCTTGACCTATAACAAGCCATTATTTTAAAGAACCGATACCATAATATATGTGCCATCGGTTTTTAGTCAATCAAACTCGAGGATCCGTTATGAAATTTAATCCATGCAAAGATCTATGCACTTACGATGGAACGCATTGCCAAGGTTGTGGCAGATCACACGAAGAAATAGCTGGGACTAAAAAATTGGTCATGGCCGCTGTGGATTTCGCCCAACAGCAAGATTATGAAAATATAGAGGATTTTGCCGATGCAATTGGCAAAAGTATCTTGAAAAAACTGCAAAAGGCGCGTGCCGCCGCTTTGTAAGATAGTGCCCACTCCCTCTCTGCAAAATAAAAGCCGCCGCGCGAGTCCGGTGGCTTAGCGCCAGGTAAGCCGACTGCCAGTGTATGAGCTTTACCGATCAGTCTTAAGGGTAAGGCGCAACGGAATCATCGCCGATAAACAAAAACCGTGCCGTTGATAAAAGCGTAGTGCTGATTCATTATCGTGGTCAGTAAGTAAGGTAATGCGTCCGCAACCGTTTAGTTGGGCGAGTTTAATGGCATGTTCAAGCAATTTGGAACCCGTTCCTGAGCTGCGGGCGTCTGGTGCAACGACCATATCTTCAAGCAATGCTACGCGTGCGCCGAGCGCTGTAGAGACCGTGTAAAGCAGGCTGACCATGCCGATAATCCGGTTGTCCTTACGGGCAACTGAGATCAGGCCTACTTCGGAATGGCTGATAATATGGGTCAAGCCTCGGCTTTGGGTATCGTAATCAGGTCTGAAGTCAGCTTCTTGGGCAAATAGGGTAGCCAGCAATTCACAAAGTGCCGGAATATCTGATATGTCTGCTTGGGAAATTTGCATGTGTGGGAGTGCTAAAGTTTGAGCCATACGCAAGTGGAGTTGCAAATACCACTTTCTGTTAACAGCCTATTACAAGCCTTTTAGTAAATCCTTTTTAATGTCGTCAATATTTTCCAAGCCTACAGAAATCCTGACCAAGCCGTCTTTAATACCGGCTGCCGCTCTGGCTTCAGGTGTTAACCGGCCATGCGTGGTGGTGGCCGGATGGGTGATGGTGGTTTTGACATCGCCTAAATTTGCCGTGATTGAAAGCATTTCTGTCGCGTCGATTAGTTGCCAGGCATGATCCTTTCCGTTAGCCAATTCAAAGCTGACAATACCGCCAAAGTGGCTTTGTTGGCGTTTTGCCAATTCATGTTGGGCATGCGAGGGAAGGCCTGGATAATGGACTTTTGCGACACTTGGTTGCTGTTCCAACCATTTGGCCAGTTCAAAGGCGTTGTCACAATGCGCTTTCATTCTGATTGCTAAAGTTTCCAGACCTGACAAAAACACCCACGCGTTAAAAGGGCTCATCGTCGCGCCGCCGGTGCGCAGATAAGGGTAGATCTGTTTTTCAATGATTTCATCGCTGGCGACAACCGCGCCGCCCACGCACCGCCCTTGTCCGTCGATATATTTGGTTGCTGAATGGATGACAATATCGGCACCTAATACCAGCGGTTTTTGCAATATCGGTGTGCAAAAACAATTGTCGACGATAAGCAAACAGCCATGCGCGTGGGCAAGATCGGCCAGCGCGGCAATGCCGGCAATTTCAATTAACGGATTGGAAGGCGTTTCCAAAAACAAAAACCGCGTATTGGGTTTGATTGCCGCCGCCCACGCCGCTGTGTCAGTCAGATCAACAAAATCGGTGGTGACGCCAAATTTGCCAAAATAGTTCTGGAACATCAATACCGTGTTGCCGAACACACCGCGCGAACAGACCACATGGTCACCGGCTTTAAGCAAACCCATGCCGACCGCCATAATCGCCGCCATACCGGATGCAAACGCCAGACAGCGCTCGCCTTTTTCCATTAGCGCCAGGCGTTCTTGAAAGGCACTGACGGTAGGATTAGTAAAACGGGAATAAATATTGCCCGGTTTTTGCCCGGTAAAGCGCAGCGCGGCCTCTTCAGCGCTTTTAAACACATAACTGGACGTCGGAAAAATAGGGATGCTGTGCTCATCCTCATGGGTACGGTGGTGTCCAGCCCGGATTGCCTGAGTTTCCAAGCCATAATCGTTCCAGTTATTATCGTTCATGGGTTATTTAAAAGTAGGTTGGCTTAAAAAAGGCGATTTTAACATTGTTTTTTAATCACCATTAAAGAAGGCCGTGATTTTATTACAGCTAGCGCTTAAAACATGTTTTTAGGTTGGTGGGATGGTAATCCTTTTTGGGATGCAATTATTGTGTGGCAAATATTTTGGCTAATTTGTGGTCAATGTAACTAAACCCAATAATTTACAGATGGTTAGAGTTAATTATGACAAGTAAATGACAGGGTTATCCACAGGTTTTGTGGATAAATAGACCGAAACGGCCTTAATTCTATTTAAAGCCTGACAAAATAAGGTAATGCCATCAGCACAATACCTATGCCAATCAATAGCGGAACAGATCCTACAAAGTAAGGAAAGATCATTAACGCCAGTCCGCAAAGAAAGGGAATCAGCCGCCGCTGTTTTTTGCCGTAAATGAAAAAGCCTAAGCCAACCGAACTAAAAACCACGCTCCACAATAACAATGCTTCATTTTCCATGCTTATTCCTAATTACCATGCCATTTTTGTGTACCATCATGTTAATGGATAGGGAATGCTTTGTCATTTTCTGGTTTCTGCGTGCCTTCTGGCTCCAACCGATGATGCGCTTCATGGTGTCCAACAGCAAATATAGCGTTGATTGTTCGCGATGCTCGGATAAACATGGATAATACAAAACTAATTTTAATGGTCGGCAAATTTGAAGCCCTATAATTTACAATTGAAAAAGCCTTTATTATTTAGTTTTCTGTTGGCCATTTTGGTCTGGAGTGCATGGTACGGCTATAGCAGTCCGTATACGTCCGTCATCATCAAAGAAAACTGGCCAGTTACCTTGACGATGGTGTTTGGTTCTTTTATTGCCGGTGCCACCAGTGAAGGCGGCGGAGCGATTGCCTTTCCGGTATTCACCAAGCTGCTGCATATTGCGCCACTGGATGCCAAGCTATTTTCCCTGGCGATACAGAGTGTCGGCATGACAGCGGCGACGTTGGCTATTATCGCCATGCGTATCGAGGTGGCTTGGCGGCTGATTGTGTGGGTCAGTTTGGGCGGGGTGTTCGGCGTTGTTGGCAGCGCAGTTCTGCTGGCGCCACTGTTGCCACCGAGCCTGCTGAAGATGTTGTTTACCGCGATGATCAGCAGTTTTGCCCTGACGTTGACAATAGTGGGCTGGCAGGCGCGGCAATACAATAAGCACTTACCGGTTTTTGGCGGGCGGGAGAAATTAATCCTGCTGTTGACGGGGATTGTTGGCGGCGGGATGACAGGGCTGGTCGGCAATGGTATCGACATTATCTGTTTTTCCGTGATGGTGCTGTTGTTCCGGCTCTCGGAGAAAGTGTCAACGCCGACCTCTGTGGTTTTGATGGCGATTAACTCGCTGGTCGGTTCCGCACTGCATTTATGGGTGCTTGGCGGCTTTACCCCGCAGGTGGAAAACTATTGGTTGGCGGCGGTGCCTGTTGTGGTGGTGGGCGCGCCTCTAGGCGCCTACTGTTGCACGAAGATGAACAACAAGGCCATCGCCAGCATTTTAATAACGTTGATTGCGTTTGAGTTAATCAGCTCACTGTTGTTGATTCCTTTAACAGCTAATATTGCCGGTGTCAGCCTTTCGGTGTTCGCCGTTTTTTCGGTTGTTTATTATCGAATGTCAACGTCGTTGCTATACAAGCCTGTCAATGTGGAAAAATGATGTTGTTAACCATTTTGGTAGGCTTGTATAGTAACTAAGTAGTCGTCCATGCTTTTTATGTAGGGTACGCATTGCGTACCCTACAGTAGATTGCAAAAACTGACGCTCTGATTATTTAAAACTTAACGCGCACTGTAAAACAGCGTAGTTAGTGAGATTGAAGATCTATTTTTAGGAGTACGCTTGAACATCCTCGGCATAATTAAAAGCATTGTTGTCACCAGCCTATTTCTGGTTTACCCCTATCTGGTTTACCGGGGGATAGAAAGCGGCATGGTGTGGTTGGCACCGGCCATTTTTTCCGGCATTTATCTGTTCCAGGCGTTTGCCGCGCGCACCTTGAAAATAAGGATTTACAAGGCGCTGGTTGCGGTTGCCTTATTGGTGGGGACTTATTATCTACAGACGGTCACCGCCAAAGTGTTGCCAGTGTTGATCCAGTTGTTTTTGATGTATTTTTTCGGGCGTACTTTATTAAAAGGCAAAGGGCCGTCGTTTATCGAAAGTTTCGTGCGCTTGGAGTTTCCGGAAATCCCGCCCGGAATCAGTGAATATTGTCGCCAGTTGACCATTATGTGGACGGGTTTTTTTGCCTTTAATGCGCTCATGTGCGTTGTGCTGGCAATTTGGGGCACCGATTTTTGGTGGACGCTGTATAACGGCATGGTCATCTATTTGCTGATTGGCGTGTTGGTGGTCGGGGAATATATTTATCGTCATTTTCGGTTCCCTGATTTGGACATACCCGACCCACAATCAACCCTTAAAACGATGATAGGGAATGGCCGTAAAATCTGGCTGGATGTGCAGGCCCGTTGAATGAACCTAACTATGTTGACTAATTATCCTTCTTCCGCAACTGAAAAATGCCCAACTGAGGGCAGGGTAAAACGCTTGTGGCTTGCCCTGTTTTTATGTCTGGCGGCGCTGTTTGCCAATGAGGCCTACGCCGAAACCCCCTTGTCCGCGCTGATGCGAAGCATGAAATCGGATGCCGCCGTCAGGATGGCTTATCAGGAAACCCGTACCCTCGAATTGATGGATAAGCCATGGAAAGGCAGTGGCTATCTGTACTCGCTACCACCTGACCTTATGATTAAGGAGCAAGTGCAACCAGAGCGGGTGTTGATGGCGATTAAGGGTGACAAAATGTTTTATTTTGAACCGGCAAATAAGGTGCGCCATCAGGTGGAAATAGCTGAAGACAACCCGTTAAGCCTGAATGTCGGCGTTTTTAAATCCTTAATCAATGCCGACGAAGCGTTGTTGCACAGGCTCTATCAAGTCGAGTTCCATGCCCGGACGAAGGACTGGGCCATGATCCTGACACCTAAACAAGACACCCGGTCAGGCTTTAGTATTTTGATTTCCGGCTTGGCGCAACAGCAGGCAGATACCCTAAAAGTCAAACAAGCCGATGGTGATTTCAGCGAGTTTACGATGCAAAAAGACGCGGCAGGGGCTGAGGTCAAAACGGCGGCGGATCGTTTGTACCGCGAATTGCTGGGTGAATAGCGTGCAGAATTGGCGTAAGTTTCTATTTTATCTGCTGCCGCCCTTATTGGCACTGCTTGTGGCGACAGCCGTCCCTTTTAAGACTGACCTTTCCGCCTTCATCATTGCCGGTGACAATGCCGAAGAAACCTTGCTTGCCAGCGAAATGCAATCCGGTGCTTTGTCACGCCGCTACTTACTATCGATAGGCTCAGGCTCGCAAGAACCCGTCTCCACCGCTTTTGTCCGGGCATTGCAGGCGCAGCTAAAAACCATTGCCGGTGTGGATGAGGTCTGGTCGCCTGAACAACAAAATGGCATCACCCTCGCTATGCAGACGCTATATGGCCGTTATGGCAGTGCGCTGTACAGCCTTAACGCCGAACAGGATTTGGCGGAAATTTTTACCCCACAAGGACTGGCGCGCAAAGCCGAGTTCCTGAAAAAGGCGTTGTTGTCGCCGCAAGGGACGCTGGTTAAAAGTATCGCGCTACACGACCCTTTGCTATTGACCTTGGATGGCTTTCAGGCAATAGGCAAACAGCTACAGGAGAAAACCGTCCAGAACGGGCACTACCAGAACCTGATTTTGGAAACCTCAATGGCGGGCTTGGATGCACCACAACAAAGCCGTATTCAGACGGCGATTAAAACAAGTTTCGAAAACCTCAACCAATCTTGGCAGCAGCATAATCAGTTGGAAATGACGGGTGTTGCGGTCTTCGCCGTAGCGACGCAAAATCTGATCCAAGGCGATATTACCTACGTCAGCATCCTTTCTTCGATAGCACTGATGGTGTTGTTTCTGGTGCTGTTCCGTTCTTTCGGCGCGTTATTTCAGGTGTTCACCCTGCTGGCAATTGTCATCCTAAGCGCGATCCTGGGCACCGGTTTGGTTTTTGGTTATGTGCACGGTATGACCGTTGCGATTGGTTCCACGTTGGTCGGTATCTGCATCGACTACCCGATTCATGCCATTGCCCATGCGCAAACCGCCCGGCCCGAACAACGGACAGCCGTTGTTGCCGGTATTTGGCCCAGCATGCTGTTGGGCGGCATTACCACGCTGGTTGGCTATGCGGCGTTGGGCGCATCGGGTTACCCAGGCTTCCAGCAGATTGCAATGTATGCGGGAACCGGCATTATCGTCGCGTTGCTGCTGACCCGTTTTATTTTGCCCAGCCTGATAACGGTTAATAACGGCAAGCCGTTGAAGGTGCCGTTAGTGGTGGGGTGGGCGGCATTTTGCCAGCGCTTCCGGCCTTGGCTGATGGTTGTGTTGTTATTGGCAATGGGTGTTTCAGTCTTTGGCTTGGTGGAATTGCACTGGATGGAAGACATGCAGGAGCTGACGCCGGAGCTAAATTACCTGAAAGAAAATGACCAGCGGATACGTGAAAGAATGGTCAGCATAGAGCCAGGACGCTTTATTTTGGTTACGGGGAGCACGACCGAGATAGCCCTCCAGAAAACCGAACAGGCCTATAAAGTATTGGAACAACTAAAACATCGCGGCGCTTTGACTGAGTATTACGGCCTGTACCCATGGTTGCTTTCGGCGCAAAAACAGCAACAAAACCAAGATTTGTTGCAGCATTATTTGACGGCGGAAAACCAACAACGTTGGCAGCAAGCCTTGCATCAACAAGGTTTGTCGCTCAACCGGCTGGGGCAATTGGATTATCCGGCGTCACCGCCGTTAACTTTGGCTCAAGTTTTTGCCACGCCGGTAAAAAAACTGCTCGACAGCCGCGTGATTGCTACCGGACAAGAAACCATTGTCATGATTTGGCTGGCGGCACATCAGCCTGAGGCGTTACAGACGGCGTTTGGCCAAATGGACGGGGTGCGGTATTTCAGCCAGCGGGATTTGCTCAACAATATGACCAAGGACTACACCGGAAGGGCCCAACGCATGTTGTCGATAGGCCTTATTTTAATCATCGTGATGTTGGTTGCCCGCTACAAAAGCGGGCTGAAAACTGTACAAACTTTATTGCCGGCCGTGTTGGCGGGGTTGTTAATTTTAGGTGTCTGGTCTTTAAGCGGTGCGGCGATCAGTTTTTTGCATCTGGTCGGTTTCCTGCTGGTTGTGTCGATTTGTGTCGATTACGGTATTTTTTATCAGGAAAATCCCGGCGGCAATATCACGTTGACTTATCAGGCGATGGCGGCGTCCATGCTGACCAGTGCCTTGGCATTCGGCTGTTTAGGGATAGCGGACAGCACCTCATTAAGGATTTTGGCCAGCGTGGTGACGATGGGGATACTGCTGGGATTTTTGCTTTGCCCACTCATTATTAAACATAAGCAAAGCGAATAAAATACGTTGATTAGGTGAAATTATGAAATTCAATTATCTGGCCTTGTCTATTATTTTTGGATTAAGGCGTTGCGGCAAAACCTTAGGGCGTGTTATGGCACAATGGCTGGCGCAATCGGCTCCCCAAGCGCTGTTGGACGAGTGATGGCCACTATTCCCAAGTCATGTGATGTGCTGGTGATTGGCGGCGGGCCGGCTGGCAGCAGCGCAGCCACGCATTTGGCGCAAGCCGGTATTGATGTCGTGTTGCTTGAACGCAGCGTATTTCCACGCAATCAGGTGGGTGAAAGCCTGATCCCGCATATCTGGAAATTCACCGACATGACCGGCGTGTCGGAAAAAATAGGGCAAGAAGGCTTTATCGCCAAGGCCGGTGGCATCACGGTTTGGAATGACAAAGTCCACCAGATCCAGTTTTCCGATTTTGGTTATACCCGTCCGGGGATGCACGTTGAGCGGGATATTTTTGATGCTATCTTGCTGCAACATGCGGTAAGTTGTGGTGCAAGGGTATTTAATGAAGTCGCGGTCAAAAATGCCGGCTTCAGCGACAAGCAATGGCCGGAAATTTTCTATACCGACAAGCGCGGCCACAGCAATTATGACGGCGTTATCCAGTGCCGGTATGTCATTGATGCCAGCGGGCACAGTTCCTTTTTGGCCAACCAATTTAAAGTCCGGCAGACCATCAGTTCAGAAATGAATTTTTTATCGTTGTGGGGTTATTTCGAAGGCTCCCTGTTCGTCGGCGTTGACCGCCGCAGCCACCCACCAGAGGCGCTTGCCACCGTTAAGCCAGTCACCTTTGTGATGTCGTTTGAAGACGGCTGGCTCTGGCATATCGTGTTGCGGGGCAAAACCAGCGTTGGCTTGGTTGTGCCGACCGAACGCACCAAAGGCATGGACAAACAGCAACGGGAAGTGTTTTTTAAGCAAACCTGTGCCCGCTTGCCGTATTTGGACAAACTGCTGGAACCGGCAAAGTTCATTGAAGGCTCGTTACAGTTCAGGCCGGATTATTCTTATTATTCCGACACTATCTGTGGCGAAAACTATTACTGCATCGGTGATGCCGCCGCCTTCGTCGATCCTATTTTCTCCCACGGCGTGCAAAACGCCTTGTACAACGCCGCCGCCGCAACGTTGGCGATCAAGGAGTCGTTAAAAAACGAAAAACACCGGTTGCGTTACAGCCAATTATGCGAAAGCCGCATGCAACAGTTTTACGGCTTCTCAAGAGCTTTGGCGCTGGGCGATTTCGGCAGCAACGGCGTCAATCCCGATTTGGTGAAAAATCTGATGAAGTCATTGCCACCGCTGGAACTCGAACTGATCCTGGTCGCCTCGGAAATGACCAACCGTTCGGAAAACTTCCGCCAGATGGCAAAGGAAGCGGGCGTGTTGGGTAAATTTGAGGAAAGTTTTTTTGGCAGGGAAAGTGAGCGGATGGGGATGTTGGCGCTTTGATAGCCGTTGCGTAAGGCATCATCAATGCGGGTCGTTGACTAGCTGCGGGTTTGAACCGCGCGGACAATCCACTGCTGTTGATATGGATTGCCCGGCGGCGAATCTGTTGAGGCCTTTTAAACCCCGTCCCGCGTTATCGCAAAAGGTTATTCCGGTTTAGAAGGGCGGCGGCGCTGAAAAATGCCCATAAGCAAAATGCCGATACCTACACTGACCAAGCCGAAGTAAGAGAGGTCCGCAGTGACTGGCGGTGGCGGTGGCGGTGGCGGTGGAGGAGGTGGTGGTGGTGGTGGTGGAGGTGGAGGTGGAGGTGGAGGTGGAGGTGGAGGTGGAGGTGGAGGCGGTGGGACAGGTGCCGCCAGCAGGAAGTTCGGCCCAAATATGCCTTCAGGGATGGTTGCGTTCACATTCGTGAAGGCGAGGGTGCCAGCACCACTGACTGATAGAGTTTGGCGCGACTCCAAGAAACTGATACGGGCGTCGTAGGTTTCTGTGCCATTGTATAAAAGAATGTCGCCGCAAGCGCTGCCGCTGCATCTATCCGCAACCGGGCCGAAGTAAGTCCCGACCACATAGGTTTGGCCCGCTGTGAGCGTGAGGGGCGTGACCGGTGCGTAGCGGTAGCTGCCCACCAGTGTGCCTGCCGTCCCCGAGGGTACGGTGACTTGCGCAAGCAGCGCCCCGCCGTTAGTCCAGATACCGACCGGATGGGCGTCCACCAAGCCATCCATGCCGTCATCGTAGAAACCGAGCTCATCCAGTTCCAGATCGTCTGCGCCAACTGAGAACGACCAGCCGACAGAGGCGCTCTGGTTAGAACCAATAGTATTGCGCCAATTTGCGGAGCTGCCGTTTGCAGTTTGCACGGCTGCGACAGTGTCTGCGGCGACAGGAAATGTCCCAAGGCCGACCAAGAAGGTAAAAAGGATGGCAACACTATTTTTCATAAGGATGTGCTCAGGTTTGATTGGATGTTTGCAGATGCGAAAATTTTTGGTTTTCGATGCCTATTTTTCAGCCGGACGGGATTATAAACCTATGTGTGCCAAAGTCATTTTTATAATTCGTGAAATTTTAATGGGTCTCAACGTGTTAAAAACGGTAGTGGGTTAAATCTGGTGGTTGGAGTACAAGCCTAGGCTTGTACTGGCGCAAACCCCAGTTTGCACTCCACGTTACGAACTGGAATTACAGATTTAACCCACTACCTTAAAAACAAAGATGGATTACTGGCGACAGTCCAAAGTGCTAATGGTATGCAAAAATCATTGTCTTAGTTTCATACACGTCATCAATCTTACCTATACCCCTCACCCGTTCCCAATAACGCCGCAATAATATTCTTCTGGATTTCCGACGAGCCGGAAAACAAGCGGCTGGCGAGGGCATCGTTGACCAGTCTTGCCATTGGGCTGTCTTCCAGCAGGCCGCTACTGCCGAGGATTTGGACGGCATCCAGGCTGGATTGCAGGAAAGCTTCGGCGGCGAATAGTTTGGTTTGGGCGCTGGCGAGGGTGATGCGTTTGTTGTTGTCTTTTAACCGTGCGCATTCGTTGACCCACAGCCTGATGGTGTCCAAGCGCACTTTCATGTCCGCTATTTTATGGCTGATGGCTTGGTTTTTGCCCAGATGGAGGCCGTTGACGGTGCGTTCGCGGCTGAATTTGACCACATTGTCCAGTTGCCATGCCATAACGCCGCAAAGGCCGGCAAAAATGAACGCCCGCTCCAGTTCCAAGGCCTGTTGGACTATCATGTTGCCGGAGCCGGTTTTGCCCAGTTGTCTAGTGATGGGAATCAGGCAATGGGTCAGGATCACGTCACCCATTGTGGCGCTTTGGCAACCGGAAACTTGGGGTGAGCCAAGAAAATCAGCACCTACATCATCGTTGTGCACAATGAATGCGGATAATTTAGTGTCCAATCGGGCATAGACGACCAACACATCGGCGATAGGCGTGTTGGTGATATAGCGCTTGTGGCCATTGAGCAAAAAGCCTTCGTCTGTCTGCGTTGCGCTCATGGTCAGGGCGTTAAGGTCAGAACCCGCTTGGGGTTCGGTGATGGCATGGCCGCCGAGCCACTGGCCCGTCAGCAAAGGGGGCAGATAGGTTTCTTGCTGTTGGGCCGTGCCGTAATTTATTAACGGAAACAACGCACCCCAGAGATGGGCGTTGATGGAAAGCAGCAGGCCACTATCCTTGCACGATTTGCCAAGGGCTTCATGGGCAGCCACCAAATCGGCAAAACGATTGCCATAACCGCCACAATCCGTTGGGATTGCATGTTTAAGCAGCCCTTGATGGGCACAATAACGAAAGCGCTGCAACGATGCGGTGGTGCCGCCAAGTTCCGGTAACCTATCGGGATCCATTTAACTATTCTCCAAGTGCTTTTGTAACGCGCGGTAATCGGTTTTGCCATTGGCTAAATAAGGCATCGATTCCAGTACGATAAATTTACAAGGGTGCATGTAGGCCGGTAATTGTTGTTTGACTGGTTTGACAATTTGTTCCAGCTTGGCGTCTGGTTTCAGCACGACGGCGGCAGCGGGGCGCTGGCCGCTGGTGCTGTCGGTGACGCCGACAACGGCACAATGTGACACTTCGGGGCGTTGTAAAATGACGGCTTCAATTTCCGCCGGTTCAACCCGATAGCCCGAACATTTCAGCATCCGGTCGAGGCGTCCGTGATAGCAGTATTCGCCGTGTCCGTTAAGTGACACCTTGTCGCCAGTCCGATAGCTGTTATCCGTTGTCAACGCAGGATTGAGCTTGCCTTGTTGCCAATAGCCGGACAGGTTGTTGGTGCTTTGCACGATTAACTCACCTGTCACATCATCAATCTGCAAGAGCGAACCGCAGGCGGGACGGCCAATAGGGATAGGTTGCCCGTTCTGCAAACGCTCACGCTCGACCGGCCAATAACAACAGACATTGGTTTCAGTGGGGCCGTAGAGGTTGTAAAAATCGACGGTCGGCAATAATCCGCAGAGGGTTTGCAACGGCTGGGTCGGGAACACCTCGCCAGCAAATAAAATGGTTTTCAAGTGGGGGAGCGGGGTGGTTGCCAATGCGCCTTTAAGTGCGATAAAGCTGAGCAATGACGGTACGGTGTAAAAAACGCTGATGTGGTGTCCTGCTAACCAGGCGGTCAGGCGGCTGGGTGATAAGTTTAGTCCGGCAGGTACAAAATGGACGGTGGCGCCAACGCTTAAGCTGCTGAACAGGTCAAAAACGGACAGGTCAAAATAGAACGGGGTCAATGATGCGATATGGTCGCTGGCGCCGATTTTAAAAGTGCTTGCTGCCCAATCGGCAAAATTGCGCATGGCCCGATGGCTTAATGCAACGCCTTTGGGTGTGCCGGTGGAGCCGGAGGTATAGAGTATTGCCGCCAACGCATCCCCGTTATTTGCTGTCGCTTGGCTTGGTTTTCCGGGTGCTGGGGGCAGGTGGTTGATGTCCAACCAACGCGCCGATGTTTCCAGCCAGTCAGGGCGGTCGCCTGTGCCGATGATGATCTGGGCGTCGGCATCGGTGATGATGTAATTCAAGCGGTTAGGTGGGTTTTTGATGTCCAGCGGGATATAACAGGCACCGGCAGTTAATACCGCCAAGATGGCGACTGCCGCATCAATGCCGCGCTCTAGCGCGATCACCACGCGTTGGCAGGGGATTTGGCCTTGTGCCAGATAGGCGCTAAGTTGGCTGGCTAGCTGCCCGGCCTGCCGGTAGCTCAATTGGCGTTCGCCGTCAATAAAGGCAATAGTGTCCGGCGTGGTCTGGCAATGCAGATTAAAAGCGGTAAGCAAGGACATGGGCAGGTGTTTATCGGGAGGTGTTTGATGGCGCGGTCATTCCGCTTCGCCCAGCAGCTCTGCCACCATTAATTGATGCAATTTGCCGATTTCTTCAGGGTTGCTGATGGGTTCGACAAAGTTATAGCTTAGGGTGAGCCGGTTCTGGTAAATGCAGCTGAGAAAAGCCAGTGCGGGCGGTGCGGTGACTTGGCAAAGATGGAATACGCCAGTTATTTTGGTACCGGGAAAGCTGTCTGCCGGTAAATCGAGACGGCCAATATCAGAAAACCAGAAAGAGCTGCGTTCTTTGCCTGCTTTGTCCGCGCCATGGGACAAGCGTAGTGTCTTGCCGTATTCGGCCAGCGATAACCAAGTGCCGGCCCACATCAGTGGCAAAAAAGCATAATCCAGTTGCTGGCGGATCACGTGGGCGTTTTGTTGTTTAAGATGCGTGAATAATTGCTGGCGGTCTTTGACAATGTCGCGGGGTGCTTGCGCAAACAGCGCACAAACATGGTTGCCGGTCATTGGGGAAATGGCCCGTTGCTTGCGTAAATTAAAGGCATAGGGTGCGCAATAGGCTTCACCGGGGTTGTTGGGGCGCATTTTTTCTAGCGCCCGCATCAGACAGCCGATGTAGTAAAGGCTGGTGCCGGTCAGGCCGACGTGTTGCCTGGCGAGTTTGCTGATTTGTTCGGTTTGCGCCACGCTCAGCCGTTGGATGCGGTGGCTAAGGCGCTGGGGCGGCTGGTCGTTGGCGAACGGCTGGATGCTTTGCAGGCTGTCCAATTGGGCCATGTAGCGCTTGCCTTTTAACAGCAAAGCAACTTTTTGCCACCAGTGAAATTTGTCCAGTTGGGCGTTTACTAGCGGGACGGTTTCCGGCAGGCCAAATTGCTGGCGTTGTGCTTCATCGTCCGTGCACAGATATTTCAGGATCAAATCAGCGCCACGGGCATCGCAGAACGGATGTATCCAACGGATAAAAAAAGTATGCCGCGTCGGCCCTGTCAGCAGGTGGAACTCAATGGGCGCGGTCGTTTCCCTGGCTTGTTTATGATTGATAATCCGGTCAATGGCCGTTTGCTGGAAATCCGCTTCATCGTGGTGATCGGGGCAATGATGTTGGAAAAACAGCGGGGCTGGGTTGTTGCGGTCATTACGTTTACACCAGTAAAAATGTCGGCCCATTTGTTGCAGACTGGCTAGGGCAACGGGGAAACGTTGGCTAAATTCAGTGATCCGCTGTTGCAACACCGTAGTATCCGGGCTATTGCTGAGCTCGAGGGCAAAGCCGCATTGGCTACCAGCCAGGCCATCGCGGCGGATTTCGTCATCCATGGCGAGGGTGAAGCGGTCGGCTGGGTTCAGCCTTTCAAGAATGTCTGCTTTTTTACTGATCATCCTTTTTGGTGCCGTAAAATCCATTGTTCAAGCGTATTGAAAGACCGCACATTGTCCGGTTCAATTTCGGTATCGGGTAAGGTGACGCCGTATTCATTTTCGATAAACATGATCAGGCGCATAATGCCCATGCTATCCAAACCGGCTTCCAACAAATCGCCGTCATCGCTGAATTTCTGTGGCTCAGCGACAAAAACAAGTTCTTGGAAGATAAAGTCGCGTAGTTTTTTTTTCATGGCTTTTATAAGATATACTAATTTTCGTTAATAATAGCTGATTAGCGCCTTATTAGTCACCCGTAATTGGCTGGCGGGGCTTTATCTACAATGAACGGTGAGAGTTATTTAATGGCAATGCAGACAGGTGGGAATAATGGCTGATAAAGGTGAGGTCATTATTATTGGTGCGGGGCCGGCGGGCAGTATTGCCGCGACTTTATTGCGCAACAAAGGTTACCAAACGACTATTGTCGAGCGCGATACGTTCCCCCGCTTTAGTATTGGTGAGAGTTTGTTGCCTCAATGCATGGAGTTTATCGAACAGGCCGGTATGCTCCAAGCCGTGCAGGCAGCGGGCTTCCAATTAAAAACCGGGGCGGCTTTTTTGCATGGGGACAAACATTCCGAATTTTGTTTTGCCGATAAGTTTACCCACGGGTTCGATTCCACTTACCAAGTGCAGCGCGACCGCTTTGATGCACTCCTCGCTGATGAAGCGCAACGTATGGGGGTGGATATACGCTGGCAACAAGAAGTCATTGCGGCTGATTTTAGCGGTGACAAACCCGTCCTGACAACGCAAGCGCGGGCAACGGGACAGACAGCCCGACTGACTGCCGATTTCGTGCTTGATGCCAGTGGCTACGGTAGGGTGTTGCCGCGCCTGTTGGATTTGGAAAAACCTTCGGGATTTCCGGTGCGGCAGGCTTTCTTCACCCATATTGAAGACCGGATTGATGATGCAGGTTATGACCGCAATAAAATCCGCATTATTGTCCATCCAGAACTGACCGATGTTTGGTATTGGCTTATCCCCTTCAGTAATGGCCGTTGCAGTCTAGGCGTGGTGGGTGAGGCGGAGGTGTTCAATCGCCCAGAGGTCGACCGGAAAGCCGTGTTGCAACACTTTGTCGCCCAAGAACCCGTGTTGGCGGCGCTGTTAAAAAACGCCCTGTTTGATACGCCAGTAAACAGCATCAGCGGCTATAGCGCCAATGTCAAAAGCTTGTATGGCAAAGGTTTCGCTTTGCTGGGCAATGCGGGTGAGTTTCTTGATCCGGTGTTTTCTTCCGGTGTCACTATCGCGATGAAATCAGCAAGTCTAGCCGCTGACGTTTTGGATCGGCAATTTAACGGACAGTCGCCAGATTGGCAAACTGAATTTGCCTACCCGTTGCAAAAAGGCGTGGAAACCTTCCGTACTTTTGTGACCTCATGGTATGAAGGCGGTTTGCAGGATGTGGTGTTCTACGCGCAGCAACAGCCCAACATTAAGGCGATGGTTTGTTCGATTCTCGCGGGCTATGCGTGGGATGAGGCCAACCCCTATGTTAAAAATTCCCAGCTCCGTTTGAAAACGTTGGTGGAGTTGTGCCGCGAAGCTTGAGAACGTGTTTTAAAAGCGTCGCGAGTGGTTCGAGTGCAAGGCGCACGGAGCGCAGAAACCGGAGTGTACTGGACGTACATGAGGATTTCGAGCACCGCGCAACGCAGCAATCGAACCACGTAGCAGCTTTTAAAACACGTTCTGAATGGCTATGAAGTTATATCTGAACGACATGGGCGTCCTCTCTGCGGTCGGCAACACAGGCCATGCGCTGTTGTCCCGTTTGCAGGCAGGCGACCGTTCTGGTTTGGTCAGGACTGAAACGTATTCGCCAGGACAGCCGGTTTATGTTGGCGCCGTCCAAGGCGAGTTGCCTGAAATCGACAAAAAATATGGCGTTTATGCGTGCAGGAATAACCAATTATTATTGGCGGCATTGGGCCAGATCCAGCCGACTGTCAGCCGTATGCTAAAAAAGCAGGGCGCAGGCAGGGTCGGCGTGGTTATTGGCACCAGCACATCGGGGGTCAGAAACACCGAGCTGGCATTGGCTGAGGTGGCTGCAGGCCGGGAAAAACCGGCGCAGTTCCATTACAAACAGCAACAACTGGCGGGCGGGGCCGATTTTCTGGCGCATATTTTAGGGCTGAAAGGGCCAGCTTATGCGGTGTCGACGGCCTGTTCTTCCAGTGGCAGGGCATTTGCCTCAGCCCGCAGGTTAATTGCATTGGGTCTTTGCGATGCCGTTATCGTCGGCGGTGCCGATAGCCTTTGTCAATTTACCGTGAATGGTTTTGCTGCGCTTGAATCGTTATCTGCCGGATTATGCAAGCCTTTTGGCATGCACCGGGACGGCATTAATCTGGCCGAAGCGGCAAGCCTGTTTGTCTTAAGTAAAGAAGAAGGGTCGGTGGCTCTTAAAGGAATTGGTGCCAGCAGTGATGCCTATCATTTTTCCGCGCCTGACCCTAGTGCCTGTGCGGTGATCGGCGCTATGGAAATGGCTTTGGCCGATGCGCAGATGCGGCCTGAAGAAATCGACTATATTAATCTGCACGGCACGGCCACGCCGCTTAATGATGCGATGGAAAGCGTAGCGGCCGCAAACGTGTTCGGCAATAAGGTTGCCGCCAGTTCGACCAAGGGCATGACCGGCCATGCTTTAGGGGCAGCGGCGGCCTTGGAACTTGGGATATGTTGGCAGTTGCTGGCGCAAAATGACAGGCAGGGTTTATTGGTGCCAAATATTAATGGGGATGAATTGGATGGCGCTTTGCCTGCTTTAAATTATGTCAATCTGGGCCAAACTTTGGGACGGCCCATTAATCATTGTCAAAGTAATTCCTTTGCTTTTGGTGGTAATAATATTTCCATTATCATTTCCCGCACATGACCGATTTTGCGATAGGGGAATTATTGCCGCATGACGGCAAGATGGTGCTATTGGAGCGGGTGATCGCGTTCGACGAAGACTCAATGGCGGCAGAAGTGGTTGTCCATGCAGATGGCTTGTTTGGCGCGGCTGGCACGGTTCCGGCTTGGTTGGGCATAGAATACATGGCGCAAACAGTGGCTGCACATAGCGGCATGTTCTGCAAAATTGCCGGTAAGCCGCTTAATCTGGGTTTCTTATTGGGAACCCGGCACTATTATTGTAATGTGCCTTCCTTTGCTGACGGTACGGTTTTGACTGTCACCGTCAAAAGGCTAATACAGGATCAAGGGTTAGGCGTATTCGATTGTAAGATAACAGGCGATGGGGTCGAGGTCTTGGCTAAACTGAATGTCTACCAGCCTGATTCAAAATTAAACCGGGTGATAACCAACTAAAGAAAATCATGAAAGAAACAGTTCTAGTGACCGGCTCCAGCCGTGGTATTGGCAGGGCTATTGCCCTTTATTTGGGCGAGCAGGGTTTTGATGTGGTGGTGCATTGCCGAAGCCGCCGGTCTGAAGCGGAGCAAGTTGCTGCGGAAATTATGGGCATGGGTTGTGCGGCTAGAGTCCTGCAATTTGATTTGCTGGACAGGCAGCAGTGCGCCCAGCAACTTAATGAAGATATTGGGCAACACGGTGCTTATTATGGTGTGGTCTGTAATGCCGGCCTGGCCGCTGACAATGCGTTTCCGGCGCTGACTGGCGACGAGTGGGATAAGGTGGTGCATACCAATCTGGATGGTTTTTATAATGTGTTGCATCCTGTGATCATGCCAATGATTAGACGGCGCAAACCTGGCCGCATCGTCACGCTGTCGTCCGTTTCCGGTCTGGTGGGCAATCGCGGGCAAGTCAACTATAGCGCCGCCAAGGCCGGTATAATTGGCGCCACCAAGGCCTTGGCGCTGGAACTGGCGAAACGGGAAATAACGGTCAACTGTGTTGCGCCGGGGCTGATCGACACAGAAATGCTCGATGAATTGCCGTTGGATGAGATTAAAAAAATGATCCCGATGCGCCGGGTCGGCGCGGCAAAAGAAGTGGCGGCGGCAGTGGCGTTTTTAATGTCCAAGGATGCGGCTTACATCACCCGCCAAGTGATTTCGGTCAACGGGGGGTTGTGTTGATGAAACGGGTTGTGGTGACCGGCATGGCAGCCATTACGCCGCTGGGCAATGAGTGGGAAACGGTTGCGCAAAAGCTTAAATTGCAAGTCACCGGCATTCAGCGGATGGCTGACTGGGATAAATACAAAGGCCTGAATACCCGCTTGGGCGCGCCGGTGGACTTTTCCAGGCCCGCGCATTATTCGCGCAAGCAAGTGCGCGGCATGGGGAGGGTGGCTATGTTGGGCACGTATGCTTCGGAACTGGCGTTGATCGATGCCGGTTTGCTGGGTGATCCGATCTTGCAAAGCGGACGGACGGGGGTCGCTTACGGCAGTTCCTCAGGCAGTTTTGACGGACTGATAGATTTTACCAAAATGCTGCTGGACTATGATAAAGGCGGGCTGAATGCGACATCCTACATCCGCATGATGGGGCATACCTGCCCAGTCAATATCAGCCTGCATTTCGGCATTAACGGACGCATTGTCCCCACGTCCAGCGCGTGCACGTCCAGTAGCCTAGGCATCGGCTATGCTTACGAAACCATCAAACAAGGCATCCAAACGGTGATGGTCGCCGGTGGCAGCGATGAGTTGTCGCCATCGCAAGCGGCAGTTTTTGATACTTTATTTGCGACCAGCACACGCAATGATGAACCGGATAAAACGCCCCGCCCGTTTGATAAGGACAGGGACGGCCTGGTGATTGGCGAAGGCGGCGGGACATTTATCTTGGAAGAGCGCGAACATGCGCTAAGCCGGGGGGCGCATATCTATGCTGAAATTGTTGGGTTTGGCACCAATACCGACGGCCTGCATGTCACCCAACCCGATAAGGATAGCATGCAAGTGGCGATGCGGCTGGCTTTGCAGGATGCGGGGCTGGATGCGTCGGCTATCGGTTATGTCAGTGCGCATGGCACGGCAACCGAATTGGGCGACATAGCGGAAAGCCATGCGACGGCGGCCGTTTTTGGCAATCGGATGCCCGTGAGTTCAATGAAAAGCTACATTGGCCATACGCTAGGCGCTTGTGGCGCCATTGAAGCTTGGGCGGCGGTGCACATGATGAATGAAGGCTGGTTCCATCCGACCGCGAACCTGGAAAATGTTGATCCCGCTTGTGCGGAACTGGATTACATTAAAGGCAGTATCCGCACAATGCTTTGCGACTATGTGATGAGCAATAATTTCGCTTTTGGCGGCATCAATACGTCGTTGATATTAAAGCGGATTTGAGTTAGGTTGCTCGGCTAGCTGTCATGCAGGGCCTGATTTTTGCCAATGCTTGGTGACATGGAAAAAACACTTGTACAACCACTACCACTTTTGGGATTAAGACCTGGAGGTTTTTTGGAACCTGCCAGGTTTAGTTACATAGGGTCGGTATACCCACGGGGAATAAAGGCAACTGATTTTTGCCTACCCAATTATTCCTCAGTAGAGGTCGTTTCTTCAGTATATGCTGGTTTTTCTTTCGGTATGCCGTTTTCTGTCTCCGTTGCTGTTGCTTCTTCGGCAGATGCGGTATTTTGTTGGGTCGTACCCACACCTTTAGGCTGCGTCAGCAATTTGGCATCAGGCCCCATAGGTACAGAAAAGTCAGTCGAAGAGATGATGCTTTTGGTGTTTAAGTTCACCATGCGCAAAGAAACATAAGTGTTTCTTTTACCAGGCGCATAGACGCCGCCTACCAATACGCCCGCGTTATAGTGTTTGAGCATGGCTTTGTTTTCATCGGACATTTGTAAGCTGCCGTCTTCTTTCATGACAAACAGATCAATAGGTATTTCCATGCCAATGATCTGATAGCCCGACTGATGAAAAGCCGAAGCAATCTGGTCGGAGACGATGCGGCCAAATGCTGACGTTTTGTTTAGATTATCTACGTTAAGTAAGGTGCTGACGATAATCAGGGAATTTTTAGGGACGGTTCTTGTTAGTTTGTCTTTTAACTCATCAACCGCTTCGTAGCTGACCTCGACCAAATTGGCATCTTTAATTTCGTATTGTCGATTCATTCCACAACCACTTAAGGTCGCTGCTAACAAGGCGGGAATAAAAAGGGTGGTTTTTTTTAACATTGCCATATTTCCTTGATGAGAGAGTTGGTGGGCATAGCGATTTATAAGATGATTGGCAGCGGGCAATATACACCGCGTGACTAAAGGTAAATACTAGCTTATCAGGGTAGGCGAGGCAAGACGGGAAGTAATTCTACAGTGCACAGGGGCGTTTTATTATTGTATAGTTAAAGGTTTTTTATAGGCGCGGCTCATGATTAAAACCGATGTCATTGTTGTCGGTGCGGGTGCATCGGGTTTGCTGTGTGCGATTGAAGCGGGCAAGCGTGGGCGGCGGGTGATTGTGCTGGATCATGCCAACAAAGCGGGCAAAAAAATCCTGATGTCCGGCGGTGGTCGGTGCAACTTTACGAATTATTCAATTGAGCCGGACAATTATCTGTCCAGCAATCCCCATTTTTGCAAATCGGCTTTAAGCCGTTATAACCAGTGGGATTTTTTGGCATTAATAGGCCGTTATCAGATCCCTTTCCATGAACGGGCGCACGGCCAATTATTTTGTAACGACAGTGCCAAAGACATCCTGACGATGTTGCTGTCAGAGTGCGCTGCTGCCAGCGTGTCGATCCAATTAAACACCCCCATCAACAGCATTGAAAAAACGGCTGATGGCTTTATTGTAAAAACCGGCGCGGGGGAGTTTAGTTGTCAATCCTTAGTTATCGCGACCGGCGGGTTGTCTATCCCTAAAATGGGCGCTACGCCGCTGGGTTATAAAATTGCCCAGCAGTTCGGCCTCAATGTAATCCCAACGCGGGCGGGCTTAGTGCCGCTTACTTTACAACCTGAGGATAAAGAGCGCTTCTCGGTATTGTCGGGCATTGCCGTGCCTTGTGTGGTCAGCAATAAACGGCAAGCGTTCAGTGAAAATATCTTATTTACGCACAGAGGCTTAAGTGGCCCGGCAATTTTACAAATTTCTTCCTATTGGCAGGCAGGGGAGGACATTACGATAGACTTATTGCCCGGCTTGGATGTACTGGCGATGCTCCAAGAAAAACGCCGGCAAAAGCTGAAAAATACCGTAAAAACAGTGCTTGAAACCCAGTTGCCAAAGCGTTTGCTGGGTTGCCTGTTGCCGGAAGGGCTACTGGACACCGCGTTGCCCGACTGTTCTGACCGCTTGCTGGCGACGGTTGCCGGGCAATTGCACGGGTGGGTTATCAGGCCTAATGGCACAGAAGGTTACCGTACTGCCGAAGTCACTCTTGGCGGGGTGGATTGTGCCGCCTTATCTTCAAAAACTATGGCAAGCAAGTCAGTGCCGGGGCTTTATTTTATTGGCGAAGTGGTCGATGTCACTGGCTGGCTGGGCGGTTACAATTTCCAATGGGCATGGTCATCGGCTTGGTGTGCGGGGCAATACGCCTAAAAAATGGCATTTAAAAACGGTGACCACGATAAACACTACGATTACGCATCTTTAAAGGACGGGCAGCCGTCAATGCCACAACGACTGCCCGCCATACCGTTCCGATTGTTGCGGTTGTTTGAACGGCGATATAATCGCCGCCACCCCCTTTTCTTATCATCAAATTATGAATTCAAACTGGACAGATTTTTTACGCACCGGGTACGGCGCAACGGTGACCGGTACGGACATTAGCTTTCCCGAAACTATGCCTGACAGCGGCAAACAAATTTATGCGTTATCAGGTCTGGCGGTTTTAACTGTGGCAGGCAAAGATGCGGGGCAATTCTTGCAAGGGCAAATAACTTGCAATATCAATGATCTAACAGAGCAACAAAGCAGCTTTGGGGCATTATGCAATCCAAAAGGGCAGGTCATCACGACATTTTTGCTGATAAAAACAGCGGCTGCTTTTTGGATGGTGCTGCCGGACACGGTGTTGGATGCCGTTAAAAACCGGCTACAAAAATATATCTTGCGCTCGGCGGTGACCTTGACTGATAGCCGTGACGCGCTATGTATAATCGGCCTATGTGATTCGACAATACCACCGGCTGCACCCTTGTTTGAAACTAGCCAAAACGGCCTCATCCGCGTTAATTTTGGCGGGCGTTATCTGGTGATTGCCGAGCCTGATACGGCCATCGGTTTTTGGTCTGGACAAGTCGGAACGCAAGGTTTTGTTGCCGAAAGTTCGGCGCATTGGCGTTATCTGGACATCATGGCAGGCATCCCTTGGCTAAGCACGGAAACATCGGAACAGTTTATTCCGCAAATGCTTAATTTGGATAATCTGGGCGCCATCAGTTTTACCAAAGGCTGTTACACCGGCCAAGAAATTGTCGCCCGCACCCATTATTTGGGTAAAGCCAAACGGGCGCTGTTTGTTGCCGAATGCGCCGCGCCAATGCCCGCCGAAAATGCAATTGTCAGTGACGATGCCGGTCAGGCTATAGGTAAAGTGTTGCTGGCTGAACAGCATGAAGGGCACTGTAAAATGCTCATTGTTTTGCAATTGTCTGACAAGAACCATGATCAGCTCAAACTGCATGATCATCCTAACCACCCACTGACCTTAGTGAACACCTAATGGATAATCAAGCTATCTTACGTTTCCGCCGCTTAGGCACATTGACCATTTTTGCGGTTTATTTTGTTATTTTAGTCGGCGGCATTGTCCGCGCTTCGGGTGCTGGCATGGGTTGTCCTGACTGGCCGACCTGTTTTGGCCAATGGGTGCCGCCTACTGAAGAATCCCAATTGCCCGCCAATTACCATGAAATCTATGCCCAACGCGGTTATGAGAACACCCAGTTCAATCCGGTGAAAACGTGGACTGAATACACCAACCGATTAGTGGGAGTGACGATTGGTTTCCTGATTTTTTTGACGGCGTGGTCGTCGCGCATTTTTTTAAAAACCGACAAAACTATTTTTTATTTGGCGCTTAGCAGCTTTTTTCTGGTTGGTTTTCAGGGTTGGCTAGGGTCAACGGTGGTTGCCAGCAACCTCAAGCCGTTTATGATTACCTTGCACATGCTGTTGGCGTTATTTATTGTGGCCTTGCTGATTTACACCATTGCCCGTTCGCAACGGGAGTTTCTTGGGCAACTGGATATAGGTTTGCTGCCGGCCAAATTCAAAACGGTTTTGGTTGTTGCAATGGGCATGACTTTGTTGCAGGTCGCCATGGGAACGCAAGTGCGCGAAGCGGTTGATTTTATCGCCAATGAACACGGTTACATCGAACGCCAATATTGGCGGGACGATTTTCCGGTGATTTTTTATATCCACCGCTCGTTTTCATCGGTGATTTTGTTCACCAACCTGTGGCTGGTTTGGAAGCTGTATCAGTCTGTCGCCAGAGACAGCATATTGCTACGCACGGGATTTGCGTTGGCAGGCTTGGTGGTGACGGCAATTTTGGCGGGGGTCACGCTGGATAGGTTAGGGTTTCCGGCTGTTGTGCAGCCAATCCACCTGCTGATGGCCAACCTTATTTTTGGTGCGCAGTTTTTTCTTTATATCTGTTTGGGTTACGCGCTAAAAAATCCGGCGCGGTTGTAACTAACGTGTGCAAAACAACTTAATCAAGTAGGTTTTTTTACAACGGGTAAAGTCCTACGACTGCCAGTCTTTGAAGGACTGGCAGTCGTTATGTCACTGAAATTATTTCATGCCTGTTTCTTAATTTTTGGTTAATTTCAGATTTTTTCGTTTACCGGCCTACCGGCGCTTAACGCATTCCAGCCAATAACTATCCGGTAAACCAAGATCATAACGGTTGGTATCAGGATTAAAAATCCGATCCCCATTTCCAGTGTCAGCCCCGCTAAAGCAAATCCCGCAAGCGTCATCCAAACGGTTTGTATTTGCCAGTTAAAATGGGATTCCAACCACGTCCCTGCAACGTCATCCCTGTTGATAAAGTTGATGACAACGCCAGCGAGTAACGGTAATCCAGCCAGGGCAAAGGAAAAAATCTGGCATAAATAAACTATCGTAGTAAGCCTTTTTAAGGATTGTAATTTTGTATCGTCTTTTTGAGAATCCAGTCTATCGTTCATCACTTACCTGCCTTTTTTATCTTAAGGTTGCGGTTTAGTTGCGGGGCTAACGGTTTTTAATGACATGGGAGCAATTCTTTAACAAAAATCTGAGGCATTGTTTTTTGTAAAGTTTCCAACAGTCCGGTAGTGCCACTTTCAATCAGAGCATATTGTTGGATTTTAGTTTTATAGAGGGTTTTAATTTTTGCCTCAATGCCTTTTGTAAGCAATTGCTTTTTTAGCATTAACGCCCTTTCTTCCTTGCTGAAAACCCCTAGCGAAATAGTGCTTTGGCCTTTTTCCGCCCGTTCTACAAAAAAGTCATTAATGTCCTGTCCTTTAAGCATTTGCAGAGTGGCTTCAGGTTTTCCCGCTGGATAATAAACCTTGTATTTACTGGGTATTTGCTCATCTTTACTGACCAGTTTAACGGTGGTCTCGGCGTCTGCCAGTTGGCTTACCCATCGTTGGGTATCTGCTTTTTTAGTAAACGGGCCTGCTTCGTAGCAACGTATGACTTTTTCTGCGGTGTTATCAGTGACGGGTTGGGGCAAGGTCTCTGGTGGCTTGGCTTCTGGCTGGACAGATGCCGGAGGCAGTTCACTTACCAATAGGAGGGGTTCCAGATCGGGTGTGGCATTCGCTGGGGGTGTTGTTATGACTGGCGTTAATGCGCCCGTTTTGTACTCCCACATAAACAAGGTGACATTCGCCAGCACGATTAAAAAAAACAAGAGTTTCATAAAACACCTTCTAAAACAATGGCCAACCCACGCAACACCAAATCCGCATCAATGACAAGTGGGGTGACAAGTTGCTCCGCGATAAGCTCGGCATCGCCACCGGTCAAAATCAGTCGGGTGGCATCAGGATGTTTTTTTAGCACCTGTTCGATCAGGCCAATAGCCGCCAATAACGTGCCGCTATAGATAGCCGCCTCAGTAGAGACGGCGGGTTGCAGGGCATACCGCGTGTCGCTATATGACAGCGCGTCGGTGCCTTGGGCTAAGGTTTGCCTCATTAGCCTAAGTCCTGGGCTGATAAAGCCGCCTTGGTGCTCACCTTGGGCGGCTAATAAATCCACGGTAATGGCTGTACCACAATCGACGATACAAGCGGGGAGGGTATAATGCTGCCGTGCCGCCACCAACGTTAACCAGCGGTCAACACCCAGCTTCTCCGGCTGCGGGTACGCATTGGTTACGCCGAATGCGTGGTCTTGGGCATTGATCCGGATCATATTAATCCCAGGCCAAAGTTCATTCGCAACCGACTGCACCAATGTGAATAAATTCCCCGCACTGACGCAGGCAACCGCAATATGTTGTGGTCTAACGATGCTTTTCCATAATGCGGTCAGTTGTTGCCTGTCCAATTGCTGATTGGCAAGGGCTTGTCCGGCAATAATATGATGATTTTTACTGACCGCCCATTTCACCCGGGTATTGCCCATATCAATCAGCAGATTCATGCGTCTCCTTGGTGAAAGCTGACTTCGCCGGATGCAAACGCATTAACTTTTCCGTTAGCCTGGCTGATTAATAATAAGCCGTTATCATCTATGCCAGCAATAATGCCGGTGAAAGCCTGTTCACCAATAAACAGGGTTGCCGATTGGTTATATAGGCAATCGTAACACCGCCATTCTTCCAGATAAGCCTGAAGGCCCATTTGTTCAAAGTCGGCAATAATAGCCAGCAGATGGTTTAACAAAGTGCCTGCCAGCTGGTTTCTGTCTGGCATTGTCGGGTTGTTAAGTTTGCTCAAATCAGTCCACGCTTGGGTGATGCCGTCAGCGGCCGCATCCGGTAAAAACCGGTTTAAACCCAGTCCGATAATTGCCGTGCACGGGCCGTCGCTTTCCCCCGACACTTCAATCAAAATGCCGCCGAGTTTTTTACCTTGGCTATAAATGTCATTAGGCCATTTTAGCCCGACATCAGCAAAGCCCAGCTGCTTTAAAGCCCGGATAACCGCAACACCTATCGCCAGACTTAAGCCGGTGATGCCCGCATAACCCAGTTGAAAACGCCATAGTATGGACACATAGATATTGTTGCCGAATGGTGAAACCCATTCCCGTCCGCGCCGGCCTTTGCCTGCCGTCTGATGCTCGGCAAAGCAGACTAAACCGGATGATGTAGCGTCCTGTTGCGAACGTGCCGCTAAATAACGGTTGGTGGAATCGATTTGGTCATGAATTTCCAAGGCTGAAATCAGCGTGCTGACACGTTCATTAAGAAATGCTTGTATTCCGGCGGCAGTCAGCAATTCCAGCGGGCTGTCTAGGCGGTAGCCCTTGCCGCTAACTGCGGCATGCTGCAAACCTAAGTCAGTGAGGCCGCCCAGTTGTTTCCAGACAGCCGACCGGCTAACACCGAGTGCCAATGCCAGTTCGGTGCCGGAATGGAATTCACCGTCCGCTAAGAGGGTGAGGATTTTTTTTTGTTTATCGGATATAAGCACGGAATAGGTTTGTATGAGGTTGCTTAAGCAAGGCCGCCATTATTTTGTTTGGCAAATTTATTTGGAATGGCGTTGTTTTTGTTTATGGCCGGACAGATTGATAATGTTAGAAAATTGTTTTTATTTCAGTTCAATTTAGCACCATATCCCATACCCGCCAAAAATAAAAACCGAAAATAAGCACAAAATTGTGCCGATAACGCTCGGAATAAGGATAAGTTTAGCTTCTTTATTTTCCTCTATAGCTTAAAAATCACCTCTTTGACAAGTAATTTTTGCTAAAAAAATATTTATTTCCTAAATGCAATTATTCCCTTTTTAATACTATATATTGTGCTAGTATATAAAAAAATGTCCATATATAGATTTTAACCCATAAATCATCCGCGCTTTTAAGGCCTTGATTTATGGCTTGTTTCTGTATTTTCATACAACCACCGCCACGGAAATATAATCAATGTCAGCACAGCTTCATGTGATAGTCAGCAGCGTTACCGAAATACCTTTTCAAGATGCGTCAATGGATATTTGGGACACCAAATATCGGTTGAAAACCAAAGAGGGGATAGCGATTGACAACACGATTGATGAAACTTATCAACGGGTTGCCAAAGCGCTTGCGGCGGTCGAACAAGGCAAGGCTAAACAGGAGCAGTATTACAAAGAATTCCTCTGGGCTTTGCGCCAAGGCGCTATCCCGGCGGGACGTATCGTCTCTAATGCCGGTGCGCTCGAACATAAACCGGCGACCTCCACGATCAACTGCACCGTGTCCGGCATTATCGCCGACTCCATGGATGATATTCTTGGCAAAGTGCATGAGGCCGGTCTAACACTGAAAGCCGGTTGCGGCATCGGCTACGAGTTTTCTACGTTGCGGCCTAAAAATGCTTATGTTTCCGGCGCGGGTGCGTACACGTCGGGCCCGCTGTCGTTCATGGACATTTACGACAAGATGTGTTTCACCGTGTCGTCTGCGGGCGGACGGCGTGGGGCGCAAATGGGCACGTTTGATGTCGGTCATCCTGATGTGGTCGAGTTTATCCGTGCCAAGCGCGAAGACGGGCGTTTGCGCCAGTTTAACCTGTCGCTTTTGATCACCGCCGAATTTATGCAAGCGGTCAAAAACGACCAGCCTTGGCCGTTATCCTTTCCGGTCACCGAAAAAGAAGCCAAAATCGACAAGCTCAATCTGCATGACAGCCAACAAGTCATCTGGCGCGATTTCCCCACCAAGGAAGGTTATATCGTCAATGACGATGGCCTAGTGGCGTGCCGGATCACCAAAACCATACCGGCCCGCCGCTTGTGGGACATCATCATGAGTTCAACCTACGATTACGCCGAACCGGGCTTTATCCTGATCGACAAAGTCAACGAGATGAACAACAACTGGTTTTGCGAGAAAATCCGCGCGACCAACCCCTGCGGCGAACAGCCGTTGCCGCCTTACGGCAGTTGCCTGTTAGGTTCCATCAACCTGACGCGGTTTGTGAAAAAACCCTTTACCAACGAAGCGTATTTTGATTGGGAGGCTTACCGCAAAACCATCAAGATTTTCACCCGTATGCTCGATAACGTGGTGGAGCTTAATGGTTTGCCGCTGGAAAAACAGCGCGAGGAAATCATCAGCAAACGTCGGCACGGTATGGGCTATCTGGGCTTAGGTTCAACTGTCACCATGCTGGGTATGAAATACGGTGACGGGCAGTCGCTGCAATTCACCGAAGAAGTCACCAAAGTGTTGGCGGTCGAAGGTTGGAAAGCGGCCTTGTCGCTGGCTAAAGAAAAAGCCCCCGCCCCGATTATGGAACAACTGTTCACCGTGACCGGCGAAATGTTGCACCTGCGCCCCGAAATGGTCGCTGACGGTTATAAAATCGGCGGTCAAATCGCAGGCAAAGTGTTGCATGGCAAATACAGCCGCTACATGCAAAAAATTGCGCTCATTGAACCCGAACTGGTTGCCGAATTGATTGAAACCGGCGCACGTTTTACCCACCACAGTTCCATTGCACCGACCGGCACCATCTCGCTGTCGCTAGCCAACAACGCCAGCAACGGCATAGAGCCGAGCTTTGCCCACCACTATTCGCGCAACGTCATCCGCGCCGGTAAAAAATCCAAAGAAAAAGTCGATGTCTATTCGTTTGAATTATTGGCTTACCGTGAATTGGTCAACCCCGAAGCGATGCCGTACAGCGAAGACCCCAAGCATAAACTGCCCGATTATTTCATCGCCGCCGATGATGTTACGCCCAAGCAACACGTTGACATCCAGGCCGCCGCGCAAAAATGGATAGATTCGTCCATCTCCAAAACCGCCAACGTGCCGACCGATTACCCTTACGAGGATTTCAAGTCCATCTACCAATACGCCTACGAACAAGGCTTAAAAGGCTGCACCACCTTCCGCTTCAACCCCGAAGTGTTCCAAGGCGTGTTGGTTAAAGAATCCGACCTTGAAAACACCACCTACCAGTTCACGCTGGAAGACGGTTCGGTCGTCGAGTTTAAGGGCAATGATGAAATTGAATACGACGGTGAAATCCATTCGGCGGCGAATTTGTTTGATGCGCTGAAAGAAGGGTATTACGGGAAGTTTTGATGGAGTTGTTGGCGTAGTTCGTAGGTTGGGGTGAGTGAGCGAACCCCAACCTACACACTTAACCTAATATTTAGTCGATGAGAAAATATGAATCAAATTAACTTAGGAATGGCTCGCCCTTGGACAATAAAGTTACCGAAGGTGGCTCGGTATATGAACACATGTTTTATAGAAAAATTTTTCGAGTCAGGAGAGCTGATGCTGACAACCTATAATCGATGTAAGAATCACGAGGATGAGGTTCGTAAGGACAGCAATGAAGGCAGTTGCCAATATAATTTTAATCATCAAAATACAACTACAGCAGGTTGGCAGGATGTTGGATTCCAGAGTTATATGTTTTGTACAAGCATGATTGAATCTGAACAACTAATGACAAAATTTAATGCTGATGGTTATTTTTGGATTGATAATCTCTTTGCTTTTTGTGACGTGGTTTCTCGGTATATTCCTGGATTTGAATATGGAAGGGTTGGTGCTTGTTCTTACAAGAAGTCGAGGGTTATAAGTCGTACTACTGATAATCCTGTTAGGCCTTGTGAAAAAGAACTTAATAACGCAATGTCTAATGAAGATCAAAGACTTCGTAGCCAAGCGCTTAATAATTATCAGCGGACTATGTCGGGCAATGTCAATCAAGAACTTGCTGATGAATCATATTTTCTTAAGGAAAACACATTCTCCGATGAGGCTGAAGTCCGAATCATTTGGACTGTTCCTTATGATGTCAAAGAAACCATTACTATTACCTGTCCTGAGGCAATTCAGTTTTGTAGTCCTGGAACACTGTTGTCAAAGGATTTTGAAAAAAATCATAGGGGTGAAGGCGATATACGAGGTGCTATGATTTCAATTTATTCAGAACCTCAAGTTTAGTGCCGTAGCAAGTAGGTTGGGGTGAGGTAACGAACCCCAACGCAATGCCACCCGAAACATCCCTGTTGGGGTTCGTACCTCACCACCAACCTACATACTATTTTACGATGCGTTATCGACGTGCAAATTTAACGGGTGCCAGCTATTTCTTTACGGTTAATCTTGCCGAACGCAAAAGCCGTTTGCTGGTGGAGCATGTCGATGTGCTGAGCCCGTAGGTTGAGGTGAGTGCGCGAACCCCAACGCAATACCTGCTGAATCATACTCATCGACCCACTATGCGAATCATAAGCAACAAGGCATTACGCGATTTCTCAATAGCGCATCCGCAAGCAGCAACGCCATTACAAGAATGGCGAAAAAAGCTTGAAACCATAACCAGCAAATCCTATTCTGAGCTGAAAACTGTTTTTAATTCAGTCGATAAAGTAGGAAACTATTACGTTTTCAATATTGTAGGCAACCACTATCGCTTAATTGCCGCAATCCATTTTAATACGCAGACGGTTAACATTCGCGCTGTGTTGACACACAAAGAGTACGATTTATGGAAACCTTAACCGCTAGTATCACATCCAAAGTAATCAACCACTATGCGTTGTTGTGTGAAACGATTCCGCTGTATCCTATTGAAAACGAAAACGATTATGAAGTCGCTATTAATGTGTTAAATAGCTTGCTGGATTTAGGCGGAGCCGATGAAAACCACCCGCTCGCCCGTTTGGTGACGGCATTGGGGGTATTTATTGAAAACTATGAGCAGCATTTGCCGAATTAATAGCAAGTAGGTTGGGGTGACGTGAGGAACCCCAACACAATGCCTACTTAAACATCCATGTTGGGGTTCCTCACGTCACCCCAACCTACACTCAACGGGAGGCTAAACATGCGTTATCGGCGTGCAAAGTTAACGGGTGCCAGCTATTTCTTCACGGTTAATCTCGCCAATCGCAAAAGTCGTTTGCTGGTGGAGCATGTCGATATGTTGAGGGAATCGGCGCGCCGCGTAAAAACGGCGCATCCTTTTGTTATTGATGCGATGGTGATTATGCCAAGCCATTTGCATTGTTTGTGGACATTGCCCGAAGATGACAATGATTTTTCTACCCGTTGGGGTTTGATAAAGGCTGGCTTTTCAAGACATTTTGAGACGGCTGAACATATATCGTCCAGTCGCAAATCGAAAGGTGAACGCGGTATTTGGCAGCGCCGGTTTTGGGAGCATCTTATCCGCGATGACCATGATTTTGAACGCCATGTCGATTATATCCACTACAATCCGGTCAAGCATGGTTATGTAAAGCGCCCTGTGGACTGGGCGTTTTCAAGCATTCACCGATATATTAAGGCTCAAATCATTGATGAAAATTGGGCTTGCGGTGATGATTTTGAGAGGATGAGTTTTGGCGAAGCTTAATTGGCGTAGGTTGGGTTGAGGTACGAACCCCAACAATACCACTCGAAACATCCATGTTGGGGTTCGTACCTCAACCCAACCTACGTTATTCAACCTTAACCAACCAGCCATCATTGCCTTTGCATTGGTTAGGGCCGTCGGCGGTGATGTTGATGCGGGCGAAGTCGGCGGTTACGGTTGAGGGCAATTTGCCTGTCACCAAAAAGCCTTGGTTGTTGTCGGTGACGGTGACATCAACGGGTTGGCCTTTGACGGTGACGGCGATGCTTTTTGGATTGGTGTTGGCCGATGCGAGGAAGGAAAGCGCCGATTCTGCCACAACGTGGGCATTGTTGGCAGGTATGAACTCGCTGAATTTGGGTTTGGCGCAGGCTTTTTTACTACTACTGCTGCTGCCGTAAGCCCAAGCATGGCTGGTTGTTACCGTTAAGACCAATAGCAGTAAGGTGTTGGATAATTTCATGATTAAGCCTCTTTATTGTTATTTTATTGCTGAATTATTAGCTTACCGCTGATTGGCTTTGTGTAAAGGCTAACTTCCGGTAATTACCATCGCCACCAAATTATTTTCAATCAGGCAAAATGCCTTATAAAAAACAAACTTTATTATTTATTACGCCACTTAATTACCATTATGACTTACAAAATAGCAAAAAAAATCACCGGCTTCAAAGTGCTGACCAATGAGGACAAAGCCGCCGCAGAACAGGCCGCCCATGAAGCCAAAACGGCTGACGTGGAAAGCATGCACGAAAATGTTGCACGCCCGGAAATCCTGTATGGCTCGACTTATAAGATAAAAACGCCGCAATCAGAGCATGCCTTGTATATCACTATTAATGACATGATTTTGAATATGGGCACGGAACATGAAGAACGCCGCCCGTATGAGGTGTTTATCAACTCGAAAAATATGGAGCATTTCCAATGGGTATTGGCGTTGACACGGGTCATTTCGGCGGTGTTCAGAAAAGGCGGTGATGCCTGTTTTTTGGTCGATGAGCTGAAAGCGGTGTTTGACCCGAAAGGCGGTTATTTTAAGAAGGGCGGGGTGTTTATGCCGTCGTTGGTGGCGGAAATTGGCTGCGCGATTGAGTCGCACTTAAAAAGTATTGGTATGTTGAAAGACCCTGAAATCAGTGAACATCAACAACGTTTTATGGCTGCTAAGCGTAAGGAGTTTGAGGCGATACACAATGACACTTCCAGCCTTGATGACGAAGGGGCGTTCCCTGCCAAGGCCTTGTTGTGCAATAAGTGCCAAACCAAGGCGGTGGTGTTGATGGACGGCTGCATGACTTGCCTTAATTGTGGCGACAGCAAGTGCGGATAGCATCGGCTAAGCGGTTGGAAATTGCCACGCTGTTTCCAGCGTGGCAGATTTGCTTCAAAGCCATCAGTTAGGGTCGCGCCTATCAGGCAAGCCATAATCGGTGTCGGGTTCCTTCGAAAAAAACCACATTTGATACACGCTGAGTAAAATCTGTAGCCCCATCGAAAGCCCCATTAATGCGCCACTAATGACGACGACGTAAGCAAAGGATGGGGTGGATTTAGTGATAAACCATGACACGACGTCCAACAACATCGCCGCAAATGGAATGACGACAGCGACCCGCTTGACATAGAGGTTGATTTCACAGAGCAAAAAGATTTTGCCGATAAAAAATAAGATAAAGGCAATACCGAACAAATGGATGTGCGATACCCGCACCAAGGTCGGGATGGTTGCGCCACCGCCGTGTGCCACTTCGGATACGCCCTTATAATTGGTCAAGTCAGGCAAAGATGGGTTGACGCTGGGTGTGTGGCAAATGATGCAGTCCCGGTCTAAGATTGGGGCGATTTTCTCGTTGTAGTCTTCCTCGGAAGCGCCAGAATGGATCCATTCCATAATTACGTCCTGATCGGACGCGTATCTAAGGTTGGGTTTCATAATCCCTTTAATCGCCGTCCCTAAGCGGGTTTGGGTGGTTGAACCATAATAACTGATGACCACGTCTTCCACTGAAAGGCCCGCTTTGCCATCCAATCCTTGATGGGTATAGTACATATTTGCAAGGGCGGCCAGATAGCCTAGGCCAATGGTGAGCAGGAACACGGTATTTAAAATACGTTCACTGACAGAAATATCTTTAAAGCGTCTAAAGCGTTCGGGTTTCATGGGACTCCCTGAATAATGGGTAATTAGCTGTTTAACTGTTTAACAGGACAGATTGTTTTTGGCGTCTTTTAATTCTTAAAAAAAAGCGGATAAGGCCATTGTCGCCTTATCCGCTTTGATGCTGCTTGTGTACGCTTGCAGATAAAGGTTATCCGCACGCGCCTAACGCAGGCATCGGCCGATTAAAACGCTAGCCAACCATTTACCATAAAGGTGTTGTTTGCATTGACCGACTGGCCAGTCCCGTCAAATTGGGAATAACCGATGTATTGTAAACTGGTGCGCAGGTTTAGCCATGGATTTAGGTAAGAACCCGACTTGCCGAAGGGGACATAAACCAGTTCAGCGGTAAAGTATTCGCTGTTAGGTTTATTGTTTAGCAAATCGGCGTAGACATTGCTGTTACGTGATCCGGTGATGTTGTTATACCCAAACGTCACGCCATAAGTTTGATCAAACGTATACGCAGTATTGAGCTTGAAGGTGTTAAGGCCAGTGTTGCCCGTGCCACCACTACGGCTAGACGCGAAGTTTTGGTCTTCGTAGATGTACGTCGTTTTCACTTCAAAAATATGCTTTGGGTTTGCCATGTATTGATACGTGGCATCAAAAGCGACATCGGTAAAATGGTCTGCGCCATTGCTGCTGTCACCGAAAGTATTGGGTTGCAGGACATCCGCGCTCATGCCGTAATGGCCTAACGCAAAAAAGTGGCCTTGCCAATCCTGTTGCAGGGCGACACGCCAGTAGGGCGCCGCGCCATCAAGTTTAAGGGAGTCGGCGCTTAGAATGCCGGTAAGCCCTCTTTGCAAACTGGTTGAAAACGAGCCATAAGCACCCGCTTCCAAATACAGCAAGTTATTGATCATCGTATAAGCCGTTGCACCGCCTGCTTGTGAGGGTTCCAAACCACCATCAATCAATGCGGCGGTGGCTATACCAGGTTGTACGGCAGAACCCGTGTAAGGGAATCCCCAGCCTGGCGTGGTGTTCCATAAATCTTGCACTGTCGGGCTGTTGTTTAAAGAAATACCATAGGTAATTGGCGTGTCCATCAGCTCGGTCTGGTCGGCAAAGCGGATGTCGGTGTTATCCAGTGCAATGCTGTCGCCAACGCCGTCATAGGTCAGCTGGCTAAAAGCCCCCACTTTGCCATAAATACGGCCTGCATAAAATAATGAGGCTTCGTCGAACGTAAAGTTGTCGTTTTTGCTATAACCATCGACAGGCGCAGGGTTTTGGTCTTTATCCGTATGCGTCAATGAACCCATAATCATGCCACTAATCGGCGGTAATTTTGCATTGGCGCCGCTGCCTCCACCCATGGTGTAGCCACCCAATTTAAAATCACGGCCAAATGGCGTCAGGTTAGGGCCAAAGGATTGGGTATGGCATTGGCTACATGCCGCACCTGTTTGCCGAGAAAAACTGGGCACCGCTTGAGCATCAGGGCTACCTAGTATGATTATTGACGTAACTGCCAGTGATGCGGTCAAACATAATCCTGATAAGCGGGAGTGTTTTAAAAAAGGCTGCATAGTTTTCCTAAAAGGTTTGTTGAAAAAAATCGGATTAGCTACGTGGTTATCAAAGATCAACAATTAAATAACCTATTAACTGTAAGTTATTCCGAATTATAGCAATCCATTGTGATGATTTGATGTACTGAGCGGGAAAGTGTGATGCGGTTGGTGTTTTGAAGAAAAAATAAACGGATGGCTTTAGAAATGGTGTTTACTATTTTTTTAGCCGGCTTTTAAATGCATCTCCAGATAGGGCGGATTATCTGCATTTTCGTACACCGCTAGCTTGACGCTACTCGACGCTGTAAACCCTAAGAAAACTAATAATCGGCGTTTTGCCCGTGTTTTTAAATTCCGGTGCAAAACAACCGTCCGATGGTTGTTTTGCCCATATCCACCTTCCGCAATCATTTCCTAGCTACTGAAAAACAATAAAATGATATTTAAAATCAATATATTATAAAAATATAATTAATTGGCATGTTAATCGCTTGTAGCAAATTACTTTATTCACAAAAGAGAATTTGTTATGAGCACACTTAATTCATCAGCGACACCCCAAACCGGCCTAGCCGGATTAAAAGAATGCTGGCGCGGCGATTTGCTGTCCGGCTTCCTCGTTTTTTTGATTGCCCTGCCGTTGTGTTTAGGCATCTCTATGGCATCCGGCTTTCCGCCGTCGGCGGGTATTATCACAGCCATTATTGGCGGCATTTTAGTGTCCCGTATCAACGGTTCTTTCGTCACCATTAATGGCCCTGCTGCGGGCTTGATTGTGGTCGTTCTTGGCGCCGTGCAAGAATTGGGTGAAGGCGATGCGATGGCGGGCTATCGCTACGCTTTGGCGGCTATCGTGGTCGCTAGTGCTTTACAAATCTTGATGGGGCTTTTTAAAGCGGGGCGGCTCAGTTCGTTTTTCCCTGCTTCAGTTGTTCATGGGATGTTGGCGGCTATCGGCATCATCATTATGGTGAAACAGATTTTTGTCGTTATGGGCAGTGCGCCGGAAAAAGGCAGCAGTTTGTTTTCAACCATTGCCCAAGTTCCACAAGGGCTTATGAATATGAACCCGGAAATCGCCATTATCGGTTTTACAGGTTTGGTGATACTCGTCATTTGGTCGATGGTGAAAAACCCGTTGCTAAAAATGATTCCGGCACCGTTGATTGTGGTGTTGGTGGGCAT
>JAQTQZ010000105.1 GCA_028712695.1 Methylovulum sp. | reverse complement strand
GCCTTGCAAAACTCCATGATGTTTACCCCACGCTGACCTAACGCAGGACCAACCGGTGGACTTGGATTGGCCTCACCCGCCTTTACTTGCAGCTTAATATATGCCGTTATTTTTTTTGCCATTTTTTACTCCAACATGGGTACAAACGCTTTTCAAGCTCCCCTAGACACAAAAATCCCTGTTCTCAACCGAACAGAGATTCAACCAAATAAAAATTAAAAACTGCTAACTAGCTTTTTTCAACTTGAGAAAAACCAAGCTCAACCGATGTTGAACGCCCAAATATCAAAACAGATATTTTCAACTTATTCTTATCGTAACTAACCTCTTCAACGACACCGTTAAAGTCTTTAAACGGGCCATCAATCACTCGAACAACTTCGCCAGCTTCAAACAGGATTTTCGGCCTAGGCTTATTAACACCTTCTTCCACCCTGTTAAGAATTGACATTGCCTCTTTTTCTGAAATGGGTGCCGGACGATCTGAAGTGCCGCCTATAAAACCCAAAACTTTTGGCACATCCTTTACCAAATGCCAAGTTTCATCGGTAAGCTCCATTTGAACCAAAACATAACCTGGAAAAAACTTCCTTTCACTTTTACGCTGCTGCCCCAAACGCATCTCGACGACTTCTTCTGTCGGAACCAGAATTTTACCGAAATACTGCTCCAAGCCTTCACGCTTAATCCTTTCTTCTAACGCTTGCTTTACCTTATTTTCAAAATTTGAGTAAGCGTGCACAACATACCAGCGCAAGGACATGTTAACCTCCCTGACCGGTCAATAAACGCACACCCCAAAACAAAAACATGTCCAACAACCAAAGCACAAGACCAACGATAAAAACCATTGCAAAAACCAGCAAGGTCGTTCTTACTGTTTCCTCACGAGTTGGCCAAACAATCTTTCTTACTTCCTGCCTAGACTCGATTACAAACCCCCAAACTGACTGCCCGAATTGTGTAGTTAGCAGCATCACCGTCACAAGCAACACAACCAGCAACAAACCTAAAACCCTATATAGCAGCTGAATGTCGGAGAAATAATAAAATGCTGCAATACCAGCAATTATAAAAATGACGGAAAAAACCTGCTTAACAACATCAAATACTGATGTAGCAGCTTCTGCTTGAGTGTTCATGTATTATTTACTATGAAATATAGATTGGAGGGCTTGACTGAATGGCAGGCCAGGAGGGTCTCGAACCCCCAACCCGCGGTTTTGGAGACCGCTATTCTACCAATTGAACTACTGACCTATTCAGACAAAACTTGCAAAGCTCGATATGATATATCTTTTAAAATTATTATTCAAGTATCGACGCAACAACACCCGCACCGACAGTACGACCACCTTCACGGATTGCGAAACGCAAGCCTTCTTCCATCGCAATCGGCGAGATCAATTTGACGGTAACTGCAATGTTATCGCCAGGCATAACCATTTCCACGCCTTCAGGCAGCTTCACCGCACCGGTCACGTCTGTGGTCCTAAAGTAGAACTGGGGACGGTAGCCATCAAAGAACGGGGTATGGCGCCCACCTTCTTCTTTTGACAAAACATAAATTTCAGCATTGAAGTGGGCATGTGGCTTAATGGTGCCTTTGTGCGCCAACACCTGGCCGCGCTCGACGTCGTCGCGTTTGGTGCCCCTGAGCAACAACCCGACGTTGTCACCGGCTTCGCCTTGGTCCAGCAATTTACGGAACATTTCCACACCGGTGACGGTGGTGGTTACTGTCGGCCTAATACCGACGATTTCAACTTCTTGGCCGACTTTGATAATGCCACGCTCAACACGACCGGTTACCACGGTACCGCGGCCTGAGATTGAGAACACGTCTTCGATCGGCATCAAGAAGGCGCCATCAACCGCCCTTTCTGGTTCAGGGATGTAGCTGTCCAATGCTTCCACCAATTTAACGACTGACGGCTCGCCGATTTCGCTTTGGTCGCCTTGTAAAGCCAGCAACGCCGACCCTTTGACGATTGGGGTGTCATCGCCCGGGAATTCATACATGTCCAGCAATTCCCTGATTTCCATTTCGACCAGTTCGATCAATTCTTCGTCATCGACCATGTCCGCTTTGTTCAAGAACACGACGATGTACGGCACGCCTACCTGCCTTGACAATAGGATATGCTCACGGGTTTGCGGCATTGGGCCATCCGCCGCCGAACAGACCAGGATCGCGCCGTCCATTTGCGCCGCACCGGTAATCATGTTTTTTACATAGTCAGCATGGCCTGGGCAGTCAACATGCGCATAGTGGCGCTTGGCTGATTCGTATTCAACATGCGAAGTTGCGATGGTAATACCACGCGCACGCTCTTCAGGCGCATTATCAATCTGATCAAATGCTTTAACCGCACCACCATGTAATTTTGCCATTACCGTGGTCAACGCCGCTGTCAGGGTCGTTTTGCCGTGGTCAACGTGACCGATTGTACCTACGTTTACATGCGGCTTAGTGCGTGAAAATTTTTCTTTGGCCATAAAAATACACCTTACTTAATAACTACTTCGCAACTGGAGCTCATAACCGGATTTGAACCGGTGACCTCTTCCTTACCAAGGAAGTGCTCTACCTACTGAGCTATATGAGCGCACTATCAGAAACATGGAGCGGGTGATGGGAATCGAACCCACGTGATCAGCTTGGAAGGCTGGAGTTCTA
>JAQTQZ010000025.1 GCA_028712695.1 Methylovulum sp. | reverse complement strand
TGTAGCGCAGCCTGTCAGTATCACCCCGATGGCTAAAATACCGGTGCAGCCGCTTGAGCCTTATCCCCAGGCGCAAATGCCAGCGCCAGATTTTTATAATTATTCGGCAGGCACATTAACGGGCACTTATGCGGATTATCCTGCATTGCATATGTTTATCCAGCACATGGTGCAAAAGCATGGTTTTTCAGAAACTTATTTAAATGGCCTGTTTTCAGAGGCTAATCGCTTGGAATCGGTGATCCGTTTGGAATCGCCCGCACCTTATACAGGCCCCACCAAATCACGGACAGGTAGCTGGACGCGTTACCGTAATAAATTCCTTACCGACGCCCACATTAATAATGGTGTCGAGTTCTGGCGTGACCATGCGTTTGCTATCCAAAGGGCCAGCTCCACTTATGGCGTTGATGCTGAATACATTGTTGCGATCATTGGTGTGGAAACATATTTTGGCAAAAATATCGGCAAAACCCGTATTTTTGATGCGCTGACCACCTTGGCGTTTGATACCCATAGGCGCTCCAAATTTTTCACCTCAGAATTGGAAAACTATCTGCTAATGGCGCGCGAAGAGGGTTACGAGCCGCGCGAGCCGGTAGGGTCTTGGGCAGGCGCGATGGGCTTGGGGCAGTTTATGCCCAGCAGTTTCCGTAAACTGGCGGTCGATTTTGACAACAACGGACGCCGTGACATTTGGGATCCGGATGATGCGGTAGGTAGTGTCGCGCATTATTTCTCGAACAGTGGCTGGCATTTGCATAACCCAGTGGCTTACCAGACCCATGCGGTCAACGATTCAGGCGTTATTACCTTAAGCACTTATGAAGGCAATGAATATTGGCATGTCCATCCCAATTTTAAAGTCATCAAACGGTATAACAACAGCGACAAATATGCGATGGCGGTACATCAATTGGCTCAGGCGATAAAGCGTCGTTATCAAGGTTGAAGTGCTGTAGGTTGGGGTGAGTGTGCGAACCCCAACATTTAACGCTTCGATATGTTGGGGTTCATGCCTCACCCCCAACCTACGGTTGCGAGCAATGGTTGGGTTCTCAAGTTAGTCAAAAGGTAACGCGGTCCGTTGGTCATTACCTGCTGTTCTTATCCAGTTCTTGCAAATGCTTTAGTTTTTCCTTGATTTTTATTTCCAATCCACGCTCTACCGGTTCGTAATAATGCGTGCAAGCGAGTTCTTCGGGAAAATAATTTTCTCCCGCCGCGTAGGCTTCAGGTTCGTTGTGGGCGTAACGGTAAGCTTTGCCGTAATCCAGTGATTTCATTAATTGGGTGGGTGCATTGCGTAAATGTACCGGTACAGGCAAGCTGCCACTTTGCCTGGCATGCCCCATGGCGGCATTGTAGGCTTTGTAAACGGCGTTGCTTTTAGGCGCACAAGCCAAGTAAACGATGGCCTGTGCCAAGGACAGTTCGCCTTCGGGGCTGCCGAGGCGTTCTTGGGCTTCCCACGCATTAATGGCAATTTGCAAAGCGCGCGGGTCGGCATTGCCGATGTCTTCCGATGCCATCCTGACGATGCGGCGGGCAAGATAAGCTAGGTCGCAGCCTGCGTCCATCATCCGGCACAGCCAGTACAGTGCCGCATCTGGCGCGCTGCCGCGCACCGATTTATGCAGCGCCGAGATCTGGTTATAAAACTCTTCACCTTGGTTATCAAAACGTCTGACACCGCCGCTAAGCACTTCTTGGGCAATTGCTGCGGTAATTTCCGGGTCGCCCTTGGCGGCGGCAAGTTCGACGGCAAGCTCCAACAAATTCAACAGTCTTCTGGCATCGCCATCGGCGGCTTCAGCAAATTGCAGTTTAATGTCATCTGTGACTTTTACTGCAAGGTGGCCTAGGCCATGCTGCTGATCGGTCAGCGCTTTGTCCAGCACGATCAGCAAATCATCAGGGGTCAGTGCGTTAAGCACATAAACGCGGGCGCGTGACAGCAAGGCGTTATTCAGTGCAAAAGACGGGTTTTCTGTGGTTGCGCCAACAAAATATACCGTGCCGTCTTCAACATGGGGCAAGAATGCATCTTGTTGCGATTTATTGAAGCGGTGCACTTCGTCGACGAATAAAACAGTGCGCTTGTGCTGATTTAGCTGGTTTTTTTTCGCTTCATCCACGGCCGCCCGGATGTCTTTAACGCCCGACAGCACCGCTGAAATTGGTATGAATTCAGCATCGGAATGCTGGGCAATTAGTCTTGCCAGCGTGGTTTTACCGGTGCCTGGCGGCCCCCAAAAAATCATCGAATGCAGCCGGCCTGAGGCAATGGCCTCATAAAGCGGCTTGCCGGGCTTTATAATGTGCGCTTGGCCGACATAGTCATCCAGAACGCGTGGCCGCATCCGGTCGGCTAACGGTTTAGTCAAATCGTCAAACATTTGTATTATTCAGAAAACACATCGGCGCCTTTGGGCACTTGGAATTCAAAGATTGACGGGGTTATTGGCTGATTTAGCTTGATGGAGGAAAAATAAATGCGGGTAAGCTGACCAAAATTATCACTGAGTTCCATGCCGCTTAGGGAGCCTTTTTCCAAGCCGATCAGCAAGTATTTAAAACTGCTGTCCTGGTTTTTAGGCACTAGTTTGATCCACTGCATATCACCTTCAGTGCCTTGCTCTTCCATAGTGTAATTTTCTTCCAACGAAACATCGCCGCTTAACAATAGCGCTGGCGTTGAACCGACCGATTCATCGAGTTTTTTAATGGTGACCTGTTCCAGATCCGTGTCATAAAACCAGACTTTTCCTGAGGTAGAAACAATCTGTTGTTGAAAGGGTTTAAGGTAATTCCAGCGGAATTTTCCTGGACGTTGCAAATAAAAAACGCCGTAGCTTGTTTGCGCAGGATTGCCTGCTTCATTGATTAATACTTGTTTAAAATCGGCGGTCAATGAACGGGTGGCTGATAAAAAAGCTTTTAACTGTTGTACCGGTTTGTCTTCCGGATAGGCGGTGTTGTTAAAAACGAGCAGGGCAGTTATTAAGGCGGGGCGAAGAAAATAAAGGAGGTTCATAGAATACTCAAAGTTAAAAATTATTCGGGAAAGAAATCGCCGAACCATGACCGGTCTGGCTGGACAACCGGATTTCCACAGGCAGAATAGGTGGTTGGCTGTGAACCGGAAATATAAGGGTATTCCTTGGCGTTTCCACAGCCTTTTTTAGCAAGCAAGCCAGTGCTGCGGTCAATCCATGCCATTTTTATGTTATCAGGCGGGGTTAAAATGACGGGTTGGGTGGAGATTTTTTGCATCAGCGTTATCCAGACTGGTAACGCGCCAGTTGCACCGGTTAAGCCGATGGGCTTATTGTCATCCCGGCCTACCCACACAACCGACAGATAATCGCCGGTATAGCCTGCAAACCAGCTATCTTTAGCGTCATTGGTGGTGCCGGTTTTACCAATCAGACCATAGTCTTCGGGGAATGCAGAGTACGCAGATTTACCTGTCCCTTCGTGCATCACTTCTTGCAAAATTGTATTGACGATATAAGTCGCCGCTGGATCCACCGTTTGTTTGACATTAAAAGGATAGCTTTGCAGATGTTCGCCGTTAGCCGCGATGACTGCCCGGATTGCTTTAAGCGGGGTTAAAAAACCGTCGCCCGCCAGTGTTTGGTACATTTGTGTGACTTCCAACGGCGTCAGTGACGACGCGCCCAGCAATAGCGAAGGGAACAGGTCAACTTCTTTGTTCACCCCCATGTCTTTTAGGGTCTTGGCTGTCCTGGCAATGCCCACATCCATGCCGACGCGCACAGTCGCCAAGTTATAGGATTTTGCCAGCGCTGTGTGGAGCGGGACGCGGCCATGCTCACGATGGTCATAATTTTTAGGTATCCAATCTGTGCCATTTTGTCCTCTGACTGTGATGGACGTGTCATTAATAGGGGTTGTAATGGTGTATTTGTCAGGATATTCCAGTGCGGTGAGATAAACCACCGGCTTAATCAGCGAGCCTATTGGCCGCACCGCATCCAATGCACGGTTAAAGCCAGCGGCAGAATTTTCGCGGCCACTGATAAGCGCGACAATCTCGCCACTATCCCTGCGCGTGACGACAACGGCAGTTTCAAGTTTGCTGGCTTTGGGTGATTTCTCTAGCTGATTCAACTTGGCGGCTACAGAGTCTTCCACGGTGTCTTGGATTTGGGTGTCCAGCGTAGTAAAAATAATCAGGCCGTCTGAGGTAAAATCTTGCTCGCGGTATTCTTCTTTTAGGCGGCGTTTGACCAGTTCAAGAAATCCTGGATAACGGTTAGTTGGCCGCTGCGAGCGGGGAATCACATTCAATGGCTTGGCCTTGGCGATAATGGCTTGCTTCTCTGTCAAATGGCCTTCCAACACCATTTCATCAAGCACCAGATTACGCCGTTGCAATGCCCGCTCAGGGTAACGCCGTGGGTCATATTCTGAGGGGCCACGCACTAAGGCAACCAGTGAGGCAATCTGTTCCAATGGCAAATCTTTTAATGGGTTGCCGAAATAGAACTCACTCGCCAAACCGAAACCATGCACGGCATGGGCACCGTTTTGACCCAGATAAATTTCATTTAAATAGGCTTCCAGGATTTCATCCTTGCTGTAGCGAAATTCCAGTATCAACGACATAAGCGCTTCTTTTGCCTTGCGTGACAGGCTGCGCTCCGAGCTTAAATAAAAGTTCTTAGCCAATTGCTGGGTAATCGTGCTGCCGCCCTGCACCATACCACCAGCACGTAGGTTTGCCCACATTGCCCTGCCAATGCCGCGCATGGAAATGCCGAAATGTTGGTAGAAATCACGGTCTTCAGAGGCGAGCAAGCCATCAATTAATGCCTTTGGTGTATCTTCCAGCTTGATTAATACCCGGTCTTCTTTGATGGTAGGATAAAAACTGCCAATTTGCACCGGATCCATGCGCATGATGTCGATGCTTTTTTCTTGCTTTAAGTCAGTCATTGAGGCAATACCGGCCTCGGTAAAATTGACTTGCATCAGCTTGCTGGACTGCTGTTCATCCCAAAATTTGAAATCGCGTGTCCTGACGCTAATTTGCTGGGTATCTTTGAAATAAGTTCCTTCAGCCGATAAATGGGGGTCTTTCCGATAATGCAATAATTGCAATAATTCTTCAAACTTGGGTTGGGTGATTGCGTGGCCTGCATAGAGTTCGATGGGATTCGCATAAACACGCGCCGGAATGGCCCAGCGTTTGCCTTCAAATTGACTGCTGATGTTGTAATCCAAGTAACTTAGATAGCTCAGTAAGACAAAGGAAAGGCCAGCAAAAATGAGTAATAATAAGTTTCTAAACCAATGGAATCCGGTTTTTTTTGCGTTTTTTTTGCTCGCATATCTCACACTGGTTTTTTGTGGTTTTTTTGCCATAGCCTTTTAATCGTCTGTTTCAAACGTCATCGCCAAGTATTATACAGAAATAGGATTGTCGAAATTAGCAACCGTCAATTTTGGGGTAATACTATGAATAGTAAATGAATAAATGTTGGATCCTAAATTTAATTTGTTGATAGGTTTATTTTTAACCCATTGTATAAGCATCTTAAAAAGCGGGGTATCTGGTATCATAGTCTATTGAATTACGGCAGTGCGCCGCTATTCGTCTTGCCTAAGAGTCTTTTGTGAACACTGTTGAATTTTCGTCATTACCGTTAACCCCCGCTTTATTAGATAACATCAAATCCTTGGGTTATACCCATTTAACCCCCATCCAAGCAGAAACGCTACCGCACATCCTCGAAGGCCGGGATGTGATTGCCCAAGCCAAAACCGGCAGTGGTAAAACCGCCGCTTTTGGTATTGGTCTGCTGTCACTTCTGGATTTAAGCCATTTTAGCGTGCAAGCTTTAGTGATCTGCCCGACGCGTGAACTTGCTGACCAGGTCACCAAAGAGCTGCGCAGATTGGCGCGCTCCACTCAAAATTGCAAAGTGTTGTCCCTTTGCGGCGGCGTACCGTTTGGCCCCCAGTTGGGGTCTTTGGAGCATGGTGTGCATATTGTGGTCGGTACGCCCGGACGCTTGCAGGAACATTTGCGTAAGCGCAGCTTGCATTTGGACAAGCTTAAAGTTTTGGTGCTGGATGAAGCAGACCGGATGCTGGACATGGGGTTTGAAGACGTCATCAGGGATGTGCTTTCCTATGCGCCCCGCGATAAACAAACCTTGCTGTTTTCCGCCACGTATTCCGATCCTATCCGCGAAATGAGCCGGGCGTTTCAGAACCAGCCGGTTTCTGTCAGTATTGACAGCCGTCATCACGACAGCGTTATAGAGCAGCGTTTTTATCAAATAGACAAAGCGACGCGGGTCAATGCGTTGGGCTATTTGTTGGCTTACCATCGCCCCGAATCGACCGTGGTTTTTTGTAACACCAAAAAAGACTGCCAAGATGTCGCGGTTACCTTGGAAAATTGCGGTTTTTCGGTGCAGGCTTTGCACGGCGATCTGGAACAAAAACACCGCGATCAAATATTAGTACGTTTCGCCAATAAGAGCTGCTCTGTTTTAGTCGCGACGGATGTTGCTGCTCGGGGTTTGGATATTAAAGAACTGCAAGCCGTGATTAACTACGAATTGCCTTGGGATGCCGAGGTCTACATTCACCGCATTGGCCGTACTGGACGTGCAGGCAGCAAAGGTCTGGCGCTCAGTTTAGCGACCCAGCAGGAACTGAACCGCGTTAAAGCGATTGAAGACTATCAGGCAAGCACCGCCCGCTGGGATGAAGTCGCGCCTTTTACGATGGGCTACGAGCACCGTTTTGAGCCGCCGATGGTGACGTTATGGATAGATGGCGGCCGTAAAAACAAAATGCGTCCGGGCGATATATTGGGAGCATTGACCGGTGATGCAGGTCTTGAGGGCAGCGAAGTCGGCAAAATTGATATTTTCGATGCCCATGCCTATGTCGCCATCAAACGTGACAGCGCCGACAAAGCGCTAAACCGCTTACGGAACGGCAAAATCAAGGGCCGCAGTTTTAATGTGCGTAAGTCGCAGTGGGGGTGATTGGTTTGTTGGAATTTGTTTAATGGCGTGGGTTTTTATTGAGGAAGGGCTGATGTCTTATAGCCTTACCAATCAGCCAAGTTCGGAGTAAAAAACATGTTTTTTACTCCATTATTAACGTTGATATTTTGGCTTTCTTAACCCTTTAGCCATGCTACGGCATCATCATAATTTTCAAAGTATTTTGCTTCGCCGGAAATGAACCATGAGCCAATTTTAGCGGCAAGCTGTTGCCAATCCTTATTTCCGTAAATGGCTATTTTTTCAAATTCACTGCCGTGTTTAAGCCCAAGCTTGAAATCATCCCAAGCCGCCCTTAATTCCCAACCTTCCAGTTCTGTCCCATCAACAATGGCTTTTATTTTGGGTTCGTTTACCGCATTAAGGGCCGCATCAAGCATGGGTGTTATTATTTCGTAATCTTCATGGGTAAGCCTGCCCACAGCCTTTAGGGAAAGGAAAAATTCATTGTCAATTCTTTCGATGCCTATTGAAAGGCCATGTTTTGTCGTGCTCATAATTGTCTTCTCCTTAGATGGATATGATGTTATGGGGTGCTGCCTTGGGGCGGTTTTGGCGAAGCCGCCGAAATTAAGAGCGATTAACGTGGTGGTGGGTTCCTTGGGCTGGTTTGTGGGCAGGGGATAAATTTGATGGGCAGTGCTAGCTTCAACATTAAGCGGCTGTGCTGACTGGGTTTTATTGCTAGCGGCTTATGTTTTATGGCGCTATCAGCCGTACTGGCCAAGCTTGGTGTACAAAACGCATATTTTTGTACACCAAAATATTAAGCGGTTTTTTATGGAATATGTAGATATTGAACAAGCGTTTAGGCAAGCCCCAACACATCCTGCATGTCATAAAGCCCGTTTTGTTTGCCTTGTAACCAGACTGCCGCCCGTACTGCTCCGTTGGCGAAGGTCATGCGGCTGCTGGCTTTGTGGGTGATTTCCACGCGCTCGCCTTCATCGGCAAACATTACCGTGTGTTCGCCGACTATATCGCCTGCACGAATGGTTGAAAAGCCGATGGTTTTGGGGTCACGCTCGCCCGTGTTGCCTTCCCGTCCATAAATGGCGCAGTCTTTTAAATCCCGCCCCAGCGTTTTGGCGATGACTTCGCCCATACGCAAAGCGGTGCCTGATGGTGCGTCGACTTTGTGGCGATGGTGGGCTTCTATCACTTCAATATCGGTGTGATCGCCCATGACTTTGGCGGTCATTTCCAATAATTTCAGCGACAGGTTGACGCCTACGCTCATATTGGGTGCAAGCACGATTGCTATGTCTTTAGCGGCTTCTGCAATGACGGCTTTTTGTTCATCGCTGAAACCGGTCGTGCCGATGACCAGTTTTTTACCCGCCAGCCGACATTGTTCAAGCAAATCCATAGATGCGTCGGGGCGGGTGAAGTCAATCACCACATCAAATTGGTCGATAACCGCAGATAAGTCAGCAACGACTTTAATGCCCAACGCACCGATGCCCGCCAGTTCCCCGGCATCTTTGCCGATAGCGTTGCTTTCCGGGCGGGAAATGGCGGCAGTAAAAGTTGCTTTTTCAGTCCATGCCGCCGCTTTAATCAAGCACAAGCCCATGCGTCCTGAGACGCCTACTATTGCAATACGATTCATGATTAACCTGTTAACTTATCGAAAAAGTTTTTTACGCCGTCCAAAAATGAATGTTCTTGCGGGCTGTGGTGCTTACCGCCGCCCGTCAAGGACTCGCCGAGCTTTTCAACCAGCGCTTTCTGCTCTTTGGTTAAATTGACCGGTGTTTCAACTAGCACTTTGCATATTAAGTCTCCAACTGCGCCACCGCGTACGGGCTTTACGCCCTTGCCGCGCAGCCTGAACAATTTTCCGGTCTGGGTTTCAGATGGGATTTTCAGCATCACCTTGCCATTCAGTGTGGGTACCGGTATTTCATCGCCTAAACAAGCGGTCACAAAGCTGATAGGGACTTCGCAATATAAATTCGCCCCATCACGCGTGAAAATTTCATGTTCTTTAACATGAATTTCAATATAAAGGTCACCTGCCGGGGCGCCGCGCTCACCGGCTTCGCCTTCGCCTGACAGACGGATGCGATCCCCCGTATCAACGCCAGCGGGGATTTTTGCCGATAAGGTTTTGGTTTCCTGGATACGGCCTTGACCGTAACATTTTGCGCAAGGGTCTTTAATTTGTTTTCCTGTGCCCCGGCAAGTCGGGCAGGTTTGTTGCACGGAAAAGAAGCCTTGTTGCATTCTGACCTGGCCATGGCCATGGCAGGTGGTGCAGATAACTGGGGCTGAGCCTTTTTTTGCGCCCGTGCCCGCACATTCGCCGCAGCTTACAAGTACCGGAATACGGATTTTTTGTTCGGTACCGGCGACTGCTTCTTCCAGCGTGATTTCTAGGTTGTAGCGTAAATCCGAACCCCGCTGTGCACCGCCACGGCCTCGACCGCCGCCGCCACCGCCAAAAATATCGCCGAACACGTCGCCAAAAATATCGCTGAAACCTTCCGCATTGCCACCAAATCCACCTGGCCGTCCACCCATTGACGGATCAACTCCGGCGTGGCCGAATTGGTCATAAGCCGCCCGTTTTTTAGGATCCGAGAGGATTTCATACGCTTCTTTTACTTGCTTGAATTTGGCTTCCGCTGTTTGCGGGTCATCCGCATTCCTATCGGGGTGGAATTTCATTGCCAAACTACGGTATTTTTTCTTTATTTCCGCATCGCTAGCATTGCGTTCAAGCCCAAGTACTTTGTAAAAATCTTCTTTTTCTGCCATGGTTTTTTTTAACCCTTGTTTTATTTAATTTTAATAATTGGCCTTGGTTTTTTGCAAGTGCTAATGATTAAAGTTAAATAGCCGGAAATGGTGCCTATGCCGCGTTTGCCTTGTAGCTGCTAACGTGGGACAAGGCTTCAATGTATAAATGCAAAAAAGAGGCGTAAGCCTCTTGTTTGTGTCGCTCATATTTTTAATTCCCCCACCCAAACAGGCGAGGGAACAAAACTAATGGCAGGGCAGACCCACCAGACCATAAGTTATTTTTTATCGTCTTCTTTAACTTCTTCAAATTCGGCATCGACCACGCCATCATCAGCGTGGGCTGATGCGCTTTCCGCGTGGTGGCCGGCTTCTTCAGACGCACCTTTTTGGGCATAAACACGTTCTGCCAATTTGCCGGACAGTTCGGTCAGATCGTTTGTTTTAGCTTCAATTTCTTCTTTATCATCACCTTTAACGGCTTCTTTTAACGCGTTAATGGCTGTTTCAATAGCCGCTTTTTCATCGGCGCCGACTTGATCATCTAGTTCTTTCAATGATTTTTCTGTAGCATGAATCATGCCGTCTGCATGGTTGCGGGCATGGACTAACTCAGTCAACTTACGGTCTTCATCAGCATGCGCTTCGGCATCTTTAATCATGCGTTGCACTTCTTCATCGGACAGGCCGCTAGAAGCTTTAATTACAATCGATTGTTTTTTGCCGGTTGCCTTGTCTTTAGCCGATACGTTCAGGATGCCGTTCGCATCAATATCAAATGCCACTTCAATTTGTGGGATGCCGCGTGGGGCAGGTGGGATGTCCGACAAATCAAAACGTCCTAGCGATTTATTCGCCGATGCTTTTTCACGCTCACCTTGCAACACATGTACGGTCACTGCGGTTTGGTTGTCATCTGCGGTGGAGAAAACCTGTGACGCATTAGTTGGGATGGTGGTGTTTTTCTCGATCAGTTTGGTCATCACCCCGCCCATGGTCTCAATGCCTAGCGACAGAGGGATAACATCCAATAACAAGACATCTTTAACTTCGCCGCCCAATACGCCAGCCTGAATCGCCGCACCTAATGCAACTGCTTCGTCTGGATTGACATCTTTGCGTGGCTCTTTGCCAAAGATGCTTTTAACCATTTCTTGCACTTTTGGCATGCGGGTTTGACCGCCGACCAAGATCACATCATTGATTTCTGAAGCGGACAAGCCCGCATCTTTCAAGGCCATTTCGCAAGGGCCTTTGGTGCGCAAAATCAGCTCTTCAACCAATGATTCCAGTTTGGCGCGGGTCAATTTTACGTTTAAATGTTTTGGCCCCGTGGCATCAGCGGTGATGTAAGGCAAGTTGACGTCAGTCTGTTGGCTGGATGACAGTTCGATTTTGGCTTTTTCCGCCGCTTCTTTTAAGCGTTGCAATGCCAATGGGTCGTTATGCACATCAACGCCGCTTTCTTTTTTAAACTCGCTTGCCAGATATTCAATAATGCGCGAGTCAAAATCTTCACCACCTAAGAACGTGTCGCCATTGGTTGATAACACTTCAAACTGGTGCTCACCTTCAATTTCGGCGATTTCGATGATGGAAATATCAAATGTACCGCCACCTAAGTCATAAACCGCGATTTTGGTGTCGCCTTTGGGCTTGTCCATGCCAAAAGCCAGTGCAGATGCGGTGGGCTCGTTGATGATACGCTTAACGTCAAGACCCGCAATACGGCCTGCATCTTTGGTTGCTTGGCGTTGTGAATCGTTAAAATACGCAGGCACGGTGATGACTGCTTCAGTGACGGTTTCGCCCAAGTAGGCTTCGGCGTCTTTTTTCAGCTTCATCAAAATACGCGCCGAAATTTCAGGCGAGGCCATTTTTTTGCCGTGGACTTCAACCCACGCATCGCCATTTTCTGCTTCAACGATATTGTAAGGCACCATTTTGATGTCTTTTTGTACGACATCATCTTTAAAGCGCCGACCAATTAAACGCTTGATGGCGAACAAGGTGTTTTGCGGATTGGTGACTGCTTGACGTTTTGCAGACTGTCCAACCAACACTTCATCATCACTGCTAAACGCAATAATGGAAGGCGTGGTGCGTGCACCCTCGCTGTTTTCGATAACTTTTGCGACACCGTTTTCTAACACGGCGACACACGAATTGGTTGTTCCTAAATCTATCCCGATTATTTTAGCCATTGAATGCTCCAGACTTGAATATGTAAAAATGTAAAAGTTGTTGTTGATATAAGGCTGTTTTTTTTAATTTCAAGCCTGTTTGTTATTCTGCCGCTTTAGCAACGACAACCATCGCAGGACGCAATAAACGCCCATTCAGCAAGTAGCCTTTTTGAAATACATTGACTACGGTGTTAGGTTCTGCATCTGCTGTCGCCTGCATCATCATTGCCTGATGCTGTTCGGCATTAAATGGCTGGCCTAGCGGATCAATCGCATCGATATTGAATTTTGCAAACGTTGATTCAAATTGTTTGATGGTCAATTCGCAGCCTTCCCTGAATTTTTTAACTTCTTCACTATCGCCAGTCGCTGCTTGCAAGCCTAACACCACGCTGTCAAAGACTGGCAATAATTCTTTGGCAAAACGGGTTAGGCCAAATTTATGCGCGTCTTCCAAATCTTTTTGGACCCGTTTTTTTAGGTTTTCCATTTCTGCTTGCACGCGTAGGGCTTTATCCCAGTTGTCCTGGGCTTTTTGCTTGGCTTCTTCAAGCTCTTGTTTCAGTTCTTCAATCGTGTATTCATGCTCGCCTACTTCAGTATGCGGCGCTTCAGCTGGCATTTCGTCGATTGCAGCTTCAGTGTTGGTCGCCTCGTTTTCAACGTCTACGGGTGTTTCAGGTGTTTCCTGCTCTGTACTCATTAGCTATACCTTATAGTTAGTAGTTGATTAAGCAACTTAAAATGGGGGTGTGAACTTAGGATTCAAGGCGGCACCTAATAATTTAGCCGTCACATCGACAAAGGGGATGATTTTTTCATACGCCATGCGCGTAGGGCCGATAACGCCAAGCACGCCGACCACTTCATTATCGATTGAGTAAGATGAGGTCACCAAACTGCATTGCTGGAATGCCTGGTAACCGGATTCTTCGCCAATAAAAATTTGTACCCCCTCCGCTTTCATGCACTGGTCAAGCAAATGGATAACGTCCTGTTTTTGGTTAAATGCTTCAAACAGGTTTTTTAAACGCGTCCTGTCGGCCAATTCAGAAAACACCATTAAATTAGTTTCGCCGGTCAGGACATAATCGTCTTTTTTGCTATCGTGGTTAAAAGCTAATTGCGCCATGTTGATTGCATCAAGCATGCTTTGGTTGATATGCGCCTGATCGTTGCGCAAGTCTTTTAACACCGCTTCCCTAACCGACATTAAACTGCGCCCGGAATAAATGGAATTCAGGTAATTGGCGGCTTGTTGTAATTCGGATGCGCTAAAGACTTTGTCGGTATGGATGATTTTATTGTGGACTTCCTGCTCATTTGTCACAAAAATAACTAAAATCCGGTTATTCGATAAGGATAGGAATTCAATATGCCGTAAACAGACAATATCCCGTTTAGGTAAGGTCACCACCCCCGCCATTTGGGTTAACTCAGCCAGCAATTTTGATGCAATACCAATAGCGCCATTGGTGTCTTGTTGTGCTGACAAGCTCTCATGCAAGCGGGTCAAATCCTGTGTATTTAATGGCTTAACGGTCAACAGGCTGTCAACGAACAAGCGGTAACCGCTAGCCGTAGGCACCCGTCCCGCTGAGGTATGCGGCGAGTGCACTAAGCCGAGGTCTTCCAAGTCAGCCATCACATTGCGGATTGTTGCCGGGCTCAATTTTAAGTCTGAATCCTTGGCTAATATCCGCGAACCGACTGGCTGTCCATCGCTGATATAGCGTTCAACCAGTGTTTTTAGCAACTGTAGAGACCGCTCGTTTAACTGTTGCACACAATGAGTCACATTAACCTCTATGAAATAAAAAATTAGCACTCAAGCAAGAAGAGTGCTAACCCGCGAAAATATCAGCTCACCTAAGCCTTGTCAATAAATGGAGCTGCAAAAATATCGCCAATGCAGATGATTAATACATTAGGGGGGGAAATGGAATTGTTTTTTTGCAACACCCAACAGTAACAAAACAATAGGTGACGGCATGAGTGCCAGCCATCAATCCGAGCAGGTGCAGGGTAGCCACGGTTCTAATTGGCTGTTTAGCGGCTTAGAATGAGGTCAAAGGGGTTTGGTTGCGGTGACTAAGGCATTAACCTGGAGCCTGTGGGTCAGGTTGATTTCGGTGAAGCCAGCTCCATGCAGTTGTTGCAAGGCGGCGGATTCGCGCATGACGTGGTTTTCTGATTCATCATTAAATAAATGGACTATCCATTGCTCCAGCAAATCGGGTTTATTGGCCCGGATCAATACCTTAAAGTATCCGCTGATTTCTTCTTGGATATGCCGGGTGTGGTTGGAAATATCATCTAAAGCATAGCGGTCGCCATTAATGAATTGGCCGCCTGGCTTTAACACCCGAAAAATTTCTTGGATCACCTCTTGGCGATAGGCATTGATAAAATTGTGCAGCGTGTAGGCGGAAGCCACGATGTCGGCACTGCTGGTTGCCAGATTTTTTAATGCGGCCAGCGCATCATCAGCACAAAATGCCAGCCGCCCTTCGTCGATCCACTGTTGCAGATGTTTTTTCGCTTGATTTTGCATGGTCGGCGCATTATCGACGCTAAAAACATTGAGGTCAGCTCTTGCTGTCAATAGGGACAGGGTTGTGATGCCTGTGCCGCCACCTAGTTCGACTACCTCCAACGGCGATGTCGATGCCGGATAGCCGCTGACCGCAATACCAACCAAGCGGCTCATTTCTGTTGCCAAAGGACAAATTTGTTTCAGCGTATCGTAATTTTGCCCGATTATGCCAGAGAACATTGAATCGTATTGGGTGGCTTCTAAGCTCATGATTTCGCTTGTTGTTTAAGGTTATAGGCGGCTAGTTGTCCGGCGCTTGCTTCTTGCTGGAATTGGTTTTTCCATTCGCTGTAAGGCATGCCGTAAATTATCTCCCGGGCTTGCTCATAATCGACCGCAATGCCGCGTTCCAAGGCTGCTGCGGCATACCACTTAGCCAAGCAATTACGGCAAAAATCCGCCAATATCATCAAATCAATGTTTTGCACTTCGGTATGTTGCTGTAAATGCGTGACCAAGCTTCTGAAAGCAGCGGCTTCTAATTCCGTTTGCGTGTTGTCAACCATAATCCACCTCTTAAATAACGGGCATTCTAACAGAAACTACTCTGCAACCATGTACATTCGCCAGTAAAGATTTTACAATAACAGACTCTTTAAATTGCCCCGCAGGGCAAGTCTAAACTCCTACCTCTACAGCATCCTTGCTATCATGAAACAGTTACTCGAATTCATTCCGGTTATCCTATTTTTTATCGCCTACAAGTTTTACGATATTTATGTGGCTACTGCCGTAGTTATTGTTGCAACCATTATCCATGTGAGCTATACCTGGCTTAGGCGCCGTAAGGTTGAATCCATGCAATGGATTACCCTAGGTTTGGTGCTTGTCATGGGCGGTGCGACACTTTATTTGCAAAATGAGCAATTCATCAAATGGAAACTATCCATTATTGAATGGTTATTTGGCATTGCCTTTTTGGGTAGCCATTTTATTGGCAAGCGAACTTTTGTCGAACGGATGATGTCTGCCAATCTCAGTTTGCCAGCTGTCATCTGGAAACGCCTGAATATCATGTGGGGCGTGTTTTTTCTCAGCATTGGTTCTATCAACGTTTATGTCATGTATAACTTTAGTACGGATGATTGGGTTAGCTTTAAAACCTTTGGCGTGCCGGGGCTGATGGTGATTTTTATTGTCTTACAAATGATTTTTTTATATAAATACATCCCCGAAACCGAGGAATAAACGGTGCTATACGCGATTATCAGTGAAGATGTCCCAGACAGTCTGGCTAAACGGCTTGCCGCCCGACCCGCCCATATTGACAGATTACAAAAGCTACAAGATGCGGGGTATTTACTACTGGCAGGCCCCCACCCTGCTATTGACAGTGAAAATCCAGGGGAAGCCGGTTTTACCGGTAGCCTGATTGTGGCTGAGTTTGAAAATCTGCAGGCCGCCCAACAATGGGCAGCGGCAGAACCTTATATTGACGCAGGTGTTTATGCCCGTGTCACGGTTAAACCCTTTAAAAAAGTATTCCCACAATGACCTCCGAATTAATTAAACGCCTGTTGACAGACGCTTTTAAACCTGAACTATTGGAAATTATCGACAATAGCGCGGCGCATGCCGGACATGCTGGTGCGCGTAATGGTGGTGGCCATTATAATGTGACCATTGTTGCCGAGGCTTTCGAAGGCAAATCAATGGTTCAGCGCCATCAGCTCGTCTACAAAGCGCTCGGCGATATGATGAAACAACAAATTCATGCCCTAGGCATAAATGCCCTCTCACCCTCTGAAGAAACTAAAGGAAACTTTTAAATGAAAAACAAGTTTATCCCTCTGCTGGTCGTAAGTACTGCACTGATTACTGGTTGTAACCAACCATCAACAGACAGTGCGCCTGCCGTTAAAAAAGAAGATGCGGTTGCTGAAGTAAACGGCAAATATATTGCCAAATCAACGCTAGCTAATCTTGAAAAAGAAGTTTCTGCGCGTAGCCAAGGCCAAACTTTCCCAAAAGAAAAGCTGCTTGAAGAGCTGATCCAACGTGAGTTGTTAGTTCAAGATGCCATGAAAAAGCAATTGGATAAGACGCCTGAAGTGGTTGAACGCCTTGATGAGGCTAAAAAAGCATTATTGACCCAAGCTGACATCCAAAACTTCATGAAGGCGAGCCCAGTCTCTGACGCTGAAATTAAAGCCGAGTATGACAAACAAGTCGGTGGCGCTAACGCGACTGAATATAAAGCCCGCCATATTTTGGTCAAAACAGAAGCGGAGGCTAAAAAATTGATCGCCGAGTTGGACAAAGGCGCTGATTTTGCTAAGTTGGCTAACAAAAATTCATTGGATGGCAAAGAAGCGCAAAACGGCGGCGATTTAGGCTGGTTTGTTGCGGGTCAAATGGTTGAACCGTTCTCTAAAGCCGTCATCGCTTTGGAAAAAGGCAAATACACGAAAGAACCTGTCCAAACCCAATTCGGCTGGCACGTTATTTTACGTGAAGACTCACGCCAACAAACACCACCTCCATTAGAAGCGGTAAAAGATCAATTAACACCGATGCTGCAACGCAAAAAAGTCCAGGACATGTTGGAAAACTTGCGTAAACAAGCCAAAGTAGAAATTTTGATCCCGCTGACAGAAGAAAAACCAAAAGCAGCGGAAGGTGATAAAGCCGCCGCTGGACAGCCGCCGGTTGTTGAAGAAACGGTTGAAGAAATTGAAGTTAAAGATGCTTCAGGAAAAACCGTTGAAAAAGAAGTCATTATTGACGATCAAGCGGTTGAAGAAGACGGTGCTGTAGAAGGTGAAGAAGATGATGGCGAAGAAGCCGCAACACCTGAAGAAGCTAAAAAAACTGAAGAGGCTAAAAAGCCAGAGCCAGCTAAAGCTAAAAAATAACGCTATTTGTTAGTTAAGCAAAATAGAAAGGGCGGATAAAACCGCCCTTTTTTTATGGGCTGCGCATTTGCTCGTCTTTTAGGTTCGCCCACTTTTCCTTTAGCTTGAGACCCGCACCAACATGGTATTGCCAGAATGCCTGCGTCATATATAGCGCAAAACCACCTGTCTGGACAGCTTAGCTAATGCCAAACGTGTCTTGTTCATTATGAAGCGTTTTTAATTCCAGCGCTTTTTCATAAGCCATTTTCGCTTCTTGCGGCATTCCTGACCTATCAAAAACCAAGCCCAGATTATGGTGCCAGCTGGCGTGGTTAGGTTGGCGGACAATTGCGGCCTTAATCAGTCTTAAGGCGGCTTCCGTTTTGTTTTGCTGGAGCATAGCCACACCTAGCATGTGCATTGCGGCGGCATGGTTGGGGTTATGGCTGAGAATTTCCTCAAAAATGTTTGCCGCTTGCTGGCTTTGATTAGCATGCAGGTGTTCCATGCCCTTAAAAAATATTCCTGCGGGAAGAAATTGTTGTTCTTTAGGGCTTGGCAAATCAGGTTCAGGCGCATTAAGCACGGTTTCTAAAGGCTCTAAGAAAGGCTTATAACGCTGCCATTTGCCAGTGGACGATTTATAAATGGGTTGCCGCACTTGCCAGATACTGGCTGTTTTTACCGCCCGTTGTAAATTTTGATGGCCCAGCACGGTTTCCGTCCATTCCAGTTCAAGATAAGCCAAGATTTTTCGGGCGGCGGCCTCGGCATCGGTGACTACATCTTCATAACGTACAGTCAATATCGGTTTGGCCAATACCTTATCCCAATGTGCCATCAAGCCTTGGTAATCACGGAGCTGTTTGCCGATGTCCACTAAATCATAAGCGAAGCCCATCCCGCCGAACTTTGCCTGATAATCGGTAAAATAATTGGAAACAGCCACATCGCGCGGTTCACGCAACACATGGATAATTGCCGCATTAGGGAAGAGCAGGCGGATCAAACCGATATGCTCAAAATTATGTGGCAATTTATCAACAACATGACGTGCATCAGGCGCATAGTTTTGCAATTCTTCCAGCACGGATGCCGCAAATTTATCGGTTTGTTCGCTACCAAGATCGGTGACACAGTCGGGATATTGGTTTCCAGACCCGACATGCTGTTCCCATGCCTCCAGCTTTTGTATGACGCTTGACATAATGCCTATTTCACCGGCGGCAAAAATATCAGGATGGCCGCCTAAAATTTGTTCCACCAAGGTGGTGCCGGAACGTGGCATACCAAGGACGAAAACAGGTAAGGTTGAATCATTGCCATAATCACTGCGTGCGGCAAAAAATGCTTGATCGAAAGTCTGTCTGATAGCCAGGCATCGGTTATGGTGCTTTGCCGCGCTGTACGATAAATATTTACGGCAGGCAACATTGGCCTCATTAACAAAGTGAAAGGCTTTGCCGTAGTCTTTAAGATGCTCCCACGTAGCCGCCAAATCAAACAACAAACCAATGGAAACAGGCCCTTGCAGGCTAGGGATATACGCCATTTTTTCGATGCTTGCTAAGATTTTCGGGTCATCAGGAAATCGTCTGGCATTAATTAATGCGCTGTAGCCGGCAACCGGATGTCTGGCAGTGACAGCTTCAAATTGACCTATCGCCTCATCGATACGCCCCCATTGCAACAATAAATAGCCAATGCCTAAACGGGCAGCCACATAATCCGGCACTAGCTCCAATGCTTCACGGTAATGGCGTTCCGCTTGGCATTCATCTATATCGCTTATTGCGCCCGCCATGGCAACTAAAGCTTCAGCCCGTTCTATACCAGTATCCTCTTCGGTGAGCAGCATGGCTTTTTCGGCGGCGGCATGGGCGTATTGTCCATCAAAATGGCGTTTAGCCAGCTGCGCGAGCTGCGCCCAGTATGACGCGTTTTCAGGCTCTATTTTTAGAGCAGCCCGCAAACAATGTGCCGCTTCACCATAATGCCCATTTACGCTGGTGAGGGATGCCAACTGCACTAAAAGGCTGCTGTTTTCGGGGTGTTTGGCCAAGGCTTTGCGGAGCTGGTGCTGCGCTTCGTCATGTTTATCTTGTGCAGCCAACACCAGTGCCAGCAATTTGACACATTGGATTTCATCGGTTCCGGCGGCTAATGCTTGCTGAATGGCTGTTTCAGCATCCGACCAGCGATTTAAAGCGATATAGGTGTCAACCGCCACGAATAGCCACGGTGTTTGGCTATGTCCGCCTTGGGATTGTGCTTGTTGGACATGTAGGATGGCGGTTTCCGCATCCGCTAAATTGATGGCGCAACGTGCCAGATTAATGTGCAGCGCAGGGCGTTGTGGCTCTTGACAGTGTTTAAGTCCATTGTCCAAGTCAATCATTGCCTTGGCATATTGCCCGGTTTGCATTAACACCAAACCACGTCGGATTTGCGCTAGTGCATATTCTGGATTTATTGCCAACGCTTGGTTAAGCTGTTGCAGCGCTATGGTCGGCTCTTTTAATAAGAGATGGATGCCGGCAATTTCAGTTAGGGTTACAGCATCAGCTATTGTTTGGTTTTGCAGTTTTTCCAGGCATTCGCGGCCTGCTTCAAATTCGCCGCGCTGGCAATAGAGCGTACCCAATAATGCCAGAGTAGTCACGTCATTGTTAGTCGCCAGAATCTGTTGGCAGGTGGTGATAGCCGCATCAATCTGGCCTTGTTGTTGCAGATTCCTAATGGACGGAAGTGTTGATGGCATTTTTAGGGGTAGGTTGATTGGGGGAAGGCTGTATATGTCCGGTGCGAAAAACCGACTAAACCTGACAGGCGAAGAGCCTGTCAGGTTTGATCGGTAAAGACGCCGTTGTGGGCTATACAAACACAAAGTGGCTATCAGGCAAACCTGTTGGCAGGCCGATGATTTGTATGCTCCCCTCTGATTGGTAGGTTTTTCCATCGCAGGGGCCGCCGAAACACTCAACAGTAATGTGTGATAGTAGCTTTGCTGTACTTGCTGCTGTTTTCCATGATACTCGGTCAAGGAAATGGGTGCTAAACCCTCCTCCATAGGTGCTAGTGATGGTGGAGGTGATGTCAGACTGGTAGATATAAGAGCTTCTGTCGCTGGTCGAATAATCTGCACTATTTCTTGTTATGGCGCCATCGTGTACAGCAATTACAAGGGTGTCTTCCAAACCAAAACCAGTCAGGTCTATTGTGCCGCCTGATAGACTGGTTTGGCTGTATCTTTTTCCGCCAAGATCAATAATAACTTTTTCAACGGCCGGAGTGAAAAAATCACCGACCTGTGCTGCGTTGTGCGCATTGGAAATGATGTAAGGGAGTGTTTTTTCTATTGCAATATCCTTGTTTACGTAAACAGCGGCTCCTTGGTGTTTTAACACTTGATATTCGTTGTTGATAATGCCGCCATAGCGCCATCCGCCATCGTTTAAATACAGCGTATCATCGGCATCGCCATCCACTGTCAGTGTATCGCTGTCGCTACTCAGATCAAGAATGCTTTGGGCGGTTAATGTCAGACCATTATGACCAGCACCAGAGAATTTTATAGTTTCTACACCGAAGATAGAGACGCCCGTAATGGATAAATCAATGTGTTGATCAGAACCGTAGATGTCTAATATATCCGAACCACTTCCCCCGTCTATCACATCGCCGTTAAAATCCTCTATTTTTAATAGATCATTCCCCGTATCGCCATATAACGCATCGACGCCAGTTTTGCCGTTTAAGATGTCGTTACCTGCAGCGCCTCTAAGTGTATTGCCGCCATTATTTCCAGTAATGTTATTGTCCAACGCATTGCCGATGCCATCTGCACCCCCAATCAGAACGAGGTTTTCTATATTAGCCCCTAATGCCCAACTGCGTAATGCTTCTACCGTGTCGGTTCCGGTATCATGCCGTTCTATGATGCTATCGTTTTTATTATCAACAATATAAGTGTCGTTTCCCGTACCGCCAGCAAGGATGTCTTTTCCCATTCCACCATCTAACAGATCATCGCCGGCCCGTCCCTTCAAATTGTCATCGCCGTCATTACCCTTGAGCGTATTGTCCGCAGCATTGCCGGTGATAATATTCGCTAATTTATTTCCGGTGCCATTAAGCGCGGCAGTGCCGGTTAAAAAAAGATTTTCTATGTAGTTCCCTAAGGTAAAGCTGATTGATGACCTTACGGTATCAACTCCTTGGCCACCACGTTCCTTAACAGTATCGCCCGTATTATCGACAATATAGGTGTCGTTACCAGCGCCCCCTATAAGTTTATCAATGCCAAGCCCGCCATTTAGCCAGTCATTGCCGCCGTTCCCATATAAAATATCGTTGCCCGCAAAGCCATAAAGCCTGTCGTTGTCCTCGCCGCCGTTGAGGATGTTATTGTTAGCATCGCCTTTGATAAGTGCCATCGTAGTCTCCGATTTGATTATTCATGTGATCTGCCCATGCATTTATTCTAGTACAAAGACTCAATCGACTACTGGATAATTCGTATTATTTACGCCATTTTTTCCAAATATTGCAAAATGAACTGCACACTGCGCTGGCCTCTGAACTCATTAATATCCAGTTTGTAGGCGGCGATGATTTGCCTTAGCCCTAACCATTGCTCAGGCTGGTCGATAAAAAAAGCAATCGCGTCGATTAATAAATCGCCCTCCGGTTTGCGCAACACCAGTTTAAGGTGCCGTTGCCCGACAATACGTGCTTGGATGACATCAAACACGCCATGAAAAACCGGCTCAGGGAACGCTTGCCCCCAAGTGGCGGCGTTTTGTAATAAGTCCGCTAATTCAAGCGTCATTTCCTGTTCGGTCAGTTCGCCATCGGACAATACTTTTTGTTCCAAATCGACATTTTCTAAGCGTTTGCTGACCATTTCATCAAACACCAAGGCAAAAGCCGGATAGTCGTGCATCGTCAGACTTAAGCCCGCAGCCATCGCATGGCCGCCAAATTTGCTCAGCAATTTAGGGTGTGCAGCGGCAATGTCACTGAGCACATCGCGGATATGCACCCCAGGAATTGACCGTGCCGACCCTTTAATCAGGTCTTTACCTGCTGGGGCAAAAGCAATCACTGGCCGATGCAGGCGGTCTTTGATGCGCGATGCCAAAATCCCTATCACGCCCTGATGCCATTCGGCATTGAACAAACATACGCCAGCGGGCAAATGCTGCGCATCCAACGCCTTCATTTCCGCCAATAAGGCCATTGCCTCATGCTTCATTTGGCCTTCAATTTCCCGCCGGTCGTTATTGAGATCATCCAGTTGCAACGCAATGGTTTTGGCCAGTTTTGGGTCGTCGGTCAGCAAGCATTGGATGCCTAAGGACATATCGTCCATACGTCCGGCGGCATTCAACCGTGGCCCTAGCGAAAAGCCCAAGTCGGTGGCGGCAATGGTTTGCGGGTTTTTGCCCGCCACTTCAATCAATGCGGTCAGGCCTGGGTGGCTGCGTCCGGTGCGTATCCTGAGCAAGCCCTGATGCACCAAAGTGCGGTTGATTTGATCGAGCGCTACGACATCGGCAACCGTGCCTAAGGCGACATAATCCAGCAACTGGGCGAGGTTAGGCTCGGCTTTTTGCTGGGCTGCAAACCAGCCCTGTTCACGCAAGCGGCTGCGCAAAGCCATCAACACATAAAACATCACGCCGACGCCCGCCAACGCCTTGCTGGGGAACGGGTCATCCGGCAAGTTAGGATTGACAATCGCATCCGCACAGGGGAGTTCGGTCCCCGGCAAATGATGGTCGGTCACCAGCACGGTGATACCAGCAGCTTTGGCGGCTTTCACCCCGTCCATACTGGAGATGCCGTTGTCGACCGTAATAATCACATCAGGGTTTTGTTGTTGGACTAGCCCGACGATTTCAGGGGTTAAGCCATAACCGTATTCAAAGCGATTGGGCACGACAAACAGGACGTCTGCTGCGCCGAGCAATTGCAAGCCCTTGATGGCAACTGCGCAACTGGTTGCGCCATCGGCATCAAAATCGCCGACAATAGTAATCCGTTGTTGTCCGTTGATGGCGGTGATCAAGTGGGTGACCATCACCTCCATGCCCGACAGCAGCCACGGGGACGGCAGTTTGGTGAGCGTCCGCTCCAGTTCTTCGGCGCTGGTCAAGCCTCGGGCGGAAAAAATCCGTTGTAGCAGCGGATGGAGGTCGCCAAATTGGGTGCGTTTTTTGCCAATAGGACGGGGGGCAATGATTTTTTTGATGCCTTGGTAATACATAAATTATCCAATAAAAAGCCGGGGGGACGGCAACGTAGTCATTTACTTGCCGGATATACATATTTTTAGCCATTCTAAAGCAATTGCTGTAAATTTAACGGCATTCTCCAGAAACACCAAAAACACTTTCTAACGGGCAGGTATGAAATAATTGCAGCGATAAAATAGCTGCCGGTCATGACGTATCGGTCAGAAAAAACGCTTTGGATCCCTTTATTTTGCACTCATTCCTAATTAACCTTAAGGTGATAATAATGCAAGAATACCAACATATTTTATTGGCGCTTGATTACTCGGATCATGGTGCTATGGTTGCTGGCAAGGCGCGGGCATTGGCCGATAGCTATCAGGCGAAACTCAGCATCATCCATGTCCTGGATAACATACCCATGCCGGACACCAATTACGGGACAGTGATTCCGGTAGATAAAAATTCCGGTTATGAATTGCTTGAAAAAGAAAAGGCCAGATTCATGCAGCTCGGTAGGCAACTGCGTGTTGAGCCGGACAATAGGTGGTTGATTTGGGGCGTGCCTAAACAGGAAATTGTCCGGATTGCAGAACAAGAACGGGTTGATTTGATTGTGCTGGGTTCGCACGGGCGGCATGGGTTGGCATTATTGTTGGGCGCGACTGCGAACAGTGTCTTGCATTATGCAAAGTGCGATGTGTTGGCGGTGCGTTTGAAGGACGGTTAATTTTCGGAAACGACGGCTGCCAGTCAATCAACAGGCTGGCAGCCGTGCTTGTGCTTAAAGTTTTACCAATCTAGTGGGTACAGACCCAAAAACTACCTTTACCAAACAAAATCGTCTGCTGTAAAGCCAGCTATTGTGGTGCCTATCAAGGTGATCGAGTCGGTATCCGATAAAGTCAGCACGACATCGCTACCTGTTTGTTGCATGTTGCTTTTGAGGGTGGTAAGGCTCATGTCGGCGAAGGGCACGTAATTGAAGCGAACCACATCTTCTAGGCCTAAACCTTGGTTAAAATCTCGGATGATGTCTTGGCCGTTGCCGCTTCCGAAAACAAAAATATCACCGTTGCCACCACCTATGAGCGTATCGTTGCCGGCAAAGCCTTCCAATGTGTCATAACCGTTGCCGCCGGATAAGGTATCGTTATAAATGTCGCCAGCCAAATAGTCATTACCCGACCCGCCGGTGAGGTTAAAGCGCTCGATGGAATCAAAATTGACATAGCGACCCCCTGCACCATCCGAGTAATCGTCATAGTAGGGATCAACAGTGATGCTCGTGGTTGATGCTGACCAGTCAAAAATGCCTAAATCGACACCGGCGCCACCGTTTGCATAATCCCGGCCGCCTTTGCCGACATTGATGGTGTCATCACCATCGTTGCTCCAAATGTTGTCATTGTAAGCAAATGCAGCGGTGGATATGATGTCGTCACCTGTGCCGGTAGAAATATCCAAACGCTCGACATTTTTAGCCACACCGCCCGCGATGCCGCCTTTGATTGCATTAACCCCTAACGCGGCTGACAATTGCACATTAATGTCGTTAGTGGAAGCGCTGTAATCGGCTTTCCATAAGTCCACATTGCCACCGCCGTCAACGTAATCAGCACCGCTGACGGAATTAAGCGTGTCCCGTCCTAAACCACCGATAAGCCTATCGCTGTAACTATCGCCCGCAAGAAAGTCGTTGCCAGAGCCGCCAGTCAGGTTAAAACGTTCAACGGCATCAAAATTGACATAGCGGCCTTCACCATCCGAATAATCGTCATAATACGGGTCAACAGTGATGGCGGTGGTTGATGCTGACCAGTCAAAAATGCCTAAATCGACGCCAGCGCCACCGTTAACATAGTCCCGGCCACCTTTGCCGACATTGATGCTGTCATCACCAGCATTGCTCCATATATTGTCGTCGTATGCAAAGGGGGTGGTTGAAATGACATCATTACCACTACCTGATGACAAATGGAGGTGCTCTACGTTTTTAACCACGCCGCCCGCGATGCCGCCTTTAATGCCATTAGCATTCAATGTGGTGGAAAGCTGTACGTTAATTGCATTAGTGGAGGTGCTGTAATCCGCTTGCCACAAATCAACCCCAGTGCCACCATTGATGATGTCGCTGCCACGGCCGCTCTCAAGGACATCATTTCCTGCGCCGCCGGTTAAAATGTCGTTGTAAATGTCACCCGCCAAGTGGTCGTTTCCTGAACCGCCGGTCAGATTGAAACGTTCAACGGCATCAAAATTGACATAGCGGCCTTGGTCATCGGAGTAGTCGTCATAATAAGGGTCAACGGTGATGTCGGTGGTTGATGTTGACCAATTGAAAATGCCTAAATCGACGCCATCCCCGCCATGAACGTAGTCGCGCCCGCCTATGCCGACATTGATCGTGTCATTGCCCCCGTTGCTCCAGATGCTGTCATTGTATTTGAACGGCGCGGTGGATATGACATCATTCCCACTTCCGGAACTAAAATTCAATTGTTCTATGTTTTTAACCACTCCGCCGGTGATTCCGCTTTTAATGGCATTAACATCCGTGGCGGCAGAAAGTTGCACATTAATATTGTTGGTGGCGGTGCTGTAGTCGGCTTGCCACAAATCGACACCTGCGCCGCCATCGATCCAATCGGAGCCACGGGCACTGTTGAGCGTGTCATTTCCTGCGCCACCGATTAAAGTGTCGTTGTAAATGTCACCGGCCAAAGAATCGTTCCCTGAGCCGCCGGTCAGATTGAAACGTTCAACCGCATCAAAATTGACATAGCGGTTCTCGCCATCCGAGTAGTCATCGTAATAAGGGTCTACCGTGATGTCCGTGACGGATGCGGACCAATTAAAAATGCCTAAATCGATGCCATCCCCGCCATGGACATAGTCACGGCCGCCAGTGCCCACGTTGATCGAATCATCTCCGGCACCGGTACGGATGTCGTCATTGTTGGCATACGGGCCCACCGAAATCGTGTCGTTCTTGCTTCCCGTCTGTACCGATAAGGCTTCGACATTAAGCACGGTGGAGCCCGTTGCTGCGCCTAACTTGACGACAGCGGTTGTGTTGCCGTTCACCAGCGTGTTGGATAATGTGATAGTGACGGGGCTGGAAACACCGGAATAATTTTCTATCCAAGTGTCCGTCCCCGCCCCGCCGTTAATGATGTCTTTGCCGCCAGCACCGTCTAAGGTGTCGTCGCCTGCGCCGCTTTTTAGGACATCGTTTAAACTGCCACCACGAAGATAGTCAGAGCCGCTTCCCGTCGTTATGTCGAACCGCTCGATGTTGTTAAAATCAACCCAGTTGGCAATGCCGTCACCGAACCTGTTGCCGCTTAAGGTTATATTGCGGCCAATTGAGCCATAATTGATGATAAGCAAATCGATGCCACCGCCACCGTCAACAACGTCTTTGCCTAATAGTGGGCTAATAATGTCGTTACCTGCTGTTCCGGTGATGGAGTTGTCACCGTTGGTGCCTTTTAAAATCGCCATGTCATATCCTCTTTCAGGGTGTTGTAAGACTGCTATTAAGCAGATTTTTTACGCTTTTTGAATGCCATAAATGATAGCTAATTATTAATAGATCACCTGTCATTCGTAAGGTTAATGCGCTGAATTAGACTAATGAGTCGTTATTTGTGTAAAGGTTCCATTGCTTTCCTATCCGAAAATCTTCAAAAACTATGGGATGGGTTATTTTGCTGCGTAAACCCTTGCCATTTTGCCAGCCTATCATTCCGCGCCGGCAGGGAGGAGGGCAAGTCGCGGATTGGCACCTAAACAGCATCTTCCTGCAAAATGCCATCGACCACACACAACGCGGTCATATTGACAATCCGGCGCACGGTTGCCGATTCGGTCAAAACATGCACGGGCTGGGCGCAGCCGAGCAAGACCGGGCCTATCGCAATGCCGTTGCCAGCGGCGGTTTTCAGCAAATTGTAGGCAATATTGGCGGCATCTATGGTGGGTGCAACCAACAGGTTGGCGCTGCCGGTCAGTTGGGTGTCGGGCATGGCTTTTTTCAACATGGCAAAATCCAACGCGGCATCGCCGTGCATTTCGCCATCAACTTCCAGCTCTGGTGCGAGTTGCCGGATAAGCGCCAGCGCGGCACGCATTTTTTGTGCAGACTCGCTATTGTTGGAGCCAAAATTGGAATGTGACAGCAAAGCGACGCGGGGCACCAGGCCAAAATGGCGCATTTGTGCGGCGGCCATTAGGGTGATTTCCGCCAGTTGTGCGGCGGTTGGGTTTTCGTTGATATGGGTGTCAACGAGGACAATCTGCCGGTCTGGTAAGACCAGATAATTCATCGCGGCATAGACATTGACGCCAGCACGTTTGCCCAGCACTTGGTCGATGTAATGCAAGTGCAGGGGAGGGGTGCCGAACGTGCCGCAAATCATGCCATCGGCGTAATCTTTGTGCATTAACATGGCGCCGATTAGGGTATGGCGGCGGCGCATTTCCAGCTTGGCATATTGTTCAGTGACGCCTTTACGGCGGGTCATGCTGAGATAGGTTTGCCAAAAATCGCGGTAGCGTTCGTCAAATTCAGGGTTGACGATTTGAAAATCAACGCCCATCTTGAGCCGCAAACCCAATTTTTCGATGCGGTATTGCACAACCGTCGGGCGGCCAATCAGGGTTGGCACCGCAAGATTTTCATCAACGACAATTTGCACGGCACGCAACACCCGCTCGTCCTCGCCTTCGGCAAAAACAATCCGCTTTTCAGTGGCGTCGGCCTTTCTGGCATGCTCAAAAACCGGTTTCATCAGCGAGCCGCTACGATAAACAAATTGTTGCAGGCGTTCGGTATAAGCCTGCATATCCTGCACCGGATGCGTCGCAACCCCGGATTGCTCGGCGGCTTTGGCGACGGCGGGAGGGATTTGGATCATCAAGCGCGGGTCAAACGGCATGGGGATCAGGTAATCGGGGCCGAACGACAATTCGCCGGTGCCGTAGGTGCTGGCAATCACATCCGATTGTTCGGCCTGCGCCAGTCCGGCAATCGCATAGACGGCGGCAATTTCCATTTCCCGGGTGATGGTCGTCGCCCCGCAATCGAGCGCACCACGGAAAATGTAAGGGAAACACAGCGCGTTATTGACTTGGTTGGGATAATCGGAGCGGCCAGTGGCAATAATGGCATCGGTACGCACTGCTTTGATGTCTTCGGGCAAAATTTCCGGCGTGGGGTTGGCCAACGCCAAAATTAATGGCTGGTCGGCCATCATTTTGACCATATCCTGTTTTAGCACGCCGCCTGCGGACAGGCCTAAAAAAATATCGGCATTAGGTATCACCTCTGCCAAGGTGCGGGCATCGGTGTCTTGGGCAAAACGGGCTTTGTTGTCATCCATCAGTTCAGTACGGCCTTGGTAAACCATGCCAATGTGATCGGTGACGTAGATATTCTCGACCGGAAACCCCAAGCAAAGCAGCAAGTCCAGACAAGCCAACGCTGCCGCACCCGCGCCGGAAACGACCAATTTGCATTGCCCCATGTCTTTGCCGACTATTTTTAGGCCGTTCAGGATAGCCGCGCCAACAATAATGGCGGTGCCGTGTTGGTCGTCATGAAACACTGGAATCTGCATCCGTTCGCGCAATTTGTGCTCAATATAAAAGCATTCGGGCGCTTTGATGTCTTCCAGATTGATGCCGCCAAAGGTTGGCTCCAATGCGGCAATAATATCGCACAGCTTGTCGGGGTCGGATTCGTTGATCTCAATGTCGAACACGTCGATGCCGGCGAATTTTTTAAACAACACGCCTTTGCCTTCCATCACTGGCTTGGCGGCTAACGGGCCGATATTGCCTAAGCCTAATACGGCGGTACCATTGGTGATGACCGCAACCAGATTGCCCCGTGCCGTGTATTTGAAGACGTTGGCAGGATCGGCGACGATTTCCTCACAGGCGGCGGCAACGCCCGGCGAATAGGCCAGTGCGAGGTCTTGCTGGTTAGCCAGTTGTTTGGTCGGGGTAACGCTTATTTTGCCGGGCGTGGGGAATTCGTGATATTCAAGGGCCGCTAGCCGCAACTGGCTACGGAGTTCTTCTTTTGACGCGTCGTGGGAATTCATAGAGGGGGGCATCCTTTTTGTGAATAAAACTAAGAACGTATTTTAAGACGTTGTTGCCATTTTCTTGTTAATGCAGGCAATCAATTAGCCTCTAGGTAGTTGTCGTCTTCTGAAGAATCAGATTCCGGCAAGGTTGCTTGACAGCCTGTTTGATAAAACACAAACGAGGGCGGAAATGCCGCAACGTCTATAGTCAACGCCGTTTCTTTTTTAAAGGTATCGAGGGAATCGATGACGGCAACACGAAAGTTATCTGTTAATTGTTGGGCCAGTTTCTGCTGTGTGACATCATCGCCGAGCGCAAAAGGGTCTTTGGCCAGATTCATTGTATTAACGGCGTGCTGCAACGCGTGTTCTGAGAAGATTTGGATTTTGGCTTCAAATTCAGTAAAAACTTTTGCGCCTTTTTCCTGTTTAATCCGTTCTATATCATTGGGGTCGGCGTACACAAGAAAGATGCCTTTCGCGCCTTCAAGCTCATTTTTACATGCCGCCCCATCCATAATTCTAACTAGATTTAAGGTCTTGCCATTTTGGGCCATCATCATCGGTGGATTTTGGCTTGCCACGGAGGGTGGTTTATTGGCTATGGCGGGTTTTGTTGTCAGCACCTCTTGCTGCTTGACGTTCTGGCTTGAACATGCAGCCAAAAGCATCAGCATCAGACAGGTTAAAATTTTCATGCTTGTTTTCATAGAGAAGGCCTGTAGCGGGATAATTGAGAGATTGGCGTATTATAATCTTAAAGCAGGCAATGCCTGCATTAGCGGTTTCTCCAGTACACGGTCAAGGTTGTTTTATCGGGTATTTCGGCCTACTTTTATCCGGCATTTCAACGTTAGCTGGGTTGCTGGATTTTACGGACAATAATAAAAAAGCATCCGATACAGGTTAAGTGGCTGGGCAAGCGTAGTTTTCCATCACGCCAATTAATCGCAAAACAAGGGTTGGGTTCTGGCGGTTGGCCATAATTCGCGTGATGTCGTGGCACAAGCCAGACAATGTGGCGACAAGTCCAGTGTTGTCCGGTAGTGCGTGGGCTGTTAAAGGACAACGGTTTGGAAAAACACAAAGTGTCGCTGGGCGCCCATCACTTTAATCTGATGACTACGGCCCAGATTCATCAGGCCGATGGCATTTATTTGACGCAGGCCAAAGAAAATCAAGCGGCCTTCCTGAAGCAATGCAAACTGTTGCGTCTCCAGTCCCTGCCGCTTGCCGAAACAACGGGTCATGAAAAAGCACATGGCCGTGTCACCCTCGCTGGGTTGAGGTGTTCCCCTTGGCATCGTTAACCTTAGGTCCACGATGGAAAAACAGCGGTTTGTCGGTTCTGATCGTTGTGGGGCGTGAAACATCCGGGATTGCTAAACAAAAAACCAGTTTAGAAACGGCTTATTATGTCAGCAATTCAGCTCTGGGGGCATCGGCCCTCTTGCCGATGAATTGGCCAAGGCTATCCGTTGTCACTGGGGTGTGGAATCCAATAATTGGATACGTGATGTCACTTTTAATGAAGGCCACATCAAAACAAAAGCGGGCCACCAAGCGCAAATCATGGCGTTGTTACGAGGCCTTGCCATTGAACTGATCAGAAAAACCTCACCGAAAAACTTTCAGGCTGCCATAGAGAATTTCGCCGAGTCTGTTCCTACCCTGATCCATGCTCAGGCAAGTAAGGTTTTTATGAGAAAGCCGTGGGGGGTGGTGGTTTCGCTCCAAGCTTTGGCGGCAGGGCGGATGTCGACAGTTTGGGCGGCGCCCACATTCGGCAAGGCCACGTTGGTGTCGGCGGTGAGGGGGAGCAACCACGGCCTGGGGTGCCAACGGGCTAAGGCTGGCTAACAGAATAATGGCGCGGAGTTGGTTTTAGGAGGAAATTTATGGTGGTTCCTTGGCATTTAGGGGCACGAAATTTTAGGGTCAGAGTAAATGAAGTTTCAGTAAATTTCAGCCAGCGTAAAAAACCGGTTTTTACGCCAAAAAATTGACCGCCACGAGGTTTTGTCAAAAGATTAAAGGTTGCGTGGTTGACCCTTAGCTAGAGCGCAGGTTTCGCTGTCCGCTTTGTGCGGTTAAGACGTCCGCGCTCCAAGTCAAAACCTACCCATCAAGGTTGAAGCGTTAAAAAGCCCTTATAGCATGCACATAGAATCCTGTGTTCTTAAGGCCGCCGAACTGGTCGCCACTGCCGAAGTACTGGATCCAAGCGTAGTTGTCATTGTACTCAGACGCGCTCCAGTAGAGGGCGGATGAAAAACTCCCAATAGTGGTTCTGTTCACGAACAATTTATTTAACTCGTCTTTACTGGGTAAATACCAGTCGCTATAACCATTCAATACTAGGTCGGCACAAATTTTTGCCGCTATCCCTGCTGTTGTACAGCCCGTTATTATATCTGAGGTGTCTTGGTTACCTGAGCCTATGGCTATGCCATCGGCCCCTGCAATGGCGGATCCATAACACCCCCATGTCGCCGATGTGCTTTGATCATTGGGGGCCGCTATTAAACCATGCTGCACATTGGCATCGTAACCTAGGTCGCCCGCTTGTAGAATATATGCCACTTTACCGCCTAGGTCGCTATCACCGACCGATAATTTGCAATCCCCCCATATGGGTATGCCTTTGCAATAGCTTAGTGTTTGTTTACTTATTCCCGGTGCTACTGGAATCCATGCACTACCATCCCAATAAAGCATTTGACCGGTTTGCGTACCGGCTTGAAAGGTGCCTGTGGCGCCCGTGTCACCTTTCGCACCAGCAGCCCCCGCCGGGCCTTTTAAGGCGATTTCTATAAAGGCGGGATGGCTGGTTTGCTTGGCTTCTTTGCTGTCCAGCGTGATTGACGTTGTCGGTGTCGAACTATCCGGTTCAAGCACAAGGCCGTTGTTGTTGGCGGGATTGTCAACCCAGTCGGACACCAGATTGGTGACATCGAGGGCAAAATAAGAGTTGCCGCGGCTGATGATGGCACTGCTTGCCGCTGTTGCGCCTTGGCTGGGGGAAGTGGTGACGGTGGTTTCGCTCCAGGCTTGGGTAACGGGGCTAGTTTGGATCTTGCCGCCGACCGGCACGTTTTTTACATAAAACACCAGGGTCGCTTTGGCAATGTCGCTGGACGTGATGCCATCGGGCAAGGTTGACAAATCAAAAGCCAGCAACGCTTTGGCGGCAGGGCGGATGTTGATGGCTTGGGCGGCGCCCACATTCGGCAAGGCCACGTTGGTGTCGGCGGTGAGGGGGACAATTACGGCCTGGGTCGCCAACGGGCTAAGGCTGGCTAACAGGATGGTGGCGCGAAGTGCGTTTTGGAAATTCATGGTGGTTCCTTGGAGATTTTAGGGTCAGAGTAAATTGATTTTTAGTAAATTTCATCAGGCGTAAAAACTGGTTTTTACGCCAAAAATTTGACCGCTACGAGGTTTCGCTAAAAGATTAAAGGGGTGGTTGGTGCTTAGCTGGAGCGCAAGTCTCGCTGTCCGCCTTGTGCGGTTAAGATGACCACGCCCCAAGCAAAACCTAGCCACCAAGGTTGAAGCGTTAAAAAGCCCTCACCGCACGGACTGATTGCGTGCTGCCCTTGCTGACGAAGTTTTGAACGCCGCTACCGAAACCCTGGCCCCACGCGCCGCTGCCGTCGTGCTCAGACGAACTCCAGTACAAGACACCGGCAAAACCGCCGATAGCGGTTCTATTTACATACAATTTATTTAACTCGTCTTTACTGGGTAAATACCAGTCGCTATAACCATTCAATACTAGGTCGGCACAAATTTTTGCCGCTATCCCTGCTGCTGTGCAGCCCGTTATTATATCTGAGGTGTCTTGGTTGCCTGAGCCTATGGCTATGCCATCGGCCCCTGCAATGGCGGATCCATAACACCCCCATGTCGCCGATGTGCTTTGATCATTGGGGGCCGCTATTAAACCATGCTGCACATTGGCATCGTAACCTAGGTCGCCCGCTTGTAGAATATATGCCACTTTACCGCCTAGGTCGCTATCACCGACCGATAATTTGCAATCCCCCCATATGGGTATGCCTTTGCAATAGCTTAGTGTTTGTTTACTTATTCCCGGTGCTACTGGAATCCATGCACTACCATCCCAATAAAGCATTTGACCGGTTTGCGTACCGGCTTGAAAGGTGCCTGTAGCGCCTGTTGCCCCGGTATCACCTTTTACACCTGGGTCACCTTTCGCACCTGCTGTACCTACCGGGCCTTGTGCGCCTGTTGCCCCGGCATCACCTTTCACCCCTGCCGGGCCTTGTGCGCCGGTTGCGCCCGTGTCACCTTTTGAACCAGCCGGGCCTTTCAATGCGATTTCTATAAAGGCGGGATGGCTGGTTTGCTTGGCTTCTTTGCTGTCCAGCGTGATTGACGTTGTCGGTGTCGAGCTATCCGGTTCAAGCACAAGGCCGTTGTTGTTGGCGGGATTGTCAACCCAGTCGGACACCAGATTGGTGACATCGAGGGCAAAATAAGAGTTGCCTTGGCTGATGATGGCGCTGCTTGCCGCTGCCGCGCCTTGGCTGGGGGCGGTGGTGACGGTGGCCTCGCTCCAGGCTTGGGTAACGGGGCTGGCTTGGAGCTTGCCGCTGGTCGGCACTTTTTTTACATAAAACACCAGGGTTGCTTTGGCAATGTCGCTGGACGTGATGCCGCCAGGCAAGGTTGACAAATCAAAAGCCAGTAACGCTTTGGTGGCGGGCCGGATGTTGATGGCTTGGGCAGCGCCCGCATTCGGCAAGGCCACGTTGGTGTCGGCAGTGAGGGGGACAACCACAGCCTGGGCCGCCAATGGACTAAGGCTGGCTAACAGGATAACGGCACAGAGGGGTTTTAAAGGGAAATTCATGGCGGTTCCTTGGAGATTTTAGGGTCATGAAATTTTAGTAAATTTTAGCCAGCGTAAAAAAATCGGTTTTTTTTATGCCAAAAATTTGACCGCTAACGTGGTTTTGTTAAAAAATTAAAGGGTTGGCCCTTAGCTGGAGCGCAGGTCTCGCTGTCCGCCTTATGCGGTCAAGATGTACGCACTCCAAGTCAAAACCTACCCACCAAGGTTAAAGCTAAAAAGCCCTCACCGCACGGACTGCTATCGGGAAGAACTTAACGCAGTTGCTCTGAAGACCGCTACCAAAGTTCTGGCACCACGCGAGGTTGTTGATGACCTCGGACGAACTCCAGTACAAGTCATCGGCAACCCCCCCGATAGCGGTTCTATTGACATACAATTGCTTTAACTCGTCTTTGCTGGGTAAATACCAGTCGTTATAACCATTTATGGTAGCAAATCTTGCTGCCGTTGGTTCTAAACAACCCGCTTTGATAGCTGAGGTGTTCTGTTGGCCGGTACCTATGGCGGTGCCATGGGCTCCTGAAATGGCGGTTCCATCACAACCCCACCCGATATGAGTACTTTGATCACTGGGGGCCGCTATTAAACCATGCTGGACATGGGCATCGTAACCTGGATCGCCAGCCTGTAAAATATACGCGACTTTACCGCCTAGGTAGTCATCACCCACTAATATTGGGCAATCCCCCCATGTGGGTACGCCGTTGCAATAGCTTAGTGATTGTTTATGCGTTCCCGGCGCTATGGTAATCCATGCACTACCATCCCAATAAAGCATTTGACCGGCTACAGTACCGGCTTGAAAGGTGCCTGTGGTGCCAGTGTCACCTTTTGAACCCGTTGCACCGGTTGCTCCCGTATCACCTTTCGCTCCGGTGTCACCTTTCGCACCCGCTGCACCGGCCGGGCCTTGTGAGCCTGTCGTGCCCGTGTCACCTTTCGCACCAGCCGGGCCTTTCAAGGCGATTTCGATATAGGCGGGATGGCTAGTTTGGATGGCTTCTTTGCTGTCTAGCGTGATTGACGCTGCCGGTGTCGAGCTATCCGGCTCAAGCACGAGGCCTTTGTTGCTGGCGGGGATATCAACCCAGTCCAGCACCAGATTAGTGACATCGAGGGCAAAATAAGTGTTGCCTCGGCTGATGATGGCGCTGCTTGCCGTTGCCGCGCCTTGGCTGGGGGCGGTGGTGACGGTGGTTTCGTTCCAGGTTTGGGTAACGGGGCTGGCTTGGATCTTGCCGTTGACCGGCACGGTTTTTACATAAAATACCAGCGTCGCTTTGGCAATGTCGCTGGACGTGATACCGCCGGGCAAGGTTGACAAATCAAAAGCCAGCAACGCTTTGGTGGCGGGCCGGATGTTGATGGCTTGGGCGGCGCCCGCATTCGGCAAGGCCACGTTGGTGTCGGCGGTGAGGGGGGCAATTACGGCCTGGGCCGCCAACGGGCCAAGGCAGGTCAACAGGATGGTGGCACGGAGTGCATTTAGGGGGAAATTCATGGTGGTTCCTTAGGTTTGGGATGGTTAGGCCGCAAAGTTGGGGCGGTCTAGGCTTTGCGGTGTCTGATTACGCCCAAACCGATCAGACCGATAAGTGTCAATGTCAACGTTTCAGGTATCGGGACACTGGACGAAGCGCTGGCTGCATTGACATTGTTGATGTCAACCGCCCAATGGCCGCTACCACCGCCGCTATAGGCAGTAAAAGGTGTAATGCCAAAAGTAGCCAATCCTAGCGCGTAAGCAAAGCCATCTGACAAAAAATCGCCAGCCCTGATATTGTTGAACTGTGTCAATGCCAAAATGTAATTGCCGGCTAATAAAGGATTCGCGGTAATAACCGCTTCATCCGCATCGTTCTTCGTTTCAGTAGAATAAACCCAAGCGCCATCGGCTTTGTTGAATAGGGCAAGATAGGGATCAAAACCACCGCCCGCTATAGGTGTGCCATCCGCGTTGACACCGCCATTCAGCGAAAAGGTGTGGATAAGGACGGAGGGTGAATCGGCCGCGATGGAAAAGTCAAAAAATTGTATGTCGCTGTCGTAGGTGAAATTGCCTATAAAACTAAAGTTGGCTGCCATTACTGATTGGTTGCCGAATAGCAGCAGGACAAGTTTTAAGGCTGTAAGCGCGTGTTTCACTATCATTATGCTTATTTTTCCTATGCTTAGGATTAAAAAATCTGAACTGTTTCAACAAACGTTAGAGCCTGACGATTCAACCATATTCCAAGCTAATTTTTTTCATGGACGTTAGCTTAACAGTTTAGGTTTGTTGAAAACTTTTGAGCACTTAAATATAGTTCCATTTTGCTAAATGGTTTTGTTAAAGCGTGGCCGTTTGTTGGGTTATCCATTTGTGGCGTAATTTGGACAAGGCGCTTGAATACGCCATATCTACCGTTGTTATCCATTAAGAGTACCCGATAAACCGGCAAATGTTTTATCATTAGCGGCTAAAATATCGCCATACATTAACTATAAAAATTAATAATGAGCCATTCCCACGAACTAAAAAACGACCGCCGTCTCTCCCTGATTTTTCTGTTTGCCGGAACCTTATTCATCAGTGCGTCGCTGATGTTTATATTGCAGCCCTTGTTTGGGAAGATTTTATTGCCCTTGTTGGGCGGGTCGCCGGCGGTATGGAACACCTGCATGGTGTTTTACCAAAGCATTTTGTTTCTTGGTTACCTTTACGCACATACGGTTTCCACGCGCCTTAACCCGCACCGGCAAATCCAGCTGCACGCGGCGGTCATCTTGGTCAGTTTTTTGGCATTGCCGCTGGCATTGCCTGAAAATACGACGCCACCTACCGACAGCAACCCCACTTTTTGGTTGCTGTGGACATTATTCCTGGCTATCGGCCTGCCTTTTTTCGTCGTGTCAACCACTGCGCCGTTGATCCAAAAATGGTTTTCGCAGGTCGGCCACCATACCAGCCATGACCCTTATTATCTTTATGCGGCCAGCAATACCGGCAGTCTGATGGCGTTGCTGAGCTACCCATTTTTATTGGAACCCACTATTGGCCTTGCCGAACAGAAAATTTACTGGGGGTTCGGCTATATTTTCTTAAGCCTGCTGATAGCGGCTTGCGCATTTGTTTTGTGGCAAAGTAAGAAAGCGGTCGCTACCGCGCAGGCAGATAATCTGGAACCAGAACGGCTTTCCCTACGCATACAATTGCATTGGTTGGCGCTGGCTTTTGTGCCATCCAGCCTGTTGCTGGGGCTGACTAACTTCATCAGCACCGATATTGCCTCTGTGCCGTTGTTGTGGATTATCCCGTTGACGGTCTACCTGTTGTCATTTGTGATTGTATTTTCAAAATGGAATGACAAGATACATCCGGTGATGGTCACGTTGCAGCCGATTTTTTTAGTGCCATTTGTTGCCTACGCCTTTATCAATCCTGCCGATTTGCCTTATTGGGCGTATTTGGTGCTGCATGTGTTGGCGTTTTTTTTCGCCGTCATGGTTTGTCACGGCGAGCTGGCGAAGTTGCGTCCGCATACCCGTTATCTGACCCGTTTTTACCTGATCATGTCGTTTGCCGGCATGTTGGGAGGGATGTTCAATACCTTTGTCGCGCCGTTCATTTTCAACGGCATTTATGAATATCCGCTGATGATTGTGGCCGCTTTATGGCTACGTCCAGGTTTGCAGCCTGACGGCAAAAAAGCTTGGTTATGGCAAATCATGGTGCCTGTTCTGTTAATGGGCATCGGTTTGGTCTTGTATGCCACTGTCAAAGGTTTGCTCCAGTATTTTGATTGGATTGTCATCAGTTTAATGGGCTTGACGTTGTTGACTTTGGTGTTTAGAAAGCGCCCCGTTGCCCTTGCTTTTTTGACAGGGTCGATTATCTTCCTGGCGCAGGGTTTGCATAGCCTGTCTTCCCATACCTTATATCAAGGACGCACGTTTTTTGGCGTGTTGGCCGTGCGGGAAAGTGTGCTGAATAATGAGCAGAACAAGCCCGAAACCTATCATGAACTTTTCCACGGTACGACTAAACATGGGGCGCAACGGCTGCCAGCCAACTTAAGCCGGATTCCCTTGACGTATTACAGCCGCCCTGGGCCGATGGGACAATTGTTTAAGGAATATGACAGCCGCAACCAAAACTGGGAAGTCGGTATCGTTGGTTTGGGCGCGGGCGCATTGACTTGTTATATCAAGCCTGGGCAAAAATGGACGTTGTATGAGATTGATCCGTTAGTGGTCGATATTGCCAGCAACCCGCTTTATTTCTCGTATCTTAATCAGTGTGGGCTGAGCGCGACGATACGCATTGGCGATGCGCGTTTGTCATTGGCAAAAGAGGCGGACCACAAATTTGATTTATTGGTTATGGATGCGTTCAGCTCAGACTCAGTGCCGACCCACCTGTTGACTAAAGAAGCCATCGAGTTGTATTTCAAAAAGCTTAAACCGGATGGCATACTGGCTTTTCATATCACCAACCGTCATTTGATGTTGAAAAAAGTTTTGTCGATACATGCGGAGCAACTAAAACTTGCCGCCCTTATCGAAGAATTTGAACCGGCACAAGCTATGCCGCTGATCGTCGCGACGGATTGGGTGGTGATGGCAAACAAGCCGGAAACGCTGCAACCGTTAAGCGTGAGCAGCCTTGGCAACTGGCAGAAAATGCCGCTGTATTTTGATATGAAACCATGGACAGATGATTTCACCAATATTGTCAGTATCTGGAAATAAGCGTATTGCTGAGGAACGGATTTTTTCAGAAAAATTCGGTTAATGCAGATGCGGTCAGCTATGCTATCGCCGTTAAAGTGAGGGTAAGGCGGCCATTCCTGTGGTAACGCACCAAGGTGAAAGCATCGTGATTAACTGCCATCATACCCGCCGAATCGAAAGATAAAGGATTATAACTAATAAAAAACCTGCGCTGCACGAGGCGGGTTTTATCTTTATCCATGGTTTTTTATTGCTTCAGAAGGCGTTGATTTTTTTTGGAATTCCAATTTGGGTAATGGGTGAGCATTCCATTATAAAATTCTGGGCACCTTCGGTCTTCACCGAAATTTTTTTCGGGTTCCGGTTGTGTTATTTGCATCCACACCCATAATAATGGCTTTATCAGCACTTGCTAATGTGCAATCGGGCCGACAATAACCATGCCGCATACTATCCTAGTACACCGACCCAGCGATTTGACAGTTGCCTGGGCGCAACGAATCGTCCATCAGCACGACGCCAATGCAGTTGTCTCCAATGTCAATATTGTTTCTGTCGATATTGGCACAACAACGCGGGTCCGCGTGACCGTCGAGCATGACAGCACGGCAATACTATCTAAACGCTGGTTTGTAAAATTACCCTCATTAGCATGGCGGGCCAGGTTGATTACTGCGTTGCCAAGGTTATTACATACCGAAGTACGTTTTTACCAAGAAATCGCTCAATCTATACCGATTTTTGCACCTTTTTGCTTGGCAGCGTATAGCCGGATTGGTTGGGGTTCGACACTGGTACTGACTGACATCACAGAATTTGACGGCATTCCTGGCTTCCCTTGTGACACCTTGACCGTTGACCAAGCGGCGGCGGTTATCGTGCAGCTTGGCCGTTTCCATGCGCATTTTTGGAATAGCGCGAATTTACCGCTAACCTATCCGTGGTTAGCCGGATCTGTCAGGCGTTTAGAAGATGCGTTGGGAACAGCTTTGGCTGTCCCGTTAATGAAACAGGGCTTGCACTTGGCCAATAAAATATTGCCCGCCACCCTTCATAACAAGGCATTGCATTATGCGCGCCATCGTAGTAAAGCGATGCGCTTTCTTGCTGATGCGCCGCCAACACTCACCCATCATGATTGCCATCCCGGCAATTTGTTTTGGCAGCAATCCCAAGCGGGTTTTCTTGACTGGCAATTGGTCCGCATGGGGGATGGCATTAGCGATGTCGCCTACTTTTTAGCCACCGCCCTACTGCCCGAAACCCGTAGGCTACACGAAACCGAACTGCTGGAAATGTACCAGCAAACGCTGGCGGAGAATGGCGTTGATCTGGGCAGCAATGATCTGATGCAACGCTACCGCGCCCACTTGGTCTATCCGTTGGAAGCCATGGTTGTCACCTTGGCGGTCGGTGGCATGATGCACTTGGACAGCAATTTGGAATTGATACGCCGGGCGGCGGCTGCGGTGGAAGACCTTGATGCGTTTTCGGCGTTGCCAATATGACGCTAATTAAACAGGTTTTTGGTTCCGCCGATTAAAGCCATTCTTCACAGTAGCTACCGAATAAAATTCGCCAAGAAGTACGCATTGACGTACGATATATTTTTGTATCACTAAAGTGCCATTATGCAAACCTTAACCGCCAGCGAAGCCCGCGCCAACCTCTACCGTCTGATTGACCAAGCCGCCGAATCACACCAACCCATTGCCATCACCGGAAAACGCGCCAATGCCGTTTTGCTGTCTGCCGAAGACTGGTCAGCCATACAAGAAACCCTCTATTTGCTGGGCGTACCAAAAATGCGCGAAGCTATTTTAGAAGGCATGGCGGAAAATCCCGATGAATGCAGCAAGGGACTGGATTGGTGAGCTGGGAAATTATCTACGCCAAACAAGCATTGAAAGATGCCAAAAAACTAGCAACAGCAGGGTTAAAGGACAAAGCTTTACTGTTATTGGAAATCCTAAAAATCGACCCGTACCAAAACCCGCCACCTTATGAAAAATTGGTCGGCGTCTTATTACGTATCAATTCAAGAAACGAGATATTTTTCTATATCTCACCCCCCAAGGCATCTGTCTTTTTTCAGGCCAAGTTACATAAAGAAACCGTTTTGCCCTAGTGAAAGCAACATATAAATTATTATGTTCTTGAGTTAATTGAATTCCGTTATTTTTGACGGCACGATAATCTGGAAAGGTTTCATCATCCATTCCCATTAGAAAAACAATATCAAATTCCTGACCTTTCATCGTATGGACAGTGCTTAAAGTGATTCCCTGATGTTGCGTTAATGGATGGGTTTGTCCTAATGCCATTGCATTTTTAAAATAGTGTAATGATTTATTGTCAGTGCTTTTGGCATAAACCAGCCAATGATTAAGTAACTCGTCAATGTCATTAATTACCATACTACGTTCGTTCTCATCAATGATATTTAAACCGTTTTTGAACTGTATAAACGATTCTTTAAGGTTGCTTCCATCATCAGCCAATCCATTCACTATATTGAGGACTTGCTGTTCTTGGCTTGGGTTTAAGGACTTGGTAAATGCTACAAGGTTTTCCAGATTGCTGTTTTCACAATTAAGCATTTTTAACAAACGCTCTTTATGTAACACATCTTGCGGATTAATTTTTATCCTAAAAGCCAAATCAAACAGCTTCATGAGTTCGGATTCAAATTTAATGGCACCAGGTGTCATTTTGAAATAATACGAAATCCCAGTGTCTTTGAATTTTTGTTCCAATGCGTTAAAAACGTATTTATTTCGCGCCAACACGGCGATTTTTTCTGGGCAAATTTCGCCTTCTATATCGTCGTGATGCTTGATTGCTAACCATTCTTGGATTTTATCAGTGATCCATTGTGCTTCAGCTTGCTCATCTTCTAGCGCATGGATTTCAAAAATGCCTGTTTTAACGGTATCGGAAATATTTTCGTTTTCAGGCCGTATTTTTTTAGCTGCCGACAACACCGCTTTTGAAGAACGATAGTTTTCCTTTAACTCAACCACATCGGCATCAAAATCTTTTACAAATGCTTGATTCATGAATTCAGGCGATGAACCATTAAAATGAAAAATGGATTGGTTAGGATCACCCACCATCATGATATTTTTAAATTCCCCATTAGCCAATGCTTGCAGTAGTTTGTACTGTGCGTTATTTAAGTCCTGTGCTTCATCAACGCAAATGGCATGGAAACTTCTCCGATACAATCCGGCAATGTTCGGATAATTTGTAAATAATTCGTAGGTAAGTCTTATCAAGTCATCAAAGTCAATGGCATTTTGAGAACGCAAAATATCTTCGTAGGTTAAATACAGCAACACGACGTTTTCATCATCATTGTATTTATAGACTTCATCACTGGTTATAAGCTTTCTTTTTACCTTAGCTACAAAATTCAGTGCCTGATAGCGCAAATTTTGCTGTTCTTTGAGATTAATGTTTTTGTACTCGTCACTATATGAAGGTGTTTGAAGAATCGCTTGTCCAACCAATTCTAATCTGTCAGCTTCTTCTTCAAAAATATGTGGCATTTTGGAAAAACCAAGCAAACTACCATGGTTCTCAAGCACATGCTGGCAAAAGCCGTGGAATGTACCTGTAAATAAGCGGCTATCAATGTCGTTAATATCCGTTAAGCGTTGCTTTATTTCTTCAGCGGCTTTATTGGTAAAGGTTAACGCTAATATTTTCTTTTTGGTTTTACTTAAAAGATAACGTATCCGTTCAGTTAATACGCGCGTCTTGCCAGAACCCGCACTGGCCTTAACATAAATGGCGCGTTCCTCGGCATAAACAATCTTTTGTTGCTTAGGAGATAATGCTATTTTGGTCGGAGTCATGATCTAGTCTCCGTATTGTTTAGTAAAGATGCTATTTTTTCAAACAGTTCAATGATTTTTGTGGGCAAGGGCTTTCCGCTATTGACTATTACCTCAGCGATTAGGGGCCCAAATTGGGCTTTTTGAGATGTCATGCAGTCATATAAGGCCATCTTGAAGCCTTCATCGCCTTTATAGTCTCTTAGAACATCTTCGTAGATATTTTGCTTGCATGAATTACAAGTTTTTGCCGTTTCTATTCGGTCTTTTTTTGCACCATCTTTTTTCTTTATATGTTCTGCCAAATAGTCGCTAGAATGCAGTTTTTCAAACGAAGATTCGATTTCCGCAACAAAACCTGAATCTATTAAATATTTCTCAAAATCAGATTCATCTTCTAAAAATAAGACATTGTTTGTCAGTTGGTCTTTTTCGCTATCAGATTGATATAGCTTATTTACTGCATTTTCAACACTTTTCTTAATTTTTCCTTTTTGATCATTATCGCTAAAAATAATCCAAGGTATATTTAACCATTCTGCAAATCTTAGAAAAGGTAGGTAATTGCCATGCCCTCCGACACCCACAAAATCAACACCCAATTCCACCGAAGTTTTGCCAAAATGTATTTCAAAAAATATGGGTAATGCTTGCTCTTCGGTTTCACCCTCAAAAAACACTAACAATTTAGAAAAAAATATCTCCCCGCGTGTATTGATAACTTGCCGATTAATTTTTCTGATGTCTTCGTTAGTTAATTGCTCCGTGGCAATTTTGCCGCAATTAACCATATCACTTTTATAAAAATTGCGAATTTGCCTCAATTCTGCTGCTGCCGCGATATAAGGTGAATGCGTAGAAATGATTTTTTGACCTGGAATACTCGCAATTTGCCCATAGAGCTTTTTCTGGGCATTAGGGTGTAAATGGGCTTCGGGTTCTTCAATAGCTAAAATTGGAAAAAAGGCAGCATCACTATTTTTACTGGCATTTACCGACAACAAGGTGATAAACGATTTGAGCGTGAGCAAAGAAGACCAGCTCCGTGTTCCCATACCGTGATATTCCATTGAAAAGCTATTTTCTTGATCGGAATAATAAATCGATAAGCCTTTACTGAGGTCGCGCAATTTTTTAGTGAAAGGCGTAATGTCCACACCATCGCTACTACTATCCATCGCCGTATCTAATTCTTTCAGCGTCGTTTTAATGGTGGATAAAACATCGCTACTATTTACAGCGGTATCGTTCAATGCTTTGATTTGGTCTTCGATTTCTTTGACGGCTAAATCGCTGTATTCAATTTTTGCGAGCATTTTACCCAAATAAGAGTTTTTTAACTTGATGTCTTCTAAAATATCGCGTTGGGCATCAATGTAAAAAAACGGTATTTCATCGAAAAAAGGAAATGCTAGACTTTTGCCTTCTCCAGATTCATACCAAAATCCATTAGCAGTGCCATTGAATTTAGGCCATGATTGAAGTATGAATTGTTGGGTTTTGAAGTTAGCTTTTATTGGGTCAAAAATGACTGTAGTCCGCAAGGGTACAATTGAAGTGCCTAATTGATCTGCCCGAATTCGGTCTGTTGTAAACAAAATCTCCCATTTCTCGGAAAACGCTTCGTTTATTTTCCCATTTTGATCCTTAGGAACAATTAAGGTATCAATAATGATTTTGTTATTCTGTGATTGGTGTTTACCGATATAAAAATCATCCGGCGAGAGAAACTGCCTATTACCTAACGCTATTTGCAAGGCTTTTAGAAAAGAAGTTTTACCTGAATTGTTCATGCCAGTTAGCACTGTTGTTTCTTCAAGCTCGACTTCTATATTTTGAAGTCCTCTAAACCCAGCAACCCTTACTGTTTTGATTAATATATCCATAGCTGTTCCGAGTTAATTAAGTTTATTCGAAAAAACCGTTTTAAGAACATAAAAAAACCCGCGAAGTCTTACGGCTTGCGGGTTTTTTATTTTAAGAGTGTTTTCAATCTTGAATTTGGTGGAGGCGGCGGGGATTGAACCCGCGTCCGCAAGTACTCCGCCCCAAGGTCTACATGCTTGTCCCGTTCTTTTGATTTAGCTGGTGGCTACCCGACGGGCCAAGAAAAACACCAGCGATTCCGTAAGGTTTTAGCGCATCCACACCGGACAGGTTTCAGCGCGATCTTATGTAAATGACCTCTGAGCGTCCAGCGAACCGGACTCCACCCGCATAAGCACAGGTGGTCAAAGGAATGGTGCTGTGTTTAAGCAGCTAGAGCCATTGAGTAGTTTTCGTCGTTTGCGAATACTTTTTTTCTGTATGTTTTACGAGATGTACAGTCCTCGGCATGCACTTAAGGTTTTGCTACCCACGTCGAAGCCATGTCGCCCCCTAAGCGGGTCATTCTACTTCATATAATTTTATGTTGCTATTGAATTTAAAAAACTTTAGTAACTGATGTTACGCACCCCCATCCCAAAAAGCGTATCATTCCAGGATGGATAAAGAAAAAACCGAACTCTACACAGACTACCTGATCTGCAACCAAGGCTTAGCAACGGCGACGGGCTTGTCGGC
>JAQTQZ010000104.1 GCA_028712695.1 Methylovulum sp. | reverse complement strand
CGAGAGCGTGGACGTGCCCGTTACGATTTTCGAAGTCGGCCAGTTTGTCGATGTCATTGGTCAGTCGAAGGGCAAGGGCTTTCAGGGCGTAATGAAGCGCCACAATTTTCAGGGTCAGCCCATGACCCACGGTTCGATGATGCATCGCCGCAACGGCGCCATCGGCAATCGTTCGACTCCCGGACGCGTGTGGAAAAACATGGGCATGCCCGGCCACATGGGCGACGAACGCAAGACCGTTCAGAATCTCCGCATCGTCCAGGTGCGCGAGACGGAGAACGTCATTCTCGTGAGCGGAGCGATCCCCGGCGCGAACGGCAGCTACGTCACCGTGCGGCCCTCCAAGAAGAAAGTTGCGAAAAAGTAAGCCATGAGCGCCACCGTTTTTACTGCAGCAGAGGCCCAGGAGGCCCGCATCGAACTGATCACCGACGAGAAGAAAGGCAATCAGGCCGTTCACGATGTCGTGGTCGCGCTCCAGGCGGCCCGCCGCAGCGGCACCGCCAATACAAAGACCAAGGCCGATGTGAACCTCTCCGGTCGCAAGCCCTGGCGTCAAAAAGGCACCGGTCGCGCCCGCGCCGGCTCGTTCGCCTCGCCCGTGTGGGTCGGCGGCGGCGTCGCCCACGGCCCGAAGCCCCGCGATTATTCGAAGAACGTGCCCAAGCAGGTCAAAAAGCTGGCCTTTCGGAAGGCGCTGAGCGCCCGCATTCTCGCCGGAGACGTGCTCGTCGTCGATGGATTCGCCGTCAAGGAGCCGAAGACCAGGCAGTTCATCAGCCTCGTCAGCGATGCCGCCAAGGATGCGCGCAAGACACTGATCGTCGGCAGCCAGTTCGACGAGAACACGTTCATGGCCGCGCGCAACGTCCGCACGTCATTCCTCGCGACCGCCACGGACGTCAATACCGAGCAGCTCCTCGCGTTCGACAAGATCATCGTCACCCGCGACGCGGTGGCCAAACTCGCCGAAAGACTCTCCTGAAATGAGCACCATTTTCGACAAAATCCACACCGTCATCCTCACGGAAAAGGCCACGCTTCTTTCCGAGAAGCTCGGCAAATACACGTTCCGCGTCGCTCCGAGCGCCAGCAAGCTCGAGATCAAGCTCGCCGTTGAGCGCCTGTTCAAGAAAGCGGTCGTCGATGTGAACACCGCGAACTACGCGGGCAAGAAAAAGCGCGAGCGCAAGGCCGATTTCGGCCGCACCCCGCATTGGAAAAAAGCCATCGTTACGCTCAAGGCGGGCGAGAAGCTCGACCTGGTGTAAACCACGCACAAGCCATGGGACTCAAAACCTTCCGACCCCTTACCCCGTCCGCCCGCTTCAAGACGCTCCCCGATTTCGCGGAGATCACGAAGAGCAAGCCGGAGAAAAGCCTGCTCGAGCCGATCAAGAAGAGCGGCGGGCGCAATAATAACGGGCGCATGACGTCGCGCCATCGCGGCGGGGGCCACAAGCGCCGTTATCGCGTGATCGACTTCAAGCGCGCGAAGCGCGACGTCGCCGCCGAGGTGCTCGCGATCGAATACGATCCGAATCGCACGGCCCGCCTCGCCCTGCTGCAATACCCGGACGGCGAGAAGACGTATATTCTCGCCCCCGTCGGCCTGAACGTCGGCGACAAGGTGACTGCCGGCGAGTCCGTCGATGCAAAAGTCGGCAACGCTCTTCCGCTCAAGTCGATCCCGCTCGGGATCGGTGTTCACAACATCGAATTCGTTCCGGGTCGCGGCGGCCAGATGGTCCGCACGGCCGGTTCCCAGGCCATTCTGAACAGCCGCGAGGGCGGTTACGTGTTCGTGAAGCTCGCTTCGGGCGAAATTCGCAAGATCAATGAGGCCTGCTACGCGACGGTCGGCCAGGTCGGCAACACCGACCACATCAAGATTTCAAGCGGCAAGGCGGGCCGCTCCCGCTGGCTCGGCAAGCGTCCGCACGTGCGCGGCATGGCGATGAACCCGGTCGATCACCCGATGGGCGGCGGCGAAGGCAAGAGCAAGGGCGGCGGCGGACGGCAGCATCCGCAGAGCCCGTGGGGCCAGCTTTCCAAGGGCTTCAAGACACGCCGCAAACACAAGGGCTCCGACCGCTTCATCGTGGAGCGCCGCCCGAGCAGGAAGAAAACCCGGAAATAACGCACCATGGGACGTTCACTCAAAAAAGGCCCCTTCGTCGAATGGAAGCTGCTCGAGAAGATCGACAAGCTCAACGACGCCAACCTCAAGAAGCCGATCAAGACATGGGCCCGCCGGTCCACGATCACGCCGGACTTCGTCGGACACACTTTTAACATTCACAACGGCAAGACCTTCATCCCGGTGTTCGTCACCGAGAACATGGTCGGCCACAAGCTTGGAGAATTTTCGCCCACGCGAATCTTCAAGAAGCACGGTTCTCACACCGCCAAAGTGACGAAATAAATTTACGGATGAAACTTGCTGCAATAGCGGCAGGCATCTCGGTCCTCGGGGTGGCGGAAATCGCCAGCGCGCAGGACAATCGATCTTTGACAAATTCTGGATTGCAAGCGCCGCAGGAGGCGTCCGAACCGCGGGTCATTACCAGCGGCGGGGGCGCCCGTGCGGACGCGGGCGGCGACGATGAAGACGCCCCGCTTGCCGAACGCGTCGTGCTGTTGAAAAACACGATCAAGCAACTCACGCTGAGCCTGGCCAATGCGAATGCCGAAGCCGAGACCTACAAACGGCAGGCGG
>JAQTQZ010000103.1 GCA_028712695.1 Methylovulum sp. | reverse complement strand
CATCAAAGCCGCGTTCGATAAAAACCTTGGCCATGGCCTGGGCGTTTTTAATCACTTGTTGCTGATAAACGCGGAACTCGGGTTCCATGGCTTCTTTAAAGGCAACGGCTTTTGCAGCGATAATGTTCATGGACGGGCCGCCTTGTATGCCTGGAAAAATACTGGAATCGATTTTTTTCTCTATTTCCGGATTGCTTTTGCATAGAATGAGACCGCCGCGCGGGCCGCGCAGGGATTTGTGCGTAGTGCTGGTAACAACGTCCGCAATCGGGACAGGATTTGGATATAAACCCGCCGCAATTAAACCGGCGACATGGGCCATATCGACGACAAAATAAGCGCCCACTTTATCGGCAATGTCGCGGAACCGTTGCCAATCCCAAATGCGTGAGTAAGCGGAAAAGCCGGCAATAATCAATTTTGGTTTATGTTCCAGGGCTAATGCTTCAACTTGCTCATAATCGATTTCACCGGTCCAAGGATCTAAGCCGTATTGAACAGCATTGTAAATTTTGCCGGAGAAATTGGGTTTGGCGCCGTGTGTCAGGTGACCGCCGTCAGCCAAACTTAAACCCAGTATGGTATCGCCCGGTTGAATTAATGCCATGAAGACCGCCATATTGGCCTGAGAGCCCGAGTGTGCCTGTACGTTAGCATAATCAGCCCCAAACAACGCTTTGGCGCGATCAATTGCTAATTGCTCGACCTTGTCGACAAATTCACAGCCGCCATAATAACGTTTGCCGGGATAGCCTTCGGCATATTTGTTAGTTAGTTGCGAACCTTGTGCTTCCATTACACGAGGGCTGGCATAGTTTTCAGAGGCGATTAATTCGATATGATCTTCCTGGCGGCGGCGCTCTTCTTCCATCGCCTGAAACAGTTCATCATCAAAACCGGCTATGGACATGGATTTTTTAAACATGGTGTCTCCTGATTTAAGAGTGTGTATTTGAATAAGACTTTGGGTGGATCAGCAATACTTGCAGGTCGGCTACGTTAGTCCCTGTTGCTCCTGTGTTGAGTAAATCCTGTGAACTTTTCAATGCAGTATAGGAATCGTTATTGTCCAGCATGGCAACCGGGTCTATGCCCGACTGAAGCATGCGGTTTATAGAATCTTGATCAACGATGCCGCCAGCCGCATCGGTGGGGCCGTCACGGCCATCGGTGCCGCCGCTAAGGAATGTCCAGTCATTTGCTAAGCCGAGTTGCTGCGCGGCAATAGCAAAAGCCAGCGCCATTTCCTGGTTACGGCCGCCGCAGCCATTGCCTGTCAGGGTAACCGTGGTTTCGCCGCCCGCCAGCAAGGCCAGGGGTTTGTCGATACCGCTATCGATTAATTGTTTTGCGTAACGCGCCCATTTCTCCGCTACATTTCTTGCCTCGCCGCATAGATGAGCGTCATATAACTGCGTTTCGTAGCCCAAATCCTGTGCAGCTTTGAGGGTTGCATTGACACTGATGGCATTACTGCCGATCAATGTGTGCGTGGTGTTTTTGAAAACGTTATCGCCGGGCTTAGGAGTTTCCGGTGTTTTGCCCAGTTTGCCCAGTTCCAGATGCTGTTGAACAGAGGCGGGAACCTTGTTCCAAATGCCTCGGGTTGTAAAAACAGCAATGGCATCGCCATAAGTGCTGGGGTCGGGGACAGTCGGTCCACTGGCAATAGCACTTAAATCATCGCCCAATACATCCGATAAAATAAACGCATGCAAGTCCGCGGGTACGGTCAGTCTTGCCAACCCCCCCCCTTTGAACTGGGACAAATGTTTGCGTACGCAGTTGATCTCGTTAATAGTCGCGCCACTGGCCAGCAGCAAATCGGTGGTGGCAATTTTTTCTTGCAGCGTAATCGAGCCGGCAGGGCAGGGAATAAGCGCTGAACCACCGCCGCTCACCAGCAGCAATACCAGTTCATTCTTTTGTGCGCGTCTTATCCGTTCAGCACACTTAAGGGCTGCTTCCAGACCTGCTGTATCGGGTAGTGGGTGCGAGGCGCCGATGACCTCAATGCCATTAAGAGCCGTTAGGTTTTCATGATTAGTAACGGCAATGCCAAAATCCGCCAGGAGATGGGCGGGAATGATTTCCCGGGCCGCTTTTGCCATAGCGCAAGCCGCTTTGCCAAAAGCGATAAGATGGACTTTTAACCATTGACCAGTACGTTTTTGGGCTTTGTCGTCCAGATTTAACAAAATTTCCAACTGCTGGCCGTCAGTGAACAAACAACTTTTAACCGCCTGATAAGGGTCGGCAGCAGCGACACCCGCTAGAAAAATGTTTAAGGCGTCTTTTCTTGACGGTAAGGTTATCGGTCTTGTTGAATGGCTCATTGAGAAAAAATTGTGACTAGGCCATTTCTTTTGCTAAGGCAAAGATGTTTTCGGCATCCAGAACCTGTTTATTGTCTTCAAATAATTTGGCAATACAGGCGCGGTGTAAAGCCAGTTTTAATGAGCCGAAGCCAATTGCGCCCCAGATGATCTTGCCATGGCGCAGATTGCCTTTGTCCATCATATCCGTGCCGCCTATTCCCAAAGGAGGAGTGGCATTGGCGTCGGCCATCATTTCAATACTATTGTTAGATTGCCACTGTCGGCTGTGAGCAGTTCTACGCCTGCCGCACCCATTGCCAAAACGATATTGGCGTTTTCAATGGCGCGGGCTCTGGCATTATTATCAAATGCCTCAACAGGCGTAAGGTCAACGCCAAATCGTAG
>JAQTQZ010000102.1 GCA_028712695.1 Methylovulum sp. | reverse complement strand
TCGCTGATCAGCAGGAAAGGGAAGAGGGCCCCGCGGTAGGTATTGGGATTCACGAAACAGGCTGCGGCCATCATGATGGTGATGAGCGCGAGCTTCCCGGTCCGCTCAGGGGAAAGTTCCGGGGCATCAAGAATGTTCCTGCTCTGACAACATTATCGGGACGTTTCGAACAGATGCAGAGTGCGTTTGGTCGACTTAAAATCATGACTCCTGCATCACTCTTTTTGATTACTTTAGTCTTATTCGTCTATTTCGGCTCTATTCAGAATACGGTGATCATCCTTACGGCAGCTTTGTTTTCAGTGTTTGGCGGACTTTCATTCCTGCTGCTCTTTCATGAATCTTTAAGCGTCTCGGCATCAGTCGGTTTTATCTCCATTTTAGGCGTAAGCATACTCAATGCATCCATCTTTGTGATTCATTACTTACAGCTGCATCAAGAAAACGGGATCCCTATGGAAGATGCAATTACACAAACCGCTTCTGACAAATTCAGAGCCATCTTTATGACAGGACTTACAGCATCGATCGGATTATTGCCCGCAATGCTCTCTACAGGGGTAGGATCACAAGTTCAAAAACCTCTTGCAATTGTGGTTGTTGGCGGAATGCTTATAGGAACTTTTATACTTCTAGTATTAATGCCGTCTTTACTGCGTTTTATAAAAATAAAAAGGTATTAAAATTGCGATTTTTTACACTAATCTCTCTTGTATTTCTTTCCTTGTCCCTTTATGGCGCAATGGGTTCATCGGTCACTATTCCGACACAAGAACATATGAAATATACTTTCGGAAATCACAGAAACCATTTAGTTAAAAGTATGCATGAAAACCAGTATTATAAAACAATGGCACCTATGAATGAAGAGGATATCCGCAAGCACCTCTCAGATGAAGGGTATGATGTCCGCGGTGTCAAACTGCGAGACATCGCTTCTGAATTGGTGTATCAAGCCTATGCTACCGATGCCACTGCAAAAGATATCAAACTTTATGTCGATCCTGCTAACGGGTCGATTTTAAAAATGGAGCCGCAACTCTGAAAATTTCATCTAATTAATCGTATAAAATTCGCATAATGTTTTATAATTGTAAGCGATATGCATGATTAAAGAGAGGAGGATTGGAATGGTTACATTGAGTGAATTTCATGCCGAAGTTATCGAAGCGCTTTGTGAACTGGGAGGGTGCAGTGAAGCCGATGCACACGCACTGGCAGAGGAAAAATACTCCGATATAGAATACGGACATAAATTCCGTCTCAGCTCCACCATTATTGCCGGGTCTATTTTAGGTATAAGTGATTGCTGTATCTCTCCTCATACATCAAAACTTTAAAATAGCACCCTTTGCAAAACCGCCACATTGGTAATATCGGAGATTTCGAAATGTGTGGGAGAGAAGAGGGCAGTTATCAAATTTTTTATCCCATTCTAAAACTCACCTCTCTTCTGTCCACCTCTTTATTGTTTTTAATATCATAAATCCCCTCAAAACTATAGGGAAACTGACCATTGAACTCGCCGATGCGGCTGCCATCAGCTGTCGTTTCGGCATAGTAGTAATCTTTTCCATTGATACGAAGTCTGGCATTGAGAAAGGGAATTTCGGATGTATTGTCAATATGAACAACGACAAATACATGATGGCGGACGTAAACAAATCGATAATCGATCCCTCTTTCATTAAGCAGTGATGCGAAGAGATTGGATTTATCATCACAATCACCCCAATTGGTTCGAATGACTTCCAGTGCATTACGGCTGGTATAGTCCGTTTTATAAGGGATATGGGTGACATAATCAAACAGTTTTTGAGCTTCGCATCCATCATTACCATTGCATCCTTGGGTGAGTCTGTCGGCTAATGCAGTGAGCTCACCTTTATGAGCAAGATTGGTTTTTATCACCATTCCATTGAGTTCAATAATCCCTTTGTCAAAGGGACTGACAATTTCATTTAAATGCTTAGGAACATAAGGGCGAAGATCGCGCGTTTCAATAAACGTAATTTGCATCCCTGCATAGACAAAAAGAACAACAACGCTGCCAACGATTAAAAGGTTTATAAAACTGGCTTTGGACTTAACGGAAGCAGATTGAGCAGAATGCAAAGCGGCTGAACGGATGATCTCACGATAGAGGAATAGACCAAATAGCATCAAAATGATGATCTTTATTCCGAGATTTTCCATGTCAATTTATCCGAAAATGTTTATGTGCCGGAAGGAGCCATAGTTCAAGGCGGTCGGTGATTCCGGTTGCTATTGTATCCATAAATGTTTGGCGTTCTGGAGCAGTATAGGAGAAAAGTACCAAAGTGCCTCAAAAATAACGAACTGACTGATTAAAATCACCCAAATTCGATATTGGAATTTGCGCGTTTTATGACGAAACAGTTTTTGAGCGAAGAGGGCGCCTACGCTTCCTCCTACTATTGCCAAGGTAAGGAGGGTTTTTTCACTGATGCGATTGCGATTTAAACGTGCAAGTAATTTATCAATACCGAATATACCGAACGTAACTAGATTGAGAAGAAGAAATAAGAATAAAAATGGTTTCATGGGTGTTATTTTAACACGAAGTTGTGACTTGATGAATTATTAAGAGTTTATTGAGGATAGTTATACTGAGAACATTTGAATTATAAAGAATGGACAAGTCAATGATGAGTTGGTTGCGGAAACAGGATTTGAACCTGTGACCTTCGGGTTATGAGCTTATTTTAATAACTTTATATAATGTTGTA
>JAQTQZ010000057.1 GCA_028712695.1 Methylovulum sp. | reverse complement strand
GGTTACCGCCGGGTATGTGCTGCTTAATCTCAGCACGCAATATCAAATCTTGGATCTTCATGAAGCGGATGTGATGGTGTTTGCCAAAGCCAACAACCTGCTGAACGAAAATATCCGTAACTCCACCTCTTATTTGCGTAACTTTGCGCCGGAACCTGGACGTGGTGCGGAGATAGGCTTCAGGGTGAGTTACTGATATAAGCCTCAAAAATCCATCGGCCAATCGCAATAAAGCAGGCAACAGTCATAAACCGGCGCATCGCCCACCAAGCCAGCTGTTAAATGACCGATCAAGAACTACAAGACAGCATCGAACAGCCCGCCCGTTGCCGTGCCCAATCAGGGCGTTTTTCGGCGAACTTCCCTTTGTCCGGTTGTTCGTCGTAAGGGTGGCGCAAGACGTCCAGCAATTCATTCACCAATGAAAAATCGCCCTGCCCCGCCTTATCAATGGCCAGTTGGGCGAGATAATTGCGCAGCACATATAGCGGGTTGGCGGCATTCATGCGTTCGCGGCGCTGCGCATCTGGCTGTCCATCTGCTTGGACACGTTTTATATACGCCCTAAGCCATAAACATAAGCGTGCCTGATAGTCCGCTGTCAGTTGTTCCGGCACATAATAAGCATCCAGCAAAGGGCGCATCAGTTCCTCATCGGTGCTTTCGGCGTTGAGGGTGATTTCCGCCAAGCGCCGATAAAAAATCGTCATATCGGTTTCGACCAACTGCAAGACCGTCAGCAATTCCGTACACAGCGGGCTGTCTGTTGTGTGCTCAAACGCTTGCAGGCCCAGCTTGTCGGCCATCATGCGCTGCCAGCTTTGCTCGTAGGTTTTCTTATAGCTGGTGATGGCTTGTTGCAACAGCTCGACTTGTTCGATGAGCGGGAAAATGGCATTGGCGAGTTGCCCCAGATTCCAATAGCCAATGGATGGCTGGTTGCCGTAGCGGTAGCGCCGCTCTGCGGCATCCGTGGTGTTCGGCGTCCAGTTGAGGTCAAAGTTCTCCAACCAACCGTAAGGCCCGTAATCAATGGTGAGGCCCAACACCGACATGTTGTCGGTGTTCATGACCCCATGCACAAAGCCGACCCGTTGCCAATGCACAATCATTTCCGCCGTCCGGCGGCAAACTTCTTCAAACCAAGCCAGATAAACAGCGGGGGACGGCTCGCCTAAGTGCGGGAAATCGGTGCGTAACGTGTAATCCAGCAATTGTTTTAGCGAAGCCACCTCACCGCGTGAAGTAAAAATCTGGAAATGTCCAAACCGGGTGAACGATGGCGCCACCCGGCACACGACCGCCCCCGGCTCTTCTTGCGGATTGCCGTCATAAAACATGTCGCGGATGACGGTTTCGCCAGTGCCTATCAGGCTTAACGCGCGGGTCGTCGGCACGCCCAAATGGTGCATCGCTTCGCTGCACAAAAATTCCCGCACGGATGAGCGTAATACCGCCAAACCGTCAGCGCTACGTGAATAAGGCGTCAGTCCCGCACCTTTCAATTGTAATGTCCAGCGTTCCCCGCGTTGATTGATGACGTCGCCTAAGTTAATCGCACGGCCATCACCGAGCTGACCCGCCCAATTGCCGAATTGGTGGCCGCCGTAGCACGTAGCGTAGCTTTCCATACCTGCAGCCAAGCGGTTGCCTGAAAAAATCTGGACAAACTCTTCTGATTCACAGAGGCTTGCAGGCAAATCCAAGAACGCGGCGACTTCTTTAGAATAGGCGATGTTATATGGGCTAGCCACCGACGTGGGTAATACCCGCGAATAACAGGCGTTAAAAACTTGGCGGCGGGTATTTGTGCTATCCGGATCGCCAGGTAATTCACGGATAAACCGGTTATCAAAATTAAGGTCATCAAGGCGGGATTTTTTTTTAGCTGGAGTCATAAGTGTTGTCAGTTGTGATAGGCAAAAGCGGAAAAAGTTAAGAACCTTATACACCCACTTAAACAAATCTGAAAACCCTTACCTTATGGAATCAGCAAAAAATAAGCCATGAAGCATACCCGAATAAACCTTAACGCATAAAAAAAGCTTTTGTGAATCAATCACAAAAGCTTTTTTTATGGCGGACGAATCGGTTTTATTTAGGATTAACGTTAGTGGCGGTTAAACCTTTTGGGCCGGATTCAATATCAAAACTTACTTGCTGTCCCTCTGCCAGTGTTTTAAAGCCTTCGCCCTGAATAACTGAATGATGTACAAAAACATCTTCTCCACCTTCAGCCGGTGCGATAAAACCAAAACCTTTCGTGTTGTTAAACCACTTTACAGTGCCTGTTGCCATTTGCAAAACTCCTAAAATTAAAACTTAACGTAATACAGAACTACGACATTGATAACAGGACAACCTAATCATAAAGCAACCTCTACTTACCCAACATCTTTACTCTGCTGGGTGCGAATTGTACTGATATTTTTTGCCGGATGCTATTTATCGTGAAAACTTACCACGTAAATGCATTTATAGCTCAAACTGAAAAATAGTATTTCTTCTAAAGTTCAAAAAATCACTCTCAAATTCTTAATTAATTGTTGAATATATTCATCCAGATAAGCTTGCCTTCTTTTCATAGGCTGTGCTGTGCAATAAGTGAATGGATCAAAAAGCACAAAACGTTTTGATACACTTTAAAAACGGCTTGTTTGAGGAAAAATGTGAACGGGCAGTTTTGTTACGCAGCCTATTGACACTTTAAGACAACCGGTCGTATCATTTACCAATGATCAAAACTACACAAAAACATCTTAACCGTGACAATTTGCTTAACAAAGGCGTTGCTTTGTTGACGGCGCAGGGTTATCACGGCACGGGTCTAAAAGAAATCCTCGATGCTGTGCAGATCCCCAAAGGGTCTTTTTACAATTATTTTGTCAGTAAAGAAGAATTTGGCGCGGCAGTCGTTGAACATTATATCAACCCGTTTATTGAGCAGTTGGACGGACACTTGCAAGACCCCGCGCTGGATGCGCTAAGCGCATTAACTTACTATTTTGCGCAACTGATCGCCGAATTGGAAAAAGCCGACTTTAAAGGCGGCTGCTTGCTCGGTAATTTGATGGGTGAAATCGGCGACACTAGCGAGCTGTGCCGCACTGCCCTGCAACTCGCAGTCAAACGCTATCGGGATTTATTGCAGGCCGGATTGGCAAAAGCCCAGCAAGAAGGCACGGTACGGACAGACAAATCCGCACAAGTAATGGCGGACTTATTGGTTAATGCCTGGCAAGGGGCATTGCTAAGAATGAAAATTGAGCAATCTTCAGCACCGCTGAAGCAATGCTGTGATGAGCTGTTGGGCGATTTTTTTAAAGCCTGATTTTTTGGTGGTGGTTGGCCTGTAACGTTTGGATTGTAGACGATCCAAAAAACAGTTGAAGCCTAACTACCACCGTTTTTTTAACCTGAAAATAAGACGACCAGTCATATCTAAGGAGACTAACATGCCTAAATATCTAATCGAACGGGAAATACCCGGCGCAGGCGACTTAAGCAGCGAGCAACTGCAAGCCATATCGCAAAAATCTTGCGGTGTATTGAACAAAATGGGCCCGCAAATCCAATGGCTACAAAGCTATGTGACCAACGACAAAGTGTATTGCGTTTATATCGCACCCGATGAAGCAACCGTCAGGGAACATGCCGAACAAGGTGGTTTTCCGGCTAATAGCATTGCTGAAATTAAAACCATCATCGACCCGACTACGGCGGAATAATCGTTGAAAACGTAGGTTGGGGTGAGCGTGCGAACCCCAACGGATGCGTTGAAACGTTGGGGTTTCTTACGTTTTACGCCCTTTGGGCACGCCCCAACCCAATAAAAAAAACAAGAGGAAGGATTATGAAACCAAATAACAATAAACTAGCCAGCCTGTTAGCCTTGGCCTTAACCGCACCTGTATTGGCGGATGAAACCTGCCAATCGCCCTACATGCCGAAAATCACTGGCCAAGAAGATGTCGTGTATGTCTGGACGCTAGGCATGGAAGGTATAGGCGATGAACAAGACAAAATGGTCACCGTCGATGTCAACCCCAAATCCGCCCATTACGGCAAAGTGGTCGATAGCGTTTCCGTGGGCGGGCGCAACGAAGCGCACCATTCCGACTTCACCGATGACCGCCGCTATCTGTGGGCGGGCGGTTTGGACACCAACAAAATCTTCATCTTTGATGTCCACGCCGACCCAGCCAAACCAAAATTGGTGAAAACCATCACCGATTTTGTCGCCAAAACCGGCGGCGTAGTCGGCCCGCATTCGTTTTACGCGCTGCCAGGACGCATGGTCATCACCGGCCTGTCCAACAACAAAGACCACGGCGGCCGCACCGCGCTGGTGGAATACACCAATGATGGCGCTTATGTCGCCACATACTGGATGCCGACCGACCAGAAACTGCAAGACGACCCCAGCAAACCCCACGCTGATGGTTATAACTACGATGTCCGCGCCCTGCCCCGCAAAAATTTGATGCTGACCTCGTCATTCACCGGCTGGTCGAACTACATGATGGATTTCGGCAAAATGCTCGCCGATCCCGAAGCCATGAAACGCTTCGGCACCACCGTCGTGCAATGGGATTTGCATACCCGCCAACCGCAAAAAATCTTTAACGTGCCCGGTGCGCCATTGGAATTGCGTTGCGCTTGGAAACCCGACCACAATTATTGCTTCACCAGCACCGCGCTGACTTCAAAAATCTGGCTGATTTATGAAGATAAGCCCGGTGTTTGGAAAGCCAAAGACGTGGCTGACATCGGCACACCCAGCAACGTGCCGCTACCGGTTGACATTTCCATTTCCAGTGATGACAGCAAACTTTGGGTCAATACATTCATGGATGGCAAAACCCGCTTGTTCGACATCAGCGACCCGTTCCACCCCAAGCAAGTGTATGAGAAAAAAATCGGCGCCCAAGTCAACATGGTGTCGTCAAGTTGGGATGGCCAACGCATTTATTACACGTCATCCTTGCTAGCCAATTGGGACAAGAAAGATGCCGATAACGAGCAATTTTTCAAATCCTATACCTGGGACGGCAAGCAATTGAAAGAGCAGTTTTCCATTGATTTTATCAAGGAAAAATTGGGCCGGGCGCATCAGATGAAGTTTGGCGCGTATTCGTTGTATACCGCCCAAGCCAAATAAGCCGCAAGCAACAGCAACATTGTCCACGGAGTGAAAAACCTGTTTTTCACTCCAATGTGTAAAAGCAGGGTACGCAGTGCGTACCTTTATAAATTCCAGAAAGGTACGTACTGCGTAACCTTACAAAGGCATAGTCATGAATGCTCATTTTTTCCTGATGGCTAGCTTATTTAGCCTTGCGGTTGTTGCCGCCGACAACCCCGCCCCTCTTGCCCCCGGCTATTTACCATTAGGCTACACCGCACCTATCCCAGGCAGTTACCAACTACCCGCTTTGGGCAAAGCCGCAGATGGCGAAGTGCTGGACAGCGACGGTAAGAACCAACAGCTACATAATCTGCTGGATGGCAAACTCGTCGTCCTCAGCTTTATCTACTCCACGTGTAGTGATGTCAACGGCTGTCCGTTAGCGAGTGCGGTCTTGCACAAAATCCATAGCCGGTTAAAAAAAGAGCCCGGGCTTGCCAAGCAAATCCGCTTAATCACTCTCAGTTTCAATCCCGAAAACGACACGCCGGAACGGATGCGCCAATACGGCGGGAGTTTTGCCGCACCCGGAATTGACTGGCAATTTTTGACCACCCGTTCTGAACGCCAATTACAGCCTATCCTGGACGGCTACCGGCAACACGTGCAAAAAGTCTATGACGGGCAAGGTAAGTTCACCGGCACGTTCGCCCATGATTTACGGGTATTTTTGATCGACAACCAGCAACAAATCCGCAACATTTACAGCGTCTCTTTTCTGCATGCCGACACCTTGATCAACGACCTGAAAACCCTGCTGCAAACCGGACAAGCCAATAAAACACCGGCAATTGCCCTCGCTTTGCAAGAGCGCACCGGCGCTGCCGCCAATCTACTGAAAGCCACTACCCAGCCAATCTTGGGCTTACCCGCCCTGCCCGTCCCTGACGACAATCCGTTGACTACAGCCAAAATTGGCTTGGGGCGCAAACTGTTTTATGACCGCAGGTTATCGCTGAACAACACGTTTTCCTGTGCCATGTGCCATATTCCGGAACAAGGCTTCACCAGCAATGAAATGGCGACGGCTGTTGGTATCGAAGGCCGCACCGTCAGGCGCAATTCGCCGACGTTGTACAATGTCGGTCATGCAAAGCTACTGTTTCATGACGGGCGCGAAAACACCTTGGAGCAACAAGTTTGGGGGCCATTGCTTGCGCATAACGAAATGGCCAATCCGTCCATTGGCTATGTGGTCGATAAAATAAAAAATCTGACCGATTACAGCGGCTTGTTTGAACAGGCTTTCGGCAAACACGCAAGCATGGAAACTATCGGCATGGCTTTAGCCAGTTACCAACGTACCCTGAATTCTGCCAATTCGCCCTTCGACCGTTGGTATTACGGGCATGACAAACAGGCCTTGTCCGCGCAAGCGCAACGCGGATTTAAGCTGTTCACCGGCAAAGCCGGATGTTCCGCCTGCCATAGCATCACCGGCCAATACGCGTTATTCACCGACCAACAACTGCATAATACCGGCATCGGTTATGCCAAAGCCATGCAAAAGCCCGCCAGTAGCCAACGCGTACAACTCGCACCTGGTGTTTATACGGAGGTGTCGACGCAATTTATCCAGTCCGTTTCAGAACGTAAACCTAACGATTTGGGACGCTATGAAATCACCCAAAACCCGGCTGACCGTTGGCGTTACAAAACGCCAACCCTACGCAATATCAGCCTGACCGCCCCGTATATGCATAACGGCAGCCTGCGTAGCTTAAAAGAAGTGGTCGAGTTTTATAATCGCGGCGGCGTCACTAATGAAAATCTGGACAGTCTAATCAAGCCATTAGGTTTATCAGAATTGGAAATAGCCGACTTGGCTGCATTTTTGGCGACGTTGACGGGAGATAACACCAAAGCGCTGGTCGAAGATGCGTTTGCCGCACCGATTGGTGACAGTCAATTTTGAGAGAAAACGGTGATATGCCGCAGTTGATTGAGGCATATCACCTACTTTTTAAAAAATCAGCACGGCTGTTTAATCCCCTTCCCGATCTTTTACCCACTGGTGCCTGCTAAGTGCACTATCCACGGCCTTCCGACAAGCACGCCATACCCGTGGCATAATTTGTGCCTTCCATAGAAAGCCTGACGCTTCTGTTATCTCAGCAAAACCGTTTGGGATTTTACGTTTAAGCGCTTTATAAAATAATTTTCTTGGAGACAATAACCCGATGAATAATAAAAATAACCTCAAGTTTTTGGGGATTGCGTTATTAGTTTGGCAAGGCATTAGCGTTAACGCCTTTGCCGGTAACTGTAAACTGCTTGCCGCTGACCGTTTGTTTGACGGTTACGATTTGCAAACTAATAGGGCCGTTTTGATTAAAAACCACAAAGTCGCGCAAGTCGGGACAAGGGCGGAATTGGCCGGACTGTGCAGCAACATAATTGATATGGGGGATGCCACGATATTGCCTGGATTTATCGAGTCGCATGCCCATATCACCTTCCAAAAGGTCAGAAAAGATGACGTGCTGGCGCATGGGATCACCACCGTTCAAGATACCGGTGGTGTCTTGTTGCCGCCTGAAGGCGGGCGCGGCCAGCTCCGTTTGTTAAGCGTCGGGCCGATTATCCAAGCAGCGGGCGGCTACCCGCTTAACATTTTTGGCGGCACCAGTGGCTATGACCAGATAGGTTACACCATTGGTTCAGCCGCCGAAGCACCGGGCGTTGTCCAGCATTTAGTGGATGGCGGCGCGACCGCCATCAAAATCGCGCTGGAGCCTGGCGGTGAAACCGGTGCGCCATGGATGTTGCCACACGGCGCCAATCCGGTACCTGCCGCGCCATGGAATATATTGTCCCAGCATATTGTCAACGCCATTGTTGAGGAAGCGCACCATCCGCATGATGGCCGGCCGGTAAGGCGGGTTATTGTGCATGTCGGCGAAAACATCGGCTTTGAAAGGGCATTAATGGCTGGCATTGATGAATTTGCCCACATGCCATGCGCACCGATTGATGAAAACCTTTTAACGCAAGCAGCCAATACGGCGGGCTTAACCTTTGTCAGCACCATTGATACGCTAGGTTCCTGCGTGGATAGCACCACCCATACGGGCATCCATTCCAACACAATGCAACTGGCCGCCAAAATAACCGACTGTGAAACCAATACACCGGGCAATTGCGCGCAAATCATCTATGGCTCAGAAATTGGCCATGACAATGTGCCCTGGGGCATCAACGGTGAAGAAATGGCCATGATGTTGCATTTGACCAGTGGCGCATCAATCGATTTTGCAGACGTGCTTAATGTGTTCAGGGCGGCAACGTCTAAAGCCGGTGCCCGTTTAGGCATTGACAAGTTAGGCACCTTATTGCCAGGCGCACCTGCCGATGTGATCGCCGTGCGCAGCAACGCTTTTGAACGGTTTAAACTGTTGGAATACCCTGACTTTGTCATGTCAGGCGGGCATATTGTTGTCAACAAATTCAAATAGCGCCGTGGTTTGGGTGGGCAGCACCGCACTGACCACCATGATACTTTAGCCGAAACCGTAGAGACCTGGCAGGTTTTTGAAACCTGCCAGGCCTTAATATCGGGACGTTATTAATGACCAAATCCTAAGTTGCGGCACATCCTCCCTTTATAGCCTTGATTTAAGCCCTCCCTGCTTCGACCAAACCCCATCGCATAAAATGCCTGCAGACAGTTAAGCCAACCGCATTGCCTTTGTTTGTAGACCGACCATAAAATCCATTAGTCAACGCCCCAAAAACATTAATCCAAACCGTTCGCTTAATTGCAGTTGTTGTACAATATCCGGTTTGTTGCGCTATTTACTGAACGGCTTATGACAACCTCCAAAAAACTCCTTATCTCTGATATCCGCTATGAATGCGAGGATGATTATTACGAGCGTGGGAAACGTTATTTTGAAAAAGGTCAAGTGCTTAATTTGACAATTACAAATGAAGGCGCACTTTTTGTGCAGATAAACTCCACGGTTAATGGCACAGCCAGCAATCCTTATAAGCAAAATATCCGTATCGTTTGGCGTCCTGACTATAGTTCCGCAGAGATCGAAGGCGACTGCTCATGCCCTATCGGCTATAACTGCAAACATGTTGCCGCCGTCTGCCTTAAATACCGTGCGTCCACATTGCCTCCCGAGGCATTGGAGAGCAATCGCCCCAGCTGCTTGGATTGGCTGGACGACCTCACCGAACCAGCGCAGCAACCTAATAATGCCTCGCAAGAGTTTCTTGCTTATCTTCTTAAGCCAAGCAAAACCGCCCGTGAATTTATTATCGACATATTCATTACCCGAAAAAAAAAATCTGGCGGCTTAAGCAAAGGCCGCAGAACTAACTTAAATAACCTGCGGTACAGTTTTTCGTATCTAAATTATTTCCATCCGCAAGATGAGGAAATAATCAAGCTGCTTTCTGCCGTTAATTCTTCATCAGGACTACCCATCGTATCGGGTGCGGCCGGCTATCTGGCACTGTCGAAGTTATTGCAAACCGACCGGCTGTATTGGCAAGATGGCGAAAACTTACCCCTTAAAATGGGTGTGGCCCAAAACTTAGCCTTTGCTTGGGAACAAGCAAACAACGGCGATTACCAATTGACCCTTGCGCTGCCCGACACCACGCTACTGATTTTTACCGATCCACCTTATTATCTGGATACCACGCTGGGCACACTAGGCGCATGTAACACGGCAGCCATCAGCACCGGGCAATTAAAAAAAATACTGGCTATCCCGCCTGTACCCGCCAAACTTGCCGATGAATTCAGCCAGCGCTTGGTGATTGAGCATCCTAGCCTGTCGTTACCCCCGCCAAAACAGATACTCTTAGCAGAAGAAGATAACCTAACCCCTCTACCGGTATTGCTGTTATTTGGTCAGCAAATCGATTCCGGTCATTACGGCCATTTTATCCGGCTTGCCTTTCGTTATGGCGAATGGTTAGTCTCTGCCGCAGAAGCTTTAGAGTTCTGTGTGACCAAAACGGAACAAGGCTTAGTACGGATAAAACGCCAGCTAGAAATGGAACAACAGGCAGTAACACGGCTTGTCGAAATGGGCTTCATCACAATGGACCACCCCACTCTGCAAGAACTTATTCTGTTCAGCCCAGATGAAAAAGCAACCTTAGCCGGTGCTGCCCGTTGGGGTCAATTTTTGCAACACGCCGTTCAGGAACTGGAAAAGGAAGGCTGGCTGATTACCGTGGATGACAGCTTCCTACTTAATTTCCAGACCGCGCAAAGCTTTGATGCCGAGATTAATGAAGGCCAGAACGATTGGTTTGAAATGCGTTTTAACATCGAAATTAATGGTCAATCACATGCTTTATTGCCATTAATCATGCCGGTACTGGAAAACTACGACCCTGAAAACCTACCGGAAATACTCAGCATCCCGCTAGGCAACCACAGCTACGTAAACATGCCTAGCGAGCAGCTCAGACCGATCCTTAACATATTGTTTGAGTTGTTCAACACAAGTTCGCTCACTAATGAAGGCAGCCTTAAATTATCCCGTTTCAATGTCGCCAGCCTTGCCGACTTGGAAGAGCACAGCTATGGCCTGTTTTCATTAACCGGTGGCAAAGAGCTAAGGGAACTCGCCAAAAAACTAAAGGATTTCACCGGCATCCAAGATGTCGCCTTGCCAGATAACCTTAACGCGGCGCTTAGGCAGTACCAGCAACAAGGACTTAATTGGCTGCAATTTTTGCGCGAATATCAATTCGCCGGCATTCTCGCCGACGATATGGGGTTGGGTAAAACCATCCAGACCCTCGCCCATCTTTTGCTAGAAAAACAAAGCGGCCGCATGGTCTCGCCTTGCCTGATTATTGCGCCGACCAGCCTGATGAGTAACTGGCGCCGGGAAGCCGAACGCTTTACCCCTGACTTAAAGGTGCTGACCTTACAAGGCACTGAACGCAAGCAGCTGTTTAGCAAAATTAGTGACCACGACCTGATTCTTACGACCTATCCCTTATTGCCTAGAGATGAGGACGCCCTGCTGGAGCATGACTACTATTAC
>JAQTQZ010000001.1 GCA_028712695.1 Methylovulum sp. | reverse complement strand
CATGGACGAATACGAGCGTTATCGTGCTGGTACGGCTGGACACTAAGGACGAGCGTAGCGCCGTATTTGATTGTGGTGATGATGACCTTAACGAGTTCTTCTTTAGAGATTCACGGCTAGCCAATAGCGAATTGGTGGCAGTAACGTATGCGTGGATTGATGATGGTAAAACGTTGGCATATTTTAGCGTTTCCAATGACGCGGTAAAACGCGAATTATTGACCGGCTTAGCCTTTAAGCGCATTACAAGACGCGTGGATAGTGGGAAACGCTATTCCGCCCTGCCCGCTGTAAAAATTGGCAGGCTTTCCGTTGATGCGACTGTCCAAACCAGCGGCCTAGGCACGGATATTTTGGATTTCATCAAATATTGGTTTACTAACGGCAATAAGACGGGATGCTGTTTTGTAGTCGTTGATGCCTATAACAACCCTAGAGCGGTAAGCTTCTATCAAAAGAACAGTTTTCAGTTTTTACTTGGGGGCGATAAAACGAACAAAACAAGGCTGATGTTTTTTGATTTGAAAGCAGTTTGGGCGTCAAAAACACACTAAACACACTTTAAGACCGACCCAACTATAACTATGCCGGTTTTTTTTTGCTTGAAATATCGGCAAGTGTTGCGGTTTATTGTGAGGATTTATTTTTTAGTGTCACGTGGAAACCAACAGGCACAAAAAAGGGCTTAGGTTAAAAACCTAAGCCCTTGAATTTTATGGTGCCTCGGGCCGGAGTCGAACCGGCACGGTGTTACCACCGAGGGATTTTAAGTCCCTTGCGTCTACCAATTTCGCCACCGAGGCAACTCTACCTTTTTGGTGAGCCGCTTATTATATAGCAACAATAAAAATAAACTATAATTATTTGCTGTTCTCGTAAAAAATATTCTTAACTCACTCCTATAATTTTTCCTATCTTTAAGTGCTTTTAAAAATCTCTTTTTTTTCATAATGTTACAATTTCCATCTACGTTTGCAGTTATAACAACAGACTGAAGCGTGTCAGCATTAACAACTTCCGATACAAACAATCATTACAAAACTGTATAGATTTGGAAGGCTTCCGGTAATGCGGCGTAAGTTATGCTATATCCCAAGTCAGGCATCCCGCCTGATAGACAAGAGGATAATAAAATGACAACTAAACACACTAAACTTCTGATAACCCTTGTTGCTGCTGGATTAACTATTGGCTCAGGCATTGCCATATATCCCAAGCAGCCGAAGCAAAAGACGATGACGCCAAAGAAATCCTGCTTTTTAGCCAAGCGAAAATTTCTTTAATCGATGCGATCAGGGCCGCCGAACAGAAAACTGGCGGTAAAGCAATGGAAGCCGAACTGGATGATGAGGCCAAAACCATCCAATTTGAAGTCGAAGTGGTTAAGGACGGTGCAATTCATAAAGTCATCGTTGATGGTAAAAGCGGTCTAGTGCTACAGGTAGCGTTAGATGATGAGTCTAAGGAAGGTGCTGAAGGCCATGAAAGCGAAAACGAAGCGGATTAAATGCCGCACTAAAACCGACTGGCAGATGAGATACAATGAAAATAGCCGTTATTGAAGACGATGATGAAACGAGGGCATACGTTTCAAACGGGCTACGGGAAACCGGTTTTACCGTAGATTCGGCAAGCAACGGCTTGGAAGGCCTGTTGCTCGCCAAAGATAACCATTATGATCTGTTGATTGTCGACCGGATGTTGCCCCAGCTTGACGGCCTGACCTTGGTGAAAACACTACGTAGCACCGGCACGACTGTGCCGGTGCTGTTCCTGACCACAATGTGCGGCATTGATGACCGGGTTGAAGGCTTGAATGCCGGCGCCGATGACTATTTGGTCAAACCATTTGCGTTCAGCGAGCTTACCGCCCGGGTCAATGCGCTGCTGCGACGGCCTAGGACGACGGTGGAGCAGAACGTTTTACATGTCCAAGACCTTGAACTGGACTTGTTAAAAAGAGTGGTCAAACGGGGCGGTCAAGCCGTCGAACTGCAACCCACCGAGTTCCGCCTGCTGGAGTATCTGGTGCGCCATGCAGGGCAAGTGGTAAGCCGGACTATGCTGTTGGAAAACGTCTGGGATTTTCATTTCGACCCGAAAACCAATATGGTCGAAACCCATATCAGCCGGTTACGCGGCAAACTGAACACCGGCGGCAAACCGGATTTGATCCAAACCATCCGGGGTGCGGGCTATATCATCCATGAAATTGCCTAACCTCATCGGCACCACCAGTTTCAAACTGTCGGCCTTGTATCTGGGCTTATTTTTATGCTCTTTTGCGGCAATAGGCATCAGCGTTTATTTCTTGACCGTCCACTCGCTGGAGCAACAGCTTAAGAACGGCATTGAAACGGAAGCGGCGCGTCTGCAAGGCGAATACGACGCCGACGGGATGGCCGAACTAAAAAACGAGATTGCTGAAAATGGCCGAGGGTCAAGCTATGCCTATGGGCTTATAAATCAGCATGGTCAATTACTGGCCGGTAACCTCACGCATTTTAACCCTTCTGCCGGATGGCAGACCCTCCCACGTTCACAAGTGTTGCAAAATACCGCAGGCGACGACAAATTTTATATCTACGTCATTCCCCTACCTGAAAATGCTTGGTTAGCGGTTAGCCATACCGGCGAAACCATACAAAAGACCGGCGCGGCGATCATCGAAGCGTTTTTGTCGGGCATCGCGTTAGTGATTATGCTGGGCGTGGCCGGTGGATTTTATCTTAGCCGTGCTTTCCTAAAAAAAATCAACGCCATCACTAATGCAACCGAAACCATCATTGCAGGTGACTTGCAACATCGTCTGCCGGTTGCCAAAAACCATGATGAGCTGGACAAACTGGCATTATTAGTCAACCGTATGCTCGATAAAATCGGTGCGCTGATTGAAAACGTCCAGCAAGTCTCCAACGACATCGCCCACGATTTGCGTACTCCCATCAGCCGTTTGCAATTCCGGTTGGAAGATGCGCTTAACAAGCCGTTGTCACCCACACAATATCAAGAGCAGATTGCGCTGGCGATCACCGAAGTCGATGGCATTTTGGCGACTTTTTCGGCGTTGCTGCGGATTGCCCAAATTGAATCAGGCTCGCGGCGCAGTGGTTTTAAGCAGGTCAATCTCAGTGAAATTGCCACGGCGGTAACCGAAGCTTTGTCGCCGGTCGCAGAGGAACAAAGCAAAACCATCCGCATGATCATTAGCCCTGACATTAACCTGACAGGTGATAAAGAACTGCTGACCCAACTGGTTTTTAACCTATTGGAAAACGCTATCGGGCATACCCCGAAGCAGACGCAGATAGAGCTCAACCTGCACGTCACCAGCAAACGCATTGAGCTGGTTATTGCCGATAACGGCCCCGGCATTGCCGAAGTTTACCGGCAAAAAGTGCTGCAACGTTTTTACCGGCTGGAACAAAGCCGCAGCACCGCAGGCAATGGCCTAGGCCTTAACATAGCCGCCGCCATTGTTGATTTGCATGACGGCACGTTGGCGCTGTCGGACAACCAGCCTGGGCTTAAGCTGGTGGTTTCGTTTCCTAGCAATGCCTTTCCCAAACCCATGCCAAAATGAAAATAATCCCGTCGCGTAGGGTACGCAATGCGTACCATCAAACCGATGCAAAAGGCGCACGAAGCCCTGGAAAAGGTACGCGGTGCGTACCCTACAACTTGATACTTATGGCTTTTGTATTGCTGTTATCCGGCTGCGCCCATTTTCAGGATAAACCGCTGAGCCCGAATGATTCAGCGCTACGCCTGGAAGCCCGGACGCTAGACAGCGCCGGACTGCATCAATTTATCGCCGAGGCCAACAAGCACAAAAACGCATGGCCGCCCGCCGCTTGGAATCTGGATGATTTGACCTTAGCGGCAATGTATTACCATCCCGATTTGGCACTGGCACGCGCCCAAGCAGACATCACGGACGCAACCAACGTCACCGCCGCACAGCGTATCAACCCCAATATGACGATCACCCCGACTTGGATCAGCAATGCAGTCCCTCCAGCCATTCCGTGGATAGTCGCCAGCTCACTGAGCATTCCGATAGAAACCGCAGGCAAACGCGGTTACCGCATCGATAAAAGCAAGCATCTGACCGAAGCGGCACAGTTGCGGATAGCTGATGCCGCTTGGCTGGTGCGCGGAAGGCTTCGGCTGGCATTGCTTGATGTCTACGCCGCGCAAGAAGCCTTGCGTTTACTGCAACAACAATCTGGCATCGAGCAAACCATAGACCGGCAACTACAGCAACAACAAGTGGCAGGCGAAATTTCCAACACGGATTTGCTGGTCGCCCAATTAGGGCTTAATCATGCGCAACTTGCTGTCACGGCGGCACAGAAAAAACTGGCGGAAAGCAAAGCCATGCTCGCCGCCGCTATCGGTGTGCCAGTCTCCGCATTAACAAGAGTCGCGCTTGACTTTACCGAGCTTGCCAAACTGCCGGATATACATGACGTTCCGGTGGACAAGTTAAGGGAAGTCGCCTTGCGTGAACGTCCCGACATATTAGCGACGCTCGCCGAATACGCGGCGGCACAATCGGCATTGCAACTGGAAATTGCCAACCAGTATCCGAATATCCAGGTCAATCCCGGCTATGCCTGGGATGTGGGCGCCCACTATTGGGTATTGGGCGCGAACGCCCTGCAATTGCCGCTATTTCATCAAAACCAAGGGCTTATCGCTGAATCGGAAACAAAACGGCAAGCAGTCGCGGTGCGTTTTGAAGCCTTGCAACTGCGTGTCTTAGGCGAAATAGACCGCGCCCATGCCAGCCTATTGGCGGTGCATGAGCGCTGGGCTGCCGCTGAACAGGGCGTGCATAACCGTCAAGAAAACCTGCGTTCTGCACGGGATTTATTACAAGCTGGCGAACTTGACGCCCATGCCGTTGAAGTGGCCGAACTGGAACAGTCGGTAGCCGAACGTGCGCGGCTTGATGTGCTGTTTGAAAGCCAGCAGGCGCTCGCAATGCTGGAAGCCGCATTGCATTATCCCCTGCCCTTTACAAACCAATTCATGTCAACTCCCGCCCTCAGAAAAACACTGCAATGAAACTCCCCACCCCTTTTAATGGCGCTGTTGTCGCGGCATTGCTGCTCTGCTTGAATCCAGTCCGCGCTGACGACACTGAAATCATCACTGAAGTTGCGGTGACAACCGGGGCTATTATCCAAACAGACTTGCACCGTTATGTCCTGGCTTATGGCGCGGTGGAAGCCGCACCGGCCAGCCATGACACGCCTGCGGCCGGTGCGAAAATCGCCGCGCCGTTAGGTGGCATCCTCAGCCGGGTGTATTGTGAAGACGGCCAGGTGGTAAAAAAAGACGCGCTTTTATTTGGCTTGGATAGCCGCGCCGCCGATGACCAGATTGCCAAAGCCAAAGTCGCTGTTGAATTTGCACAAAAAAGCTTCGCGCGCAAACAACAACTCAATCCAGGCGAAACCATCTCGCGCAAACTCCTCGATGATGCGCAACAACTATTGGAAACCGCGCGTACCGACTTGCAAACCGCACAAACGCAACGGGCGTTACTCAACATTACCGCCCCGCTGTCCGGCACCGTGACCGCCGTCCATTTTAAGGTCGGCGAGGCGGTCAATCCCAACAGCGTGCTGGCCGACATACTGGATATGCAGCGTCTGGCCGTCACCCTGCATATCCCCAGCGCGGAAGCCGATGCGCTACGTCTAGGGCAACCGGCGACTATCCACACCGGCCGCAACAATACCACCGAGCCCGGAACGGTGACATTCATCAGCCCGCAAATAGACCCATTGACCGACACCGTGCTGGCTCGCGTGACGCCGGATTCACCAACCTGTTTGCAGACCCAATGCTTGCGTCCGGGGCAATTCGTCAGTGCCGATATTGTCGTGGAAACACTTCAGAACCGGCTGGCTGTGCCGATTGACAGCGTCGTCATAACCGATCACACGGCAACCCTGGCTGTTGTCGAAGGTGACCGGGCCAAGCAGCGCGAAGTCAAACCGGGCTTGCGCGACGGCAATCTTATTGAAGTGGGCGGCGACGGCCTGCACGCAGGCATGGCTATCGTGACACAAGGCATTTACGGCTTGCCGCCGGAAACACGGATTCGGGTGCAGAAATGACCATGTCGTTTGCGATACACCATAACAAGGCGATATTTTTTCTCTGTGCCGCACTGTGTGCGGCGGGTATTTATGCCGCATTGGGGATGCCGTCGTCCATTTTTCCGCAGACCAACTTTCCGCGCGTCGTCATCCTAGTCGACAATGGCGTGATGCCCGCCAACGAAATGATGGCGACCATCACCCGCCCGATTGAAGAAGCCGTCAAAGATATTCCTGGGGTACGCACCGTGCGCTCCAAAACGGGCCGGGGCACCGCAGAGGTCAATGTCTTTTTTACTTGGCAAACCGATATGTTGCAGGCTGAATTGTTTGTCCAAGGACGCTTGGGCGTAGTCCAAAGAAGCTTGCCTGCCACCGCCACGGCGGCTGTTTGGCGGCTCACTTTTGCGGCTTTTCCGGTGGTCGGTTTGGGTCTGACCGGCGGCAAACATTCGCTGACCGAATTATGGGAAACCGCCCGCTATAACTTGCAACCGCGTTTGCTGCGCATACCCGGCGTGGCGCGGGTCGGTCTGGTCGGCGGGCGCACCCCCGAATACCACGTCATCGTCAACCCGCTCCGCTTGCAGGCGGTGAATTTAAGCTTGGCCCAAGTCACCGACGCGCTTGCCAAAAACAACCTGATCACCCCGACTGGGATGCTGGAGGAAAATTTTAAATTGTATTTAACCGTCGTGGACGGGCGCGTGCATTCGATAGCCGACATTGAAAACCTGACAGTGACCGCCTCTGCCTCCCCAACGCTTACAACGCAAACTGCCGCTATCCCCGCCGTCATCGGCCATCCGTTACGCATCAAGGATTTTGCCCGTGTCGAACGGGCGCCCGAGCCGGTTTTCAATATCGTCACCGCCAACGGCGTGGAGGCCGTGCTGCTGAACATTTACAGCCAACCCGACGGCAGCACCTTGGACATCGCCAGGCAACTCAAGGAAGAACTCGCCGCGCTAAGCAAAGACCTTCCACCTGATATGAAAGTCTCGGTGTTTTATGACCAATCACTGCTGGTCGGCGATTCGATACAAAGCGTTTGGGAAGCGATTTTTCTGGGGCTGGCCCTGTCCGTCGCCATCCTTTACCTGTTCCTGAAAAACTGGGGTGCGACGCTGATTGCCGCCACGGTGATCCCCGCCACGGTGTTGATGACCTTGCTGGCGGTGCGGGTGCTTGGGATGAGCTTTAACCTGATGACGCTGGGTGGCATTGCCGCCGCCATCGGCCTGGTTATCGACGACGCCATCGTCGTTGTGGAAGCCATCCATGCCAAAATTGCCACCGGCCAGCCGCGCCTGACCGCCGTGCCGCAAGCCTTGGCGGAAATTTTCAGGCCGCTGCTGGCCTCGACCTTAACGCCGGTGGTCGTGTTCATACCGCTGGCGTTTCTCGACGGCGTTGCCGGAAATTTTTTTCGCGCCTTGGCATTGACCATGGTGGTGTCGCTGCTGACCTCGCTGGTATTGGCCGTCACGCTGATTCCGGCGCTGGCGGCATCGTGGTTGCCTACGCATCACACGCCCGCAGAAACCGGTAAAACGCGCTGGCTGGAACGCCTGATAACTTTTTACGAAAAAGCCTTACGCCTCGCGCTCAAACAAACCGGGAAAATACTGCTGGGCTGCGGCGCAGTATTGCTGCTGGGAATTTGGCTGTACGGGAGGTTGGAGAGCGAATTTTTGCCGTTTATGGACGAAGGCGCTTTTGTGCTCGACTACCACACGCCGTGGGGAACCAACTTAAGCGAAACTGACCGGCAACTGCAACAAGCTGAACAACTGCTGCGCGCGCTGCCGGAACTGGAAAGCTATTCACGCCGCACCGGCGCCCAACTGGGCTTGGGCATTTCGCAAACGCACAGCGGCGATTTTCTGGTCAAACTCAAAGCAGACCGGCAACGCGGAACCGATGAAATTATCGCCGGATTGCGTCCCAAACTCCTTGCCCAAGTGCCCGGCGTCGACTGGGAATTTGCGAGCATCCTCAATGACTTGATCGGCGATTTGACGTGGTCGCCACGCCCGATTGAAATCAAGCTATTTTCCACCGATGTCGAATGGCTCAAGCAAAAAGCGCCGCAAATAGAAGCTGAACTCGGCAAAATCACCGGCGTCGTCGATACCTTTGACGGCTTGGAAACCACCGGCCCGTCGTTGAGCCTGCGGGTGCGTTCATACGACGCATTGCGTTTCGGCCTGACCGCCAATGACGTGTCGCTCGCGGTCAGCGCCGCGATGCTGGGGCAAAAATCGTCCCATGTGCTGGAAGGCGACCGCGTCGTCGCTATCCGCGTCCGCATGGACAGCGATGCAAGCAACCAGATTGCCGACTTACGTGAATTGCCGTTACGCGCCTTGGACGGCCGAACCGTGAAATTATCGCAAGTCGCCGATGTGGTCACCGAACCCGGCCAACTGACACTTTACCGCGAAGATTTACGGCAACTGGTGGCTGTCTCCGCACGCTTGGAAAACCGGGATCTTGGCAGTGCAATAACTGAAATCAAGGCCAAGCTAAGCCGCGACGCCAGTTTGCCACCTGGCGCGCTGGAATTCGGCGGGCTTTACCAGCAACAACAGGAATCGTTCCACAACCTGCTGATTGTGTTGCTGGCTTCGGTGTTCTTGGTGTTCACGGTATTGCTGATCGAGTTCGGTTCGTTTTATGAACCGGTCGCCATTGTGGGCGGTTCGGTATTGGCGTTGTGCGGCACCGTGCTGGCTTGGTATCTGACCGGCACTTCCGTCAATATTGTATCGTTATTGGGCGCCATCATCGGCATCGGCGTCGTCGCAAAAAACGGCATCCTGATGCTGGATTCGGTACATCAGCTGGAATCGACAGGTAAGGAGCTAGCCGATGCGCTGGCTGAATCAGGCCGCAGGCGCTTACGCCCAGTGTTGATGACCTCATTGGCCGCCACGTTGGGCTTGCTGCCGCTGGCTTATGGCATTGGCGCCGGTTCCGATATGCTTAAGCCATTGGCAATCGCCGTGATTGGCGCATTGGCCTTGTCGGTGTTGCTGTCGCTAATAGCTACGCCAGTGGTTTATTTTGTCATGCGGACGAGGATTGGCAGGCCGCTCTAAAACGCCAAACATGTTATCTTTCAAACGCCGTAATACCCGCTTTATTTATGATTAAAGTGAGCGTGTGTCCGGCAAATTGAAGTGGTTTCAAGTCCAATTTTTCTTTAGGCATAAAAACAGGTGCCGCTTGGGTTATACCCAAATGTTGCCAAACTGGTTTGACACTATTCAAATCCAGCCACCACCAATCAAATTGCCCCTCGCCTTGGTGGCCGCCAAAAAAAAGCACCTTATCAAGTAAGCCTTCAGCTCCGGAAACAGAAACAAGCCGGTCGCTATCTTGGCTAACCCTTGTTTGTAGCGGCGGCGGTAACGTTAATGATTGCCAATGGCCACCTTCTATATCGGACAATTCCAATAGCGTGCTGACCTTATCTGAGGGTGAGTTTGTTTTAATCGGGTTTTTAAGGCGTTCGGTAATTGTCCCCAACTTGGCGACACGACCATCAGCCAAAACCGCCGAGACCCCGCCAAATGCCATTGATGGCACAGACGTAATCCATTTTTGTGCTACGGGTTCATAGAATTCATAAGTGCTTAAGGGCAAATAAGTGCCAAATTCCAGGTACTTTTCTGGACAGTTTTGACAATTTTCCACATGGGCCAACACCATTTGCGAATAGCGCCCGCCAGCCAATACGACTTTACCGTTGTCCAGCACCCGCCCGCTAAAATCATGGCGGCCAACAGGCCGGCGGACAGGGTTTTTTGAGAAGATGTTCTGGCGCATATCAAACCAGTATATGGACGAAGCCATATCAATCAGCCAAGCACGGTTGTCATGGACACCCACTAGCTGTAAACGGTCATAATTGTCAATGGAACGGGAGGAACCCAATTCTTTGCTTAAGGTGTCCGGTAATAGCGTTTGTTTGCCGGTTAAGGTATCGACCACGACAAACCAAAGGGGGGAAATGGCATAATCCGATTCAAGCGCCATAACCAACACGCGGTGGTCATCGAGCCAAAGGACTTTGGCGGCCTGTACGCCAACTGGGAATTCAGGCAGGTTGCGGGTGACGTGCCGGGTTGTATCATAAACCTCGACACTGGCCGTTGGCTCGCTTGCCACGCCCCCATCAAAGGTATTGGCGGACATACCACCCAGGACAAACAATTGCGGGCCCCGCACAGCAACAGCAGCATTTGTGCTTAAACCGGCAGGAATATCCAGGCTGATCATACCCTCGGGGATTTTTACCACAGAATAGCCTTCGGTACGCCGTCCGTAAGCTTCATCATAATCTCTGGCGTGCCAGCCCCCGACAAGAGCCAAGTTACGGTTGCACAATGGCACTACACCGGCATTTTCCCGTGCCATGGCAAGTTTTGCCGCAATACGCCAATGCGGTGCGCCAATATCCCATGCCAGTACACCAGCAAACCGCCCGCCTGCCAAAAGGACGGTTTTATTCTTGACGAGCACTGCGGTGTGTGAGCGCATCGGTACAGGCAATTTAGGCCCCATAGCCCATTGCTCCGTTTTAGGATCCCATAGCTCAGTTGACATGCCCCGATGCGACAGGTCGTGATATTGCTCATTGCCGCCTGCCGCCAATACCCGTCCATCTGGTAATAGGCTTAAGGAAAAATGTTTGCGCCCCTCATTTAACGGGGCGCTTTCCCGCCAAGTATCGCTGGCCGAATCGTAAATATATGTGTTGCTATTGCCATAGCCACCGGTAAGCAAGACACGTCCTTGCCCGATATGGATCATGGAAAATCCTTCCGGGCTATTAAATTCACGCGCATTACAGCGCGGTACAACGCAGTCGGGCAGTTGCGCGACATTTTCGCTAACGATCAGCCCGTCATCATTAAGCCGTATCCGTTCAACATTGTGATATTTAGGGGGTATTTGAACGTTTTTTGCGTTCCACAGTTGACCGCCAACAACCAACACGCTGTCATCAGGGAGCGACAGCACTTGCGGGGCATTACTGGGAAAACGCAGTAGCCCCGTTAAATGGGAATTGTCGGGGCGTATTAATTCGATGGTCGCACCTATCAGCCAAATGCCCTGCTTGTTATTGACGCTTGCATATTTGGCGCGCTTACTTGAGCTATAGCCATCGCTCACACTATACGGCACACGGAACCCATTAATTGTTTCAGCGAGTTGCCAAGGTGTGCCTGTGGGCCATAAGCGCCTAGTCTCGTAGTCACCGTTATATGTGCGCCGAAAAATCAATACGCTGCCGTCGCCCATCGGCAACATGGGGGCAAATTCATCGTCAATGTGTAACGCTGCGTCGTTAACCCATTTTTCACCCGATGGCAAATAGTCCGTTTGGCTGCTGTCCGTAGGCGAGCAAGCGGTCAAAAAAACACCCAGAATAAGAAACATTAAGTAGCGCATAAACACCTTGCAACCTGAATTAGCAGTTGTTACCGGCAAGCGGCAAATACTCGAAGCGCCCCGCTTCACCTACCAGCTCACCCGGCTTTGCCAAGGATGATAAGAATAGCGCCACCGATCCACAAAAACCCGACCGGATAAGCACATCGAGTTTGCCATCATTATCCATATCACCAGACCACGGCAAATACTCTTTCGGGCTAAAAATATAATTGTCTTGCACAATGAAATTGCCTTGCACAAGTGTCTGGCGCTGCTCCCCAATCCGTAACTCAAGGGAAATTACGCCTTTTGATTGGTCGCTTTTGCTGTCCGGCAATACCAATACCGGTAACAATTGCGCCCTTGTACCATCAAGAAGCAACAACTCGGCCTCTTTCGCCCTTACCGACATGGCCTTTTCGATAGAGTCCCCATCAATGGGATAGTAAGTCGTTATCGGCCCGGCAGACAACTTTAGTGTATGTGCCGGCACATGTAACGGTTTGAACATCAGCAACGTGTTGCCTGTTGGCACTGGCGACCATTGCAAAACCTTATAGGATAAATCATCGTACTGTGAATACTGCCCTTCGCTTACCGTCAATGTTGAAGGCGTAATTTTGCAGGTAGTTTCACAGCTTAATATCCACCAACCTTTACCCGATTTGAACGTGACATTTGACAACGCCAAGCCTTCGGAAGAACTTGGATAATACCTTGCCGTATCAGGTGAGTGGTCTGGTAGAACCAGCACTGGCCCCGTTGTCTTATAATCCGGTTCATCTTGGGATAAGGCCGCCAATGGCAAACCAATAGCCGTGCAAAAGAAAACCAGCAAGCATTTTGGATTCATTTTTTCAGTCTCTTTTTATCTGCCGCCAAGCTTAGGTTAATACACATGGAACACACTTTATCAATTGGCTTGCTGTGCAATATCCATAGCTGGGACACTACCGGCAAGTTGGTGGGCTTTGAAAGTGTGCGTCCATTATTAGGTAGGATATAAGCAATTAAGACGCCACTAATTGGTTTTTCTACATTACATTTTGGTAATCTTCTGTTCATTATTCTGTCACAGACCACCCATACACTTGCGCCTCCAACAACCCAATGATAGGCCAAAAAATGAAAAAAGCCCTTTTACCTTTAGCTGTTGCGATAGCGTTAAGCGCCGTTGACGCAAGCGCGGCAACACCAGCCCAACATGTCGTGTTAATCTCTGTAGACGGTCTGCATCAAAACGACCTTGACTGGTTTGTGAAAAATAACCCTACTTCAACTTTGGCGACTTTAGTTAACCAAGGTGTTGAATATGCTAATGCCAAGACTCCATTTCCTTCAGACTCTTTTCCAGGGCTGATCGGTCAAATTACAGGCGGCAATCCAAAAACTACCGGCATCTATTACGATGTCGCCTACAACCGTGCGCTTTTGCCCGCAGGAACCACGCAATGCGCTGGTGCCACACTGGGTGCGATAGTAGCTTATGACGAAAGTATCGATAAGAATATGGATCGCCTTGATGCTGGCCAAAATATTGCCGGCTTATACAAAAACACCCCAAGCAGCTTTTCGCTCATTTCCAAATTGACCGGCAACGCTGCAAACCTTATCGACTCAGCTCAACTTCCTGTTGACCCTGCCACTTGCTTGCCGGTTTATCCGCATCAATACATGCAAGTCAACACGATATTCGAAGTCGCGCATAACAATAATTTACGCACCGCCTGGTCTGACAAGCATCCTGCGTATGAAATTGTCAACGGCCCCAGCGGTAAAGGCATTAGCGAGTTCTTCACCCCAGAAATCAATAGCCTTGTCGTGGCCAATGGCGCTGATGACTTCACTAAAGACAACATAAACACCCAGCTTTATGATGGCTTGAAAGTTAATGCGGTAGTGAACTGGGCACTGGGCAAAAATCACGCTGGAACTGCAACACCAGGTGCACCGGCCATTTATGGCATGAACTTCCAATCGGTTTCTACCGCTCAAAAACTTAATTTTTCCAGTTATTACGATCCCAGCAACCCTGCCAATATTATTCCGAACGGCCTAGGCGGCTATACTAAGGATGCCAGCACCGGCACTTTAGTACCAGGCCCTGTGCTTAGCGGCGCCTTAAATTTTGTCGACCAATCTATCGGCAAAATCGTCGGTGCAGTTGACAGCAACACCGTTGTCATCGTCTCCGCAAAACATGGCCAGTCACCAGAAAATCGCGCGCAATTAACGGTTATCAATGACGGCGATATGTTAGCTGCGTTGGATGATGCCTGGAATGCCACACATCTTGGCGCCGATGGCCTAGTTGCCCACTCGTTAGACGATGACGGCGTGCTTATTTGGCTTAAAGACAGATCGCCAGAAGCGGCCGGTTTTGCCAAGAATTTCCTTTTGAATTATTCAGGAACCGGTATCGGCTCTGACCGTAAGGGTAACATTACAAGCAAACCTTTTACCCAAGCTGGTTTGAAAGCGGTTTATGCCGGTGCTGATGCGGCAAAACTGTTTCAAGTTGGTTTTAGTGATGCGCGGGTGCCTGATGTAGTCGGAATCGCTAAAACAGGCAGTGTTTTCGGGGGCGGTTCATTGAAAAAAATCGCTGAACACGGCGGCCATGCGGTCAATGATCGCCATGTTCCTATCGTTGTTTGGGGGGCGGGTATCAACCAAAGCAAAATGGTTACTGATAAGGTAGAAACAACGCAAATTGCGCCTACTATCTTAAACCTACTGGGTCTTAACCCAAGTGATTTGCAAGCAGTCACTATCGAAAAAACTACAGTATTGCCACAATTGAACTAAAAAGCGCTGAAAATAAGTTACGACCGCAATTCGGCAGCCTAAGCGCGATCGTAACTTGTTCAGTAACCTGGGTTCGGGATAATAAAATGGAGGACTATAGTGGATCCCATTATCCAGACAAGAAAATGTCCAATTTAAGAGGGTGTCGTCTCTATCACAGCAGAGGGTTGCTGCCCCGTTTCTTCACTTGAAGATTCATTTTTATCGCCAAAATGACCGGCGATTTTTGCCGCACCACCGTCTCCCGTCCGATAGACTTGATCCGGCGTTTTATAGCTTAATACCTGATGAAACCGCCCGTCGTTGTAAAAGCTAAAATACTCCGCCAAGCCCACCAGCAGTGATGTGTAATTTTTCGGATAGACGTCGCCTCATATTTGATGCTCCGCCATAACCGCTCCACAACATTTTCATGCAAAGTCACAGCTTTGACCCACTGCCGTTTTGTTAATTTAATTACACGACAAAGATTATCTTCACCCTACCATCTGCCCGCCATACCGTTACCCAAATACGATCCGGCGGCAGCGCCTAATCCAGTCGCCAGCGGATCACCGCCCCCTAACTGGTAACCAAACACACTACCTACAACACCACCTGCCAGCCCTTGTGTAGAACGGGGGTCTTGATAGATTTGGCGCTGAGGTTCAACATAACGGGGCGGCTGTGGATAGTACCGTACCGCTTCGCGGTAATAAGGCCGTGGACGGGGATAATACCTAACTACCTCGCGCACATACGGGCGTGGCTGCGGATAATAGCGCACGACTTCACGATAATGGGGGCGATGATGGCGGTGCTCCCAATAATCATCATCGGCAAAAACATAAGACGAGACGGAACAAAACATAACAACCATCATTAATTGGATTATAAAAAGCATCTTTTTCATAATAACCTTCCTTAAAAGCTAAATAATTTTAGATCGGAATAGATCTTAGAACACCCAATATTAATGAGACCTTAACCACCACATGCCAAACAAAAATAGCCTTACGGCAACAGAACCAACGTTTTCAAACCCTGTTCCTGCGGGTTCCGGTGAGATGCCTGGTAAGTCCTGTGCCACGCCTGCATAACAGACCTTGCGGAGATTGCCTTGAAGGACTGCACGGTCATCCGAGTGAGTGTCTGTTCGGCGTCCACAGGGTGGTTTCGGCACTAAACCCAAGCCATCACGAGGTCTTGGGTAACCCGCTAGCATTCACCTTGACCAGTGAGCAGGCCTAGGCAATGTCGCGGACGACCCGCAGTTGCAACTGACACCAGAAGACACGCAAGCGGTCGTGGCCGAGAGGAGGGCTATGACTGCGGCACCTTCGTGCAAGCGTGTGATACCACCACACAGAAATTGGGACAGACCGCCCCTCCCTGTGATTGGTTTGGCTATAAGGAACGGCAATTGCTGGAATGCGTTTTCAGCAAAATCAAGCTTTACCACAGGACATTTCCAGGTTCAACATGAAAACCGTCAATTTCATGGAATTCTGGCGCATTGCTCCCACCCGCATTGGGCTGAGGCAATCCATGTCAACAGAACCTAAGCACATTAAATTTGTGTGATTTTAAAAAAAAATGGGGCTATAGTTAAGGCGCTTAAAGTACGCCTCTTTTCAAATTCTCCAATCAAACAGCACCCACAATAGGAATTAATCATGAATACACATACATTAATTAAAGTCTGGGATCTTCCGCTCAGGGCTTTCCATTGGCTACTAGTTATCAGTTTTGCCATAGCCTACCTGACTGAAGATGACTTATTAACAATTCATGTCTGGGCAGGTTATTTTGTCTTCGCATTACTGATCTTTCGTTTATTCTGGGGATTTATCGGTAACAAATACGCAAAATTTTCAACTTTTTTATGTAACCCTTCAGAATCTTGCCGTTATGTTAAAGAACTCGTCTCATCAAAAGCTAAGCGCTATATCGGCCACAATCCTGCAGGGGCGGCAATGATCATGTTATTGCTAATCAGCTTATTCATAACCACTCTGACTGGATTCGCCGTCTATGGTGCTGACCAAAATGCAGGCCCGTTGTCTTTTATAGGTTCTGGCCATGAAAAACTTTGGGAAGAAACGCATGAGTTGTTCGCTAACCTTTCACTACTGCTAGTCTTTATTCATATTGTAGGTGTGGCCATCGAAAGCTATATACACAAAGAAAATCTTGCCCGATCAATGGTCAGTGGTTATAAAAAATCAAACGACGAATAAGTGATTGTAGCAAAATGACTGATATGCCCAAAACCAAGCCATCAGCAACAACGTCCCCAACATCTGGCACCCGTATTGCCGTTTTAAGCCTAGTGGGCATTACTGCTTATCTGTTACTGCGCTATATTGCTAATGTGGATGAAATTTACACATTGACACTAAATATAGACATTTCCTCTGAAATTACGCACATCTATCAGGGACAACTTGATTTTTCCATTGCACTGGTACAATCACCCTTGCTTGCTGTTTTGATAATATGTGGCATTCCTCTTATTTATCAACTTATTGAAAAGCTCTTTCAAGGGAATTTTGGTGCCGACTTATTAGCCGGCATCGCTATTATTACGGCGGTTTGTCTGGATGAATATCTAGCCGGTAGTTTAGTCGTTTTAATGCTTTCTGGAGGTGCCGTGCTGGAATGCTACGCGGTGCAAAAAGCATCTTCTGTGCTAGAGGCCCTTGCTAGCCGTATGCCATCTATTGCCCATAAAAAATCAGCTGGCACACTGACGGACATTGCTACGGAGCAAGTTATCATCGGCGACACCTTATTGATCATGCCGCATGAACTTTGCCCCGTTGATGGCACGGTCATGGAAGGTTCCGGCACGATGGATGAATCCTACCTGACTGGCGAGCCATATATGATGTCGAAAACCAGCGGTTCTAAAGTCATGTCTGGCGCTATTAATGGCGGCTCGGCCTTAACCATTCGTGCTGACAAACTGGCAGTTGATTCACGCTATGCAAAGATCATGGATGTTATGCGCTCATCAGAACAGTATCGCCCAAATATCAGACGGCTAGGTGATCAACTGGGTGCTCTTTATACCCCTTTGGCGATTATTATTGCCATGATTGCTTGGGTAATTAGTGACGATGTCATCCGTTTTCTGGCGGTACTGGTTATCGCCACGCCATGCCCTCTACTCATTGGCATTCCCGTTACTATCATCAGTTCAATCTCACTGGCCGCCCGCCGGGAAATTATCATCAAAAATCCCGCAATTCTGGAAACCATTGGCACGTGCCGAACAGCGATTTTTGATAAAACAGGTACCCTGACGTATGGGCGCCCTACGTTAACGGCCTTAATTTCAGGCGAAGATTATAGTGAACAGGAGGTGCTGACCTTAATTGCTAGTCTGGAGCGCTATTCTAAACATCCGCTTTCCAGCTCCATTATCAAAGCTGCAGAAAAAGCGTCCCTTCCGCTACTGAACGTTAACAATATTACCGAGTTGCCTGGAGAAGGCCTTAAAGGTGATGTAAACGGAAAACAAGTGCAGATCACTAGCAGAAAGAAATTTGTTGAACAACAACCATCCAGCGCAGTGGAAAATTTACCACCTGCCGCTGGGGGGCTAGAATGTATTGTCCTGATTGGTGGTGTTTATGCCGCGACCTTGCAATTTCGTGATGAAGTACGCACAGATAGCTCATCATTTATTAATCATTTACGGCCAAATCATCTATTTGAAAGAGTATTACTGGTGTCAGGCGATCGCGAGTCCGAAGTCTCTTATCTGGCTGAAAAAGTAGGCATTAAACATATTTTTTTCAGCCAAAGCCCCGAACAAAAATTGGAAATAGTGCGTAATGAAACCAAAGCGGCAAAAACAGTATTTTTGGGTGACGGTATTAACGATGCCCCTGCCCTAACTGCAGCGACTATCGGTATAGCTTTTGGTCAAAATAGCGATATCACAGGAGAATCTGCTGATGCAGTCATCATGGACAGCTCCCTATTAAAGGTTGATGAACTCTTTCACATTGGTGCACGTATGCGAAAAATCGCTTTACAAAGTGCAGTTGGCGGGATGGTATTAAGCATAATCGGAATGGTACTGGCTGGGTTAGGCTATCTTAATCCTGTAGCAGGCGCCATCGCCCAAGAAATAATTGATGTGTTGGCTGTATTAAATGCACTACGTGCTGCTATTCCGCCAAAAACACTTTCTGATTTTTGACAGCCCAGATCCTAGGTTTAGCAAAGCCATATTCGTTTTAAACATGGCAATGGATGCGGATGATTTGAAAAAATATCCGCACTACGCGATTTTTATATTGCCAAGGTATCCATCAAATCAATCATAAACTCCATTTCTTCATCTTCAACTTTAGTCCACGCTTCAAAGCCCAAGCTTTTTAAAACACTTTTTCCTTTATCATCCTGATCCATAGAAACTAACAAGTTCTGAATCTCATCCCTTTTATCAGCAAATTTAGGCCCTATCATCAAAGAATGGTTAATTACACTAATCTGGCTACGCACTAAAATTTTTAGTTTGCTTTTAATCATATTAGATAAATCATCATAGGCTTCAGCCAAAAAAACACCAACATCGACATTTCCCTGAAGTAAATTTTTTGCCACTAATATATAAGTGTCATAAACAGTGACCTCCATATTACTTGCATTCAAATCCGCAGGTTCCAACATTATCATGCCCATCATCCGTACATCAGGATCTTCGGTTACTGCAACCTTAGTTCCGGGCAGTAAATTCGCGACATCGTCAATAAAATTATCTGCGCTGACAGCAATAATGGCTTCATCAGAAACCCCCACGGCTTTAACTAATGGCAAAAAGCCTTTTTCACGCACCAACATTGCCGCATCAAAAGGATTGGCATAAATCAAATCGATGTTATCACGCTGAATAACCTCTCGCTGGCTTTGAAAACTACTGTACATTTCTAAATGGATAGCCTGCCCTGTCTGTTTTTGAAGCCATGTATTAAAAATATACCATCCAGACAAATGGTCTGGTGAAAAATCTGGACTAACTGTAAATTGAAACGGCATATTATATCCCTGCCTTTTTATAATAATATTGTTAAAACAATGTTGGATAAAGTTTTATACACTCTTCAACTTTAGCTCTGGAAGGTTTCCGCCGCACCGACGTATAACTCACCACTTTACCCTGCCTTATATTAGGAATAACCGTTGCTTTAACCCAATAATAACCACCATCTTTACGCAAGTTTTTAACATAACCTTGCCAATGTTTACCAGCATTTACCGTATCCCATAAATCCTTAAAAGCCACAGCTGGCATGTCTGGATGCCGTAAAATCGAGTGTGGCGAATCAAGTAGCTCGTCTTCTGTATAACCAGACATTTCAACAAATGCCTTGTTGACATGCGTGATTATTCCTTCTTTATCGGTCGTTGAGACAATCAGCTTGCCATCGGGATAGGGCGTTTCAATATCAGTATATAAAACTATTCTAGTTATACCACCGTATAAATCCAAAACAGCTTCCTTATAGTCCCCGACTATATCCGCTGGTTTCATGTCATGAATCATAGCTATCCCTCAGTCAATATAAAACGCACAAGCTATAAAAATTCCGCTATGCTTGTCGCTGCACGTTTTACATCAAGAAAAATTAAACCTAATTTGGCATTAGGTTTCGCTAAAACAGTTAATACTGACTCCGCACCTGCGTAGGTCATAAGCACATAACCATTAGCACCTTTAATCAATACCTGCTCCAATGTCCCCCTTGCCAACTCTTGAGCTGTTCTGTCACCCAAAGAAAGCATTGCGGCACTCATCGCCCCTACTCTATCTTCATCCATGGTCGCTGGTAAAACTGATGCTATCATCAAACCATCAGTCGATATAATTCCCGATGCCTCAATATCAGCTGAAGTACCGTTAAGCTCTGTCAACACAGAAGTCAACATATTTGCACGCATATTTAGTTTCCTCTTCTCTCTTTATTGATAGTATGTAACCATAAAATTAACTATTCTTTGTTGCATAACGAATTGTTAGCGCCCAAACCAAGGAAACAAACTCTGGCTGATTAAAATGAGGGATGCCGTAAACTGCAATAACAAATCGATTATTGGAGATAAATAACGGCCAAAAGCCAACCTCACTGTTTCCAAAAACATCGACTATAGACCAAGCGTGGCTTTTCAACCCCATGTTATTTATAAGTAAGCCTGAACGTCGATCATGAACTGTCGCAATTTCCGCACTTAAAGCGGATAGCTCTTCGGCAACCTCATGGGGAAAACCATGCGTAGCAAGGTAAAAACCTTGATTATCAGCAAGCAAGACTTTACCATTTTCTGTAACTTTACTTAGCAAGCCAGGCAAAATATCTTCGAGCGCCCCACCAGGATACTCAATTACTGAATTGAGACCTTGTATCCAATTTAGTTTTTGGCAATGGTGCAATGTTTCCAAACACTTCTCTTCATCATCTTGACCCATTAAATACTGTAAATTTTCGATAGTAAGAGCCGGTGTTTGCAACTGCTGAAGTAATCTCCTCAAGAATTGACGAGGCTTATCAGTCTCTAAAGAAGAGGACGCATAATACGCCCCAGCAGGTGTAGGATATAAATATAGCCCTTCAATTAGTGAATACTTGCTATTCATTCATTATCCCTCTAACCCTGGATCTAATGAATACAATAACGCTTGAACCAACAAAGAAACATCACTTTTTACACGGGCATCAATTGCAAAAACTGGTGGCTTTAACCCCATTGCTTTTAGCTGAATATGATAATCATCAATGGTTGGTTTGCTACTTAAATCCATTTGTGTAACCCCTATAGCGACAGTGGTATCAACAATAAACTTTTCAAACGTATCCAAAAAAAATTTCATATCCTGAAAAGGATCTCCTCTCGTGTTATCAAGCAGCAAAACAAGGCCAATACCTCCTGTCACCAATATATCCCACATAAAGTCAAAACGCTCCTGCCCTGGAGTCCCATATAGATGAAGCTTTTCCCCACCAGCCAGATTCATGATGCCATAATCCATTGCAACCGTAGTTGAGGATTTGCGTGATTTTGTCATATCACTAGCAGACGCATCCGTTTTTACTGGCGGCACATCACTAATTGAATTAATAGCGGTAGTCTTCCCCGCTCCTACAGGTCCCGTAAAAATAATTTTATACTGACTCATGATATATTTGTTCCACTAAGCTTTTTTTCCACGCAGTGTACTGAGAATCCGACTCAGTAAGCCTTGGTTTTTATTGGGTTTAATTTCGGGTAACTCTACTAACACATCGGCTTCTCTTTTTACTTGACCCGCCAACCCCAGCGCACAGGCCGAGCTAATAAACACAAACACATACTGCGGTTTGATATTAAGAACTTCTGCCACATTAGCCAATGTTCTTGGGCCTTGGATAAGCAACGCTGAAATACGCAAAGCATGAGGTGTAACCAGCAGGCGAGTAAAATTAGGCCACTGTTTAAGATAAACAGGCTGCCTAATGTCGATAGAAGCAGGATATCGTCCCTTCGATGCCCAACAAGCAGTTTTCCAGAGAAATGCATCCATACTTTGGAATCTTTCTAATGTCCTATCCGCTGTCGATGAGTCTTGGCTCAATGGGGTTATCGACATCTTAGAGCCTAGTGTAGCATTGATGGACAAACCAGAAAATGACCGCAACTGATTTTCATCGACATCAAGCCATATTTCATGGCTGTTGGGAAAAATAATGAGTGGATTCCATCCTGAATTTAGTTGCCTAACTTGACCTTTTGCATGACAAACCTTAAAAGCAGATTCGACATATCCCTGAAAGTATTCTTTAGGATTATAACTTGCTCTGAAAAATTGTTTTGGATCATTAACATCAAGACCGGCAACATTGCCAATAAAAGCACCAAAACCTTTTTCATCTAACTGCATTGCCGCTTGATGTTTTGATGTTTTTTTCTGCTCATCCGTATCAAGAACAAATTTTTTGAGAACGGGTTTTTCATCTGCAATTTGATCAGAATCATTAACCTTATTACCAACCACATCCTGTTTTTTAATTTGTTGGGCAGGTCTTTGAAGCAATGACTTTGCTTTAGATAAGGCACCAAGCATATCATCTATTTTTACTGGTTTTTTTACCATAAGAACGTTTTCAATAATACGCTCATTCAATGATAAAACTATGACAGGCTTTTGTGTGTTTTTTGTCAAATGTTCAGCGATCAATGAGCCCCCATTAACACCATCTACATCAAAAATATCAATATCTTCATTACCTTGATTCACGACAACTGCAACGCCTTTACAAGGTCCTTGCAAATACATTGCCATCATTTTATAGCTGCGTCCATCCATTCCGTGCAGAGCAACTTTTAATGGACTTTTATTTTTATCCATTGTTATTCCGTCCTTTAAAGTAGTCGTTTAACTGCACCCATTCATCTGTCATATTAATTCCCGATTGGCTTAGCTCAACCAACATCCGATTGAACCCTATTGAATCACGAGTCGACTGATATACCGCCAATAATTCTTGCTGTAATTCAACTCTTTCTGGGTGATTCATAACGGCTTTTTCAAGCACCTGCTTGGCTTCTTCCAGCTGGCTATATTCAATATAGTCACGTGCTAAATCTAAAGGGTCATAATCCATGAGTTCATCAGGATGATTGATTTGCTCAACTATTTTATTAACACCTAACAACCCTTTAGAAAAAATAGAATACTGATTGCCTGGTAACAACTGCGCCTCACTCTCATCATTTTTTAGATAATTTTTAAGCAGATTAAATTGATCTGAACTGAGTTGAGACTTAGCACCTATAACGACTCGCCAGCTAATCGCTTCACCACGTTTATTCAAAATAACTAGAAAATCAACAATAGCAGCAAAAAGCTGCTCGCTCATGTGGGTGTGAAAACAATAGAAAATACGTTGTAAATGGGTAATCAAGCGCTTTGGCTTCCTGGCAACATTAAACACCAGTTTTTCCAAAAAATCGGCATAAACCAAGGTATCTGGAGACCAGAGAACATTTTCCCTGTTAAACGAAAAAAAAGGCACTTGCTGTATAGTCTGTGTGTTATTTTCATCAGAGCAAGTAATCAAATGGGTATTAATATTCATCAATAATTATTCTTAACTAATTCAGAGAATAGACTTAAATTATCATTTTACAACCCAGTTGACTAATAAAATTAATCCGCAAACTGCACAACCGATAAAATAATTAAGGCTAAATGGAGGATTGCCTATAAAATAGGAAATTTAATTAATTATGGAACTATTATGACTCAACAAACCATAAATCTAATAAATGACTATTATAAAGCTTTTAATAGCGGCGACATGGATACTTTTTTAAGCTTACTGACTGACGACGTCATACATGACATAAATCAAGGGAAGCGGGAAATAGGCAAAGCAGCTTTTACCCAGTTCATGGCCTGCATGAACCACAACTATAAGGAGCAGCTAGTTGACATGGTGGTCATGGCAACTCCTGATGGCAATAGGGCAGCAGCCGAATTTGTTGTTTTAGGTGAATACATTAAAACAGACCAAGACCTGCCGACGGCACAAGGACAAAAATACCGCCTGCCTGCGGGTGCTTTTTTTGAAATTCGCGATAACAAAGTCGCCCGCATCACAAACTATTATAACTTACAGGACTGGATTGCCCAGGTCAGCGAATAATTACCAACAAGATATATCAAATATCGATAACTATTTATCAACTGAAGGGTCAGGAAAGTGAACATAAAAAGAATCCTCCTATGCTTTTTCATTTTAACTCCATCCTCCTCGTTTGCTACAACTAACAGCGATGAAAACGAATGGAATTCTATCTTAAAAAGTCAATATTTTTCTGATCTGCCCATCGAAGAGTCAAATACTGTCATCGAGCTTGACGCACCGTATCGGGCAGAAGATCCCGCCCTAGTGCCATTAAAAATCATCAGCAAGATAAGACAATCTAAGGATAGTTATATAAAAAAAATCCTAGTGCTGGTTGACAAAAATCCAGTCCCTTTTGTAGGCGAATTTGAATTCACTCCAGAAAGCGGGAAGGCTGATTTAGCCATGCGAATCAGAGTTAACACTTATAGCTATATTCGTGCAATTGCACAGATGAATGACGGCAAACTTTTTATGTCAAAGAAATTTGTAAAGGCAAGCGGGGGATGCTCAGTGCCTATCAATGCGGATATGGATGCATCAATAAAGCGTTTAGGTAAGATGAAATTTAAGCTGGATGGTGACTCGTCACCATCCAATCCAACATTAGTACAGTTATTGATAAGCCATCCAAACGTAACGGGTATGCAAATGGATCAAGTGACTCGTTTTTTAAAGAAATCGCATTTTATTGAAAATATAAAAATTTCTTTTAACAACAAACCTGTACTAACGGCTAAAACAGATATCGCAATCAGTTCTGATCCCAATTTCAGATTTTACTTTGTCTCCGAAAAAGCGGGCGTGCTCAAAGCCGAGTTTACTGACACCACCTGTGAAAGCCCTATTAACCGAGACGCCTGTAAAAAAGGCCAAACGTATACGGAAACTTATCAGGTTAACCCCTAAAATCACAGGCAATATCATGATTGCATTGCCTGTGATTTTATTTTACAAAACAGCTTGTTTCAGCGGCCTGTTCGGCTTCTTTAAGCCTGCTCCTCAAACTTTTGGACTGTGCAGGATCGCGGAAAACCGCACCATTTTCACCTGGAGTGCTCTTTAAATAACTGAACGTTTTAGCTGTATCATACTCACTAAAAGTCAGCTTTTCTGAAATCTTATCAATTTTACAACCGCACGCATATTGAGTGATATACGTCAAACCGCCGTGCTGGGCAACACAGTTTAAAACATATTCAACCCGATCACGGGTAGGATAATCATTAACAACCTTTTTTTCCGCTGCCATTTGCTCTGGCGCGCTTGCACAGCCAGCAATAATAGCTACCAGAAAAAAAGTGCCCAAACCAGATAATACTTTTCCGTTTTCCATTAGCAATCTCTTACTTGTAAAAATATAAAATAATCACAGAATTAATAATCTTAACGTTGGATTTCTTATTCCTCAACCGCAAAATCAACAATCTGCTTTAACATCTCGTTTATTGTAAATGACAGCTCATTTAACTCTTTATTGTTTGTATCTGTAGGCAACAGCCTGGTGGTTACAATTGTCCTGTCCTTAGTTTTATACATAAACACAGTACAGGGCATATGCCGAATAGCCTCTGGCGCCATTTGCAACAGAAACTTGGCATAGGTCAAGTTGCAAAATTGAATAGTGTCATAATCAGGAAAGTCCTTATCACCTCGATCACGTATCACTTTGCCCACACGACTATGTCCTGTTATTCTAAAGTTGTTATCAGCAATAGCGCCTTCAAGTTCAACCAACACCTCATCATAAGGCTTTTTTGTTTCCATCTGATAATATTGTACAGATTCGGATTGAGAAATCACTGCACAACTGGCAAGAAACAACACACTTGTAAAAACAATAAAACGTTCAAGCATCTTGTTTGGCCAACCAACTTTTGAACCTTCCGATAACACACAACATAGTGCTGCCAAATAAATTTTCACGCCATCAAGATTAACTCGCATTCGACAATTATTTTTGCAGCCCCACTTTAAAACAAGCTCCATTAGGCAGATAGCCTAAATTGTATATGTTCCAATTCAACATTAAATACAAAAACAACAGCATTTAATATCATGAACAAATCCATAAAAGTAAGCGGCGTAATTCTTTCGGGCGGACGCGCCAAACGCATGGACAATCAGGATAAAGGCCTTGTGAATTATAAGGGGCAGCCATTAGTAAGTTATGCCATAAAAGCAATGCTTCCTGTTGTCGATCAATTAATAATAAATGCCAACCGTAATCTCGATCAGTATCGATCATTCAATTTACCTGTAGTTACTGATCAAACAAACCGTTTTGATGGTCCTTTAGCAGGTATTTTAACCGCAATGCGCTTTACAGACGCAGATATTCTGCTTGTTATGCCCTGTGATCTGCCGCTAATTCGACCGGAGCATCTACAAAAATTGTTATCAACATGCCGCGAGCAAGACACTGATATTGCTGTGGCTTACGACGGGAAGGAAATACAGCCGCTACTATTAGCGATAAAAACAAGCTTGTACGTAGATTTACAGAACTTTTTGGATAGTGGCCGACGTAAAGTTGGCTTTTGGCTTGCACAGAAAAGAATGCTAAAAGTTGACCTCAGCAACGAACCGGACATTTTTATTAACATTAACACAGCAAAGGATTTGTCTTCATTAGAAGGAAGATTTTGTTAGCGCACCATTACCACAAGAAAAGTGATGTTCGCTGAAAATATTGGAAACGAAGCGGCAGGGAGTAAAGACTTTTAGTCCGCATGCCTGCCGTAAACACCGAATGGGTTTTCGTAGCGTGTGGAGGAAACCTATAAAATAAGGCAGCGCGCACGGCGTCAAATCACGTGGAACCAAAGTTTCGACAAAAATGAGATGACACAGACAAACTGGGACAGGCAAAGATATAATCGACTGGGCATCACAAGGCATAAATAACTTTTGCTGATTTTTCCGAGCACCCTGATCGAAAAATATTTCGCAAATATAACAGCCCTTCGAGTCTCAAGTCAGGATTTTTTAACCCCTTGCTTCAATAGCACAACAAAAAGCCAGAAACTTTCCTTACCTCTCTGTTAACCGGTTACATATGAAACTAAACATGTAAGCCGCTTATCTGATGTGAACTCAAAGTAACAAAGGCCATTGCCCTATCCCAATAAAAACTTATCAAGCTTCAAACACAACCGCAGTACGCAATTTCTTCATGGCATTTTGTTCCAACTGCCTAATCCGTTCGGCAGAGACATTATAGCGTTCCGCCAACTCATGCAATGTGGCCTTTTTGTCTGCCAACCAGCGACTTGCAACAATATCCTTGCTACGTTCATCGAGCGACTCCATCGCATCGGCGAGCAGATCTTGACCGTGCCCTTCCCAATCGGCATTTTCCATCAATACAGCAGGGTCTGCACCATGTTGCTGTAAATAAGTGGCCGGCGCAATATAGCTTTCATCATCTGACTCATCGGCAGAAATATCAAATGACATATCACGACTACCCAAGCGTTTTTCCATTTCATACACACTGCTCACCGTAACATTGAGATCGTTGGCAATAGCAACCGCCTCATCGTTGGATAACCACCCCAAATCTTCTTTGGATTTACGCAAATTAAAAAACAGCTTGCGCTGGGCTTTAGTCGTGGCAACTTTGACAATGCCCCAATTTTTAATCACATACTCGTGAATTTCCGCTTTGATCCAATGTACCGCAAAAGTAATTAGACGCACCCCCATATCAGGATCAAAACGTTTAACAGCTTTCATCAAACCGACATTACCTTCTTGGATAATATCCGGCATCGATAGTCCATAACCGCTATAACCTCTAGCAACATGAATAACAAACCTTAAGTTACTCATGACTAATCGCCTAGCGGCTTCTAAATTGCCTTCATCTTTAAATTTTACAGCCAATTCATGTTCTTGTTCAGCCGTGAGCTTAGGCATTTGCCTAACGAGATTCAAATAAGCATCAAATGTGCCGACAGACAAATTAACGGGTAAGGTTAACGCGTTATTCATGGCATTCCTCTTATAGTAAAATTTTCATAAATATTAGCACTCCAAGGCAAAGAGTGCTAATAATTTTGCATTTTATCCCCCCCTTATTCGGGTTGTGTGCGCTGAAGTTGATAGCTAAGCACCGCCCAAGAGCCTAAACCGCCTAATGCAGAGGAAATACTTACGAGCTTAAAAAAATCTGTAACACTGAAAAATAATAAATGGAAGTTACCACCATATAATCCGGACAACGTTTCGACGGGTTGCCTTAGCAGCAACATCATGATACTGACAATAAACCATGCCAACAGACCCGCAAACAGCCCCATCCACAGACCTGTATACAAAAAAGGCTTTTGAATAAAAGCATTGGTCGCACCAACTAATTTAGCAATAATCACTTCTTCATGGCGATTGTGAAGTTCTTGGCGTATGGTATTACCGGCAATAAACAGCACCGCAAAACCTAGCATGATATTCAGCAAACTGGCTCCGCGCTCTGCTACAGCCATAATAGATTGCAACCGTTCGATCCATTGCATGTCCATCACTGCAATATCGACTTCGACAAAGCGCTGAAACTCTTGCCGCAAATTTTCCAGTTCTTTTTTATCTTCCAGTGTATTCTTGGGTAGTACCTGAACAACGACAGGTAATGGATTGGTTTTCAGTGCAGTAATAGCCGAGCCAAAACCACTATACGTTTTAAATTCGGCCAATGCCTGATCCTTACTAATCACATTAACCCGTTGTATAGCTGGATTTTGCCTGATGCTATTAGCCAATTTATCGGCATGCGCATCGGTAACTTCATCTTTGAGAAATAGCGACATCTGGGCGCTCGTCTGTATATTCGCGGTAAGCTGATGAAGATTATTGATTAGCAGATAAAATCCGCTGGCAAGAGAAATAGTTATTGCTAGCACAATAATCGTCATTATCGAATTAAACGGCGAGTCGACAAGCCGACCAAGACTAGAAAACAGCGCCTGTCCTTGACCATCGAAAGAGGCTCGTAATTTATCGACTAAATCGCCGCCTACACGTCTGGTTTGCCTTGTCACTTGGGAAGTGGGTGTTTTCACATACCTGACTTCCTGAGTTTGCTTACGTTTTTTAAAACCTTTCATTGTTTTAAACCGGGACCAATTGACCATTAGCCAATTTTAAAACGCGATGGTTCATCTTTGTAATCAAGGAAATGTCATGGGACGCTATCAGCACAGTGACCCCCACTTGTTGAAAACTAACAAACAATCGCATAATTTCAGTAGCTAGTTCGGGATCAAGATTACCAGTCGGCTCGTCGGCAATAATAATCGGCGGCTTGTTGACAACAGCGCGGGCAATACCTACGCGCTGCTGTTCACCACCCGACAAGGCAATCGGAAACTTCCTTTCTTTACCTGATAAACCTACTTTATCCAGCACGGCCCTGACCTTACGCACAATTTCCTGATGCCCTATGCCCGCTATCACCAATGGTAATGCCACATTGTCAAACACTGTCCTATCCTGAAGCAACTTATAATCCTGATAAATAAACCCCATTTTCCTTCGTAAAAAAGGAATTTGGCTTTCCTTCGCCGCACTAAGATTCTCTCCATCAAGAAAAATTTGTCCGCGCGTACAACGCTCCATGACGGCAATCAGTTTCAATAATGTGCTTTTCCCTGCCCCAGAATGTCCGGTGAGAAAAGCCATTTCACCATGCCGTAGATGAAAACTTATATCCCGAAGCACCTCCCCTGTTTCAGGATAGCGTTTGCTGACATTATCGAACTTTAGCATACCCTTCTTCAGTCCTTAGCAAATAAAGCATCTACAAATGTTTCGGCATCAAAGTCCTGCAAATCATCAATACCTTCGCCTATGCCTATATAACGAATTGGAATTTGTGACTGTTTTGCCAACGCAAAAATAACGCCTCCTTTTGCCGTGCCATCAAGCTTAGTTAAAACCAGCCCTGTTAGCTCAACGGTTTCATTGAATAGTTTTGCCTGAGATAACGCATTTTGCCCAGTCCCTGCATCCAATACGAGCAATACTTCATGCGGGGCAGTTTCATCGAGCTTGCCCATAATCCGTTTTACTTTTTTCAACTCATCCATCAGATTTGATTTGGTATGTAAGCGCCCAGCCGTATCTGCAATTAACACGTCAATACCTTTAGCTTGGGCTGATTGCACCGCATCATAAATGACTGATGCCGAATCGGCACCGGTATGCTGTGCAACGACATGAATGTTATTACGCTCCCCCCAAGTTTGTAATTGCTCAACCGCTGCCGCCCTAAATGTATCACCGGCTGCTAACATGACACTATGTCCCTGTGCTTGTAGGCGCTTGGCCAATTTGCCTATCGTAGTGGTTTTTCCTGCGCCATTAACACCAACGACCAGAATCACAAAAGGACTATCTTGTTTAGGGATTAGCAAAGGCTGGTCACACGGCTTGAGTATGTCCAGCAATACTTGTTTTAGCGCCGCAGATAAAGCAGCACCATCTTTCAGCTGATCCCGTTCAAGACTTGTGGTCAAATTATTAATAATTTCCGTAGTGACATTGATGCCTATGTCCGCCATCAATAAATGAGCTTCCAAGTCTTCAAGGAGATCATTGTTAATTTCTTTCTGGCCTATAGCTAGAGTTGCCAATGCACCAGATAAACCTGACCGGGTACGCTTTAACTGCGACTTAAGGCGTAAGAGCAATGACTCCGGTGCCGACTCAACATACGGAACAAACTCCCGGGCAGGCGGAACAGTGGCTACAGGTACTCCAACAACCTCTGCAAAGCCATATCTGCTATAAAAATTGATGGCGATCAACGGCAACATCAACAGGGCGGCAACCGCGTGATGCGCCATCGAGACCCCTAGGGGCATAGCCAATACATAACTGATAATGCCTAAACCAACCTGTACAAACAGCAATATGCCCAACCATACCCCTGCCCTCCTTACCAGTCTTTGCGCTTTTACAGCCATTGTGTTTAACGTCAACAGCGTCAATACAATAAAGCAAAACAATGCCCCCACTCTATGCAACCAATTTATCGCAACCTGCGCATTGAACGAAATATCAGCGCTATAACCCATTAATACATCACGCACTATAGCCGACACATCCAGCGCTGCCAGATAGTCGGCATCAGGCCACCATTGACCATTACATAAAGGAAGACCCGAGCAAGCCAACGCCGCATGGTTGCTGCTCTCCCAGCCACCCAGCAGGATTTGTAGCAATAAGACCAACATCGCCAAGCGAGAAAGTCCTAAGGGGACTGGAGTGGCTACTATTATTGAAACAGCGGGGTTGCTTCGCAAATAAAGCCAAAATAACAACCAAAAAACCATCATTCCCAGCACTATATTAATCATGGCAAGTGCTGGAAACGTTTGCATGTTTGGCATCCATATAGTTAGCGTAGCCTGCAAAACCACTAAAAACATCAGTTCCAATGTTGTTGCCATTGCTATCCGACGATAGCTTCTCTCACGCCAGCTAAGCGCCCCCAACAATAGTATTGCCCCCCCCAAGCCAGCAACAAGATAACGATAAAGCACGCTTTTATTTGCATCAAAAAGCACATAGGCCTGTTCAAGCATTGGCGATAATTTTTCGGAATGCTTGTCGCTTATGATTATTTTTCCATAACAGTCCGCCCAGTCAGGGCAACCCAGCAGGGCGTCGGATAAGCCAATATAGCAACCTAATACACTAATTACTAAAGCCAAAACAACGCTAAACAGAGTTATTTTTCTAAACATTTTCTTTTTATTATCCAATTTGTGAAATTCTTAACAGGTGCATAAGGTCACTTTTTACGTTGTACGGATCAAACCCCGGTTCATATTGCATCATCAAATTACCCATTGGATCCATTAAAAAAAGCATACCTTCAGAAACATCGCCTTTCCTGATTCCGGCCAGTTTTTTAACCAGTCCCGCACTGGGCTTAACCCTGATAAGATCGGAATGTAACGCAAATTCAGGATTTTCCTGACCAATCATTTTTGCCGCCAACGCATCGTCAATTTTATTTTCTGCTCCTAACAATCGCGAATACAAGGATTCATCTTCTTTGGTATCTGTTTTGCGCAACCGCCATAACAACGTGTCCTTTAGCCACCATTGGCTTGCCACATCAGTTGAAACATCATTAAAAACAATAGCAACCCGACGAGTGCGGGGCAGCTCTTTATTCAACATTAACCGCAACTGTTTCGTTTTAAGTAACGCCTCAAGACAAGCCTTATTACATGAGGACTTTGGAATGACATTAACTAGCAACCAATGTCCTGGAAGCTCATCCATATTTTTTGTTGAAAAAGTATCAAATCCCGTAAAATCGCTGCGCTCTGTTGCTACAACTGGCGTTATCAATTGGCCTTTATTTGTACTGTTTTTTAATACCCAGGAATTATCTTTTAATGCCAAAGCTATTAAAAAAGGGATGATCGACATCCCAAAAATAACTAAAATTAACGCTCTATTTTTTTTCTGCTGATTAATCATTGTGTTTTTTTAAACTGTACCAAATGAACAGTATCGTTAGTGTGAATGCCAATGCAAACCACTGAATTGCATAAGCTACATGTTGTTCCGGCAGCATGATGGAAACTGTCTGCCAGTCCCGTTTAAAACCACTAGGCAAGCTTTTGTCCAGCTCTATTTGAAAGGGCAATAATGGATAACCCACTTTTTTAGCCAAAACCTGAGCATTAACCACCTGCACAACCGATGGCCAGCTTTCTGTAGGTGTCTCCGCGCCTGCTAATTTTACACCGACACTCGGAAAAGTATTAATCCGGCCACTCAACGTCATTTCCCCATCGCTCACCGCAACCATTGGCAACTTGGTTCTGTCGCCAATCAAGGGGATCCACACCCTATTAACCAGAACCGCACTGGCTTTTCCTTTTAATAAAAAAGGGGTCATTACAAAATACCCCACTTTCCCGCTGCTAATCTGATTATCAATTAAAAACTGATGTAATCCATCATAATGGCCTGTCGCTTGCGTATCTTTATAGCGCAGTGTCGATATATCTTCTTTTATGAGACCATTGAGCCTTACCGTTTCTGCAACTGAAGCCTGTGCCTGCTTTTCAAGGTAATGGCGCTTTTCGTCAGCCCGTCCCAATTGCCAGATCCCTAAAGCAATCAATAGCATCATAAAAAACGCATAAACCACTATAGGAATAATTTTTAATTTCATCAAAATGTATCACCACCTAAACATTCTTTTCTTATTAATCTATTGGCAATCGATTGCGAATAGCCGAAAATACAAAAAACTCTTTCGATTTTACTCACTATGATCATCAAAAGCATCGCCATTATTGTTTTTTTACTGATAATTTCCAGCCTCGGCTTCGCCTTATACAATTTGGTCAAATATAAAGACCAAGCACATTCGGCTAAAACACTCAAAGCTCTAACCGTACGAATTACTTTATCCGTCATATTATTTATTTTCTTTTTTATCGCCCTAGCGAGCGGCATTCTTAAACCACATGGCATAGGCAGCCGCCTACATCAATCACCTGCACTACCTGCAAACAACCGTTAGGCAAAAACAATGAACAAAAAAAAAGCACTGCCAATCAGCAGTGCTTTTTAAACCGCCACTTGTCCGTTTATTACATCAAGTAAACAAAGATAAACAGACCTAACCACACCACGTCGACAAAATGCCAATACCATGCGGCTGCCTCAAAAGCGAAATGATTTTCTGGTTTAAAATGACCCTTACTGCTACGGAACAGCACCACACTTAGAATAATGGCACCTATGCAGACATGGAAGCCATGAAAACCGGTCAACATAAAGAAAGTGGAACCGTAAATGCCAGACCCCAAGGTTAATCCCATTTCGGTATAGGCTTCATGATACTCAATCGCCTGAAATGCCACGAATAGGAAACCCAGCCCCACCGTTGCAATTAAGCCTTTAATTAACTGATCGCGATTTTTTGCCAGTAAACCATGATGCGCCCAAGTACAAGTCACACCACTGGTCAAAAGAATTAAGGTATTAAGAAACGGCAATCCCCACGCACTCATTGGTTCGAATTCACCACCAACATTCGCCGGCCCGTTAGTCGGCCATGTCGCGTCAAACGCAGGCCATAGCATTTCTTTTGTCGCAGCCCCCGTGCCTTCGCCCCCTAACCAAGGCACCGATAAATTCCGTGTATACCAAAGCGTACCGAAAAACACCGCAAAAAACATGATTTCTGAAAAAATGAACCACATCATTCCCATGCGGTAAGAAATGCCGACTTGTTTACTATACATGCCAGATTCGCTTTCCGTAGCTTGCAATGTAAACCATCCGGCGAGCATCGCAATAAATATGGCTAGGCCAATGTACATCATGGTCGCGCCTGAGGCTGAACCATTCAGATGATTTGCAAAGCCAGCTAGTGTTGTTACTAGCCCAGCAGTTGCCATGACTGGCCAGGTCGCTTTATGCGGTATGTAATAAGCGTCACTTGAAGACATAAGTTTTCCCCTTTATTTGTTCACTGATTTTTCAGTATTATCAAAAAATGTATAAGCAAGCGTAATTGTTTTATATTGCGTCGGTAAATCCGGATTAACCACAAAACGCACCGGCATAACCTTGCCTTCGCGTGCTTTAAAGGTTTGTTCCGTAAAACAAAAGCACTCAGTTTTTTTAAAATATTCAGCGGCTAATCCAGGAGAAATACTTGGAATGGCCTGAGCAACCATTGGTTTATCGGTTTTATTTTCCGCATAAAAATTCACGGTGTAATACTGTCCAGGATGAATTTTCAGCTTGTTAGTTTCCGCCCGAAACACCATGGGTGCAGATTCATTTAACGAAGTAATGAATTCTACGGTAACCTCCCTGTTTTTATCGATAGGATAAAGCACTTCTTTCACCGCAGTTGACTCAACTTTGCCATTAAGACCCGTTATGTCACATAACACATCGTAAATAGGCACTAATGCATAACCAAAGCCAAACATCCCAACTACCACGAGCAGCAAGGTGCGAATTAATTTGACATTTTTCTGCTTAATCTCGGCACTCATTAAGAAATGGCCTGCATAACTGCGGCGACATAAATGCTAATGGCAATTGCCGCCAATACTAAAGCGGTTACAGTATTCTTCGTTTTTATATTCATGATTCCACCTGATGCGTTACACAAATAAGTAACGCATCTTAAATAACACACTTAAATTTTAGAAATGCTCAGTCGGTATCACTGTTGGTGGTGTGGTAAATGTATGATAAGGAGGCGGTGATGGTAAAGTCCATTCCAGGCCATGCTTATGGGCATCTTCCCATACCTCATCACTTACTTTTTCACCGGTGCCACCTCTAACCGTATCGATAACTATATATAAGAATAGCAACTGGCTAGCACCAAAAATAAAGCCGCCAATACTAGAGATCATATTCCAATCTGCAAACTGTACCGCATAATCAGGAATCCGACGCGGCATTCCCGCCAAACCTAAAAAGTGCTGGGGAAAAAACAGGATGTTAACGGATACCACCGACAACCAAAAATGCAGTTGGCCAATTTTTTCGTTATACATGTGCCCCGTCCATTTAGGCAACCAATAATAACCTGCCGCCATTAGGATGAATACAGAGGCGGGAACCAAAGTGTAGTGAAAATGGGCAACGATAAAATAGGTGTCATGGTACTGGAAATCTGAAGGCGCAATAGACATCATCAGACCAGTAAAACCGCCTAAAGTGAACAAGACCACAAAAGCAATTGAAAACAACATAGGCGTTTCAAAAGTCATCGCGCCTTTCCACATGGTGGCCGTCCAGTTAAACACTTTAACCCCGGTAGGAATGGCAATCAGCATAGTGGCATACATAAAGTACAACTCGCCCGCCATTGGCATGCCCACAGTGAACATATGATGAGCCCAAACGATAAATGACAAAAACGCAATTGACGCTGTTGCATAAACCATTGAGCTGTATCCAAATAATGGTTTACGGGCAAATACAGGGATGATAGTCGAAGCCACACCAAAGGTTGGCAAAATCATGATGTAAACTTCTGGATGTCCAAAAAACCAGAAAATATGTTGATATAAAACAGGATCTCCACCACCTGCCGCATCAAAAAAGCTAGTACCGAAGAATTTGTCGGTCAACAACATAGTCACTGCGCCAGCAAATACTGGCATCACGGCAATTAACAAAAACGCCGTAATCAACCACGTCCAAACAAATAATGGCATTTTCATTAAAGTCATGCCTGGAGCACGCATATTGAAAATTGTGGCAATAATGTTTATTGCCCCCATGATTGACGAAATGCCCAGCAAATGCACTGAAAAAATCGCAAAAGGCAACGCTTTACCTGTTTGTAAAACCAATGGTGGGTAGAGCGTCCATCCGCCAGCAGGCGCACCGCCTTCCATAAATAAAGTGCTTGCCAACAGCAACACACCGGCAACTAACACCCAAAAACTCATGTTGTTCATGCGTGGTAACGCCATATCTGGCGCACCAATCATCATAGGGATCATCCAGTTAGCTAATCCCACAAAAGCAGGCATAACCGCGCCAAACACCATAACCAATGCGTGCATTGTGGTCATCGAGTTAAAAAACTGCGGTTGTACAAACTGCATGCCCGGCTCAAACAATTCGGCACGGATAATCATTGCCATGCCTCCGCCGACAAAAAACATTGCTAACGCAAACAGCAAATACAAGGTGCCAATATCTTTATGGTTGGTGGTAATAATCCATCTTAACAAGCCCTTTTCAGGGCCATGATCGTGATGCGCATGATCATCGTGATGATCATCATGTTCAGCTATTACAGCAGACATAGTTTATACCTCAAAAATACTTAAAAAAGAGTTAACTGACAAAGAAAATCATAGACTTAATCTTCATCATCCTGTGCTGCTGGCAACGCGGCTTGCAGTTTCTGAATTGCAGAGGGCTGGATAAAATCACCAACCGCATTACCTAGGCCATTGCGTGTAAAAGTGACAACAGCGGCAAAATCAGTAGCTGACAGTGTGTGCCCGAAACCTGGCATCATGCCCTTTCCGTTCAACATCAAATCAACTTGGACATTAAGATCACCCGTAACAACGGCACTACCTTTTAAAGCAGGGAACATCGGCGGCATACCTTGCCCTTCTGCTTGATGGCATGATGCACAGTTAGTGTCGTAAACGGACTTACCTAAAGTAACTAATTCGTCTTTAGCCATCTCCGCAATAGGTTCTGCTTTTTCAGGAGCTGCTACGGGGGCGGTTTTAGGTGTTTTATCTGATGTTCCTTGAGGCAACAATTCTTGCACCGCTTTAGCTTGTATTTCATCACCGACACTATTACCTAAAGCATTACGCGTGTAGCTAATGACTTGCGCCAATTCATCGGCTTTCAACATTTTACCGAAAGCAGGCATACCGCCTTTTCCGCTTAAAATTAAATCGGTTTGGGCTTTAATATCCCCTTTAACAACCGCACTACCGGTAATGGCAGGAAACGCGCCGGGCACGCCTTTACCATCAGGTAAATGACAAGTAGAACAATTTTTGCTGTAAACCGCAGCCCCTTTGCTAACCAACTCATCATGGCTTTGGTCGTTCAAATCAGGGCCTTTTTTTGCTTCCGCTTGGGTTTTCTTAACCCAGGCATCGTAGTCGGGCTGTTCCATAGCAATCAATACGATAGGCATAAAGCCATGGTCTTTACCGCACAACTCTGTACATTGGCCACGATAAGTGCCAGCTTTTTCGACATTAGTCCAAGCCTCATTGATAAAGCCAGGGTTAGCATCTTTTTTCCAACCTAGCGCGGGTACCCACCACGAGTGGATTACATCTGCCGCCGTAAACAAAAAGCGTATTTTCTTTTTAGTTGGGATAACTAACGGATGATCAACATTTAACAGATAATTAGGAACCGATCGGGGGTCTATTCCTGAACCAACCTGACGGGCTTTATTGCTAGCTTCGTCTAAGCTACTAAAGAAATGAATGCCATTGTCCAGGTATTCATATTCCCACTTCCATTGCCAACCGGTGACTTTAATGGACATATCGGAATCTTGTACATCATCCAATTCCAACAACGTCTTTGTGGCAGGTATTGCCATACCCACTAAAATTAACGTGGGGATAATAGTCCAGATAATTTCAACGGTGGTATTTTCGTGGAATTGCGCCGCTTGATGTCCCCTGGATTTACGATGATGATAGATCGAGTAAAACATGGCACCAAATACGGCAATACCTATGAATACACAGATCCACAAAATCAGCATGTGCAGGTCGTAAATGTCATTGCTGACCTTTGTGACCCCTTGCATTAAGTTGAGCTTATAATCCGCCTGTGCTGTCTCAAGACATACTGCCATTAAGACCAAACTTGCGAATAGTTGCTTTGATTTGTTCACGGAGCAGCCCCTTCTTCGATAATGGTGAAACTCTTGTTTGCTTTTATCAAGGGAATGATTTCAAGCGATGCAAAAGCAAACACTGTTTTTATAAAAATAATCACAAATAAAGTGTGCAATTCTAACTCATCACGACCCGCTATGCCAATTGTACTAACAATGATTTTATCGACAAAAACTCACCACAAATCCACGACACCCATTAAACTTAAAACTTGCGCAGTTTCATTTGGCATATCTGTTTTACCCTCCCAGCACAAAGTATCTGATAGTGGTTAAATTTGTAGTGTTGATGGATCTTCACCTCATGACAAAAGAAAAACCACCTGCCGATGTCAAGCCGATGGATTTTATCCATGGCTAACGCACATCCGTGGAGGCACTGGCTGACAATTTGCCATGATTACTGCCCACTTTTCCAAATGGAAAGCAGCAGCCAGATTCCACCTATCGTGGCAAATGTGTAGCCCAATAATCCAAAGGCGGGTAAACCCATTATTTCAGGGCCGCCTTTTACCGTCATGATGATTGAAGAGCCAATAATGAGCGCGGCGGTCACGATTCCCATGGTTAACCGGCTAATGGCGTTATCAATACTATTGACATAGTGGTCGAGCCGCCTAACGGTGACATCAACTTGTACGGCACCTTTTCTGGAGGCGCGTAACAGTTTGCGCAGGTCTTTTGGTAAAGTGGATAGCAGATCAGCGACACTGATTAGGTTACGCCAGCCCCGTCTGGCGATGGCCTCCGGCCTGTAGCGTTCCATCATGATATTTTGGACGTAGGGGGACGCAAAAACCAAGATGTTAAATTCCGGATTGAGTTGCCTGCCGAGACCGTCCAATGTGATGTACGCTTTGATTAACAAGGCTAGATCGGCGGGAAGTATCAGGTTATGGTCCCTTAATATCGCCATCAGGTCGCCCATCATGGCGGTAACGCTTAAGTCCTTTAGCGCCAGCGAGCTGTACTGGTCGACAAAGGCTTCTATATCAATGGTCAGCATTTGTTCATCGGTATAGATATTGTCAGACCAATCTTCAAGTATCTCGGCGACTTTGGTCGGCAAGTGGTTGGTCATGCCGTACAGAAGGCTGACAACCTGCTCCCTACGCTCTTCGGTCAAACGGCCGACCATGCCAAAATCGATAAAGGCCAGTTTGTTATCTGCCAGATAAAACACGTTGCCGGCATGCGGGTCGGCATGAAAAAAGCCGTCTTCCATGATCATTTTCATGACCGCCCTAATGCCACGGTCAGCCAACAGTTTCCTGTCCAGCCCCGCTTTGTCCAGTGCCGTGAGATCCCTGCCTTGAATGCCTTGGATATACTCCTGGACATTAAGCCGTTCGCCAGTCCATTGCCAATAAACTTTAGGGATCATGATGTTGGTATCCTCCGCTAGGTTGGCGGCCACCCGTTCCGCATTCCTGCATTCTGCGCCAAGGTCGAGTTCCCGGCGTAATGATTGGTTAAACTGGCGAAGGACTTCATTCGGATGAAACCGGCGAATATCGGGTGATTCCGATTCGGCAATATCAGCGATGCGTTGTAATAGGCGTAAATCGGCTTCAATGATTTTGCGCAGGCCGGGCCTGCGGATTTTCAAAATGACGGGCGTGCCGTCCTTGAGTATGGCTTTATGTACTTGGGCGATTGATGCGGCAGCAAGAGGCTGTCTTTCGACGTCCAAAAAAAAATCATCAATATGGCCGCCAAGGTCTTCCTCAAGTTGCGGCAGCAATTCGTCAAAGGGGACGGGAGGTGCTTGGTCCTGAAGTTTTTCAAGCTCGGTGATATATTGGGACGGGAACAAATCGACGCGCGTTGCCAAGATTTGCCCCAATTTAATGAAAGTGGGTCCCAACTCTTCCAAGACGCGGCGGATACGTTGCGGGGTGTCGAGTTTCACATAGTCATCCACGTGTTCCCAACGCAGCACCTTGCCGGCGCGTTCCAGCACTTCGCCCATCCCCAGGCCACGGACAAAACCACCAAATCCATAACGGATCAACACCGATGCAATATCATGGATCCTGCCCAAATCCCTGACTGCGTTTAACATTTCCCACAACATAATGTGCCGCTGACGTTATTTTTTAGAATGGGGCTGAAAGCTTTCCGCGATGCCCAATAAAATGCCGCTGGCTATTTGCGCCAAGGTGGACGCCGTGGCAGCAGTGCTTGAAACGATTATTTCTTTGCTAATCTGCGGCAAGTTTTTCAGCGCGTCCAAGGCAATTGACGTTTGTTTGCCAACTGCAGTTCCGCTTTGCTCGGTATGGGCAATAAAGTCACTGACGATGTCAGTAACCAGGTGGTTGCTGCCTTTAGCCATTGTCTTCAGGGTATCGAGAAACGACCCTTCCATAGCCTGCAAGTCCTTGATTGCACTATCAAGATCATGTCGGGAATAGTCCGATGCTTTGGACACAGCCTCTTCAATAGCCAGTTTTGATGCTTCTGCCGCAATCGCCAATGCGTCATCTAATGCCGTCGCTGCCTGCGTAAAGATTTCTTTGGCATGCTCGCCCTGAGTGGCTATGCCCTCATTAATGCCGTCACCAACGGCTTCAGTGACGCTTTTGATGTTTTCCAAATCCAGTTGCCGTTTGGTCAACACCTTCAGGGTAATGTCCTTGATTTGTTGATGGACACCAGTACCGGATTTTACCGCAGCGCTAACGGCATTTTTAACATCTTGATGCGGGTCTGTTTCAGTCATAACCATTCTCCAAAGGAATATAAAAAAAGGGGGCACAAAGGTATGTGGCCTATTGCCATAGCCCTGCAATAAATACCGTGCGAGGCGTTTTAAAGTTGCATGGTTTTTGAGGATGATAGGGGTTATTCGCCAAGGCCTCAACTTTGTGACCGATGCTGATCTCTAAATTTCTATTTAGAGGAAGCCATTTCCAAGTGCACGGCAGTTCTGAAACCCAAGGGGGCATATTTCATGTTGGGGCAAATAACAAGGCTCAATTGGCGTATTACATGCCGTGTAAGGGGTGGCGAAGAAATTGCCGCGAGGCGATTGGCTGTGCATTTGCGTTTTTGGAAATAATACTGGGAGGTGTATTAATGGCGGGCGTATCTTAAAAAAAGTGGGCTAAAAAAGTTAGCCCACCCAACGGGTTATTTTCTTTTACGGCGGGACAACAGCAAGCCAACTGCACCGATGGCAATCAGGGAAAATGTCTCAGGTTCTGGCACTTGAGCTGCGAAAGCTGGGCTAGCTGCCAAGGACAACATCAACAAAGAAATGATCTTACGCATTTTGGATATCCTCTAAAAATCGTGGAAAACTTGGGGTTCGTGCGCAAGCCAATGGCCACGGTGCGGCCCATATGCCATTAATGTGCGCCCGCCAGATTCTGGCACACCTCCTTGTTTATTGTAAATGTAATTTTAGCGTTGATAATAAAGCGCAAGAAAGTGCAACGGCCCCCCCCATCTTTCCTGCCAAAACATTTGGTACTGGATAACAAGTGCCCGCCAGTGGCTAATCGTCGTTTTACTTGCATACAGGCCTATTTAAGGTAAATTGTATGCGGCTGTGAGCCACGCAAAACTTATCCTCAAAACAGGACTATTTTTATGGGCAAATCCCCGTCCAGCCCGTTAGTCGGAATTGTCGGCGGCGGTGTTGCAGGCATGTCATGTGCTTTATGGCTAACACAACTCGGTCATCAAGCGGTGATAATTGAGCGCGGCGGGCAATTGGGCGGGCAATTGTTGGGCATCAATCGCGCCAACCGTTGGGTGCTGGGTTTGCCCGACCTCACTAGCGCAGCAATGGCTAAACGTTACGCCGGCCATATTGCTAAAACATCGGCCTCAGTTTGTTTGAATAGCCAGTTGCTTGCCATTGAAGCCTTGCCGGACGGTTACCAAATACAGTTTGCAAGTGACAGCGAAGCCAAATCCCTAACGGTGCAAGCACTTGTTATTGCCACGGGTGTCAGGGCTTTAGGTGCGGAAATGTTCTGCGGCCTGCCAGGATTTGCACCGGCCTATCAGTCCGGTTTAATGTCCTTTTTCCCGCTCGACCATCTCGATAAATTGACCGCACTAAATGACCGGCAGGTTGCCGTCATTGGCGGCGGCGATAATGCCTATTTTACCGCCAAGGATACTGCCATGGCCGGTGCACATGTCCACTTGATCATGCGTTCTCCAGCAACAGCCCAGCCAGCTGTCCGCGCCGAAGTGTCCGCACTAATCAGCCAAGGCCGCATAACCGAATATGGCGGGACAGAGGCCGCCGGATTCCGGTTGCGGGAACAAGGCATCGATGTGGCCTTGAAAAAAAATAATCATGCCGACCAATGGATTAGCGTTGACAGGCTTTTTGGCCGAATCGGTTTTGCTCCCAACAGCGAATTTCTGGACGGGTTTGCCGCATTTTCAAAATTACATAAACACGGTGGTTATATCAGCACCAGCAGCGACAAACGGACTAATTTACCTTGGCTATACGCAATAGGCGATGTCGCCAATGCTAGGCATCAAGCAGTGGTTGTGGCGATTGCCGATGGCGCGGTTGCCGCCCAAGATTTCAACATAAGGAAAACAGGATGACTAATGATAACGTAGGCAAGCAGCCGAAGCCTTTAGTCTGGGTTGTGGATAGCGCCTATACTGGCGAGCTGCATGCCCGGATTGGACTTGCCGAGCGTTTGGGATTTGGTTATCAAACAATCCCGTTACCGAATGACGATGCCAGTGGTTACCAGCAAGCTCTTAAACATAAATATCTGGCTAACATAAATACTACGCCGCTATTGGTGATCAGTGGTACAGGCGAAGAAACCACCGCAGAAATCGCCGATTTACGGCAGGTATTTACTGATTGTTTATTTAATGTTTATTTAGCGTCTATTTTGCCCGAACAACCCCATCCCCGTTTGCACGAATACGACCTGATTGCCTCGCCCCAATTGACTGGCGACAATGTTGTCACCATGACCGGCGTGCCCCATCAATTGACCCAAGCAGGCTTAGCAGCCTCCTACCGGCAACATACCGGTTATTTCGATCAACTGCCCAAACCTATCACGGCCTTACTGGTCGGCGGCAATACCCGCTACTGTAATGGTTTCAGCCCAGACCACGCCCGTCAATTGGCCGGGCGGGTTACGCAAATAGTGAATACCCAAGGTGGCAGCTTGATGGTCACCAACAGCCGACGAACTCCAGTTGATGCCTTAAGCGTGTTGTTAACGGAACTTTCCGGTTTTAATCCCCTGTTTTTTGATTGGCAACAAACCGCCACCGATTTTTACCACGCCTTACTGGCGCATGCTGACGTGTTCATAGTCACGGGGGATTCACTGTCGATGTGTTCGGAAGCGGCGTTTACCGGAAAGCCGTTATTGGTCGATCTCAGCGCCAATGCCACGGAATGCTTTCATCGGGAAATTATCCACCAATTAATTGACTACGGCGCCGCCAAATTACTCACTGGAGACTTCGAACCTTGGCGCTATACGCCCCCCGACCCAACTGGCGAGGTTGCTGCCGCTATCCATGAGCGGCTTGGGCAAATCCAATTAGGCAAGGCTTATTTTTCATAGGGAAGCCGGTAATTTTTTAGCCATAAAAAAGGCGCAATGCTTAGCCACTGCGCCTTTTGTGTTTTACCGGTGGGTTACAGCAAACTGCCATTCCTTCTGACTGCGTCTAACTGCTGGCCATTAGGGTCGGTGTTAGGGGTAGGAATCCAAGGTGCCAAACAGTTCCTGTCTTTAACGCAAGGGTCAGTCAAAGTTTTTAGGAAAGCGACCAAATCATTGACTTGATCATTGGTTAAGTCCATGTTTTTGACTAAAAAACTGCTGGCATTTAAGGCTTTTTGTGTATTGACAACCATTTTATCCAAATTGCGGATGTCTCTTTGGCGTAATTGGTTAAAATCATAATTAGCGATGGCATTTGCAGGATTAAGGTGATGTTTAGTAACCTCCTCCAATGATGTGTAAGCACCTGCATGTGACCAAGGCCCAGTAACGGAAACATTGATTAACGTAGGGGTACGGAACGCGTATTTGTCGGATTCCAGTTTGGTTTCACGGAAACGGCCGAAATCTTCTGAACCATCGCCGTTGCCTTTGCCTGCACCGATTTGCGGCATGGCAAGGTTATAAAAATCCTCATCGGTAAAGAAATCACCGCTATGGCAACTGGCGCAATCTGCGCCGCCTTCCGCTTTGCTACGGAAAAATAGCAGCGCCCCCTGCTTGGCGGACTTGTTAATGGCAGCGTCATTGCCTGCCACATAGGCTTTCCATGGCGTATTGGCAAACGCTTGTGAGCGCTCATAAGCGCCAATAAGAAAAGCGATGTTGTTATAAGTGATTAATTCTTGTGCGGTCGCAGTGGGCCTACCATAGGCGTCCCTAAATTTGGTCAACCAATAATTGGTGTCTGGCAAATCGTTTTGCGCCTTGCCAAAGCCACCAAGCCGGCCCGCTAAAAGGTTACGGATGGTACGGTTAGTGAAAGTTTCATGGTTAAAGCCTTTCATTTCGGCATCTGACGTGACAGGAAAACGGGCTTGTGCCTGGGTTAAGGTTCTGCCTGAATGCGGATCTGCAGTACCGAATGCCGAATCAGGGGTGCGGATACCTAACGGGCCAGCACCGTTTTTGCCGGCGATTTTATCTAGGCTTTCCACACGGCCATCATGGAATAAAACTTTATCCCACGCGACAATATTAAACGTAGTCGGTGCATTGCGTGGCACTGGCGGGCCGCCTTCAGGGTTGCTGGCCGCCCCCGTATTTGAACGCCCAAAACCTAATAGATCGGGGTTGTCTGCTTCAACACCAATAGATAAAGACAGCCTGTCGCCGCCTCCCAATACAGGATGATGACAGGTTACGCAAGCTGAATCCTGATCACCACCCAATGATTTGGAGTAAAACAAATCCATCCCCAATTGTGCTTGCTTACTGTGGATGTCAGGAATGACCCGACCTTTTAAGGGATCGCCCGTCAACCCCTTCATTATAATAATGGCTCTTAAGTCGGTGTTTAAGGAATGTGGCTCTTGCGTCACTGTGGCAAAGACATTGCTGATGTTAAGTGTTGAAACACTTAAAATAGCAATATTTAATAGTAGTTTTTTCATTTGACCATCCTATTTACGTTGTAGTCTTTGATAACGCCCCAATAATTTTTATGTAGAAAATCAAGTGAATGAATTTTCTAACGCGATTACCCACCTTATAACAACTGGACTGATGCAGTTTTGCAGTAACGCCAAGAGTCTTCAGCCTAGATAATTATAATAAGAGCAGTAAACAGTCTAGCATTCAAAGTCAGGTTAACAAGTAATTTCCACTAGATAATCCGTGCGTAACGCTTGGGAATACATGTTCCGAATGCCTGAACTTTGTTACGCTACATCCCAGCCGATCGGCTATAGTTTAAAAATAGATGTGATTTATACTGTTAGCCTCCTACCCCACATAAGCTTAGCCAATGATAAAAAAAGCTAAAAAGCCTTCGGCAAAAAAAACTGAATGTCAGCCAGCTGCTACCGAAACAATCGAAAAAAACCGCTGGATAGCCGAATCCGCTTATTACAAAGCATTAGCTAGAGGCTTTTGGCCTAACTGTGACCAAGAAGACTGGCTTGAAGCAACTCAAGAATATGAGGCGTGGCGGCTAAGACAAAGAAAGAATGGCTTGGTTAGTTTGCGATAACAACCACCGCTAAAGCAGGCATCCTCTCGTGATAGATGACCATATCCTGATCGATGGATCGTAACCAAATAACAAATAACAAATAACAAATAACAAATAACAAATAACCCAATCGAATCATTGTCCCCGCCAAAAGTTTGGCTTCCCTATAATTGCCCTAGCGCCTTAGCAGATCATCGCATCCCTTGTTAGAATGTGACCACCCCATCTCCCCGAATCAAATAAAAATGCTCAAAAACTATTATATTGTCCTTTTGTTCACCCTTTGCTGGACTATCACTGCTTATGCCGATACACCAAAGGTAGCCATAGCCAGTGCCCATCCCTTAGCCACCGAGGCCGGATTTGAAATTATACGTAACGGCGGCAACGTGTTTGATGCGGCAGTCGCTGTCAGCGCGGCTTTAGCGGTTGTTGAACCAACCGGATCGGGGCTGGGTGGAGGCGGATATTGGCTGCTGCACAGAGCGAGCGATCAGTTTGAAACTGTGGTTGATGGCCGCGAGAAAGCACCGCTGGCGGCACATAAGGATATGTTTGTCGATAGTAAAGGTAAAGTCGTCCCCCGCTTGTCGCTGGATGGCCCGTTAGCCGCAGGCATTCCAGGGTTGCCTGCCGCGCTGGTGCATTTATCGGAAAAATACGGACGGCTGCCCTTATCTGCAAACCTAGCCCCCGCCATCCGTTATGCGCAAACGGGGTTTGCGGTAGGCAACAAGTATCTAAAAATGCTTAAATTTAGAGCCGAGGTATTAAAAAAATACCCACAAACAGCAGCGATTTTCTTACCTGACGGCAAACCACCAACAGTTTATGCCATTTTGAAACAGCCTGATTTGGCGCGTACCTTAACACGGCTAGCCGAATCGGGACGGGATGGCTTTTATCGCGGTGATATTGCCAACAAATTGCTCAACGGCATCAATAAAGCCGGTGGCATCTGGAGCCAACAAGACCTTGACGCTTATCGGGTCGCCGAACGCACGCCGCTCACCGGCACTTATCATGGCATCAAAATCACCACAGCCCCCCCCTCGTCATCGGGCGGTATCGTGCTGCTTGAAGCATTGAATATCTTGTCCGCTTACGACTTGCAACAAAGCGATGACAGCACCCGCGCGCACCTTGTTGCGGAAGCCCTGCGCCGCGCCCACCATGACCGCGCGTTGTACTTAGGCGACAGCGACTTTATCGCCATTCCTATCGCCCGGCTACTGAATGCGGACTATGCCGCAGGGTTACGTAGTAGCTTACGTGCCGACAAGGCCTTGCCGAACAGTTACCTGTCCGGCACTATTGCAGGGCAACCGGAAGGCGACAACACCACACATTTTTCCATTATGGATGCCGAAGGCAACCGCGTGGCGGCAACGCTCAGCATCAATTTCCCGTTCGGTTCGGGATTCGTTGCCGAAGGTACGGGCGTATTGCTGAATGACGAAATGGACGACTTTTCCAGCCAGGAAGGTGCATTAAACGGCTACGGACTGGTTGGCGGCGTTGCCAACTCGATTGCGCCAGGCAAACGCATGTTATCGAGCATGACCCCAACCTTTCTGGAAGATGACCAACGCATAGCGGCTCTCGGTACGCCGGGCGGCAGCCGTATCCCATCGATGGTGTTATTGGCCACACTGGATTTTGCCGCGGGCAATGGCCCGGAATCATGGGTACAGACCCCACGTTTCCATCATCAATTTATCCCTGATGTGTTGGAATATGAGCCCGGCGCATTGACTCCAGACCAACAGCACAAACTGGCTAAATTAGGGCACCAACTTAAAATAGCCCGTTACCGTTTCGGTGATATGCAAGCAGTGCAGTGGCATAAAAAGACCCGGTCATTAACGGCTGCAAGTGACCCTCGGGGTGAAGGACTGGGCATTGTTAACCATTAAGGGGGATAGCGCCGACCTCTGGTATGGCAAACTGGCGGTGACCGGCGCGGATTATCCGCACTTTTGGCCGCTGCTCGATAAAAGCGAACGTGCCCACGCCGAAAAACTGGCAAACCCTTTGTTGCAACAGCATTATGTTGAAGCACATGGTCACTTGCGGAATATTCTTTCGCGTTATCTTGCCCAGCCCCCTGAACAAATCAACATAAAAAAAGCCGCACACGGCAAACCCTATCTTGCGGATCACCCTGACTTGGCATTCAACATCTCGCATACAGCCAATAACCTAGTAATTGCCGTAGCACAAAACTGCCAGTTAGGGGTTGATATTGAACACTGCAAACCCAGAAACAATTTGGCCTTGCTGGTTGATAAATGTTTTGCTGATGTTGAAGCGGCATACTGGCATCAACTGCCAGAAACCGAAAAAACCGCCGCATTCTATTGTTTTTGGACAAAAAAAGAAGCCTTTGTAAAAGCCACGGGGCGAGGCATGGCGTTAGGCTTACAATCTTGTGTGACAGACCCCGCCAATCCTAGCCTATTTTTAAGCTTACCCGCCGATTATGGGCAAACATCTGCCTGGAAGATTCTTGATATTAATTTGCCCGCCAGTCACTCGCTGTGCGGTGCATTAGTCAGCGACAAGCTAATCAGCCAAGTAAATTTATTGCCCATCATAAAGTTAAAACCACCTGCTTAGGCCAGCTAGCTTTAGCTGCGATAACATGGCAAGAGGAATCCAGAAATTTGTGCAAACGGATTTTCAATTATCGGTCAAGCATCCGGCCTACAAACTGGATAGCAAACCGATTGGGCTTGGCTTTCCAGCTTTGTAGTGGCATTGACCCTTTCTTGCTGATGTTAGCCAAGGCCAAATAGAACAACTTCAATACCGTCTCATCATTGGGAAACGCCGCCCGGTTTTTGCTGGCTCCAGTGTTTGCCGTTGGGCTTGATTACGCTCGGCCGAAGTATCTTGCTAATCAGAAAAAACTTAGCATTTTTACTAGAAAAATAAGGATACTAAACTAAGCTCTTTCAAAGGTTAGATTTAATTAATCGGCTCAACGCTAGATAAAAATTTGCAAGAATTAACTCACGAATCCCACAAGGAGACTGTTATGCGCATTTTGAATCTGCTCCTACTTCTGGCACTCATGTTACCTGGGGCTAGTCCTGCGGAAACCGTTTGTCTGACAATCTACAATGATGGAATATCCTGCCCAGGCAACTGTGATGCCCATGTTGTCTTTCATACGAGTTTCATGGAACGGGCGGCTCTAACAGAAAGAGAGCCACCTGGAAAAGATTTCTTCCTGCGGCATGCAGTCCTGGCACCTTCGTTGGCCGCGATGGCCTACCGGCTGCTTGTTTTCGAATGGGCCTATTGCACCCTGTAACGGTTTTCACCCAAGACCTTAGTCATACGGGCTTATAATCCATGTCAGGCGGTCCTTTAGTAAAGGTTTCAGTTTCTGGGTTTGCCTTCACCAAGTTCGATGGTTGTAAGCAAATTTTGGATTTGCGTCTTACGCGGACGTTTCGTGCTAAAAAAAATAATGTTGGAATGCAGAAGGCAAAATAATATCCGACAGCAAAATGTTGCATTGTATTCACTAATTTTGCTGCTGGACAGTACGGGACGCATTGCCCGAAGCCAATGCACAAACCAAAACGAAGGAAAAAAAATGATAGCATCATCTCTTAAGAACTCGAATTGTCAAGTCTCCAATCACTTTTTAGCGAGGCCTGCAAGTCCTTTTAGAGCCTGTTCAATATCTTCGTAACAGTAAGGCCAAAAAAGCCAAATTGACGGACTGCAGGCTGGTGTTGGGCAAACGCCCGGTGTTTTTCCAAAGCCTGCGGCCTTTTTCCAACCAGGCTAAAGAGCGTTCGACGACCCAACGTTGGGGGATGGCCGTGAAGGTATGCAGTCCGCCCCGTTTGGCGACTTGTACCGTAGCCCCGACCAGCTCCCGGACGGCCCCGTCGAACGGCTGGACGGTATAGCCGCCATCCACCAAGACCGTGGCCACCGACGACAACCTGTCCTTATTGCGCCCGATAGCGTCGGGTGCGCCTTGGCGGTCAGTGACATTGGCCGCGATGGCATGGGGTGGCCCTTGGGGGTCAACCACGACATGGCGTTTGATGCCGGACACCCTTTTCCCCGCACTTGTGCCCTGTGGGCATCATCGCCTTTGTCCTGGCCGCAATCGGTGTTTTTCACGCCTTGCGCGGCAATGATGCAGAAACCCGTCCTGGCGTTGCGCCCGTCAAGGGGACGCTGCTGTCGGTTTCACTGTTCCCATGCAACATCAACGCCGACGTCTTTTGCGCTTGGGCCACACAGGATTTGCTGCCAAAACTCCCCGCAAGCAGCGTCGTTGTCATGGATAACGCCACCTTCCACAAGCGGGAAGACATTAAAGACCGCATCGGCAACGCCGGACATACCCTTGAATTTTTGCCCACCTACTCACCCGACCTTAACCCTATCGAACATAAATGGGCGCAACTTAAATCCCTCCGCAATAAATTGCGATGTTCCGTTGACAGCCTTTTTACTGAGGCGATGACAGGACGTCTTTTTATATCGGATTAACCATAAAGCAACTTTCGCCTTGAAGCTTGCAACTATGTGTTTTGCGTTTTGTACCCATGGCAGTTCTCCCGTTTTTTGACCGTTAGTTTGACACTGTTTCTCCTTAGCGTCTGGTCTGAATTTCGGGATCCACTATAGCCTTTTGCTTTGTTAGTAAACACAGATTAGATAACTTGTTGTTTAGGTCGGGAGGTCGGAAGGCCACCAGAACGGTCATGCAGATCAGGATTGGGTTAAGGCGGAGCAGGAAGTTCGGAAAGATGAAGTCCATAACTAAACAACCACCTGTTAAAGCGGGTGGTTGTTTAGTGCGAGTTAGCTTATAACCCCAGCACCACCGTCACTTTATGTAACTGTCCGTCATCCTGCAATGCTATGCCATTGGCATTTAACAGGCATTCACCGTCCAGTTCTATCCTGACTATACCGTGTGCCACGCCGTTCGGGTTTTCAACCGTGATTTCATAGCGGCTAGTTCCATGCTGGTAAAAAATACTATAACCATGCCATGATTTGGGAATACAGGGAGCGAATACCAATTGGTCGGCGCAGACCTGTAGACCCAGAATGGATTCCAGTCCGGCACGGTAAAACCACCCAGCAGCGCCTGTGTACCAAGTCCAGCCGCCACGTCGCACATGGGGCGATTCGGCATAAATATCCGCCGCCAGCACATAAGGCTCGACCTTATAAGCGTAAACACCGGTGCGGGTGGCGGTGCGCTTGATCGGATTCAGCATGCGCAGCAGCTCCATCGCCTGCTCACCTTCACCGAGCATCGCGTAAGCAATGACTGACCAGATGGCTGCATGGGTGTACTGGCCACCGTTCTCCCGGATGCCTGGCGGGTAGCTCTTGATGTAGCCGGGATCCCGTTCGGTCTTGTCGAAGGGCGGGGTGAACAGCAACACCAAACCGTCGCCGTCACGAACGAGATATTCCCGTACCGACAGCATCGCCCGTTGCGCACGTTCTGCACCAGCGGCGCCGGAGATGACCCCCCAGCTCTGGGCGATCGAATCAATGCGGCATTCGGCGTTGGTGGCCGAACCTAAGGGCGAACCGTCATCGAAATAGGCGCGCCGGTACCATGCGCCGTCCCAAGCTTCGGTTTCCACCGCTATCTTCAATTGTGCGGCGTGTTCACGCCAGCTGGCTGCACGCTGGGCTTCATCCCTGACTGCCGCCAGTGTTGCGAATTCGTCAAGCGTGGCGATCAGGAACCAAGCCAGCCAGACACTCTCGCCTTTGCCTTGATTGCCGACCCGGTTCATCCCGTCGTTCCAATCGCCACTCCCCATCAGCGGCAGGCCATGCGAACCCGTTTCCAGACTCATATCCAGCGCACGGGCGCAGTGTTCGAAAAGATTGGCTTGCTGCAAGGATTGGGTGGGCTCGTAATAAGCATCATCCTGTTCCGCCGCTAGCGCTGCGCCTTCCAGAAACGGCACCGACTCGTCGAGCACATCGGTATCGCCGGTCACCTTGATATACCGTAAGACGGCATAAGGCAACCAGACCCGGTCATCGGAAAAACGGGTGCGCACGCCGCGACCCGTCGGCGGATGCCACCAATGTTGCACATCACCTTCAACAAACTGGCGTGCCGTGGCACGAAGCAGGTGGGCGCGGGTCAGATCGGGCCGGGTAACGACCAATGCCATGCTGTCCTGCAATTGGTCGCGGAAGCCGAATGCCCCGCCCACTTGATAGAAAGCGGCCCTAGCCCATAGTCGGCAACTCAGGGTTTGATATAGTAGCCAGCGGTTCAGCAAAATATCGAGTTCCCTATCCGGCGTTTTCACCTGAATCTTGCCCAGCACCTGCTCCCAAGACTGCTTCACGTTGGCCAATGTCGTTGCTGTTTCGGTTGCCCGATAGCGCTGCACCAATTCGCACGCTTGGGTGCGATCATTGCCTTGTCCCAGCAGGAAGACGATCTCGGTGCGCCCATTAGGCGCAAGCTCAATCACCTCTTGCAGTGCAGCGCAAGGGTCTAACCCCGCGCCGACGCGATTTTTCAACGCACTGGAACCCAGCAGGCACGCCGGTGCATCCAGGCTACCGTTGCGGCCGATAAATTCAGCCCTGTCCCCAGTCCAGCGGGTCTGCCGACCAGCAAGATCGGCGAAGGCGATACGCTGGCCGAATTCCACGTCCCAAGGGTTGTAAGCGAATAAGGCACCTGTTTCCGGGTCAAGTTCGGTGATGACATGATCAGCAGTTACGCTACGTGAAGCACCTAGCACCCATTCGACGTAGGCGGTGATGGTCAATCGGCGGCTTCGCCCGGAAACATTGGTCAAGGTCAAAGACGAGACCTTAATCGGGTCGTCCGGGCTGACGAATTGCAGCAGCTCGCTGTGAATCCCGTGGGAGGCATGCTCGAAACAGCTATATCCCTGTCCGTGGCGAATCACATAGCTGGCATTGTCAACCCGGATAGGCAGGACGGTCGGACTCCACACTGCCCCTGTCTCATCATCGCGCAAATAGAATATTTCCCCAGACGGATCGCTGACCGGGTCGTTCGACCAAGGCGTCAACTGGTTTTCCCGGCTGTTGCCACACCAGGTGCAGCCGCTACCCAACTCCGATACCATAAAACCGAACTCGGCATTGGCAATCACATTGATCCAAGGAGCCGGTGTCCACTGACCGTTGTCGAGTACGATCACATATTCGCGCCCCTCATCGCTAAAGCCGCCGAGCCCGTTAAAGAATTCAAGCGGAGGTAGCGCCAATGGTGGTAAATAGTCTCCGAGGTCAGGCTTGGGCTTAACCATAACGAAAGCCGCCGCAGGGCGAGGGCGTCTTAACAACTGCTCGGCCAAGGTGCCCCGACTGCTGACGAGCACCGCCCGCGCGCCCGTTTGTAGCAGTCGCAATTCTTCTGGCGAAAGTTGGTCAACCCGCATGACAAAAATTGCACCTTGGCTATCCTTCTCCTGTTGGGTTGAAAATGCCTGGTTTTCCCGCACCATGCCCTCCAGTAGAGATTGGAAATCCTCAATATAGGACGACTCCTTTCCGTTTAAGATCACAAGATCGATGGCAAGGCCTTTCATGCGCCAGTATTCGTGGGCACGCAGCAATTGTTCGACAAAGGCGCGGTCTTCATACTCGGTTACGCGCAACAAGACGATAGGTCTGTCCCCCGATATGCCAAATCGCCACAGCCCGGTGACATTCAGACTATTTGTCTGCACCAACTTGTCGACTGAGCGCAACGAGGGATCGGCATAGACCAAGCGGTTCGCCAGACCTTGAAACAGTTGGGCCTCATCCGGTTTGGTACGCAGATGATACAGTTGCACATGGGCATGCGTCCATGCCATGGCGGACACACGCTCGAACGCACCGGCATTGCGGTATTTGTCAGCCAGTTCCACTACCTCTAGGCGTGAGGCGGCAACCAAAGTGGTGAATGTCACATGTTGGGTCGCGCCCGCTGCAATGCGAACCCGTGTGCGCAAACTAAATATCGGATCGAGAACGGCGCCAACGGTATTGGTTAGCGGGCGGCCATCCATCACCGCAATGGGTTCCCGCAACGTTTGCCCGCGGCCGATAAATCGGCCGCGGTCGGTCTCGTATTGGAGACCGTCGTCAGTTCGGTCATCGGCCAAAACATGGGCCGCCCAGATGTCCGAGTTACCGGGTGACCGCCGGTGCCGTCCGGCGATCAGCGCACGCGCTTGGGGCAAATACTCGGTCTGGACGAATAGATTGGAAAAAGCAGGATGCGCTATATCGGCCGGAAAGGGCGCAAGCACAACCTCGGCGTAGGAAGTTATCTCGATTTCCAGGGTGTGCAACCCGGTATTAGTAAGGCTCAGACGGCGGATTTCCGCATCGTCCTCTGGCGAAACGACAATCTCCAGGGTGCTGACGATACTGCCATCCGTACGGGTGATGCGGACGCGGTCTTCAGCAAAGACCACCTCGTATTCATCGGGAGGCACGACCGTCGGCTGGTATCCTGCAGACCAGACTTGGCCGTTTGCAACATCGCGCAGATAGAGATAACTGCCCCAAGCATCCCGTGTCACGTCTTCGCGCCAACGTGTCACCGCGAGGTTCTTCCATAGGCTGTAACCGGATCCGGCGGCAGTGATCATTACCACATAACGGCCGTTGGACAACAGACGGGTTGACGGGATAAAAGACGTGGGTGAAGGTACACGCCGGATCGGTGGCTGCACGGACTCCTTGACTTCGGAAAGGTCTAGGAGCACCGGCAGGCTGCTGGTATCTGCGCCGAGCGGGATGCGTTCTTGCAGCAACAAGTCAGCTGCCATAATCAGCGCCGCGCGATGGAAGCGATGGCGCATCGCCCCGTTATGCACGACATTGGCAAAAGCCACTAGGGACATGCCCTGGTGATGGGCCATGTAACAACGCACTATAGCGACCCTCTGGTCTTCCGCAAGCCGAACCGGCGTGAAATCGAGCGCTTCATAAAAACCGAAGCGACCCAATGCGCCTTCATTTTCCAGGCGGTCGAAGTTTTCCACGGCGGCATGCGGGAGGTACATCGCGGCCAGAGCCGTTGCGTAGGGAGAGATCACCAGGTCTTCGCCGAGTCCGCGCTTCATCCCTAGCCCGGGTACGCCAAAAGCGGCATATTGATAAGTATAAAAGAGGTCACGACCGTTAAAAGCCGACTCCGAAACACCCCACGGCACACCGCGTTCTTTGCCGTATTCGATCTGCCGCTTCACGACTTGGCGGCAGGTTTGGTCGAGCAGGCTGTAACGCGGGGTGAACATCACCAAAGAAGGCATCAGGTATTCGAACATCGACCCCGACCACGACAGCAACGCAGTGCCATGCGCTACGCGTGTCACCCGGCGGCCAAGGTGGAACCAGTGCGTGCCCGGCACATCGCGTTTGGCGATTGCGACGAAACTGGAAAGACGCGCCTCGGAGGCCAACAGGTCGTAATAACTGGGATCAAGCGTACCTTCCATCACCCGATAGCCAATCGAGAACAAGTGGCATTGGCTGTCATAAAGAAAGCTGAAATCCATTTCGTGGAATAAGGCGTCCATTTGTGCCGCCATGTTTTCCAATCGTTCGGTGAGCGTTTCAGCCTGCTCTTTGCCGCTCCGTAACCGCTTTGCCAGCGTTTTCAATCCATCTGGGGTGATGCTAGAACCATCAAACATAGCACCAGCAGACGATGCCTCAAGATCGGCCAAGCCCAGCGCATAGCAGCCGGCAAGCTCACCCAAACGGGTTTCCAGCGTCAACTGTTTACCAAGCGCTGCCAGTTCTGGACTCGTGTCAAGTCGGGCCGCGAAATGAATCCAAGGAATCAGGCTATCCACATCACGCACATGGGAACGGATGTCATCGCGCAGCAAGGTGACCCATGACAGCATTTCGTTGTCGCCGGTGTCACCGCGTTCGGCGCTATAGGCGCGCACTAGATCATGCAGCGTGTCTGCGCCGAGTGCCAACTGCCGCCACAGGCGGCTCCATTCATCCGGGCTGGCAGGATGGCTGCCAAAAAGCTCACCGAGGACGATACCTTTTTGTCGCAGCTCTTTCAATGTAACGGTGAGCGTGCGCCGGTCATCGGTGATATGGGCCAGCGCGTCCATGAGCAGTTGATGGGTATCGGACAGACCTGTCAACGCGGAGGATAACGCAAGCGGCCGCCCCAGCATTTCCCGGCAGCTTTGCACCAGTGTGAGCAGATGTCCGGCAAGATTGCCGCTATCCACAGTCGATACATACCGAGGTTCCAAGATATGCAGATCGCTGGTATCGTACCAGTTATAGAAATGGCCGTGTAGCCGCGGCAACGCAGTGAGTGTGGTCAGCGTGGCTTCGAGCCGGTCGACCGTATCCATCAACCCGATCCAGCCGAAATCCCTCGCCGCTGTGACAGACAACAGATAAAGGCCGAAATTGGTCGGTGAACTGCGATGGGCGATAACGGGTTGCGGGTCTTCCTGGAAATTATCCGGCGGCAGATAGTGTTCCTCCGCCGTTACGAAGGTCGTGAAAAAGCGCCAGATACGTCTTCCGATCAGGCGCAATTGTTGGCTATCTTGAGGCAGCAACGATTCGTCCGGATCCAGTTTGGGCGGGAGGCTCAACGCGCGGGCGACGACCGGCGCCAGCCACCATAACAGCAGGAACGGCGCCGCGACCGTGATACCCGCCGGGTTGAACAGCAACACCACGGCGCCAGCGGCAATGACGACCGTAGACGAACTACCCAAGGGCCGGATGAGATTCTCCAGTGCATTGCCCGCCGCAGCTTTTGCCTGCAGGGCGGTGACCCATTTCAGCAATTGTCGATGGGTAATAAACAGCCGCACCAAGGTGCTGAAGATGGCGTCCATCATTCGCCAAGCGTGTTGTGCGAGTAAGGTCAACGCGACCAAGCTGTTACCAAATGCCCACAGCACATTCTCTGTCGCCGCACGCAGATGAGTACCCAACGAGACGCCGCGACTGGGCAACCTGAGAACGCTCGTGACCGCCAACAGCGCGGGAAAGGCCAACGCCGTCAGTACGAAACCGATCAGCATCAACTGCGGCGCGTCCGGTATCGCCCAGCTTGCGACCAGTGCGAAGAAAGCGCCAGGAGCCGAGAGGGAGCGGCGCAAATTGTCGAGCATCTTCCAGCGCCCAATCACGGGCATACCCTTGCCGAGAGGCCCAAAGATCCAAGGCAGCAGCTGCCAATCGCCCCTAGCCCAGCGGTGCTCACGCGATGCCGCCACTTCGGTGTGGGAAGGGAATTCTTCGAAAAACTCGATATCGCTGACCAGTGCGCAACGGGCGTATACGCTCTCGAACAAATCATGGCTGAGTTGGGTGTTGTCCGGTACGCGTCCGGCCAACGCCGCTTCGAACGTGTCTACATGGTACAAGCCCTTGCCGTTGTATGTGCCCAATGCGAACAAATCTTGATAAAGTTCGGATACCGAACTGGAATAAGCGTCGGTGCCGGAAGCTCCGGCAAAAATCCGGTGAAACATCGAGTGTTCCTGGCGTAGCGGCAAAGTCGGCGTTACGCGTGGCTGGAGGATGCCGTAGCCGTCGATGACACACCGGCTGGCTAGATCGAACACCGGACTGTTCAATGGATGGGCGGCCACGCCCACCAGTTGGGAGATAACACCCATCGGCAATTTCGTGCCCGCATCGAGGGTGATGACATAGCAGACATCTGGCGGTGCTGTGGCTGGCTGGCCGGCAATCGGCAAAAAAGACGTATCGGTAGCACCACGCAAGAGACGATTGAATTCGTGGAGCTTGCCGCGCTTGCGTTCCCATCCCATCCACTTGCCTTCGCAGGGATTCCACAAGCGCTTGCGGTGGAATACAAAGAAGCGCTGCCCTCCGTATTTGGCGTTAAGTGCGATTATCGCAGTAACGGCTACACTTAGTAGCCTGTTGTCGTCCGGCATCGTTTCCAGCTCGGCATCACTCCAATCTGACAGCAGGGCAAAGCGCACCTCGCCGTCCGGATTGGCAAGATAACGGATTTCCATCTGCCCGACTTGGTCTTTTACCTCGGCCTCGCTGGCAAACATCGTCGGTACGACGACAAACGTGCTCAATGCCTTAGGCACCCCGTCCTTCAGTTCGAGTCGTGGCAAATGACGAGGCGGAAGACCCGCAATGATAAACCTGTTCACCAAGCCTACGGCGATATCCGATGCCGGAAATACACCGAACAGCGCAAGCAGGAATAGTGGAAAACCGCTAAGTCCGGCGGCAAAGCTCGCGTTCAAAGGCAATGCAAGCAACAGCCCTGTCAACAGGACAAGGCTACCCACATAAGCGAAGCCCGCATGCGCAACATAGGCACGCAACAGATGTTGTTTTAGCGAAGGTCGATAATCGACTTCCCGTTCGAACGCGTACCGGCCAGCGCCGATCAGGTAGTGACCCGGTTCCTGCTGGCGTCCCTCGGTAACAGACTGTTCGCTGATGTGCTGGATCTTGGCGATCACCTTATCCGTAATTACCACTTCGGGATACGGCGAGCGCCTGGCAAGCTCCTCTATCGCATGGCGGTAACGATCACGGGTCAGAAAATCCATCGCAGCATAACCGTCGTAAGCACGCAGGCGCTTGTCCACTAGGCTCGCATCCTCGACGAACCGGGGCCATTCGAATACTGAGATGGCACGCATGCTGGTAATGATGTTGCGAACCGTCAAATTATCGGCGACCTGGTCGGCGTGCTCCCGATGCACAATGTCATCAAGGCTAGCGCCTTGCTTGTCCAACCAGTCATTCAGGAAGTCGAGGGAAACTGCGGTACCCGGATGCGGTTCGTGCAAACGCTGCAGGATCTGGACCACGTATGCTTGCTGCATCTCGATGCCGGGTAATACCGCCGCAGGCAGCGGCGAGTCCGGCTTATCGCTTTGAACGGCAATTTGTTCGATCAGATCGACAAACTCGTCCGCCAGCAAGCGACCGGTTTGGGAGTGCATGATGCGAACGGCCAGCCGACGGAGATTTTCGACCAGCAACACCCGCAGTGTAATCGGTATCGCCCAAAGTTCGCCGAGCGTAAGCGGTTCGACGTTTTGATAAGCCGCCACGAAATGCATCAATAATTCCGGGGCAAAACGGCTGTCGGTATGGGCCACCAATGCCCAGGCGACGCCGTAGACCCGAGGATAGCCCGCCAGCACACCTTCGGCCAACTTGGGCAGCTCCCAATAATAGCTTTCGGGCAAATCGATGAGGATGTCGCTAACCTGTTCTTCGATGATGTGAAAATTATCCAGTAGCCATTCCGCCGCTGGCGTGATGACATGATGCTGACGGACCGACTTGGCGGCGGCTTGATAGGCTTCAAGTAAAACTTGGGAATTATCATGCACCCGCGGAATCAGTTTCCGTCCTTGTTTACGGCCACTGACTTTTTGCGCTTGCGCCAAACTCACCGCATGCTGTTCTAACCGTTCGATGCTGAACAGCTCGAAACGGATGGGTTCCTCACCACCCGGGTGCCCGACTCTAACATGCTGTCTTCGTTCCTGCCATTTTGTCATGCTGATTCTCCAAGCCAAATAAAATTAAGCGAATCGCTGACTGTAATAGGTTTTGAACATTCAGGTCATGGCGACAGCCAATGCGGCAATCCATGTTCGGCATCGGCAGTCCTGTATTTTATTCCGTCTTAGCCAACATATAAGTAATGTCTATGAGCAAAGAATCGAAATATCAGCAGTTAACGTATTGCCTGGGGAATAAGCCGTTAAAAAAGAAGGGTAATTTTTGGATATTTCAGACTATTTTTACAGCCTCACTAGGTTCTGTTGACGTTTAGTAAAACCTCTCTGTATTTCAACAAGTTACGGCTTTTCTCTATACTCATAACCGATTGTTTTTGAAAACTTATTTTTGAAATGTCAACAGAGCCTAGCCTTCCGTAAATAAAGCGATACCTAGTATGCTCCCTAATCCACCACTAGTACCGCGACCTAATGCACACAAACAGAACAGATTGGCTCCGCAGCTAAATTTTGCCCAATAAGAGCAGTATCAATAAGATGATAAAGATCAGGCCTAGCCCGCTGCTGGGGCCATAACCCCAGCTGCGGCTATGTGGCCAGGTTGGAAAGACACCAATAAGCATTAGGATGAGAATTACGAGTAAGATTGTGCCGAGTGACATGGTAATGCTCCTGTTAGACTAAAGAACGTTGAATTTAAATCTGTTCCAAAATGACGTGGCCTTAGTTCTGGAATCCCTCTATATCAGGGTATGGTGCGTTAGCCCCAAGATACCCACGACAATCAAATAAACGGCCACAAAATAATTTAAAAACCTTGGCACTAGCAAAATCAATATGCCCATCACAAGGGCGAGCAAGGGTTCTATTGCAATATTCATGGAGCCTCCTTAGATAAGGAAAAAAATAGCCTAATTTAATGGCCGGATTTGGCTCAATTGAATTTGGAAGCGACCCTATCCACACCCGCCCTAAGGTCATCCCAGACGCTATCCGCAGTCTCTTTGATGGCCTGCCACGCGTCGCCGCTGGATTCCTCCAACTCTTTTATCTTGTTAGCGGCTTCATGCTGTTTGGCGCGTAATGTATTGAGATCTTCTTCATACCTGAGCTTCACATCAGCTATCGCGTTTTCGGCCTTGGCGCTCAAAAGGTCAATCTGGGCGCTCCATTCTTTCAGTTCAGCTGCTAGGCTTTCTATATACTGGTCTTTGGTTTTCATGGGTTTATCCTTAGATGTTGCTAGGCGTTTTCGCGCCGCTTGGTATCAGTTTAATATCGCTTATCGACATCATGCCGATGACATACGGTCAATACCTTTTTTGTGGCAAGCCGCTACTCGCCATTGCCGTATTGAAAAGAAGCTTAACTGCAACATTAAATGCCGTCTGTTCGGTATCTAACATAAACTACTGCCAAGGCAAGCGCATATACACCCATCACCTTTGAACAACACGGCCCCCTCCTGTAAAATAGCCCACCATGACACTGATGTGTCAACACTTTCCCGGACACATGGTCAAGCAGCTTTGTGCTGCAATTCGTAGTCTATTGGCGACGAGTAGCCATTGGCAGAATGCAGTCGCTCACGGTTGTAAAAAACTTCAATATATTCAAATACAGCCTGCCGGTAGTGGTTGAGATTTAACTGTTTCGTGTAAAATTGGTGACATGATAACAAAACCCCCCACTTGCACCCGCTGCGGTAGCAGCAAGCTGACCCGCAACGGCAAAACCAAGGCAGGCAAACAAAAGTTCCATTGCCAGGCCTGTGGTTGCTACGGTACGTTGGCCCCTGATTATGGCTACAGCGAAGAACGAAAAGCTGAAATCCTGCGGGCTTGCCACGAGCGTTCGAGCCTACGTGGGCTGGAGCGCACCTTCGGGGTTGCCCGCCAAACCGTGGCCGCCTGGTTAAAAAAAAGCCCGTAATTTACGGCCCTTGGAAACCACGTTGGCGCCGGCCCAGCCGGAAGACGTACTGGAGCTGGACGAGCCCCGGTCATTTGTCCAATGTAAGGCCAACGCCTGCTGGGTGTGGGTGGCGCCCGCCCTGTCGCCGCACCCGGCAAGTCGTGTCCTGGTTTGCAGGCGACCGGAGCGCGGACAGTTGCCGCCAGCTTTGAAGGAGTACAGGAAGCGTAATGTTAGTGGAGCGGTGTACGGCGCCCCCCCGCGTAGCCGTAGGGCCGGGCGTTTTGTCGGAGTCCGAGCGGTAGCGAGGGCGGAGACAAAATGCAAGGCATCCCGACACGACGTCAAGTCATTTGGGGTAGCCAGTGGTGCGCAGCGTACCGTAGGGGAGTTGCGCGCTGCGGCGGACACAGGACGAACGCGGGCAGCCGAAGGCAATAATCGCCAGCAAATTTTTCGCCGCTGAAATCGGACGGATCCCATTTCAGCTTTCGCGAAAAATGCTGGCACGCTTGGGGCAGGTATTCCCGAAACTTATCGGGCGGCCCATACCTACAGCGGCTTCTGGCAAGCCTACCAGGGCGTGTTTGGGGAAAACCGCCAGTCGGTTGGCAAGGAAACCGGGCAAACGGCGCATGTCGAACGCTGGAATAACACCCTGCGTCAGCGCTTAGCCCGCTTTGTCCGCAAATCGTTGGCCTTTTCCAAAAGTGACGAATTCCACCGCATCGCACTGCAAGTTTTTATACACGAATATAATTTGACCCATTTCAGTTAAACGTTAACCACTACCATTTTTGGCATTGCCTTCCGACTTGTACCTCTGGGGCATAAATCATAGACGCGGAAGTTGACGGGCAGGTGCTGCCCTTTGGTGTCCGTATAATACAGCGTGATGAGGTTGGTCCCCTTCACGGAACGCTTGTGCTTGCCAGACCAGAAGTGACCGACGAAGGCCAGGTATTGGCTGTACGGCTTGTCCAGCCCGCTGTCGTCGACGCCCAACGTGCCGCCTTTCAGGATCAGGAGCGGCGCGGATTCGTTGTACAAATCCTTGCCCTCGTAGCATTCCCGTTGCAGGAAGCGGTTCGCGCTATCGTGGGAAATGTCCATCACGCCTGCCAGACGGCTGCAACTGCCGTATTTGGGTTCGCCCAGCAGGAAGCTGATGTACATCAGCAGGGTGCAGCGGGCGGTGCTGGGGCGGGTGTTTTTCCTGATCATTGGCTAGCCTTCCGGTGGCTGATGTTTGTGTGACTTCAAACTTCATATTATAACTTGGCTGTCAATGCGTAACTTCTAAATAAGTACAGATAGCTATAAACTGTATGACAATTATCAGTCATATTTTCCATTCGCATTTGTTGCTCTCCTTGCATTAGCACAAATATTGCCTTTACTGTGGAAGTTAGGACACAAGAAGTGAATAGCTGAGGTCATGCACTGTGGCTTATCGGTTGCTATTATGTTAGGCGTGAAGGCAGGGGTGAAGGTTTTACGTTTTGTTATGCTCCTCCTCTTGGGGTTCTGTCAGGAGTATAAGGGACTCTTCTGACTGACCAAAATTACTAGACCATTACAATATCCGCAACCCTATCACGCGGATAACCTTTCGCTCAGAGGTAAACGGCCAGGCATTTTTTCCAGGCGGACGGATTGCCGTTTGATGACAGCCCGTCATACAGTTCGTCCAGTTGTTGTGCTGTCAATTCTAGGGTAATCATGGGTATCCACTGAGGCTGTTTCCAGCCCTTTTACAATATTTTTGCATAATGGAAAACCGAAAAGTTGACCGTTTTGCGCATAGGTTAGCCCTAGCCTAGGAAGGCATAACCTATCTGGTAACTATCACCACTTCCTGAACTGTATTTTTATAAGCTTTGCCGAAACATTTGTATGGTTGTATCAGTCAGCGGTTGCCGCAGATGATCTCGTGCCTCACCATCAAGCTCGACGACCAATAGTTTTATGGTTTCTACAAAATCGTCAAAAACTGTGACCGCATCATCAAGCACACTAGGTTGCATAAAAAACACAATCCCTGGACAGTAAAATGTTTCCAAATCGGTGCTTGGAAATGTACCCGGCTCGACCATGCAGGCCACGCCAAAGTCCACGAAACGATTAGCATCCAGACGTTCAAATATTTTTAGGCTACCGTATTCCAAACCGACTATCTGGAACGCGTTAAACAAGTCGAAGCCATTAAAACCTTCAGGCGCTTTGGCAAAAATACTAAATTGGATAATGTCAGGCGTTATAAACCGCGGCGCAGATGGTTCTATCCCATCATAGTCTTCGGATAAATCAAATAGCCCGTCAGTGTCATCAAAAAGATCAGCAGACGGATCATTAACCTCATAGCGGGACGGTTTTTTCGGCTCTATATCAAAATCATCACGCTCAGGATGAAGCATCAATGAGTCGCTAATATTGTTTTTAATCTCCAAATCATCAAAAAAATTCATCTCTTGCGAAGACTTTCTGCTTTTAAAAAAATGCCACGCCAACATGCCCATAACAACAAACAGCCCCGCCGCAATAATCACTACTCTTAATAATTCTTTATCCATTAGATTTCCGCCAGACTCACTGCTTCTTCAATATCAACTGCGACCATCCGGGACACGCCCGGTTCTTTCATAGTCACGCCTGCCAACTGCTGGGCAATTTCCATTGTAACCTTATTGTGGGAAATATATAAAAACTGCACCGATGCTGACATTTCTTCCACCATTTTTGAAAACCGTCCAACATTGGCATCATCCAAAGGCGCATCCACCTCATCTAGCAAACAAAAAGGCGCCGGATTCAGCTCAAAAATAGAAAATACCAACGCCACGGCGGTAAGCGCTTTCTCCCCGCCCGATAGCAAATGGATTGAGCTGTTCCGCTTGCCCGGTGGTCTAGCGATAATCGTCACGCCAGACTCCAGCAAATCCTGCTCGGTCAATTCTAAATAAGCCTGTCCGCCACCAAACAATTTGGGGAATTTTTCCTGCAACCCGCTGTTTATTTTATCGAATGTTTCTTTAAAACGTAACCGGCTTTCTTTGTCAATTTTGCTGATCGCCTGATCCAAAGTTTGCAAAGCTTCAATTAAGTCGGCATGCTGTTCATCCAGAAATTTCAACCGTTCGCCTTGAGCCTGATATTCTTCGATAGCCGAAAGGTTAATTGTCCCTAAGCGCTCAATTTGCTGAGCCAAATCATCCACCTTTCTCTTCCAAGCATTTTCTTCCGCCCCAGCAGGCAAGTTTTTTAGCACCTGCCCAACATCCGCATCAATTTCCTTGAGCTGTTCGTTAACAGTCTGTTGCCTAACCTGGCTTTCCTGTAACTGAAAGCGCAGTTGATCCAATGCCTCTTTTTGCTTATCCAAATCACGTTGCGCCCGTGTTTGTTGCTCGGCCGACTGCACTATTGCCGCTTCTATTTCATCCTGAAGCCGACGTTGTGTTTTTAATTGCGCCTCGAGCTGGTTTTTTTCTATAACACATTGTTCCAAGAGAATTTTTTCTTCACCCAACGGCATCAATGTTTGCTGCTGCTTTATTTCCAGTTCAGCAATGCGCGCAACCGCCTGTTGCTTCTGGTTGTAAAGGCGTTCCAGCTGTTTGCCGGTTGACTTTTCTGCGGCGCGCAAGTTTTCAATCTTTGCTTTGATGCCATAAACGAGCTGCCTTGTGTCATTAACTGCTTGATCGGTTTGCCGCTGCTGTGCCTGCATATCCTGATTTAAGGCTTCCAGGCTATGCCGTTTTTCTTCTTCTTGCGCAAGCTGCTGTTCAGCGTCATCCTGCAATAAACGTAACTCGGCGATTATCTCGGCATTTTCCGTGCGCTCCTCGCGCATGTCAGTTAAATCCTGGCACACTTGCTGCAACCTGTGCTGTTGCTGCTCCTGCCTTGCCGACAGGGCACTCAATACAGCATTTTTAGCCGATAACTCAGACCCTAGCGTGTTGTGCTGTTGTTGCAGACTATCGCGGTGGCTTTCGGACTCTTTCAAGCCGTTATCGGTGGCTTCCTGTTGCTCTTCCAGCAGCCCGCAATGTAACTGCAATTCATCTTGCCGTTGTTTTAACAAGCGCAATTCTTTTTCCCGCTGTAACACGCCCGTTTTACTGTCTTTGCTACGGCTGATTTTTAACCAATCCAGACCAAACCAAGTGCCATCACGGGTAATGATGGATTCATGTGCCTTAAGCTGTTCAGATAAGGCACAAGCGGTGCCATTATCATCGGCACAATAAATCCCGGCCAGCAAGTTGTTTAACGGCCATGGCGCGGTTATCTTATCGAGCAAGCGACACATTTTTCCGGGTATCGGCACGTCAGACAAGGGCTTAACGGTAGTCGCAAACAACGCTAATGACTCATCCGTTAAACGTGCTAAATCGGCAATAACCTGGCCAGTACTGTCAATACAAATAGCTTCCAAATAACTGGCCAGCACCGTTTCCACGGCAGTGTCCCAACCGGCTTCCACGTCTAAAAACTCAACCAAGCGTTTGTTATCCGTTAAATTTACCGATGCCAACCACACGCCCAGATTTTCGTTATCCTTCCCCATCGCATGTTGCTGCAATAATTCCAAAGAGGTGATTTTGCCATTAACGCTGTGGAGCTCTGAACGGTGTGTATGCAACTGCTCGTGATATGACTTTACCTGCTGGCGCAGTTCACGGATAGTCTGCTGACGCTGTTCAAGCTGGTTATGCAGCTCACTACGCTGGGTATCCAACATTCCAACGCCCTCCTCCAGCATTGCAATCTCACTGTCCAAATCAGTTGCGGACAACTCACCTTGCTCGCTATCGAGCTTGTCAATGCGCTGCTGTAACTGGCGGTTCTGGTTATCCAACTGATGGATCTTAACCCGCAGCACTTCGGCCTGCTCCTTGTATTGCGCGCTTTCAGTCCGATAAACATCCCATTGCTGTTGCCAAGCATGCCGTTGTTGCTGGGCGTCTTGCTGTGCGTCCAACAACGTTTCTTGTTTTTCCTCGGCAATCACCCGCTCTTCCTCAGCAACTGACAAGGCCGCATTGCACTCTTCCAGCATCTGCAAATCCGTGGCAATTTCCTGATCTAACGCGCCAATCTGTAAATGGATACGGTTAATTTCCAGGCCGGTTTGTTCATGGCTACTTTGGCTGTGCTTAATCGCCTGCTCAAGACGGCTCACTTCGGCGGCGGCGGCGTAGTAATCCCCTTGTACATTAGTGGCTTGCTGTTGCTGGGTTTTATGTTCAGTACGTTTAGATTCTATGGCGGCATCAATTTCGCGCAGCAACACAAACAAACGGTTATGCTCGGCGGCCACCTCATGCAGCCTGCTTTCCAATTGCGCCGCCGCTTGATGATAGCTATCCCAGCGCATTGCCAACAGTTCCAGCTTAAATTGCCGTTCTTGCTTTTTAAGGGAGGTGTATTTTTCTGCTTTTTCCGCTTGCTTTTGCAGGTGCTTAAGCTGCTTGTCGACTTCTTCGCGCAAATCATCCAGGCGTTCGAGATTTTCCCGCGTATGCTTCATGCGGGTTTCGGTTTCTTGGCGACGTTCTTTATATTTGGAAATGCCCGCCGCTTCTTCGATATGGATTCTTAATTCATCCGGCTTGGCTTCCACCATCCGCGAGATTGTGCCTTGCTCGATAATGGCATAGCTTCTTGAGCCTAAACCCGTACCTAAAAACAGGTCAGTAATATCTTTGCGGCGGCAACGTGAGCCATTGAGCAGAAACAGCGATTGGCCGTCGCGGCTCACTTGACGCTTGATGGCAATACTGTCGTATTGGGCATACTCGCCGCCCAGCTTGCCTTCAGCATTATTAAAGATAAGTTCCACCGAGGCCGTACTGACGGGTTTACGCCCTGATGAACCGTTGAAAATGACATCCGCCATGCTGCCGCCGCGCAAATGTTTGGCCGAACTTTCACCCATAACCCAGCGCACAGCATCAATAATATTGGACTTACCACAACCATTTGGCCCGACAATCGCGGTTAAATTACCGGTGATAGGGATTACCGTGGTATCGACAAAGGACTTAAAACCCGATAGTTTGATTTTTTCCAGCTTCATTTCGGGGTTAAATATCCGGCTGCGTTGTGCAAAAAGCCGGTATTATTCACGATATGCGCCTGAATTTCGAGTTTTAATTTAACCGTTCCCGCGCCGCTTATGGGCAATGCCAACGGGCACCCATCAAGGGCGGCGCACACCCATAAAACGTTTTTGCCAATATTGATTTTTAAGGCTAGACACCAACACATGACCAGTGCGTTGGCTAGGGGCGTGAATAAACTTATCATTATTGACATAGATACCAACATGGGAGAACGGTTTACCGGTGGTGTTAAAAAACACCAAGTCACCGGATACCATTGCCTGCTTAGGAACGGGTGGCAGGGACAACGCCATTGCTTTGGCAGTACGTGGCAGAGCCACCCCTTGATGCCGATAAACATGCCTGACAAAACCACTGCAATCAAAGCCTTCTTGGGGCGTTTCCTTACCATAGCGATAACGCACCCCTTGCAAGCTCAACGCATAATTGACCACCGGCAAACGGGGACGCACCACGGCAACCGGTGGCGTTTCCGGCGTACTGGCGCAACCTGACAACAACGCAATTGCCAAGAATAAAAGCAGTCGCGCCCAAGGCATTGCTCTTTTAATTAACATAGTTAATAACCACCTTATTGTTTTGTTAATTCCGGTAATTAACTGACGACCATCCTATAAAACACGTTCCAGCTAAAATGCAACTTTACCTGAAACCTGTCCATTATTTCTTAAACGGTTTATATGCCACCGAATGATTGGGCGCTAGCCAGCATTCAAATTCTGGCTTTTTGGACACTACCCACTCACCATTTCATCCACCGCAAACGATTGGCATTCGTCACCACGGTCAATGACGACATCGCCATCGCCGCGCCCGCTATCATCGGATTTAATAACACGCCAAACACCGGATACAGCAAACCTGCCGCAACCGGAATGCTGATGGTGTTATAGAAAAATGCCCCCACCAGATTTTGTTTGATATTGGTGACCGTCGCTTTCGACAGGCCGATCACTTCAGGGACTTTCAGCAATGAACCTTGCAAGATGACGACATCGGCGCTTTCTATGGCGACATCGGTACCCGTGCCTATGGCGAGGCCGACATCAGCCTGGGCCAGCGCAGGCGCATCATTGATGCCGTCGCCAACCATGCCGACAATCTCGCCTTGTTGTTGCAGCGCTTTGACGACTTGCGCCTTATCCTGTGGCAATATCTGGGCATTGACTTCCGTGATGCCCGCCTGTTTCGCTATCGCATGCGCGGTTATCTGATTATCACCCGTCACCATAATGACGCGTATGCCCAACGCGTTAAGCTGTGCCACGGCGGCCGCAGAATCTTTTTTTATCGTGTCGGCCACGGCAATAATGCCGACTATTGTCTCGTCCACGGCAAGCAGCATCGGCGTTTGCCCTAGCGCCGACAGTTTTTCCAGCCGATTATTATAGCGCGTAAACTTGATGTCTTTTGCATCCATCAGCGCTTTGTTGCCAAACAAGAGGCGTTGGCCATTACAGACAGCACTGACACCGAAACCGGCAATCGCTTCAAATTGGGTCACTTTCTCCAGCTTGAGCTGTTTTTGTTCAGCCGCTGCCAAAATACTCGCCGCCAACGGATGCTCAGAACCTGATTCAATGCTCGCCGCCAATTGCAAGACACTGTCTTCATCCCTATCGCTAATAGACTCTATCGAAACCACAACCGGCTTGCCTTCGGTGACGGTGCCCGTTTTATCGAGGATAAGGCAGGTCAGTTTCCCCGCCGTTTGCAGCGCATCGCCGTTGCGTATCAGAATGCCCGATTGGGCGGCCCTGCCGACAGCGACCATCACCGAAATGGGCGTGGCCAAACCCAATGCGCAGGGGCAGGCGATGACCAGCACCGTCATCGACGTGACAAACGCATAACCTAACGACGGATCGGGGCCGAACGTGTACCAAATCAAAAACGTCAATACCGATATGGCAACGACGACAGGGACAAATACGCCGGAGATTTTATCGGCGAGGCGGGCAATATCCGGCTTGCTGCTTTGTGCTTGGCGGACGCTTTTAATGATTTGCGCCAACGCGGTGTCACGGCCTATGCGCGTTGCGGTAAACAGGAAACTGCCGGATTGGTTCATTGTGCCTGCGACCACTTGTGTGCCGACGGTTTTTTCCACGGGCAACGATTCGCCGGTCAACATCGACTCATCGACTGAAGAATGGCCTTCCAGCAACACGCCATCAACGGCGATTTTTTCGCCTGGCCTAACCCGTAAGGTTTCACCTAAACCCACTTGTTCGATGGGAATGTCGATTTCCTCACCATTCCTGACCACACGGGCGGTACGCGGCTGCAAGCCAATTAACTTGCGGATCGCACTGGAAGTTTTGCCCCTAGCCATGGTTTCAAGGCCTGTGCCCAAATTGATAAAGGCCAAAATGACGACGGCGGCTTCAAAATAAGCATGTTTCGCCAATGACGGCAAAATGCCGTAATAATCAATGACAATGCAGGAATAGATCCACGCCGAACCGGTGCCTAGGGCAATCAGCGTATCCATATTGGCCTGCTTCAACACTAATGACTTGGCGGCGCCACTATAAAAGTGCCAGCCTGAATATATCATTATGCCTAAGGTGACCAAGGCAATTTCCGGCCAGACCCATTGCCCTGTTGCCGACCCCATATCCGGCAACCAGCCTAGCTGTTCGGTCAGCATCAACAGGGCACCGAACGCACCGGCGACCGCCGCTTTTTTCATTAACTGCCGGTAGCGTTGCAATTCCTGCGCTTCCTGTTCAGACGGGTCTTCCAGCCCTTCCATGATCGCCGCATCGTAACCGGCACTTTTAGCCGCTTGCGTTAAGGCGTCAGGATCCGCCGAACCGGTGACCATTGCCGAATGATCGGCAAAATTGACGCTGACTGAAGTGACGCCCTCCACTGCGGCCAATGCGCCTTCAACTGCACTGACACAACCTGCACAGCGCATACCTAAAATTGATAAACGTAAGGCTTCGGAAGTGTTTTCTGTGTTCATAATGTGTCCTAAATTAAATAGGTGCTATCAGTAAACTGATTAATTGGCCGCTACTGTAAATCCTGCGTCCGTAATCGCCTTTTTGATAACATCAAGCGTCATTTTTTCAGTGTCAAAGGTGATGTTAACGGTGTTATTTTTACTTGAGGCGCTCACCTCGGACACTCCGTCAAGCGCCGTTAAAACACCACTCACATTCGTTTCACAACCGCCACACTTCATACCGGTAACCGTTAATTCTGTACATTCAATCATGACATTCATTCTCCTTAGGAAAGGTTTTTTGTTTTACAACCCGTTATATTACGCCGTTTATTTTGCCAAACACAGCTATCCATTGAATAGCCGCATAGGTATTGGTACGATACCAATCCAATCCATCCGTAGCAATGACTTATGCAACTAAACACCCTCACAAACCAGACTATTGCGCTTGCCGGTATCGCTCAGGCAGCGGCCTTGGTGCAACAGCTCGCGACCTCTGGCACTGCGGATAATAAAGCGCTGGAAACCTCCATCGGCAGTGCCTTAAAAATCGATTCTGACACCGTACTGGACATTTATGGCGGCCTAAGCAACCTCAAACTGGGGCTAGAACAACTTAACCAGCAAATGTCAGGCTATAAAATCAGCCATCCTGAACAGGCGCGTTATTCGGCTTCGCTGGTTTTTCTGGAAAACCAGCTGTCAAAACAACCGCAAATGCTTAAGACGATACAATTAGGCATCATCAAAGCCCAAGCGCAAAGCGAACATTTTGGTTTATTGCATGAAAATGTGTTGGCTAATTTAGGGGATGTTTATTCCAACACCATCAGCACATTGCAACCTCGTATTATGGTCAACGGAGAAACCAACTATTTATCAAGACCCGAAATCGCCAATAAAATTCGCGCCTGCCTTTTAGCTGGCATACGATCAGCGATGTTATGGCGACAATGCGGCGGCACCCGCTGGAAGTTTTTGTTTTACCGAAAAAAAATTCAGGCTGAATTGCAACGGCTATTAAAAAAAGTTTAATCGCCGATATGCGCTTACTTATCGAGGCAAAACATCTTTATCGTTATTACGGTAAACAGTGCGCAGTGAATGATGTCAGTTTTACCCTAGAAAAAGGCCAAGTGCTGGGGTTTCTAGGGGCGAACGGTGCAGGTAAGACCACAACCATGCAACTATTGTGTGGCAACCTTGCCCCCAGCGCCGGTCAAATCAAAATCAATGGCTTTGATTTGCTAGCCCAACCTAAGCAGGCAAAACAGCATCTGGGGTATTTGCCCGATACGCCGCCGTTATACAGGGACTTGACGGTAAAGGAATTTCTGCGCTATTGCGGGCAATTGCATGGCATCCCCAACAACAGCCTGCCCCAAGCGATAGCTTATGCCGTGGCGCGTTGCGGTTTAAATGACGTGACCAACCGTTTGATCGCACATTTATCCAAAGGCTTTCAGCAACGCATCGGGATTGCCCAAGCCATTTTGCACAATCCCGAACTCATCGTGCTTGATGAGCCCACCGTGGGACTTGATCCATTGCAAATCAGGGAAATCCGCACCTTAATCCGTGAACTGGGACAGGATCACGGTGTGATCCTATCAACCCATATTCTCAGCGAAGTGCAGGAGTCCTGCTCGCATGTGCAAATTATCCATCAGGGGCAACTGATATTAACTGAAAGTGTTGCCGGGCTTAATAAAGTGATGGATACCGGCGTACTGCAAATCACGACCCGATTGGCGCCTGATATTCAGCAGTTGCTGGCAATATCGGGTATAAGCGCGATTGAAACTTTGAGCGAAAACCAAATCAAAATCCATCACAGCCTAACGGACAACCCCATCCAACAGATTACCGAAACCATTATCGCCGCAGGCTGGGAATTGCAGGAGTTGAGCCCGGTAAAAAAATCAATGGAAGATATTTTTATCGCCTTAACCCAAGACAACGAGCTATGAATATGATGTTGGCAATCGCCGCGCGCGAGTTCAAAACCCTGTTTTTATCGCCATTGGCTTGGACGGTATTAGCGGTGTTACAGCTGATTCTGGCTTATGTGTTCTTAACCCAAGTTGAAACTTTCATCACCCTGCAGCCCAAACTGGCCGGCATTGAAAACGGCCCGGGACTTACCGATATTGTCGTACCGCCTTTGTTTGGCAATGCCGGCATCATTTTATTGTTAGTCACGCCGCTATTGACGATGCGCTTGATCTGCGAAGAACGGCGCAACAAGACCCTCGCCTTACTGCTTTCCGCACCGATTTCCAGCGCCGACATCATCATCGGCAAATATTTAGGCCTGCTCGGCTTGCTGTTGTTGGCGGTAGTGCTGGTCACGCTGATGCCGTTATCGTTGCTGACCGGCGGCGTACTTGATTTTGGCAAATTATTTGCCAATCTGCTCGCCTTGGCTTTGCTCGTTTCAGCCTTCACCTCCACCGGCCTTTATATGTCGTGTGTCGCCAGCCACCCTGTCATTGCGGCAATGGGGACTTTTGGCCTGTTATTGCTGTTATGGATACTGGATTGGACTACCGGCATAAAAACGCAGCGCAGTGAACTCTTTGAATACTTATCCATTCTAAGGCACTTTCAGAACTTGCAAAGCGGCCTGATTAGCTCGGTTGATGTGCTCTATTTTGTGCTGTTTATCAGCGGCTTCCTTTTGCTCAGCATCCGCCGCCTGAATAATGACCGGTTGCAAAAATGAAATTATCACAACGATTGCATCAGCAGATTGCCCTAAAAAACACCCTGGCCACGCTGGCCTTGCTGTGCCTTATTGCGGTGCTGGCATGGTTAAGCGCCCGCTACCCGCTACAAATAGACATCACCCGCAACGCCAGCAACACCTTGTCGCCCGCTTCGCAGAAACTGCTGGATTCATTGCCTGATAAAGTGCATATCACCGCGTATATTAAAAAAAGCCAACCGCTAAGAGTGCAGATTGCCCAGTTGATTGACCGTTATAGCCGCCATAAGCCGGATGTTTCACTTAGCTTTATCGACCCAGATAGCCAACCCGAAAAAACCCGCGAGCTCGCCATAGGCGCTGAAGGCCTGGTATTGGTTGAATATCAAGGGCGCACCGAAAAGCTGCAGTTTGTCGATGAATCAACCCTGACCAATGCGTTGCTCCATTTGGCTAATGCCAAGCAACGCTGGGTCACCTTCCTGACCGGCCACGGTGAACGCGCGCCGGACGGCATTGCCAATTTCGATTTAGGCCAATTTGGCAAAGAACTGGCCCGCCGCAAAATCACCGCGCTCACCCTTAATCTGGCGACTGTTTCAGCCATCCCTGACAACTCGGCGTTGCTAGTGATAGCCGCGCCCGCCGTGCCGCTACTGGCAGGCGAAATTGACCTTATTAAGCACTACATCCAACGCGGCGGTAATCTGCTGCTGCTGACAGACCCTGACAATAAAAATCTGGACGCCCTGCAACAGCAACTCGGCATACGCAAGCTGCCCGGCATAATCGTTGACAGCGGCGCGGGGCTATACGGAATTGACGACCCCAGCTTTGTGTTAGCCACTGCGTATCCACCGCATCCTGTCACGCGGGGCTTGCAAATTATCACGCTATACCCAGTGGCCGCTGCGCTTGAGCATGATAAAGCCAGCGGCTTTAATGCCCAACCGCTACTTAACAGCAGCTCAAAAACATGGACAGAAACCGGTGCTATCGCCGGGGCAGTCGGCTTTAATGCCAATAGCAACGAAAAACAGGGGCCGCTGACCTTTGCTTACGCCTTAACCCGTACACTTGATAACACCACCGAGCAGCGTGTTATTGTTATTGGCGACAGTGATTTCCTCGCCAACACCTATCTCGGTAATGTCGGCAATCTGGATATGGGTTTAAGGCTAATCAATTGGCTTATTCATGACGACCAATATATTGATATACCTGCCAAAATCGCTATCGACAAAAGCCTGCAATTAACGCAAACAACAGTCGCACTGGTTGGTTTTGGTTTCTTGATTATCATCCCGCTACTGTTAATAGGTACTGGTTTTATTATTTGGCGCAACCGTAAACGGCGTTAAATTGGCCTGTCTAAGCGGTTGCAACCTGTTTTATTTTTTCTTTTATGACTAAAAATTACCGTACCTTATTAACCTTACTGTTACTTATATTGTTAGGCATCGCCGTACTCTGGCGACCGACTTTAACCCAGCGTGCCGACGTCATCCCACCGGCTACCACCTATAAACACTCGGAAGAAACCAGCAGCGTCGAAAAACCTTGCCCTAGCGACCACCCCGAATGGCGGGACGCGCAAGTTATCGAAGGCGTGGCTATTGTCGCCGCACCGGCCTGCCAACCCGATAACCCTTATGACGTGGCGGTGTCGGTAAAAGGCACCAACAATGTGTCCATGGCAACGCTGATGCAAACAGATTTTGCCCAAGACGCGCTCATCATGGGCGAGGATTTGGATAAGGACGGCGACCCTGATGTGATCCATATCAAGTTGGAAGTGGTTGAGTTGAACGGCGCCAGCCCTGACGGCGATTTTTTGATGAACACTTACGACATCGCCCCCGGCATCCAACCGGGGTTATGGGTTTACGCCCCCAAATCACGCGGCATGGCCGTCAAAAACTTTAACTCGACCGTTGCAGCCCCCCTATTGCGTGCGCCTTCACCAAGCATCCGCGTCGAACAAGGCGACAAAGTGTACATCACGCTGGAAAACACCCACTACTTGCCGCATACCATCCATTTGCATGGCGTTGACCATCCTTGGATGACAGCGGACGGCCACGATAACGACGGCGGCGAAGAACATGCGGTGTTTCCAGGCAAAAAACACACTTACGAAATCCAGCCCCGCCATGCCGGCACCATGCTTTACCATTGCCACGTCCAGACCGCCCAACACATGATGATGGGCTTGAGCGGCCTGTTTGTCGTCGAAGAAAACCAACCCAACAACTGGGTGCAAACATTTAATATGGGGGCCGGACAAGTGCGCCACCCTTCTGTTGCCGTGACAAAAACCTATGATCAGGAATATGACCTGTTTTACCAATCGGTCGACAAAAAACTGGCGCGACTTGTTCAGGATTACAACGATCCAAGGCTGATTGCCCAGCACATGAGCCGCGACTACAACATGACCGAATCGTTTGAAAATTACTTCATGTTGAATGGCCGCTCCTTCCCCTATACGCTACGCGACAGCATGGTTATTGCCAAAGAGGATGAAAACATAAAACTGCGCGTCGCCAACGTCCAACGTTCGGCAATAGCACTGCACATGCACGGCCATAAAACGACTATCACCAGTTATGATGGTGTTGAACAAGCGCAAGCCCAGCAAATAACCCGTGACGTCATTGACATCGCCCCCGCCCAACGCGTGGATCTTAGCCTAAAAACCCAAAATAACGGGCTGAACAGTTACGGCCCAGGTTTATGGATGTTCCATGACCACGTTGTCACCGGCACCACAACCGACGGTATGGAGCCGGGCGGCAATATGGCGATCCTCGCCTACCAATCGTTACTGGACGACCAAGGCATGCCCAAAATGCACGATGAACTGCTGGGCGAAGTTTTCAGCAAGGATTACTATGCCAAAAAACAGGCGCTTTGGGGGCAAGGCGACTTTGCGCATTTATTGGGTGATGCAGGGTTGATTGCACCGGATTATCTGCGGATTATTGGCTTTGGCTTAGCCGTAGGGCTAATCATTGGCGTACTGGTTTTGTTGTTACGGACGAGCGGAACCGGTAAAAATGATAAATTTAATTAACAGAAAACAATGAAAACATTACTACTGATTTTGCTATTGGGTAACGGCATAGCTTCCGCCTTGGCAATGGATCACGGCCGCATGATCATGGATGAAAAAGGCATGATTATGAATGCCAACAGCGATAATCTGCCGCGTGATTGCCCAAAGATTTCCGAAACGGTTGATATTACGATCCATGCCGGGCAAAAACATGCGCTTAAATTTAACGGCAAGATGTTTGCTTTCGACAACCAAGAATGGGATGTAAAACCTTGCGCCAAGTTAAATATCACCTTTATCAACGATGACGAAATACGCCACCAACTGATGATCCACGGTTTGCCCGGTTACTTGTATCCCGAAGGCATGTTTCATCTGGAGTTGTACGGGGCGGGGGAATTAAAGGCCTCGCTGATCGTGCCTAGCCAGAAAAAGACTTATCTGGTGCATTGCGAATTGCCGCAACATGCGGAAAAAGGCATGAAGGCGCAATTGAAAGTGGACGGGGGGGATGGCGACTTGCCAAGCATTCCGGGGATTAGCGCACCGGTTAAGGCTGATGTTTATCCGGTGGATTGGCGCCATACCACACTGGCGTTATTACTGCTTTGTGTGCTGCTGGGTATTGCGGTGCCATTCTTGGTTGGCAGGAACAGACGGAAAGGGAAAATTTGAATTTTGCAGGCGCGGACTGATCCGCGCCTGCAATAACGCAAAAAAAACGGAATGCTTATTTGCCGTATCTTTTACGGAATTTATCGACGCGACCTGCCGTATCAACAACGCGCTGTTTGCCGGTATAGAAAGGATGGCATGATGAACAAACTTCAACATTTAAATCCTTAGCTAATACAGAACCGGTCACAAAAGTATTACCGCAACCGCAGGTCACAGTAATTTGTTTATAATTAGGATGAATTTCTGGTTTCATAGCTTCACATTACCCGCAAACGGGCTATATATATTGATTAAAGAACCGCCTATAATACGACCTCATCCTTAAAACCGCAAACAAAATTTATTGATGCGTATCATTACCTTAAACGCCAACGGAATACGTTCCGCCGAGCGAAAAGGCTTTTTTAACTGGATGCAGCAGCAAAATGCCGATGTCGTTTGTATCCAAGAAACCAAAGCCCAAATCAACCAACTGCATCCCGACATTTTTTGCCCTAGTGGTTATCATTGTTTTTATCATGATGCCGACAAAAAAGGTTATAGCGGCGTGGCACTGTATTGTAGGCGACAGCCGGACGCAGTCATCAGTGGTATCGGCTGGCCGGATTTTGATGCTGAAGGCCGCTTTATCGAAGCGCAATTTGGCAACTTAAGCGTCATCTCACTGTACCTGCCCTCCGGTTCATCGGGCGAAGCACGCCAAGCCATCAAGTTTGATTGCTTGGATCGCTTTATGCCTTATTTGCAAGGACGCGCCCAAACTGGCCGTGACATCATCATTTGCGGTGACTGGAATATCGCCCATAAAGAAATCGACCTGAAAAATTGGCGCGGCAACCAAAAAAACTCCGGATTTTTGCCAGAAGAACGCGCCTGGATGACGCAATTGTTTGCTGACGGTCAGTGGTTGGATGCGTTCCGGCTGGTAAACCCAGAAGCTGAACAATACACTTGGTGGTCAAACCGAGGCCAAGCGTGGGCTAAAAACGTGGGTTGGCGGATTGATTATCAAATCATCACCACCTCACTTAAAGACGAGGTGAAAGCGGCGTCCATTTATAAAGAGGAGCGTTTTTCCGACCATGCGCCGCTGGTCATGGATTATGATTATCCGTTATAACTGCTTTTATGCAGACCTGTGGGGTTGAACGCATAAACCAACGCTCAACCGGGTGCGATTAAAAGTGATGCACTATCGAAATATCCTGATCATGCTGCTTGCTTATCGACACTCTGCCAATAGCCCCCCCATTCACGGTTAGCCCGGTTGAGCCGCAGTGCCAGCATGGCTTCGACATTGCCCGCTGTCCACCAGGCACCGGAGAGCTTGAGGCGTTTCTGGATGACATAACGGTGGGCGCTTTCAATTTCCCCTGAACCGATGGGCAGGCCGCGCCGTATCGCCCCGTGGTAGTCCAGTTGGGATAGACGGTTACGGATATAGCGGTCACACGCGGTGGCGGGGTCGTTGGTTCCCACGAACGGCGCCAGTGCCACCAGGACGGCATCAGCCCGGTTTGCTTCGGGCCTATCCTTCTGCTGTTCCAGCCACGCCTGCGGATCATTGGCGGCACACACCTTGGCCGCCTCACCAAGGTACTCGCAGAGATGGAAAAAATCCACCAAGAAAGTGCCTTGTGCGCCGAAGCAGGCCCCTACCTGAGCGGCAATCCAAGGCGCACCGTCGCCCACCGCATGCAAATACCCTCTGGGGCACAAGTGGCTGTCCGTGCCAAATCCCGCTTTCGCCGCGCTTCGCGCCCACTGCCGCCCGCTTTCCTCGACACCGCCTGCGAAGTGTCCGCCGAACGCGGGTGTCGCGCTGCCTTGGGGATGCACCAAACACAGGCGGACCTCCTTCCAGCCTACGGTTTTGCCCTTGCGGCGGTCTTGGGCATCACGCGGGCTGTTCACTACTGGCACCATAGAACCGTCGATCCCGCCAATGAAGGTTCGGTTGTCCGGCACGCCTGTCACTACCTCCCGCGCCGCGTCTTGTGCGTCGATGCCGTGCGCATGATATTCGGTGATTCGCCGGATGGTGCTGGCCGGCATCGCAATTCCATAGTGTTCCATCAGCTTGTCCAGCACCTGCCCAAATGGTACGTCAGCCCCAAAATCGGTCAACACTCGCTGCAACGGCAATGAAGCCGCCCGGCAACTCACGCCCGCACGGTTGCTAAATGGCCGACTGATCCGTGTCCCGACCCGCCACAGTGGTTCTTCTATCGTGATATTGCCGAATGTCGTATGCCAGTAGCGTTTTTTTTACCGCCGCTTCGGCTCTCCGGCTCTGGCGGTGCTTCTTCCCCACACCGGGTGGCCCCGTTCTGCGCCCATGCAGTCAACGCCTCGTTGCCCATTTGACGCAGCTCTTCTATCACCCTACGCTCGGCGGCATCGGCCTTTTCCAAGTTGCCCGACGCGTCTTCCACCACTTCGGGCAAGCTTTCAACACGCCTTCGTAATAAGGGATGGCTATTGAGACGGTGTAAAAAGGCAAGGTCTTGTTCAGGGCTATTAGGCACGGCAGGTTTATAGGGTGAGTTAACGGAAATCGTGCCAACATTCTATAACTATGCATCACTTTTAATCGCACCCACGCTCAACCCGTATCGTCTACCGTTAAGGATTCAAGCTGTTAAACCGCACCCTTAATCCTAGCCAACGCATTCTCCAGGTTAGCCATGCTGGTCGCTATTGAAATACGGATATGGCCTTCTGTACCAAATGCAGAACCCGGCACTAACGCCACGCCCGCTTTTTCAATCAAATAGTCAGAAAACTCCAAATCGTTGTTGATACCATCTAAACGGGCAATCAGTTTTTCCACATTGGGGAAAACGTAAAAAGTGCCGTCAGTAGGCAAACACTCAACACCGTCGATGCTGTTTAATTCCGCAACCACGAAATCATGACGTTTTTTGAACTCCACGCACATATCGGTGATAAAACTTTGGTCGCCGGTCAACGCCGCTTCTGCCGCAACTTGGGAGATTGAGGTCGGGTTAGAGGTGCTTTGTGACTGGATGGTGCACATCGCTTCAATCAGATCGGCAGGGCCTGCGGCATAGCCGATACGCCATCCGGTCATTGAATAGGCTTTAGATACGCCGTTCATGACGACAGTACGGTCGTAAAATTCGGGGTGGGCATTGAGAATGTTCACAAACGTGCCTTGTTCCCACAGGATGTGTTCATACATATCGTCGGTGGCGATAACGATATTGGGGAAATCTTTCAGCACATCGCCGAGGGTTTTAAGCTCTTCCAATGTATACGCCACGCCGGATGGATTAGACGGGCTATTGATGAAAATTAAACGGGTTTTGTCGGTGACTGCGGCACGCAGTTGTTCAGGCGTGATTTTAAAATTCTGTGCTTGGGTGGTTTCGATAATGACCGGCACACCGTCCGCCAATAACACCATATCCGGATAAGACACCCAGAACGGCGCGGGAATAATCACTTCATCACCGGCATTCAGCAAAGCCTGGGTCAAATTGAACGAGCTTTGTTTGCCGCCGCAAGACACCAGAACCTGCTTGGGTTGGTAATCGAGCCCGTTATCATTTTTAAACTTGGCAATAATGGCTTTTTTTAAGCTAGGAATGCCATCAACAGCGGTGTATTTGGTGAAACCATTGTCTATGGCTTGTTTGGCCGCTGCTTTAATATGATCAGGCGTGTCAAAATCCGGCTCACCCGCCCCCAAACCAATAATATCTTTACCCGCAGCACGCATCGCCGCCGCTCTGGCAGTAATCGCTAAGGTAGGGGAAGGTTTAACTGCTTGAACTCTGTCAGAAAGTTTTATGTTCATATTTTGCCGTATAAAATCAATGTAAAATGGCGAGGATTATACACGATGTATTACAACCTACTAATAGGCTCTTATTAAAAAAATAAGCCTTTATATCAGAAGACTATGGCCATTTTTTACATGCTTACAGACACCCTGCAACCTGTCCTGCCAGCATGCGAATCCAAGAGATCAAGCATGATTAGCCGGCAAGCGAATGGGGCATTATTTTAGCCATGTAAGCCACCTATCTTCTATAAGTTGAAACAGCCGGAACATCCCGGTAAATGCCCGTTAATTTACGCTTGAACTCATCTGAAATCAGCCTGGAATCCAGCTTGCTTTTTACTACACGCGGCGTAATCAAAACAACCAGTTCGGTCCTATCCTTATTATTAGTCGTATTTCCGAATAATGGCCCTACCCACGGCACTTCATGAAAAAAGGGAATGCCAGCTTTATTAAAGGTGTCATTTTCTTTAATCAAACCGCCTAAGACAATGGTTTCACCATCCTGCACGGCAACAGAACTGTCAATTTCTTTTTTGGCAATAGCTGCCGAAGACGTCACCCCTATGGTCGATTCCACAGGGTCACTCACCGTCTGGTTGATTTCCATAATAACCATGCCGTTGGCATTGACGCGTGGTGTCACTACTAATTTAACACCGGTATCCTTGTATTGTATCTGGCTGTTGGTCACCAATCCTGTACTGCCGGTGCCTGTACCGCTACCAATACCTGCACCCGATAGCGTGCTCGATAACGTAGGGATTTGTGTGCCCACCTCTATAGTGGCTTCCTGGTTATTCAACACCATTAAGGAAGGTGAAGAAATGACGTTGATATTACCTTTTGTGGCCAGTGCGCTTAATAAGGCATTGACCACACCCGAATTGAAGACCGCAGTCAAGCCGCCTGATGTCACAGCGGCCGCTGCGGCATTGGCCACCTTGCCTAACGTGGCGGCACCGGCACCGCTACTTATGCTGCTACCTTTATGATCCAGAAACCATTGTATGCCGTATTTTAAATCGTCTTTTAAATCGACCGATACGATGGTCGCGTCAATCAACACTTGCAATGGCAAAAGATCCAATTGCTTGATAACAGGAAGAATAATTTCGTATTCGCGCGGCGTAGCAACAACAACCAATGAATTATTGGCTTTATCAGCAATGATCCTGACATCCTCGACGTTGGCTACTGTCGCCGTCCCTGTCCCACCAGAACCGCTGGTCTTACGGCTACTCTTGGCAGATGGGGCTTTAGTGCTAGACGTGCTATCAGTAGCTGATTTGTTGGTTATTTCGGCGGCTTTTTTTCCAGGCGAAACTTTAGCCGATTTGTCCGCCGGTTGTGCACCCGTAAAAATTTCATTCAAGGTGCCTGCCAAATCTTCAGCGTCGGCATGCTGGACTTTATAAACGTTAACCCCGCCACCCGTGGCGGTGTTCGCCTTATCCAACCTGAATACCCAGCTTTCAATATCACGTAAATATCGCGCTTGATGGGTTATTGCCATCACCGCATTTAACCGTTCAATCGGAATAAACCGAAAAAAATCAGACTCATCCGCCTTGTCATTTTTGTTAAATACACCTTCAAGCTCTGTGATGATGGTTTCCGGATCGGTATGCGTCAGTGGAAAAATACCAAAAGAACGCCCTCGCAACACATCCGTGTCAAACGTGCTGACCATATCCATGATCCTAGCCATTTCATCGGGCGTGCCTGAGGCAACCAAAATATTGCGGGGGCCGTCGACATGCAGTATGGTTTTTTCGTGCACCAAGGGTTTAAGAACTTCGGCAATATCTTCAACGGCGACATTTTTTATCGGAATAACACGGGTCTGGTAGCCATCCCTGCCGCCGCCTGTTGATATGTCGGAGGTATATAACGCATCCGCCGCTGGTTCTATATGATAAATCCTGCCATCTTTCACCAATGCGGCATTATTCATACTTAACACCATTTCCAACGTTGGCAACAACTCATCTTTGGTCAAGGGCTCGGTCGTTTGTAAGGTCACCTTACCGGCGACTTTAGGGCTTAACACATAATTCTGCCCAAGTATGTCACCTAAAATAACTTTGGCGACTTCCCCTAGATCGGCTTCATCAAAATTTAGACTGTATGAGCCTGTCTTGCTGGCACCCTTATTATATTGGGGTTGCGTACCGGCTATAAACCGGTCTGTACCCGGATAAACTTCTGCTTTTGGCCTCTCCTCAGACCCTGGGCCCTTGTTTTGCAATTCTTTGAAAAGGACATCCGTTTTTTCATTTAAACCTTGCTTGGAAACCGGTGGCAAAGGCAAAAGCTGGTTTTGTTTAGGACCTAAAAGCTCACAGCTTGTAAGCGACAACCCCAACGCAACAAAATACGAGGCTGTTGTTATTTTTTTAAAGTTATTCATCATTCTCAAGGTTCTCGATGGACTCATCTGTAGGTTCAGGTTCAGCTTCAGGTTCAACTTCAGGCTCGGGTTCTGGTTGCGGTTGTGGAATATCTTTGCCCTGGCCCGGTGGCTGGGGCGCATTATTGGCTTTGGTAGTTGGTAGTTGTTTTAATTTTGGCTTTCTAAGCAAAAGCTCTTTTTCAGTCGAATCTTGGGTAAGGACAACATGGTCATAATGAATTTCAGTTAGCTTCCAACCATCCAGGTCGCCACCCTCAGATAGCTTTCGGAAATTATCCTTGGGCACTTTCATAGTCGCCCGACTAAATAAAGCCGACAAACCCTTTTTAGTCGTATAAACACCGTTTAACGCCCAGTCGAACTTGACCGCAACCGCACTGGCTTGTGTTTGCTTAGGATCGGGTTCGTCTACCGGCTTTCTACCTTTAATAAATAAGGGCCTGTCAACCAAATCGACATAGTCCTCTTCACGTTGCCCTGTCAGGTCTATGCTAGGCATCGCATCTTCAACGGTGTGCTTTTGTGGGGTGACCACCGCGTTCAAAAGCGAGGCCTTTACCTGCTGGGCGTACCACCATTCCCCAATAACAATTAAAACCAGCACTGCCGCCACGCCCGCCAATACGGATATCAGTTTATTGTTCATTCGGTTGCTTTCTCATAAAACTGACAGCCTGAAAGTTAACATTTAATTGATTGCTTGGGTCAATTGTCCGGGTCACGGGATTACGTTGCCCACGCATTGGCCTTATGTCTATCTGGTTGATAATAATCAATGGCGTTGATGTTTCTATTTTGTAAAGCACGGCGCGCAAGACCTCACTATCACCAGTCATCCTGACCCGGACAGTGATGCGGCTAAAATCATCTTTGGTCGTGACAGGTATCGCCTGCGTGCTGCTCAATTGCCCACCGGCATCAACAATGGTCTTTTTTATAAACTCCTGCATTTCCGCCGAAGCCAAGGCATCGGTTTCCTGGCTGTTAAAATAGCCTTGGCCGTCATGCTGTTCTTTTACATTGGCCATACTGGCCACAACCGAATCCTTCTTGGCCAATATTTTTTGATACTGCTGCAACCGGAAAGCCAAGGTGTTTTTAGTCTCATTCAGTTCCAGCCCCTTGTTCACCACTGGCATAACCAAAACCAGACCGATAACCAATATCACCACCAGCAATAAGCCTACCGCAAGCAACCGCTGTTTCTGCTGATCATTCAGTTTGGGTAGTTCCACCGAGTCCTCCTGCTTTAGTGATGTCGGCTGTAATCTGGAAGCGCTCCAACTTACTGACATTGTCTTGGGTAACCGGCGAAACAAACCGGGCATTAGTGAATATTTCGGAGTCTTCCAACACCCCGATTAATGTTGAAGCGGCTGGCGATTCGCCTTGTATTTGGATATGCCCATCGGCATATTGCAAATATGCCAATGAGGTGTCGTCCTTTATTATTTTACTTAAGGCATTCAACACCACCACCATGGCTGGGGTTGATTTTTTCTCGTCCAACAATTTTTGGGTCTCGTTGATCACCGCATCAATTTCTGATTGCAAGGCTTTAATTTTCTTAGCATCTTTTTCTATCGTTTTAACTTTTTCTTCCAACACTTGAATCGTCCGGGATTCAAACCAAACCGGCATGACCAAAACTGCACACAACAGAATGATAATCGAGATGATTAAGCCGAAATGAATCAAGCGCGGTGCTTTCGCTGTTTTTTGTCTTAGCGATTCCGGCAACAGATTATAAAAATTATGTTGTAAATCAATAGAATTAGCAGCGCCCTCATAATCGGCAAATAACGGCGACAACCCCATGGATTTGACATCTTCGTATAAGTTATCAAGCAGTTCCCGGGTTGTGAGTATCAACATCACTTTAATCAGCCCAGGCTCCGGCTCACCACCCACCGGCTTTACGGCAAAATACACTTGGTCTGCTTTAAATGGGGTATAGCGGTCAAGTTCATAAGCGACCACCTGATGCAGGTTTTCTTTGGCGGCAATCGGCAACATCAGCTCTTTTACCAACGCATCTGTTCCAGTCAGCCTGAGTATGACCGTCGCTTTTGCCAGCCTTTCATCCTGCTCCAACATGCGCTGATAATGCGCTAAACCGGCTTCGTTCCTGTCTAGCGTCACTAAATAATCAGGTGAATGCCCATTATCCGTATAGGTTAAACGCAACTTGCCCGCTTCAGGGCTGACTATAACAAAACCATGCCGGTCATTAACAAACTGACTTATTTTTTCAGGCACCAAAAAACTAAGTTCACGTCTCCACCAGCGGAGAAACGCCTTAAAATCCATATCAATTGTTGAATTCAGGTTCATCATAGTGTTTTACTATTAAATCGCTTAGTGTGTCTGTGTCGGCCAGAATATCGGCAAACAAGGATTCGCCCTCCCCCTTATTACGCTGCCAATCGATTATTACGAAGGGTGCGGTTGCTGAGGGTGCGCTTTGTATCACCGCGCTTAGTGTTGCAGCAGCGCCATCATCAAGCAACACTTCAGAGGTGACAGTAAATACTTGACTTTGGCCACCTTGGGCGGTCTGCGCCAAACCGGTTGCAGGAAAAGGCGGGGCCGGCAGATCCTGTTTTGCACTGGCTAATCTGGCGGCCATATAGTCTTCTATCAAACTGGCATCCAGATCAGGCAATACTTGCAAGACCTCTTTAGTTGCCTGCTGTAAATTGACGGTGGGCTGGCCTGAATAAACAGTGATTAGTGGCTCCAGCCATTTATAAATAGCTTCATCCATGCCTAATACCAGCTGCAATTCGCCAATGCTCTGAAAAGGCTTGTTACGCGGCTGATAATTTAACCCTGCTTCGCGGTACTCTTTTTTTTCAGCGCCTTCTATATGGATCAGATCATCCTCGTCCCGCCAATCAAGAATAGCGCCAACCAATTGGGTTTTCTGCTTGCTATCACTTAGAGGCGCGGATGCCATCAGGCTTTCCAATAATTTTTGTTCCGCATGATTAATGTCTATCTTGCCGTTTTCTGCCAGCAGCCGTAAACGTATCTGGGCATTAGCGGTGTCTATCTGGTAAATGCTGCCATCGGTGCGCCAACGCTTCGTTTTATCGGGCAACAATAGCATCATTTCGGCAATGGCAATGCCTGATTCAGCGATGGACAGCGCTTCGGCATTATTCTTAATGGTCTCTATAATTGACGTTTCCCGCCGCATACTGAGCGCGAAACTTCCCGCCATAATGGTCAGCAAGCTTAGCACCCATAACACCAAAATGAGGGCAAAACCTGACCGTCTGAGTGATTCGTTTAAAAATGTCACTCAACATCCTCATTAATATCCTCTTCATTAATGTTTTCGTCTGGATTAGGTTCGTCATCATCGGCATCCTGGGCAAAATCAGCATTATCCGGCATACCTATATTCTTAAGGGCAATAACCATATCAGGCCAAAAAATGCCGCTCTCCAAACCGATAGTTATCCTGACCAGTTGCGGCAACCTTTCCCTGTCTTGCCACAGCGGCTGCCAAGAACCTTCACTAGTGCCATCTTCACTACCAAAATATGCCACAGAAAACACACTGACGTGCTTAATTAAAGTCACTTTTTCAGAAGAAAGCGTATCGCCTTCAGCTGCCGGAAAAAAAGGGGTGATCGTCACTTCGATATACTGCTGCTGATCGTCCCGTTTCAATTGCAAAGAGAAAAGCTGCAATCCCGCCCTGCCCGCACTCGCCGGAAAATCTGCGACAAACTGCAAGGCATCGCTATTGCCCTGAAAGGAAAAAACCCGTTCTTCCGGCTGCGAAAAATCATCCCACAACGGTTTTGCCGCCGATAAATGCCGTTGAAAAAAGCTATAAACCACAGCGACTTCATTAACATCCGCTATTTTACTTTCGCCTTTCTCCCAGCTATCCGCACAAATTTTCATACTGGCAAACAACAGGACGACCATAACGCTTAACAGCGTCATGACGATAAGCACTTCAATCAACGTAAAACCGGCGACTGCATGACCATACAACCGCTGGGGCATAAAGGCGTGTAACGGTACGCCAGGTATTTTATTTTTCCTCATGATTTTTTATTAACCAGCTTTATTGTGCTCAATTCAAGCTGCCTTTCGTTACCATCGCCCCAACTGACTGTGACATTGACTTTAAAAAACTCAACCTTGGTTGGCAGAGCAAGCCCCTCAGGGTTGAATTGATAAGGGTTGGTTTCAACCAGCCAATGATAGTTTCCATTTTCCTCACCGGAAATTTGCCCTACCCGCAACGGCGTTTCCACACCCGCCTTTGCCATCAGGGATTCGGCTATTTGCACGGCGACCGTATAGTCTTCGGCAACGATTGCCGTATTAACACCGCTGGAAAATATCTTCAGCAAAATGCTCAACGACAGCGCCAAAATAGAAAACGCTATGAGGAGTTCCAGTAATGAAAACCCTTGTTGTTTAATTTGCACTGTCCTGAAGGGTATCATCAAGTTCAATCTGGCCTGTTAACCAATTTATGTCGATCTGCCATTTGCTATGGCCGCGTTCCAGTGTCACCCGTCCACCCGTTGAGGAACCGTCGGCAAAAAACCGTATGCTGCCCTGCCCCTGTCCGGTCAATTCGCTTTGTGCGGTCACGACGGTAAGGTCTATCGTATTGGGGATGGTATAGATTTTGTCCCGGTTGCTGACCGTGTAGCTATTATCTTCAAGGTCAAAAGCAACCGTCATTTCTTCACGGGCCATTAAAGCTTCGCCTCTGGCATAACGCAGCGCCGAAACAATATCCCGTGCCGCCGCTTTAAGTTCGGTCGAATCACTACCTGATGAAATATTAACGCCGACTGCCGCCATACCTAAGGTCATAATAACCAACACAACGATTAGCTCAATCAGCGTAAAACCTTTGTTTGCCTTTAAGGCACAAGGTATTGGGCAAAAACATCGGGATGTTTTGCGGATACGTTGTGCCTGATGACTCATTGCCAGCTGACTAAATCTTGGTCTTCGCCTTCGCCGCCTTCCTTACCATCAGCACCGTAGGAAAACAGATCGAATTTGCCATGCTCGCCAGGGGAAACATAATGGTATTCATTTTGCCAAGGATCCAAGGGAATCTTGTTTTTTTGCAGATAAGGGCCATTCCAACGTTTGGCGCTGTCAGGCGATTCGATGAGGGCGTTTAAGCCTTCTTCACTGCTTGGATAATGGCCTAAATCAAGTTTATACATATCCAGTGTGGCGGCAAGGTCTTCAACCTGCACCTTAGCGGCTTTAGTTTTAGATTCGCCCATGTGTTTCATTACTTGTGGCCCGACGATACCGGCCAACATGGCGATGATGCCCAATACGACCAATAATTCAAGTAACGTAAAACCCGATTCCACATGCTTTTTCATTTGTTTCATAATTTATTGTATCCAATTGTTTTTAATCTTAAAAAGCAAGGTCGTTAACGCTCAAAATAGCCAACAAAATTGAGACGATAATGCCCGCTATCATCAATCCAAGAGTGATAATTAAGACCGGCTCCAAAAAAGCCAGCATCCGTTGTATAGCCACTCTCAGCTGCTTATCGTAAATAGTCGCCACCCGCAGCAACATTTCTTCCAAACGCCCCGTTTCTTCGCCCATCTTTATCATTTGCATCGCCATTTTAGGAAATATGCCTTTTTCAAGCAACGCATCCGACATGTGCCGTCCTTGCTTTAACTGCTCTTCAGTATCAGCAATAGCCGCCGCAACAACCAAGTTGTCGACCGTTTCACGCACTATCACCAAAGCCGGGATTATGGAAACCCCATTGCCCAACAAAGTTCCCAAGGTGCGGCTAATGTTAGCCGTTTCCTTGTTGAGCAGAATCGTCCCGAACAAGGGCATTTTCAAAAAACGGCCGTCCCAAACCTTCTTTCTCACCGGATCAGCCATCTGAAACTTCATGTAACTGGAAAGGCCAATAAAGCTGCCTATCAATAGCCACCAATAACTTTGCAACCATTCAGCCAACGCCACGACAATCTGTGTCGATACTGGCAGCGCTTTACCGGCGCTTTCAAACATTTCGGTAAATTGCGGCACCACAAATGTCAGCATAACAAACAGGGAGGCCAACGACATGACCAGCAAAATGGCCGGATAAATTAACGCCGTGCTAACCGTATCTTTTAACTCCTGCGAGCTTTCAAGGTATTCAGACAAACGCGTCAATACCTCACCTAAACTGCCGCCCGCCTCACCGGCACGTATCATGTTCAGATAAAATTTGCTAAAAATACCTGCCTGCAACTCCAGCGCATCGGCCAGTGAAGAACCACTTTTCACTTTTTCCAGAACCTTTGCGATAAGTTTGGTCAGCTGTTCATGGTCTTCCGTCAAATCCATCAGCACTAACAGGGATTTATCCAATGGCAACCCGGATTCCAGTAACGTTGCCAATTCCCCCGTAAACAAGCCGATGTCTTTTTGCGACAAGCGGCTTTTTTTAGCGCCTAACCCAGCGCCTAAAAATGAACGGGCGCTAGCAGGCGCCACCCGAATGGGGATATAGCCTTCCGCCTGCAAAGCGGCAATCAAGTGCGCTTCGTCAACAGCATCCCTTACGCTTTCTTCGGTTTCGCCAACCGTATTGATCGCTTTATAAGTAAATAATGGCATCTTAGGCTTCCGAGGTGACCCGCATCACTTCTTCCAGCGTGGTGATACCTTGTACGACTTTAACCAGCCCATTTTCATAAAGTGTTTGCATACCTTCGGTAACAGCGAGTTTTTGAATGGCGCCGGCTTCTTCATGCGCCATAATAAGTTTACGGATCGGATCGGTCATTGGCAGGAATTCAATAATCGCCAAACGTCCACGATAGCCCATGCCGCCACACGCACTACAGCCGACAGGCTTGTATAAAACAATATCGCCATCCGGCACATAGCGCCTTAAACGTAAACTATTAATTAGCTCAGGCTCAGCAACAGAGCCCTCTTTACAAGCCGGACACAGTTTCCTGACCAAGCGCTGCGCAAGAATGCCATTAACGGTTGAGGTGAGCAGATATTCTTCTAGCCCCATATCCAGCAGCCGTGTGACCCCGCCAGCCGCATCATTGGTATGTAGGGTTGACAACACCAAATGCCCCGTCAGCGCTGATTGCACGGCAATCCGTGCAGTTTCCAAATCACGCATTTCACCGATCATGATGACATCAGGATCCTGCCGGACAATAGACCGCAAGGCCGATGCAAACGTCAAACCGATTTGTGGTTTTGCTTGGATCTGGTTGATGCCTTCCATCTGATATTCCACGGGGTCTTCAACGGTGATAATTTTACGGGCCGATGTATTCAGTTGCTTTAATGCGGCATACATCGTTGTTGATTTTCCGCTACCGGTAGGCCCGGTAATCAAAATAATGCCATGCGGCAGCGCGAGAACGTCAAGAAACAGTTGCAAATGCCGTCCGGCAAAGCCCAGTGCGGCAAAATCCAGCACGGTATTTTCCTTATCGAGCAAACGGATCACCACGCTTTCACCGTACATCGTCGGTATCGTTGAAACCCGCAAATCCAGTTCCTTACCCAGCATCTGCACTTTGATACGGCCATCTTGCGGTAAACGCCGTTCGGCTATATTCAGCTTCGCCATGATTTTGATACGGGAAATGACCGCCGCCGTCGATTTGACGGGCGGCGCATCAATTTCTTTCAGCACCCCGTCGATACGCAACCTGACCTTTAACGCCTGCTCGAACGGTTCGATATGAATATCCGACGCTTTGGTCTCAATGGCCCGTTGCATAATCAAATTAACCATTTTAATAACCGGTGCTTCGCTGGCCAGGTCTTTTAGATGTTCGAGGTCTTCTTCGCCAATATCTTCCATCGTCAGGCCGTCCACCAACTTGTCCATCTGCGAACGCCCTTCACCGTATTGGACTTCAAGCGCCGTGTCAATTTCCGACAGCAAACCCACCTTGGCAAACACCTGTTTTCCCGTCGCCAGTTTCAACGCATCCAGCACAAACTGATCTTCCGGATCCATCATGGCAACCGTCACGCCCTGCGTATCATGATCTAAACCAATCACATGGAATTGCTTGAGAAACCGCAACGACACACTTTCCGGCAACTGCATTTCTACCGGATAGCTGTCTGGTAGGACTTTTTCAAACTGGCCAGATTCAACAAAGGCATTAGCGACATCAAGCTCAGAACATAATCCTAGTTTAACCAACAACTGTGGCAAACTCTCTGAAACTGAGGTTTTTTTAACACGTTCAACTTTTTTAAGTTCTGCGGAAGAAAGCTTCCCCTTATCTTGTAAAGTTTTTAGCAATGATTCATAAGCCATTATTAAGTTTCGATGTGTAATGCGGTGATTTGGCAGACAGCGCCTGTAAATAGCGGCGATTTTACCATAACAGCCTGACAAATTTTGTTACTTGCTCAGTACTGGTTAACATTTTTGCTACAAAGCAATCAACCAAGCCAAAATAAGGGCAGAAAAAATCTGCCATTTTGGATGGCTAAACATCTGTTCAACCTATATGGCACGCAGCCAATAAAGCCTGCATTTTGGCTAAGCCCAAGCGGCGGGTTAACTCAATATTGCGTTGAGGGATCTCTTCTGGCTGCGGATAACTGGCAACAGCCTGTTCGATACTGCTTTCCCGCAACAAATGCACCATAGGATAAGGCGACCGGTTAGTATAGTTAGCAGGGTCGTCCGGCAGCTCACCTTCAAAACAGTAATCAGGATGGAAACTGGCTAGCTGGTAAACGCCCTCATAACCCCGATCAACCATCAATGCTTCGGCAAACTCAAGAAAATCAAGGTAGCCATCAAAGCTTGGGAAGGCATCCGTATAAATAAGCAATGTTGTTGCTATTTCTGGATCGGTGTCCAGCCGGTCACATTCAAGCATCAAATCCAGCAAACAATCAGCCACTTCGCTGTCGTGATTAACGCGAAAAGCAATCGTGCCCTGCTCCATTTCGCGCTTTGCAAAGGGACAAATAGCGTATTCAATAATAAATGATTTTAACCACGCCTGGGTTGCATCAATAATGTGCTGGTCTGTAGGGGTTATATTATTCATGGCTTAAGATAATCTGATTCTAGGATCGACCAGCGTATAGGAAATATCCGTCAACAACAAACCGATGACATATAGCACCGAACCGAGAAAAACCATCGCACGGACTATGGCAAAATCTTGGCTGTTGATCGCATCAATCGTATAACTGCCCAACCCTGGAATGCTAAAAAACGATTCCATGATGAGGCTGCCCATAAACAACAACGGCAACACCACCACAACGCCGGTTAAAATAGGGATCATGGCATTTTGCAGGACATGCCGGAACAGCACTTGCGTCTCGCTAAGCCCCTTCGCCCGCGCCGTGCGCACATAATCCTTTTCAACCTCTTCCAAAAATAAGGTGCGGTACCAACGGACACCGGAGCCTATCCCTGAAAATACGCCAATCAACACGGGCAACACCAAAAACTTAATTGCCGAAAAACTGCTGTCATAGCCGGAGATAGGCACCAACTTCAATAACTTGGCAATAAAAAACTGCCCGCCGATAATATAAAACAGGGATGAAACCGACATTAAAACCACGCACAAAACCAAGCCGGCATATTCCAGATAAGTGCGCCTAAACAACACCATCATCAACGCAAAACAAATATTGACCAGCAAACCCAGCATTAATGTCGGCAACGCAACGGCAAGGCTAGGCAACGCCCGCTCTTTAATATCCGCACCGATATTTCTGCCGCTGTCGGACACGCCAAAGCGAAACAAAAACAAGCCGACTGATTTTTGATAAAAAATAGTCCGGGTCAGTTTTTCTTCGCCCGCTGCCTGCGTATTCCAAAGCAACGGCACATCATAACCATGCTGCTGCTTCCAATTAGTGATTGCCTGCTCGGTGACATGCTTTTGGCCTAACTGCATCCTCGCCATATCATCAGGACTGTTGACAATAAAAAACAGCACGAACGTTAAAATATTGACCCCCATTAATAGCGGGAGTGCATATAAAAATCGACGGATAATATAGTGGGTCATGACTGGATGCCTTACGCTTAGGGTGTTACAAATCACCAAACCAAACAACCGCACTGGGCGATTGCAAAGTAAAATCAACAACACCATTAATCTAGCATAAGACAGTGGATAGGTGCCAAGAACCTATCCACCAATGCAATCTGCCAGCAGTTGACACTAACCGCAGATAGGGGGCTGAACTTCTCTAGCTGACGAGGAGGTGTAGCGGGGAAAACCAGGCAATGCGCTTATTTCAAGCCCATGCAGTTTGCATAATAAGTGACAGTAGCAGACCAATCAGAAAAAACGCCGATAACGCCGACGTCTTTTGCCAAGACATCCAACATCACCATTGTGTCACCATCAGTTTTGATGCCGTCAGTGACAGATTGGTAGTAATAACCGCCGCCATTTTTCAACAGGCCAGACCGTTCCAATGTCCAAGTGATGATTTTCAAATCAGCGGCTTTTAGTGCTTTGGCATAAGCAGATGGGACGATTTTCTTGTTAGCATTCAGTGTGACTAGAGCCCAAGTCGGTGGCGCAACAATTTGGACGCCTTCGGCAACTAAACTAGGGATTCTTGCTGTCGCGGCAACCACGTCTTCTGGTGTGTTCAAATCTTCCAGAGAAACCGCTTGTTTGCCAAATTCAGGCTCATTGGCAAGCCAATAACGGATGTCTTCAATATGGAATGATTGTGCCCAAACCCGTTTAGGATTAACACCCGCCTCTTTATACTCATCAATCATTTTTTGAGCATATTGTTCTTGCGTAAAGCCATTAAACGGCATCGGCACCAAAGCTTCTTTTAACTCAGGGGTCATTGCTACGTGCAATTTTTTGGCTAAAGCGATGAACTCTTTATGTGTCATGACTTGGCCATTGCCCGCATAAGTATCAGTGCGGAAGTTTGGTGTGCCGTTCAAATAATCAGCAGCCGTTTTGGCACTGGCGTTTGCACCGTCCATTTTGCCGCGCAACGTTTTGAATTCAGCCAAAGTAATGTCGCTGGTGCAGCACTGGACATTGGCGTAAGGCGTGGCGCTGCTCAGATCAGGTGGCACAGTACATTTGCTTGCTAATGGCGTATCTATGATGTTAGTTGTGGTGTGCAAATCACATTGTGAGTGACGGCAAACCAATTCTTTATCTTTAGTGAAAGTGACGTCACACTCAAGAATACCCGCTCCCATTTTCGCGCCAGCTTCTATTGATTGCCTAGTTTCTTCAGGAAACTGCAATGCTGCACCACGATGGCCAATAGCAAAGTTGGTTTTATAAAATGGGCCTTTTGAACACTGTTGCAGTTTCCTTTTCAGTGGGCTTTGTTCCATATCATCAACCAAGAAAAAAGGTCTTGGCCCTAACTGCACATTTTCATCGGCATGGACAGCAACAGAAGACAGCGCCGCCGCTACCGCAGCAACTGCCAATAAGGTTCTCATAAATCGCATGATATTATCCAAATATTAAGTTAACAAAAATACTTTTCGGGTAGCCTGCCCATTCCCTAAAACAGCTACAGCAAATAGGTGAATAGTGGGCAGATTTCTATAAGTGGACTGAGTCCACCCACTAACTCTACTGACGTTTTAAGTCGGTTTCATGTCAGTTTAATTACCAAATCATGAAAAAACCTATTCAAGCCTGACTTTATACTCATGCGGCAACCCGCGCGGCCATCAATTTCCCTAACACCTACCCATCAGCACACGTCATAATATGTTAATATTGATGACTTTTTCTCACGGCCCTATGACCCAGCCACTCCACCCCACCCAATTAATAGACCGTTTCGGTAGGACGGTAGATTATTTGCGCATTTCTATCACCGACCGCTGCGATTTCCGTTGCGTCTATTGCATGGCGGAGGACATGACCTTTCTGCCGCGCGCGCAGATTTTGACATTGGAAGAAATTTATACCCTGGCGCGGGCATTTACTGAATTGGGCGTAAAAAAAATACGGATTACCGGCGGGGAGCCTTTAGTCAGGAAAGGTGCGTTGGAATTATTACAAAACATAGGCCGGATTAACGGTCTGAAGGAACTGGTGCTGACAACCAATGGCTCGCAACTCGACACCATGGCGACTGCATTAAAAGCCGCCGGGGTAAAACGTATCAATATCAGTCTGGATACCCTGGATGCCGATAAGTTTAAAGCCATCACCCGTACCGGCGACTTGCACCAGGTTATCAGAGGTATCCAAACCGCTAAATCAGTGGGGTTTGCCCGCTTAAAAATCAATGCCGTCATCCTTAAAAACAGAAACCATCAGGAAGTCTGCAAGCTGGTGCAATTTGCCGTCGACAACGGCATAGACATCAGCTTTATCGAAGAAATGCCGCTGGGCGTAGTCAACCAACACAACCGCTCTGACGCCTATTATTCTAGCGACCTGATCAAAGCCGACTTAGGCCAATATTTCACCCTAACCGCCAGCCCTGAGAAAACCGGCGGCCCGGCAAATTATTTTGCTGTGGCAGGCACCCAAACACGGGTTGGTTTTATTTCCCCGCACAGCGAAAACTTTTGCAGCACCTGCAACCGGGTGCGTTTGACGGTTGAAGGCCGGTTATTGCTATGCTTGGGCAATGAGCATTCGGTCGATTTAAAGCAGGTGCTTAGAACCCATCCAGGCGACATGACCATCTTAAAACAGGCCATTGTTGATGCCATGCTCATCAAGCCTGAAAAACATGAGTTTAATATCCATGAACAACCCGTTATCTTGCGTTATATGAACATGACCGGCGGATGAACGCCGTAAATTTCTTAAAACGCGTTCTTAACCATCCCTTGAGATAGGGCTGCTCACGCAGTTGCCACACCCTATCAACAAATCCAATCTACAAAACAACCAGAGGTTTTTAATGTCTTTTAACCAACTCGGTTTAACCGAAGAACTCCTTAAAGCCGTTGCCGAACAAGGCTACAGCAAACCCACGCCCGTCCAGCAACAAGCTATCCCCATTATTCTTGACGGCAAAGATGTGCTGGCAGGCGCGCAAACAGGCACTGGCAAAACCGCCAGTTTTACGTTGCCATTGTTGCAACGTCTTTTTGAAAGCATCAACCTTCATCAAAAATCACGTCGGATTCGTGCGCTGATTTTGGCGCCGACCCGCGAACTGGCCTTGCAGGTCGTTGAAAGTGTGCAAACCTACGGCAAACATTTACCCTTTCGGGTAGAAGCGATAGTCGGCGGTGCGAGCATCAACATGCAAATCCGCAACTTACGCCACGGTTGTGACATCGTGGTGGCTACGCCAGGGCGTCTGTTAGATCATGTCGAACAACGCAACATTAACCTGTCACAAGTGGAAATACTGGTGCTGGATGAAGCGGACCGCATGCTCGATATGGGATTTCTGCCTGACATCCGCAAGATCATGGCGCTCATCCCCAAGCAACGGCAAAGCCTGTTATTTTCCGCAACCGTCGCCAATGAAATAAAGTCCCTCGCCGCGCAACTGCTAAACAACCCGGTGGAAATTGCAGTCGCAAAGCAAAATGCCACTGCCGACAATGTTTCGGAACGGGTTTATGGCATCAACAAGGAATATAAACGCGCCTTACTGTCCTATTTAATCGGCAGCAACAACTGGAAACAGGTGCTGGTTTTCGTCCGCACCAAACACGGCGCCGACCGTCTGGAAAAACAGTTGATTGAAGATGGCATACGCACCGCCGCATTGCATGGCGACAAGACCCAAGGTGCCCGCAATAAAGCATTGGAGTACTTTAAAACGGGCAAAGTGTCGGTCTTGGTCGCCACCGATATTGCCGCGCGCGGCCTGGACATTGACGACTTACCACACGTCGTCAATTTTGACTTGCCGCAAGTGCCCGAAGATTATATCCACCGCATCGGCCGCACTGGCCGCGCGGGCGCGTCGGGTGAAGCCTTGTCGCTGGTTTGTCCGGAAGAAGCTTACGCGCTGGCAGAGATTGAAAAATTACTAAAGCGGGCAATCCCGCGTGTCGCTGATACGGGTTATGAACCCGTATCGTTAAAAGTCATTGACGCGCCCAAAAAGCACACACCTAACAAAAACACCGGCAAAAAAGACTTCCGCCATACTAAAAAACCTGACCGTAATGCTAAAAATTCTAAACCGGCGCAAGACCAAAAACGCAAACCACAAGGTGAGAAACGCCGGAGCCGGTAACCCGATGAAATTAGCACTAATCCCCCTGATTGCAAGCACCTTGGCCAGCGTGCATCCCGTTGCCGTACCAGCAAACACGCCCGTCCATCAAGCCTTGTCATGTAGCACCCAACCCGTCGGCAGGATACTCTCCTTGATGGACTATCGGCTTAAATTGGCAACGGATGTTGCGCGTTACAAATGGAATACACAGGGAAAAATCGAAGATTTAGCGCGGGAACAGGCGATTATCGCCAGCCTGGGACAACAAGCAGTTCAACAAGGATTGCCGGTGACCTGGGCGGAACGGTTTTTCCGCGCCCAGATCGACGCATCCAAACAGATACAAAAGGCATTGTTTAGCCACTGGCGGCAAATACAATCGGGCCAATTCGACAACGTGCCCGACCTGCCTACAGTGACCCGCCCCAAACTTGACACGCTAACAATGCAACTCATCAACGCGCTTGCTGATGCTTGGCCGCAGCTGCAAAATCCGGCGTGCAAGAGCAAGATTGGACAGCTTGTCGGAGCAAAACTGAAGGAACCGGATTACAACACCACCACAATTGCCACCGCCACTGACCCATTACTCCAACCCATTAATCCCTAACAACCGGCCTTAAATCATCTCTTAGGGTTTGTTCAAAAATAACTTGCTGGATTCGATGATAGCGTCGATAAGTTATTTTTAGCTAAACCCTAAGCCCATTTTTCGGAATTTTGTAGACTGGGCTGATGTAACCAAGCCCGTCCTTTATCTGCTGGGATTTCGAGCCATCACGCCATCAGATTTTTTTAACAAACTCTGACTTAAGCTTCATTGCACCGATACCGTCTATTTTGCAATCAATGTCATGATCGCCATCGACCAAGCGGATATTTTTAACTTTAGTGCCCACCTTAACCACTAATGACGAGCCCTTGACTTTCAAGTCCTTAATTACCGTAATGGTATCGCCATCTTGCAGGACGTTGCCATTTGCATCCTTAATAACCCGCTCATCAGCACTGTCCACGGCAGCTCCATCCTGCGGCCATTCATGCGCGCATTCAGGGCAAACATACATACTGCCATCTTCGTAAGTGAACTCTGAACCACAAGCCGGACATTTTGGTAGGTTACTCATGTATTACCTTTAATAGAATTATCTCAACCTTGTGGAATACAAGGTGTCTTGAAAGGGCATGATGCCAGATTCCGCCGTTTATTGTCCACCCATGTGCGGTATACAGCCATACATCCCATTTAACACCAACTATCTTCTCGATCAGACCACCGCATGATTACAGGCAGCGGTAACGTTGGACACATCAGATTTAGACGACCTCACAGACGCGGATTTTTACGTCACCCAAATGAAGTTCGCCCACAAAAGCGACAAATCCACCGTGGTTTATAATCATAAAACAACCCTAACCAACATCCCGCCAGATGCTTATAACCGCATCGTCAATGGTAAACCAGCGCTTTGCTCGCTTACCCCGAACTCAGGCTAAAATAGGAGCCGTCTGATTTTAACTGCAAAAAATCTTGCCAGGCTTGTCCTAAGCCTGGCAAGTTGACATGCCAATAGCGAGTCAACTAGACTAATCCGCTGAAAACACCTCTAACTGCCCCTTGTGCATAACCGCTTATGCCACACCTACTCACTATCTATGAACATTTCGCCTGACCTAATTGGCTATCTGGCAGCGGCTCTGACTACGGCTTCATTCCTACCTCAAGCAATACTGACAATAAAAACCAAAGATACCGACTCGCTATCGCTCAGCATGTACACCTTATTTACTTTAGGCGTCCTCTGTTGGCTTATTTACGGCGTGTATCTAAGTAATAAGGCAATTATAATTGCCAATGCCATCACCTTTATATTAGCCGCCTCCATACTTTCCTTTAAAATTTACAACACGGTGTTCAAGAAAAATTAACGCGCCAGCGTGCTTATTACTTGTCGTCCATCATAAAGTCCAATCGGTTCCACCCTATCACGCATTCGGCAAACACTTACAAAAAACCCAAGAGACCCAATTTATATGACGAACAAAGTGACCTTAACCCAGTTCATTATTGAACAACAGCGCGGCTTACCCGATGCCTCTGGCACGTTTAGCCTGCTGCTGAACAATATCGTGACCGCCTGCAAACAAATATCACATAAAGTGAATCGCGGTCAGTTAATCAATGTCCTAGGCAGCGCCGAGTCTGAAAATGTGCAAGGTGAAGTGCAAAAAAAGCTGGATATTATCACCAACGATATCATGATCAACGCGCTAAACTGGACGGGGCAACTCGCCGGTATGGCATCGGAAGAAATTGACGATATTATTCCCATCCCCGCCCAATATCCTAAGGGCAAATACTTGGCCTTATTTGACCCGTTGGACGGCTCGTCAAACATTGACATTAACCTGACGGTAGGCACTATTTTCTCCATCCTGCGCTGCCGTGAAGGCATACAGCCTGAGGTCGAAGATTTTCTGCGCAAAGGGGTTGAGCAAGTCTGCGCCGGTTTTGTGCTGTATGGCCCATCGACCCTGATGGTGCTCACCACAGGGCATGGCGTGAATGGCTTCACCCTCGACCAAGATGTGGGCGAATTTATCCTGACCCATCCAGACATGAGGATACCTGAAGAAACCACTGAGTTTGCAATTAACATGTCAAACCAACGGTTTTGGGAGCCCCCCGTGCAACGTTATATTGATGAATGTGTGCAAGGCACAGAAGGCGTGCGCGGCAAAGACTTCAACATGCGTTGGGTTGCCTCGCTAGTTGCCGATGTCTATCGGATACTCACGCGTGGCGGCGTCTTCTTATACCCTTTAGATAACCGTGACCCTAAAAAACCGGCCAGACTGCGCATTATGTATGAAGCCAACCCGATGGCTTTTATTATTGAGCAAGCGGGCGGGGCCTGTTCTACGGGCCGTGAGCGTATCCTTGACATCAAACCGGCCGGCATCCATCAGCGCGTACCGGTGATTTTAGGTTCGAAAAAAGAAGTCGAGCGCATTGTCAGTTATCACCTCGAAGACTAAGCGTATGTTAAAGCTTGCTTGGTTACCTCCACCCAATCCTAAAAACTGATAAGCAATACATTTGATTTAATTGGTATTCATACCAAACTGTATTAAGGAAAAAATGGACATGAATCAGCAAGAAATTTTCAGCAAAGTCCCCGAAGTAACCTTGGTCTTCTGGATCATAAAAATTCTCGCCACTACCTTGGGTGAAACGGGTGGGGACGCTGTCTCAATGTCCATGAACCTAGGCTATCTCGTCGGTACCGCAATCTTTGCAGCCCTATTTATGGTTGCAGTGATAATTCAGATTTCCGCGAAGAAATTCCATCCTATCATTTACTGGACAACCATTATTGCAACCACAACGGTTGGAACAACGTTGGCGGATTTCGCGGATCGTTCCCTTGGTATTGGCTATGCGGGTGGTACGACGCTATTGTTTACTTTATTAATGGCATCTCTATTCCTTTGGTACCGCACTTTGGGATCGGTCGCTGTGGATACGGTCAGCTCGCCGAAATCAGAAATGTTCTATTGGATAACCATCATGTTTTCCCAAACCTTAGGCACGGCGCTTGGCGATTGGACAGCCGATACCGCCGGTCTTGGCTATGTCGGTGGGGCGATTGTATTTGGGATAATGTTGGCAATGATCGCGGGGGCGTACTACCGCTCAAACATTTCCCACACCGTGCTTTTTTGGGCGGCCTTCATCCTTACCCGGCCTCTGGGCGCAGTGGTTGGCGACTTCTTGGACAAACCCTTAAGCAAAGGGGGCTTGGAGTTAAGCCGCTACTCGGCATCGGCGGTGCTTCTTTTGTTAATTGCGGCGTGTATTTTTATCTTTCCACATAAACCGGCGAAACAAGGGCATTGAACACAGAAAACCCAGATCAATAGAGGCAGATAACAGACATTGTATCGTTTTCGAGCAATTTTGAAATTTTGCCTTTTATCAAAGCCCACCTGCTTTACTTGAGCTCAGTGGGCAATACACCTTTCACGATAACGTTAACGTGAAGGTTATCCTTGCTGATTATTCAGACTGCTCGTCGATTAATGCACGTTTTTTGTCATCGGCATCCTGAATAACCCCTTCAACCTGCTTTGCTTTTTCCAGTGCCTCTTGTTGCTTTTTAAAAACTGTCGGCTGCGGTGGTTTGGTAGGGTTTTCTTCTTTATCACACCCAACAGCCACCATGGCGGCCAGCAGGACTATCATTGTGCTGATTGATTTCATTGCCTTTATCCTATTGTTATTTGTTATGGCCTTTAAATTACCTGGGCAGGCTATTGGCTTCTGATGATTTCTCATAATCAACGCCGACACTCACAATAAAGCTAGTCGCCTCCTCTATGTCCATGCCCGATTTTACAATCCTTTCCTTATCGACAATCACGGTAAAACCAGAGGTCGGGTTAGGTGACGTAGGGACAAACAAGATATATTTGTCATCTTGGCGGTTAGTCACATAAGCAGGCACCCAAATGCCCTCGCTGGGATATTCGACATAAACCACTTCTTTGGAGATTTTCTGATCATGCGTGGAAAGCATATTAATGACTTTTTTAAGCACCCGATAAATGGTGTTTAAAAAAGGGATCCTGTCAATAATAAAGTCAAAAATCGTGATGACCCAAGGACGGCCAGTTTCGACAATTTTGTAACCGATAAATACGACAATCACAAAACTGACCATAAAAAATAGCGTGGTATAAAGGTAACTGTCCGCATAGCCGTAAACAAAACCAAACAGATTAGAAACCATTTGTTTTAGAAAAATGATAATCTGTAAAATGATGACAATAGGGATAACCGCCAAAATCCCTATCAGAAAATAATTTAACACTTTTTTAGTAAGCTCTTTCATTTCGTCCCCTCGTGTCCGACCGATTAAATCACCCGTGTTTCCATAAGCAAAAACACTGATGCGTTTTGCACCGTTCTCCAATCAGTAAAACATCACCCCCGATTTGAAGAATAACCACGCGGTAATTATAATCGAATCGGTCTTGCTATACGCATAACTACATTACCCCTGCTGGATAGAACCGACTCTAACCACTTGCCTCCGCCCACCCTGACCTTTGAGCAACTGTCATGACTAATACACTGCAATCGCCTACCGTCGTAAACCCGGACGCCTTAATTCCAGTCAATCCGGCTATTGAAAACTATATGCACTCTTTGGTGCGGCAGACTGACCATCCCGTACTGACCGAAATGGAAACACTGGCAGAAAAAAACAACTTCCCTATTGTCGGACGCCTAGTCGGCGTTTTCCTTGAAACCCTGGCAAAAACCGTAGGAGCCCAACGCATTTTTGAATTTGGCAGCGGTTATGGTTATTCGGCGTATTGGTTTGCCAAGGCTGTAGGGAATAATGGAAAAGTCATTTGTAGCGAAGCCGATTTATTGAATCAGGAAAAAGCCGAACACTATCTGCGTGCGGCTGGTTTGTGGGATCGCGTGGATTTTAGAGCTGGTATGGCACAGGCCATTTTTGCTGAAACTGACGGGCTGTTTGATATTTGTTATAACGACGTGGATAAAGGGGATTATCCAGAAATATGGCTGATGGCTAAAGACCGGATCCGTCCGGGCGGACTTTATGTTGCCGACAACGTGCTGTGGCGTGGGCGGGTGGCGGTTGCTAATTACACGGATGTGTTTCAGGGCTGGACTGAAGCGATTATGGCGCACAATCAACTGATTTTTAATGACCCTGAGTTTGATGCGTTCATTAATCCGACGCGCGATGGCGTCATCGTTGCCCGCAGAAAGACCGAGTGATATGCGCTTTAGCACGCAATGGCTGAAAATTTATCGGATTCTAAGCTGTATTGCTATTAGCTCGATTTTTATGATGCACGCCACCGGTTGGCTAAAGATGCCCGTGTTGCAACGCATAGAAAATATTTCCTATGACTTGCGGCTACGGGCGACCGTTGCCAATACGCTAGACCCGCGCATTGTCATTGTCACGCTTGACGAAGACAGCCTCGCCCAAGAAGGCCGCTGGCCGTGGAGCCGGGATAAAATGGCTTATCTGGTGGATATGCTATTTGATTACTACCACATCAAGCTCTTGGGATTTGACGTCCTGTTTGCCGAACCCGACAACAGCTCGGGCGTCACTTTGCTGGATAAACTGGCGGCGGGCGCATTACAACAGGATACCGGTTTTTTATCGGCATTAGCCACCCTCCGTCCCCAACTGGCTTATGATGCGGTATTTGCCAAAAGCCTTGCTAACCGCCCTGTGGTGATGGGTTATTTTACCAGCCATATTAAGGAAAAAACGCCACAAGTCGGCAAACTGCCCCCACCGTTGGCCAGCGTCGCTAATTGGCCGTTCAGCACATCATTGTTCAATGTGCAAAGCTATACCGCCAACCTCGGACCGCTGCAAACGGCAGCGCAGTCAGGCGGTTTTTTTAACAACCCGGCTATTGATCCGGATGGCGTTTATCGAAAATTGCCGTTAGTGGTCAATTACCACAACCAAGTTTATGAAGCGTTATCGCTAGCCCTGTTCAGAACCTTGCTAGGCCAGCCTCCCGTCCAATTCATCATTGGTGAAAACTACGGCCTTAATCAAGCCGATAACCGTCTGGAAGGTTTGCGCATTGAAGGCTTTACCGTACCGGTTGATGAAAATGGTGCGATTCTGGTGCCTTTTCGTGGCCGCCAAGGCAGTTTTAATTATATTCCAGCGACCGACGTGCTTAACGGCATCACCGATCCGGCCAAACTGAAAGACAAAATTGTCATCTTTGGCACCACGGCAGCGGGCCTTCTGGATTCGCGCGCCACGCCCGTACAAAGCGTTTATCCGGGCGTGGAAATACACGCCAATGTCCTTAGCGCATTACTCGACCAAACACTTAAATCCCGCCCTAACTATATCTTGGCAGTGGAAGTGGTTGAATTGTTGCTGATTTGCCTGCTGGGCGTGTTGGTTTTTCCGCGCCTTTCCGCCGTCTCTTCGGCGCTGGTTTTTGGCCTATTGTTTAGCGCCATACTCATCGGTAACTTATATTGCTGGATTACCTGGAACATTGATACCCTGTTAGCATCACCCCTGATCTTGCTGACCCTACTCTACGGCATACAGATTTTTTTCAGCTTTTTTCTGGAAAGCCGCCGGAAAAGGCAGCTAAGCGCCCTATTTGGCCAATATATCCCACCGGAACTGGTCGCCCAGATGAGCCAATCCGATGAGACATTTTCTTTAACGGGCGAGAGCCGTGAAATGACCGTCCTTTTTTCTGATGTGCGCGGCTTTACCCATATTTCTGAAACAATGGACCCACAGCGCCTTTGTGAACTGATCAACGCCATTTTGACACCGGTGACACAGGTGATACACGAAGCCCAAGGCACCATCGACAAATATATTGGCGATGCGGTCATGGCGTTTTGGGGCGCACCCATGCACAATCCGAACCATGCCGCTTATGCCGTGCGCTCCGCCCTAGCCATCGTGGAAATGATGACACTCTTACAACAAGAATTTAAAACCCAAGGCTGGCCGGTTATTGAGATGGGCATAGGCATTAACACCGGCACCATGAGCGTCGGTAACATGGGCTCACAATTCCGCATGGCATACACGGTTATGGGCGATGCCGTCAATCTGGGCGCCCGTCTGGAAGGCTTGACCAAGCAATACGGCGTAAAAATCATTGTCAGCGCCGCCACCCGCCAAGCCGCCCCTGAATTTATCTATCGCGAGCTTGATACCGTGCGGGTAAAGGGCAAGCACCAACCCATCACAATTTATGAGCCACTCGGTGACAACACAAAGATCAGCGCTGAACAAGCCCACTTGCTCAGCCTGCTCAACCAAGGCTTACAACACTACCGGCAACAACAATGGCCGGACGCATTGGCTATTTTTACCCAACTGGCAGCCGCCCAACCTGACGATAGGCTATATGCCCTTTATCTTGACCGTATCCGGTTTTATCAATTGTCCCCGCCAGCAGGTGAATGGGATGGAATTTTCACTTATACTAGCAAGTAGAAAACTTGAGTGACATCACAAAACCCGTTATCACCGGCTTTGTTTGTGCCCTAGAGATGATAAGATGGAAAACCGCAAATATTTCAGAGGAAAAATCACTGTGCAACTTCACTGGCAACAGTCAACGTTCGGTGAACCGTTCTTTGGCGCACACCGACCACTACGTCGGCTACTCAATCTAGCTATTTTGGCGGCACTCCATCCAGCCCCGCTATTGGCCAATCCTAATGGCGCCCATATTATCAACGGGCAAGTCAGCATAGACACCGCCACGCCGGGCGTGACAACCATCACCAACAGCCCGAATGCCATCATCCAATGGCAAAACTTTAATATTGCCCAAAACGAAACCACCCGTTTTGTGCAACAGAACAGCCAAAGCGCGGTGCTTAACCGGATTATTGGCGAAAACCCCAGCACCATTCTTGGGCAGCTTGCATCTAACGGCAAGGTTTTTCTGATTAACCCCAATGGCGTTGTCTTTGGCGCGAATTCCGTCGTCGATACCCAAGGCTTAATCGCTTCCAGCCTGAATTTGAGCAACCAGGATTTTCTCACCGGCAATTACCATTTTATCGCCGGTTCCGGCACCGAACCTGGCGCTATCGTCAATGAAGGCATCATCCGCGCCGGTAAAAATGGCAACATCATCCTAATTGCGCCGTCTATCCAAAACAACGGCATCATCAAAAGCGACGGCGGCCAAATCACCTTGGCGGCGGGCAAAGAACTGCTGCTGACCAGTCTGGACAATCCGGACATCCGCTATGCCGTACAAGCACCTGACAATGCGGTGCTTAATTTGGGCAAACTGCTGACCGAAGGCGGCGCAGTCAACGTGTTTGCCGGCACTATCACGCACAGCGGCGATATTAACGCCGACAGTGTGACGGTTGACGCGCAAGGGCATATCCAACTGATTGCACAAAATGACGTCAACCTGACCCAAGGCAGTAAATTATCCGCCAACAATAGCCAAGGCGATGCGGGGACAATACAGATTGACAGCAAAACCGGCACCACCACCCTGCATGGAACCCTAGAAGCCAAAGCCACGCAAACCGGCAAAGGGGGCGAGATAGCGCTGCTGGGCGAACAAGTTGGCGTGCTGGACAATGCCCGTATCAACGCCAACGGCAACCAAGGCGGCGGGCAGGTTTTAATTGGCGGTGATAAACAAGGCGGCAACCCCGCCATCCATAACGCCAAGGCAACCACTATCGGTGCGGACAGCCAAATTACCGCCGATGCCAAAAGCAACGGCAACGGCGGCAAGGTCATCGCATGGTCAGAACAGGCAACCCGCGCTTATGGGCAGATCAGCGCCCAAGGCGGCAAGCGCGGCGGGGACGGAGGGTTTGTTGAAACATCGGGACGCTGGCTGGACACGTCAGACATAAAAGTTAATGCGTCAGCGGCGCATGGCAACAATGGCGAATGGTTGCTGGACCCTAACGACATCACCATCCAAGCCACCGGCAACGACACCCATGTCGATGGTAACCCCAACTGGACAGCCAACAATGATTCGGCCATCCTGACAACCGGCAGCCTCCAGTCGGCACTCAACAATGGCACCTCGGTCACGGTCACCACCAGTACGGCAGGCGATAATAGCCAAGCGGGCAATATCACGGTCGCATCAGCCATTGCAAAAACGGCAGGCGGCGACGCCAAACTAAGCCTTAACGCACACAACGACATTGCCATCAACGCCCCTATCACAGCCTCTGCCGGTAAGCTCGACCTTACTTTACAACCGGACATCGATAACTCGGGCTCCGGCAGCACCACCATTAACAGACCCGTCGACCTGAATGCGGGCACGCTGACCTTACCTGGGAACAGCACCGTCTCAAGCACCCTAAAAAACGCGGCGGTGACTATTCCAAGCGCGGCCAACAGCCAACTGAACGGCCTACTGGACACCACCAAAACCATCACTATTGACCCTACCGGAAGCCTGACCATTAACCGCGCCAATGCTAATTTTAACGGTTCGTTTGATAACCGTGGCACACTCACTGTTAACGCCTACTTTGTGATGAAAGCGCTCAAACTTGACGGCGGTGTTTTAACGGGTAGTGGTGCTGTGACCGTTAATGACGAATTCGAATTTGAATCCGGAAACCTAGCGGGCACGGGACGATTTACGACGGCCACAGGATCGCTGACCACACTGGCCCATTCAGGAACCGCTTATTTAGACAAAAACTGGGACAACTTTGGCACGATTAACTGGCAAGGTGTGGCTGGCCTTATCAGTCACAGTGACAGCAACACGGTGCTCAATAACTTCGCGGGCGGCACTCTTAACATCAACAATAAAAATCCAGCCAGTAACTTTGAAATCAACACGGCCCGATTTAACAACACAGGCACCTTGCATCTGTCCGGCGGCACACTAAAAATTGCCAGTACCGGTATCGATACCGGACGCTACAGCGTAACGGGCAACGGGCAATTACAATTTTGGGACGGCAACCGCACTTTCAGCGACGGAGCCAGCATTCATAGCGCCAATGCGCTCAAGTTTGTCAATGGCGAAAACTACTTTACCAACGGCAGCCACTACAGCGCACCAGAAACCTTTATTGATAATGCCACCGTGTCATTTAACACCGGGACAACGATCACCCTGCCCTTGCTAACGATTGACAGCGGCACTGTGCGTGGCCCAGATTCCATTGTCGTCAGCACCGCGCTTAATTTTTATTCCGGCCTCTTTACCGGTGGCGGCTCGCTAACCACGCCTGCTGGCGCCACAACCTTATTAACCGAAGGCCAGGCGTTGCTGAACAGGAATTGGGATAACTTTGGCACTGTCAACTATGGCATAGGCCAACTATCGGCTCCGGCAAATGCGGCGCAGCTTGCTGCTTCCCCCGCTTTTCCGGCCAAGCAATGGAACAATTACGGCATCATCAACTGGCAAGGCCAATCAGCCCACCCAACCCAACTTGGCAACAATATTGTCTTAACCAATAAACCAGGCAGTGTGTTTAACATCAGCAACCAGGAACCCCTCGGTATACGGGAACTTAATCTGGGCGTTTTCAATAATCAAGGGACGCTTAACCTGTCCAGCGGCATCTTGCGTATTTCCAGTAAGGGTAACGACACTGGCTTTTACAACATCACCAACACCGGACAATTACAGTTTTGGACAGGTTCACGTATCTTTAATAGTGGCACCAACATCACTAGCGCCAATCCCGTCAGTTTTGTCAACGGCACAAACCGCTTTAATAACGAAACCACGTTTAGTACGCCCAAAACTATCATCGACGGTGCTGCGGTCAGTTTTACCGCCGCCACAACATTAAATGACCTCGTAATGTCCGGTGGCACCCTGCACAACGCCAACAACCTCAACATCCAAGGAAACTTCGACTGGTCTGGCGGCACCGTAGCAGGCAAAGGCGATTTCCAATTCACCAACGGCTTCAGTTATACGGCGGGCACCCTGCTTGCAACAGGCGCACTGGACATTAATGACACCAGCGCCACCTTACGGTTACCGGCCATGCCATCAATCACCCGGCTTACCGCACACACAACCGGTGACCTGCTGTTGACCGGTGACATTACCGCCAACAGCAAAGGTGATGCACTAATCCTAACTACCGATAACCGCTTTAACAACAGCATCGGCGCAACCTTGTCCACACCTAATGGCCGCTGGCTGGTGTTTTCCGATAGCCCCGTCAACAATTCATTAGGCGGCTTGACAGCCAACTTTAAGCATTATGGCTGCGCTTACAACATGGCCTGCAATGACGCTTTCAATGTGTCGGCAAGCGTTGGCAATGGCCTGCTTTACCATATTATTCCGGTACTGTCAGTCACGCCCAATAAGCTGACCAGTGTTTATGGCAATCCGGCCAACTTCACCTCGACGCTAACGGGTTTCATCGATGGCGATGGCCCTGCCTCTGGAATAACCGGTAATGCCAGCTATACCGTCAACGGCAACCTGTCCGACGCAGGCTATCACAATGTGGGCAAGCATAATGTCGCCTATAGCGGCGGCCTGGCCAGCACGCTAGGCTATCGGATCCAAGACAATACGGCATCTGCTAAGGAATGGGCCATCACGCCGCGCGCCTTAAATATTAAGGCCAATCCTGCCAGTAAATTTGATGATGAGCCTGACCCACTATTCACCTATAACACAACTGGCTTGATGCCGGGCGATAAACTCACTGGCTCGCTCAGCCGGGTCGCAGGCAAAGATGTCGGCAGCTACCCTATCCTCCGAGGCAGCCTTGCCGCAACCACCAACTATCGCGTTAACTACAAAGGTGCTAACCTGAAAATCAAAGAGGAGAAGGAGACAGAGACAGAGACGGATGCTGACGATACCGTACGCGAAGGGATTGACGACGAACAAAACAGCGTGGTGGTTTTGGCACACCAAGCGGGGTTGAAAGAAGAATATGAGGCTGATGAACATCAGGAAGGCCACGAACATCATGAGGAAGCTTCTGAAAAGAAAACCAAACGCCAAACGCTTAAACAATGTAAATAATCCCGCCACATGACACTTTATCCTCATCCAGAAGAATAGCTATGCGCACCCAATTATCAGAGCGTGTTAAAACCTATGGGTTATTATTTTTGCTTGGGTCAATGACGCAGCCCCTCTACGCCCAATCCCAAGTTGTCGGCAAAATAAGTTTTGCGCGCGGCAGCAATGCCGCCCAACAGCCCGGGGCGGCGCCAAGAATCCTCGGCGCAGGCACAGAAATTTTCCAGGGTGACAACATCCAAACAACGGAACGCAGTTTTGTCATTATCGACTTTATCGACGGCACCAAAGTCACTGTCCGCCCCAATAGCAATTTCAGCATCGACCACTACGAACTTCAAGCGGGCACGCCTAAAGCGCAACTAGCGCTGCATGAAGGGGGAATTCACACCAGCAACGGTGCAATTGCCGGGCACAATCCCGAAGATTTTCAAATAAAAACCGATTTGGCCACCGTAAAAGCACAGCAGGCTGATTATTCGGTGCGCATTTGCCGTGATGATTGCCAGCAGGAACAAGCCCAGCAAACAACAACTGAAGCAGGCTCCACCGCCCCCGATGTCGTGGCAAGAGTCGTTGAAATTAAGGGGGACGTTTATGCCGACAATCCGGAAGAGATCGGCACTATCAAAGAACGGCGCTTGTCATTAGGCAGTCCGCTGTATAGCAAGGATCATCTGCAAAGTAAAAAAGACAGCTATGCCCTGATGGTGTTTCGCGATGGGGAAAAAATCACCCTGCAAGCCGACAGCAAAATGGAAATTGCCCGCTATAGTTATCAACACAAAAGCGAAAAGGACCAAGCTTTATACCGTTTGACCACTGGTGGCATGCGCGTCTTGACCGGCACCATAGGCAAAACCAACAAAGAGGCCTTTGCAATCGACACACCCGTCGGCACCATCGGCATCAGGGGCACCGGTTTTGACCTGACTTGCGTGGGCACTTGCATTAACAACCAACCAACAACGCCAGAACAAATCCAGCAAGGGCGTATGGCAGGGCTATACAGCCATGTTTGGGAAGGACAAATCGCCTTGCTCAATGACACGGGCGAACATCTGCTGAGCATGCCAGACAGCAATTACATCGCCAGTCGGAACGCTGATGCGTGGACACTACCCGGATTGCCGCCCGCGCTATTCAACCTGCCCATACCCAGACCCGATGCCGACCATTCCAATCTGCAAAAATTGTTTAGCGCAACGCGCCAGAAAACTGTACCTGCTGGTTTATATGTCGCAGTGCATAAAGGTCGTGTCCAGTTAAACCAAGAAGGTCACAGTACCCGTAAAAATACCAACATAAATTTAGGGAAAGACGAAGCGGGCTATGTCGACCCCAAAAAAGGCATAGGGCGTCTTGCCAAGCAACAAGACTTTCAAACCCGTGATCCGTACCAATCAGATAACGGCCATGCTAAACACCCGGACTACCAGGACATTGACTCGATAAATGCCGAGGGTTACGAAACAAACTCCAGCAACGCGCCCCAGTGCGATAACGACTAAAAAACGGTTTAATAACGGCGGCGTCCACCTTTAAGCATTCCAGATTGACATTGTTATATTAATTATGACCTCACATCACCATCAAAAAGCCAGCACAACAACGCCTGAGCGTCCAACCCGCCTGTTCTGCCGGCTGCTCATGACCACCAGTCTAGGCCTGCTCGCGGCGCCCTGCCCAGCCGCCACCACGCCCACAGAAATCAAATTCACCGTTAGCCATTTCAACGTTGACGGCACGTCGCCGCTGTCCCAACAAGCAATGGATAGCTATTTACAGCCTTTACAACATCGCCAATACAACCTCAAACAATTACAGGAAGTCGCCAATGGGCTTGAAGCGGTCATCCGTGAGCAAGGCCATCCTTTCTATCGGGTGAGCTTGCCCCCGCAAACACTCGATGGTGGCGAGGTTAAACTGCACATCGTTGCTTTTACCCTCGGCAAAATCGACGTGGGGGGCAACCGCTATTTTACTAAAGACAACATCATCGCCAGTATGCCGGGGCTTGCCATAGCCAAATCACCTAACACCCAAGAACTGTCCCAAAACTTAAAAGTCGCCAACAAACATCCTGCCAAGCAGATTTCTTTAACTTTTAAGAAAAGCCAAACAGACGACCAAATCGATGCCAAAATCAATGTTGCCGAACAACACCCCTTCCAAGCATCGGTGATGCTAAACACAGTAGGGACTAAAGGCACCGGCAATTTCCGTCTGACCGGCGCCTTACAGCACAGCAACCTATGGGGACTAGACCATATTATAAATGGCAGCTATACCACCTCGCCTGACCATGCGGACAAAGTGGAGCAATACGGCGCCAGTTACAGCCTGCCGCTCTACCGATTAAAAGGCTGGCTCAGCGGCTATTATGCCCACTCCAACATCAACAACGGCGTCGTGGCAACCGATTTGGCAATAACCGGTTCGGGCGAAATGGCAGGCCTGCACTACCAACAGCTCTTACCTAAACTAGGCCAATACGAACACTGGCTGGACTTTGGGCTTGATAACCGTTACTTCATCAACGACATTCAATTCCAAAACACCCAAGTCGGTGCCAATGTCCGGAGTTCGCCGGTCAGCGTGCTTTATAAAGCCGAATATCCATGGCAAAACACCCACACCAGCTACCATGTCCAGTGGGTCGGCAACACCGGCATCGGCGACAGTAACAGCCAAGCCGACTACCGCGCGGCACGCCTTAACGCCAAACAAAATTGGAACTTATTACGCTATGGCGCGAATATGTTCGTCAATATCAGCCAATGGCTGGTGCAAACCCAATTCACCGCCCAGTACAGCGGCGACTCCCTGATCGCTGGCGAACAACTAGGTATAGGCGGCAGCTATGATGTGCGCGGTTATCAGGAACGGGAAACCAGTGCCGACACGGGAGAAATTGTCAAAGTTGAAATCACCACGCCTTCTTGGCAAAAAATTAGTCTCTTTGCCTTTTATGATTATGGCCACGGCTACCAAAACACCGCCTTACCGGCAGGACTGAAAGATTGGAACCTTAGCAGCACGGGGATTGGTGCAAACTGGCAATGGCAAGACCATCTCATGGCCAAAATCGCGGTTGCTAACGCACTTAATAATGCCGTGTCCACGCACGCAGGCGACAGCCGCATCCATGCTAGTATAGTATTGCGTTTCTAGTTTCGCCTCCGTCAAACATAAGTAGCATCTATAAATATTAGCCATCTAGGCAAGGAAACAGCATGCGCTTAAATTCATTCGATTATTTTAGAGGTCTGGCCATTGTTTTTATCGTTGCCGGCCATTCTTACGGGCCTTGGGTCGCCCATTCATTTTTTGAAAAAATTGTTGCCAGCCTAATCACTGGCGGCACCGCTTTTTTTGTGTTTATTTCCGGCTTTTTTTTCCACCATATTTTTTACCCTAAATTTCGGTATAAAAGCTTTATGATGAAAAAAGCAACCAACGTGTTATTGCCCTACAGCATACTGTGCTTATTAGCTTTTATCTGTTTGGTGCTGTTTTTGAATGACCCTCCCTTTGCCGAAGTTTTTATCACCGGCCAGCAACCTCACAGCCTTCTGCAATACCTTAAGCTCTTCGCGCAATACTGGTGGACAGGCATGCTATTGACTGCCTATTGGTATGTGCCCTTCATAATGCTTATTTTTGCCCTTTCGCCGGTCTTCATCAAGCAGATAGAACTGCCCATAAAAACCCAACTAGGGTGGTTTATTTTGCTGTTGTGCCTTGCTACGGTTATCCAACGCCCTATGCACAACCTGTCGCCGATACATTCCGTCGTTTATTTTTGCCCTGTTTACATGCTTGGCATCATTTGCTCTAGCCATAAAGAGCGCCTCTTTGAATTACTGGCAGGAAAAACATTTATCTTAGGCGCCGCCGTTATTTTAATGTCAGTGGCGCAACTGTTAATTTACGGCCATGCCGAAAATTTCAATAAAGTCACGCTGTTTTCATTTAATGGCATTGACACGATGATCCTACAAAAAATACTGATGTGTTTTTTCTTGTTATCGCTACTGCAACAATTTGAAAATAAAGAAATCCCTTTGTTAAAACATCTGGCATCAACCAGTTTTGCGATTTATTTCCTGCATCCTTGGGTGCTTTATTTCTTATACAAGTCATCGTTCATTGACCATGTCAGATTTCTTCCGCACTTTTTAATTTTCCTGCTGACAATGACGCTCGCCATAACCGTCTCTTTAGTTATAGCGACATGCTTTAAATGGGTTTTAGGCGAGAAAAGCCGGTTTGTTATCGGCTGGTGAAGAGTGCCCAATGGAACTTTGAACCACAGAAAGGCTAAAGTTGTCCAGCAAACAAGTAGACGTACAAAAACGGGTTTTGTACGTCTAAAAGCAAAGTGCCCCGCTTATCTTTCCTGCAAATAAAGCTCCAGCACGGTTTTAGTGCGGATATTGTTCTGCCTCATACGGAAAACCAAATTCATAAACAGTTCGCGCAACACGAAATACCCTTTCTCAGGAAACCTGTCCATAAAAGCAATCATCTGTGGGCCGTCGACTTTGGCTATTTCACAATCAGTTTCAGCGGTCACTTGGGCGCTACGCGGCTCGCCATCAAACATCGACAATTCTCCAAAAAAATCACCCTTGACCAACCGTGCCAAACCTGGCACAAATTTTTCAAGATTATGCCCCAGCTCGCCTAAGGTAGTGCTTACTTGCACTTCACCCTCTAAAATAAAGTAAACATCCTGGCTTTCTTCTTCTTCATTGAGAATAACATCAAGCGCTTTGTAATGCTCTTTGCAGTAGGGCACTGACTTTACAAAGTCTGGATCATCAAGCAAGTCTCTTAAATTCATCATAGCGTTGTTTACCCGTTTTGGAATTGGAAAAAAGTGATTGCCACCTGAGTTTATTGGACAACCACATACAATCTGTAAAAATTATAGCCGAATACGCCACTAAAATATCAGCAATCATCGCCTTATCAAAACAAGGCCATTTTATTCTGCAAGCGGTCATCGTGGACAACCAAAAAAATCAGTGATGAACGGGGCCGGCAACCTTATCCAAATCAGCACCGCTTTATCGTCAGAGAAAAACATCAATTCTCTGCTAGAAATGATTTTACAAAAAACCAAAACCAACAGCGGCACCTTGTGCCGTATCTACACAGATGCGGCACCAGCAGTACAAAATGAGAAATCATGAAGACGACACCATCGGCATCCTGCAATTGATCAACGCCAATTTTTACAGATTTTTTACACCCTTCCAGAGTAGACTGTAAGCTGCTATTTTAAAAAATATTCAGTAATCAGTGGTTTAATTTTGGTCGTTTTATCAGAGGTGACTTTATGGACAGTATTTATCTTCTTTTGACGCTTGTTTTTTTTGCCGCCACCGCCCTGCTGGTTTATGCCTGTGAGTCTTTAAGGGGGCAGTCATGAGCTGGATTTATCTGTTAAGTGCCGCACTGGCGCTGGCTGTGTTCATTTATCTGATTGCCGCGCTGTTCTATCCGGAGAAGTTCTGATGACCAGTAACAGTTTTATTCAAATTACGTTTTATATCGTTACCCTGCTGGCGCTGGCAAAACCCTTGGGCTGGTATATGGCTAGGGTTTATGCCGATGAGCCGGTGGGTTTAAACCGGCTATTGGCTCCCATCGAAACATTAATCTATCGCCTAAGCGGCGTGAATCCGCAAGAGGACATGCGCTGGACGGATTATGCCATAGGTTTACTGATATTTAACTTATTGGGATTTTCGGCGGTATTCTCGTTGCAAAGCCTGCAAGCCTATCTGCCTTTTAACCCACAGAATCTGGCCGGGGTCAGCCCGGACTCGGCTTTCAACACCGCCGTCAGTTTCGCCACCAACACCAACTGGCAAGGCTATGGCGGCGAAACAACGATGAGCTACCTGACCCAGATGCTGGGACTTACCGTGCAGAATTTTGTTTCCGCCGCTACCGGCATGGCGGTGCTGGTCGCGTTGATCCGGGGCTTTGTCCGCCGTAACAGCGACAGCATCGGCAATTTTTGGGTGGATATGACCCGCAGCACATTGTATATCCTGATGCCGCTGTCATTGATTTTGGCGTTGGCGTTGGTCGGACAGGGCGTGGTGCAGACTTTCAACCCCTCTCAAACCGTACCGCTGATGGAAACCGTCAGTTATGAACAGCCTAAACTGGGCGCGGACGGTGTGGCGCTGCAAGACGCCAAGGGCAATCCGGTCATGGAAACGGTCGAAGTCAAACAGCAAGTTATTGCCGTCGGCCCTGCGGCATCGCAAGTGGCTATCAAACAACTGGGCACCAACGGCGGCGGCTTTTTCAATGTCAACTCGGCGCATCCACTAGAGAACCCGACCCCGTTGAGCAACTTCTTGGAAATGCTCTCGATACTGCTGATTCCCGGCGCGCTGTGCTACACCTTCGGCATGATGGTGGGCGACACCCGCCAAGGCTGGGCGATACTGGCGGCGATGACGCTGGTGTTGGTTGGGCTGGTTTTTGTTGAGGTGCCGGCAGAACAAAGCGGCAATCCGGCACTGGCGGCATTGGGCATAGACCAGTCCGGCGGCAATATGGAAGGCAAAGAGACGCGCTTTGGCATCGCCAACTCCGCGCTGTGGGCGGTTGCCACCACGGCGGCGTCCAACGGTTCGGTCAATGCCATGCACGATTCTTTCACCCCTATCGGCGGCCTGGTGCCGATGTGGCTGATGCAACTGGGTGAAGTGATCTTCGGCGGCGTGGGTTCCGGGCTATACGGCATGATTATGTTTGCGATCGTCGCGGTATTTGTGTCCGGTTTGATGATAGGCCGCACGCCCGAATATCTGGGCAAAAAAATCGAGGCCTACGAGATGAAAATGGCCGCTGTCACGATTTTAATCCCGCCGCTGATGGTTTTGGGCGGTACTGCGCTTGCGGTCATGCTTGCTGCCGGTAAGGCCTCGGTCTTCAATCCCGGCGCGCACGGTTTCAGCGAGGTGCTGTATGCGTTCTCCTCAGCAGGCAACAACAACGGCAGCGCATTTGGCGGGCTGTCGGCGAACACGCCGTTTTATAACACGCTGTTGGGCGTGGCGATGTTGTTCTCGCGTTTTTGGCTGATCGTGCCGGTGCTGGCTATCGCAGGTTCCCTGGCGGCGAAAAAGATCGTGCCGGTGGGGCCTGGCACTTTGCCTACGCATACGCCGCTGTTTGTGGCGTTATTGATCGGCACTGTATTGATGGTCGGGGCGCTGACGTTTGTGCCTGCGCTGGCGTTGGGGCCGGTGGTTGAGCATTTGCAGATGATCGGCGTTGAAGCGTCCAAATAATCACTATTTGTGAGAGATACCCTAATGAGCAATAAATCAATTTCGATGTCTTTATTCGATACTCAAATCCTGGGCGCAGCCCTGATGGATTCCTTCCGCAAACTGGCCCCGCAGCAGCAATGGAAAAACCCGGTGATGTTTGTCGTTTACCTGGGCAGTATGCTGACCACGCTATTGTGGGTGCTGGCGCTTAACGGCGAGGGCAAAGACCCCGCCAACTTCATTTTGGCGATCACCTTATGGCTATGGGGTACGGTGCTGTTCGCCAACTTTGCCGAAGCGGTCGCCGAAGGCCGCAGCAAGGCGCAGGCGGCATTTTTGCGTAGCGCCAAGCGCGATATTGCCGCGAAAAAACTCGATGAGCCGCGTTATGGCTCTAACTATTCCAAAGTCGCAGGCTCCAGTTTGCGGCGCGGCGATACGGTTTTAATCGAAGCGGGCGATTTTGTGCCGGGTGACGGCGAAGTCATTGAAGGCGTCGCCTCGGTGGATGAAAGCGCGATCACTGGCGAAAGCGCGCCGGTGATCCGCGAATCGGGCGGCGATTTCAGTTCGGTGACCGGCGGTACGCGCGTGCTGTCGGACTGGCTGGTCGTGCGCATCACCGCCAATCCCGGCGAAGCTTTTTTAGACCGCATGATTGCTATGGTGGAAAGCGCCAAGCGGCAAAAAACGCCCAACGAAATTGCCTTGACCATTTTGTTGGTGGCCTTAACGCTGGTGTTCCTGATGGCGACCGTGACCTTGCTGCCATTTTCCTTGTACGCCGTGGAAACTGCGGGTGCAGGACAACCGATCACCCTCACCGTGCTGGTGGCCTTGTTGGTTTGTTTGATCCCGACCACTATCGGCGGCTTGCTGTCCGCCATCGGCGTGGCGGGCATAGGCCGCATGATGCAAAAAAACGTCATCGCCACATCGGGCCGGGCCGTGGAAGCGGCGGGCGACATCGACGTGTTGCTGCTGGATAAGACCGGCACGATTACCTTGGGAAACCGGCAGGCGGCCGCGTTCATCGCCGTTAAAGGCGTCGCTGAAAAAGAACTGGCCGATGCCGCGCAATTGGCTTCACTGGCTGACGAAACCCCTGAAGGACGTAGCGTGGTCGTGTTGGCAAAACAGAAATACGGCTTCCGGGAACGGGATGTGCATACGCTGGGGGCGACTTTCGTGCATTTCAGCGCCCAAACCCGCATGAGCGGCGTTAATCTTGAGGGACGGCAAATCCGCAAAGGCGCGGCTGACGCCATCCGAGTTTATATTGAAGGGCTGGGCGGCAAGTTTCAGCCGGAGTTCCGCAAAGTGGTTGATGACGTGGCCCGGCGCGGCAGCACGCCGCTGGTGGTGGCGGAAGGCACGCGCGTGCTGGGGGTCATCGAGCTTAAGGACATCGTCAAGGGCGGCATCAAAGAACGTTTTGCCGAATTGCGCCAGATGGGCATCAAAACCATCATGATTACCGGCGATAACCGCCTGACGGCTGCGGCGATTGCCGCCGAAGCGGGGGTCGATGATTTTCTCGCCGAAGCGACGCCAGAAGCGAAACTGAAATTAATCCGCCAATACCAGGCCGAGGGCCGTCTGGTGGCGATGACCGGTGACGGCACTAACGACGCGCCGGCGCTGGCGCAAGCCGATGTCGCCGTGGCGATGAACAGCGGCACCCAGGCAGCCAAGGAAGCAGGCAATATGGTCGATCTGGATTCCAACCCCACCAAATTGATTGAAATCGTCGAAACCGGCAAACAAATGCTGATGACGCGCGGCGCGTTGACGACATTCTCAATTGCTAATGATGTCGCCAAATATTTCGCAATTATCCCCGCTGCATTCGCCACCACCTATCCGGTGCTGAACGTCTTGAATGTAATGGGGTTGGCGACACCGGCCAGCGCTATACTGTCCGCCGTGATTTTCAACGCGCTGATTATCGTCGCGCTGATTCCGCTGGCCTTAAAAGGCATCAAATACAAACCCGTCGGAGCCGCCACGCTGTTACAAAACAATTTGCTGATTTACGGCGTCGGCGGATTAATCGTCCCATTTATTGGCATTAAAGTGATAGACCAGATTCTGGTCACGCTGGGCCTGGTTTAAGGAGTTGGCAATGGTTAAGCATTTAAAACCTGCGGTTGTTTTGTTTGTAATCTTCACTGTGTTGACAGGCGTGGTTTATCCCGCCGTGGTCACAGGCCTGGCGCAGTTGCTGTTCCCCAATCAGGCCAACGGCAGCCTGATGACCGGCAGCAGCGGCAACACGACGGGGTCTAACCTGATTGGGCAGCCGTTCAGCAACCCTAACCATTTTTGGGGACGGCCTTCCGCCACCAGCCCCTACGCATATAACGCCGGAGCGTCCAGCGGCTCTAATCTGGGGCCGACTAATCCTGCCCTGGTGGATGCCGTTAAAGCGCGTATTGGCACCTTAAAAGCAGCCGATCCCGATAATAAAGCACCTGTTCCGGTCGATTTGGTTACCGCATCGGGTAGCGGGCTAGACCCGCATATCAGCCCTGCGGCGGCGGATTATCAAATCAATCGTGTCGCCAAGGCGCGTCATATACCCCTGGAAAAACTCCGCGCCCTGGTTGAAGCCCACACCGAAGCCCGGCAATGGGGTGTGTTTGGCGAGCCGCGGGTCAATGTCCTGACCTTAAATCTGGCGTTAGATGCCTTGCGCTAGACTTGGAATCTGTCATGAAACTTAGCTATAGCTTATTAATATTGGCGGCCTCCCTGTCGGCCGCTGCTGGCGCGGATGCAAACATAGCCGAGCGCTATACCTTGCCTCCCAGCAAGGTTTACATCGAATCTTGCGGGCGAGAGGCGCTGCTTTTGCATCCTGGGGTCTTCGAGAAACAGCAAATACTGCATCGGCACGGCGCTTTTTCGGTGCGGCACGAGATAGCGGCACGCGACGGCTCAGAATGGCTGGTGTTGTGCGATTTGGCAACCGGGAGCATCAGCCGTGAGCAAATGCTGGTCGATGATGTATTCTGATAGTTTTTAGAGGAGAACAACTTATGCGCTGTTTAGAAGAATGCAATAACGCGATCCAATGGGGGAACAGTCTCAGAGGCGACCTCTTCAAGACCAGAAAGCTGGGTTACTTGGTCTTGCTTGCGATCATGGCGACCATAGCTGTCGGATTGATGCTTTTCCTGGTCGATCCCAATATCAAATCGCCGCTGGATGGTATTTGGTCCGCCTGGGTGACGATGACCCATGTGGGTTTCGGCGACGTGGTGCCGGTCTCCTTTTTAGGTCGTTTGCTCGCGGCGGGACTGATTTTGTTGGGCTTAGTATTTTTTTCTTTATTTACCGCCCTGATTTCGGTGACGCTGATTGGCAGGAATATGGATGTCATAGGAGGTAATTTACGGCGAATCGAACAGGAAGCGGGTGACATGCAAACCGGAGAAGACCGGATTCTTGCTGAGCTGGCCCGATTACACCAGCGCATGGAGACGCTGGAGAAGCAGTTGTCATCGAACACCGACTAAGACCGGCCTGTTAACCGACCAGCAATATCCTGCTCCAATGAATGGACGGATTGGCTAGTGAACCTTACTCTGCCTGCACGATGATTTGATGGACGTTTTATGCGATAAGGCCCATATTGAAAAGGTGAACAATCAAGCAATGGATAAAATCGAGCAAAATATCAAGTTAGCAGAGCCATCTAGGAAAGATAAGGTTGATTTCTTCACAATGCAGGGAGATTCTCGCCACCCTTCAGGAGAACGTTCAAGCTCAGCGGTTCAACGCGACCAGATAGAGGTAGCCTTATGAGGTCCGGCGTGACTATATCCGTGAGGCCTTGACCATGCAGAGGGAAACGTTTTTGACAGATACTATCGATAACCGCATGATCATGAAGTGCGTAGCCTATCAAAATGGCATCAATATCGGCGATGTCACGATCGAAGACATCAGCGAAGTGTTGAAACGGGAAGACACCTTTGTCTGGCTGGGATTGCGCGAGGCGAACAACGGGCTGCTAGCTAAAATCCAAGAGGAATTCGGGCTGCATGACTTGGCTATCGAAGATGCCTGCGTGGCGCATCAGCGTCCGAAAATCGAGGAATACGGCGAATCGCTGTTCATGGTGTTGCATACCGCCCATCTTGCGGAAGATCAGGTCGAGTTTGGTGAAACTCATATTTTCTTGGGGCCGCGTTTTTTAGTGACGGTCAGGCACGGCGCTTCGCGCAGTCACAGCAAAATCAGGGAGCGTTGCGAGGCCATGCCGCAGCAATTGGCCAAAGGGCCGGGATTTGCGCTGTATTCGATCATGGATTTTATCGTCGATAACTATGTGCCGGTTATTGACGGCTTACAGGTGCGGTTCGATGTGCTGGAGTCGGCAATTTTTCAATATCAGCCCAGTAAGCAGACTATAGAAGGCCTTTACGAACTAAAGCGCGAGTTGTTGCAGCTGGAAAGCGCCATTAATCCGGTCATCGATATTTGCAACGAGCTGATGCGCTTTCATAGCGGAGTTATTCCCAAAGATGTGCAGGTGTATTTTCGCGATATTGCCGATCACATCAAACGTATCGATCAAGCGATTCACGGCATGCGCGAGATGTTGGTCGCGGCGATGCAGGTACATCTGACCTTTGAAACGGTGCGGCAGAACGAAGTCGTCAAACGGCTGGCCGGCTGGGGAGCGATCCTGGCGATACCCACCATGGTATTCAGCTGGTACGGAATGAATTTCAGGCACATGCCGGAGCTGGATTGGGAGTACAGCTATCCTGTGGTGGTCGGCGGCGTGGCGTTTAGCAGTCTGCTGCTGTACCTGCGCCTGAAAAGAGCCGGCTGGCTGTAAATTAAAATTACACGCACGATGCGCGAGACCAATTATCATGAACAGCGAACGCCCCAATCCAGACGAACTGCTCGCCCGCGTCGAGCGTGACCAATCCCGCGCCAGCCGGGGACGGCTGAAGATTTTTTTCGGCGCGGCGGCAGGCGTCGGCAAGACCTATGCCATGCTGCTGGCGGCCAGGGAGAGACGATCTGAAAATATCGACATCATTGTCGGTCTGGTGGAAACCCATGGCCGCAAGGAAACCGCCGCCTTGATGGAAGGGTTGGAGGTGTTGCCGCCCAAGCGGATTGAATATCGCGGGACGACTTTGCGGGAATTCGATCTGGATGCAGCGCTCAAACGCAAGCCCTCGATCATTCTGGTTGACGAACTGGCGCACACCAATGCACAGGGTTGTCGTCATCCCAAGCGTTGGCAGGACATCGAAGAGCTCCTCGATGCCGGCATCGATGTCTATACGGCGCTCAATGTACAGCATCTGGAAAGCCTTAATGACGATATAGGCCAGATTTCCGGTATACGGGTCTGGGAGACCGTGCCGGATACAGTGTTTGAAGAGGCCGATGAAATCGAATTGGTGGACCTGCCCCCTGACGAACTGCTCGACCGGCTCAAAGACGGCAAGGTTTATTTGCCGCAACAGGCACAGGAAGCCATCAAAAATTTTTTCCGTAAAGGCAATCTGATTGCCTTGCGGGAACTGGCGCTGCGGCAAACCGCCAATCGCGTCGACGCGCAGATGCTGGATTACCGCGAAGATAATTTTATCCGTGAAGTCTGGCAGGTCAGCGAGCGCATCCTGGTTTGCATAGGCCCGAATCCCTTGGCCGAGCGTCTGGTCCGCGCAGGCAAGCGCTTTGCCACCAGCCTGCGCGCCAGTTGGATAGTCGTCTATGTCGAAACGCCCGAACTGCAACGCTTGCCAGCGGAAAAACGGGATGGTGTGCTGCGTATTTTGCGTTTAGCGGAACAATTGGGTGCTGAAACCGCGACCTTGAGTGCACCGGAAATGAGTACCGCCATCATCAAATATTCCAATGAACGGAATGTGACCAAGATTGTCATGGGCAAACCGACCCGCCGGGGCTGGAAGCGTTTGCTGCTGGGGTCGGTGGTTGATGTTTTGATTACTGAAGCGCACAACATCAACCTCTATCTGTTGGGTAGCCCCAGACCCGGAAAGGACGGTAATGGGGATAAACCGGAGCTTTCCCTGTATCGGAAAAACCCGTTACCTGGGCTTAGCAGGAAACAGTCATCGCGAAAAAAAAACACGATGGGCTATGTCTGGGCAGTGGTCGTGACAATCGCCAGCACCGTGCTGGCTTATCTGATGTTCGGCAGATTTGAGCTAGCCAACCTGATTATGGTGTTTTTGCTGGGCGTCGTTTTTATTGCTACGCGGTTTGGGCGCGGGCCGTCCATTTTGGCGTCTTTTCTCGGTGTTGCGATATTTGATCTATTCTTCGTAACCCCTTTTTTCAGTTTTACGGTAGCCGACAGCCAATACCTGGTGACGCTGCTGGCGATGCTGACCGTGGCAATGTTAATCAGCAACCTGATGGCTAATGTGCGCTCCCAGGCCAAGGTGGCTGGGCATCGTGAGCGGCGCGCGACGGTTCTTTACGCGATAGCTAAGGATCTGACGGCAAGCCAGAGCGAGGATGAAATCGTGCGCACGGCGGTACATCATCTCTATTCGGAATTCGGCAGCCTTAACGTCATTCTGTTTCCTGACACCAACGGTAGGATTGTTTATCCTACCAGCCTAGTTCTGCCTGAATCACTGCATGCCGCCGACCTGAGCGTTGCCCAGTGGGTTTTTGATCATGACGAGATTGCCGGCCAAGGCACCAATACCTTGCCGGGCGCCGAGGCCGTGTATTTCCCGCTGAGCATCAAAGAAACCATGTTGGGTGTTCTGGTTTTACTACCCGTTAATTTGCGCAGGATATTTCTGCCAGAACAAAAGAAATTGCTGGAAACCTTTCTTGGGCAGATTGCCCAAGCGATTACCCGTGTCAGGTTGACCGAACAAGCCAGGAAAACGCAGGTGGAAATGGAAGCCGAACGCTTGCGGAACTCGTTGCTCAGTTCCATCTCGCATGATTTGCGCACACCCTTGGCGACCATCGTCGGTTCAGCCAGCACCTTAGTCGAGGAAGACCATGCACTTAAGGCTGAAGACAAGCTTGAATTGAGCCGCGCCATTTATGACGAAGCGCAACGGATGTCGAACCTGGTCAACAATATCTTGGATATGGCACGGCTTGACGCAGGTACCATTAAGCTGGACAGACAATGGTATCCGCTTGAGGAAATTATCGGCGCTGTCTTGACGCGTTTGCAAAAACGCCTGGCAAACCGGCAGGTGACCGTTAAATTGCCAGATGGCACCCCGATGATTTATGTCGATGCGGTGATGATCGAACAGGTTTTGATCAATCTGCTGGAAAATGCCCTGCGTTACACACGGGATGGAAGCCCTTTGGAAATCAGGGCGGAAGCCTCGGCTGATGCGGTGGAAATTTCGCTAGCCGATCAAGGGCCAGGTGTTCCCGAAGGCTCTAAAGACAAGCTGTTTGAAAAATTTTATCGGGTTCAGTGCGAGGCGGCGCAAAGCGGGGTAGGTCTAGGTTTGGCAATATGCAAGGCCATCGTTGAAGTGCATGGCGGGAGCATTCAAGCACAAAACCGACCAACTGGCGGTGCGGTCTTTTCATTCATAATTCCACTCGATCATGCGCCACCGATGATGGAACAGGAAGAATGCGTTGCCAAGGTTTTGAATAGCCGTGACTAATGCCAGCCCTATTATTGTTGTCATTGAGGATGATCCTGCGATACGCCTATTTTTGCGGACTGGCCTTGGCGCTCATGGCTTTAAAGTGTCCGAAGCAAATAATGGCCGGCAAGGCATTATTGAAGCAGGCGTGCGAAAACCTGACCTCATCATCCTAGATTTGGGATTGCCTGACATAGACGGTGTTGACGTTATCAAAGCCATAAGGAACTGGTCAATCGTACCTATTATTATCTTGTCCGCACGCAGTACCGAGCAACATAAAATCGAGGCCCTAGATGCGGGTGCTGACGATTACCTGATCAAACCGTTTGGTTTAGGTGAATTACTTGCGAGGATCCGGGTAGCCCTGCGTCATTCGGCAAGCAGTCCGGTGCAGGATCAGGCTGGCGTTTTTACTACCGGCGCGTTGAAAGCCGATTTACTGAAGCGGCAGGTCTTTGTTGACGACAGGGAAGTCCATCTTACGCCGATCCAGTACCGGCTATTGTCCGTGCTGATTAAAAATGCCGGCAAGGTATTGACGCACCAAACTATTCTCAAGGAAGTATGGGGGCCGTCGTATAAGGATAATTCACATTATCTGCGTATTTACATGAGCCAACTCAGACAGAAACTGGAAACCAACCCAACGCAGCCCCAGTATTTATTGACGGAATCAGGTGTAGGCTACCGGCTCAAGGTCTAGCACCCAATGGTTTCAAAATCGGGTAGTGGTTGAAGCTTTTAAGGACACCATCATTGCCATGCTGGACAAGATAGCGTTCCCTAAACACCTAAAAAAACGTCCCCGAAACGCAGGCGGCCACCACGAAAAATGGACGGCACCAGCTATCCCAAAGGCCTGAAACGCGGACAAATGTCCATTCAAGCACGCGCCATGGCAATTGCCGATATTTTTGAAGCGCTCACCGCCAAAGACCGGCCTTATAAACAAGGCAAAAAACTTTCTGAAGCCTTGGCAATTTTGAAAAAATTAAAAGACAACCAACACATCGCCCCCGATTTATATGATGTGTTCATCACCGAAAAGGTCTACCGGCAATACGCTGGCAATTCTTGGATGACTACCAACCTGATGTGGATTAAGTAGCAATTGCTGGTAGTGGTTCTGTTTGAGTTATGGCCTGAGTAAATCGGAGTAGTTTATGTACATTGTTAATGGTCATGTGTGCCAAGCGTAGGCCACTTATCCTACAACGAATGATACCAGTCGGCCAGTTTGAGACGCTCAAAGATTTCAGCGCATGGCTGCTGATAAACTTAAAGCTGTCAGCCCTAGCACACACTGGCTTTGAGAAACTTAGGCATTGACGCATGCTTTCACCGCATGGATGGTGCTTTTGTTTTGCAGCCATCTTCTCGCCAAACATGCCCATGAGGTGGAAAAGAATATAGTTAAGGGCTTCTTCCAGCCCATGATCATTCCAATCGACCACATCATTAAAGGGCTGTGCTTGTAAATTTAAACGCATTTTCATTGCCCGAAATATTCAAATTTCCATCGATGGTAATGCGTATTTGAATATGGCCCATTTTGTCATTAATAGTTTTTCTATCTTTGACAATGGATCGGAGCTCCCTTTCCACCATATTTTCTCGTTTAATCCTTTTATTTGCTTGAGGATCTCTGGTGATTAAAAATTGGGAAGATAACCTTTGTAGCTTATTAATATTATCGGCTGTTGGTAAGCTGCTTCGAGTGTAAGGAGTTGTCATCGATAAAGGCGATTCAATCAAGAGCTCCTGCCAAATCTTATCGTGATACCCGGTTTCACTGCCATGGTGAGAAACCTTAAATAATGAAGCGACAGGTAAACTTAATTCGTTAATGATCTGGTCTTTGAAAATAGCAGACCAACCTGTCTGTGGATTGCCGGTTTCCTCCAGGTCAGAGCCTAACAGAACCGAAAGATTGCCGAAAGAAAAATGGAGTGCCACGGCATTGAGATTCTCACTTGTCGGTACAATATTTCTAGCGCGGCGTTTACCTTGTTTCTCTGCCAATTGAGTTAAGGATGCAATAGATTGGGTGACAGCAACGTCGCTAGGTGATAATGCAACCAGACGTGTTGATACCGTATTTCTGTAATCAAAAAAAGTATGCCTGCTTTTGACGGGCGCGAAGCGGTTTCTATCTCCTGTCTCTCTGAGAAACTCGATAATTTCTCTGAATTCCCGAATTTCCTTGTCGGTATCGGCGAATATATCTTTTTTATATAGTGCCGTGAGTTGGAAAGCTTCTTTTTTCAATAGAGCGATGGAACAATACAACTTAGCATTATGACAAGCCTTTAACAAGGCTGATGCCCCTTCGATATGGTCTGAATGCCAATGTGTGATCAAGATACCAACCACTTGTTGGCTTACATCTACCCCAATAGACTGTAAGTAATTAAGGGCAATTGGTTGTTTAGTAGTCGGGCAAAGGCAACTGTCAATGATAAACCAGCGGCCTTCTCCAAAGTTAAGTACTATACATTCACCAATTCCTGGACCGAAAAGGGATATTTCAGCGCAAGCGATATCCGGCAGTGTATTTTTAATCGGCGAGAAAAAAATCAGCGTACTCCCCAGCTAATTTTTCAGCGTCTCGAATTTCAGCCGCTGTCCATGGTGGTAGGCGACGAAAACGAATAGTTGAAAAACGTTCCCTACTGTATTTTTGCCCTTGTCTATAGCCTATGTACCAATCGAACAATGCACCGGGTTCGATTAGGATTTGATCTTTAGCGTCTATTTCGTCCCTTGATAAAACAACCAATTCATTCGGATTTTCAGAGTTGGTACTATCTTCTAGTTGAACGGTTAATTCTTCCTCGTTCGAACTGACTACGACTCCACGCCATCGTTGCCTAATTTCTTCTCTTGGCTTTGTGAGATCAATTACATCGAAAGGGAGTTTCTTGCTACGAGGTCGAATTTCTGGTTCTTTTGTAGAAAACATATCGGTACCATCTTTACCATATCTGTATTTGGATGGTTCTTGATAATAGCTATTGGTAGTATCATTTTCTTTTAATAAGCTTGCTGAAGCAGTACTCATGCCGATTGTCTCAGTTGTGATTCCATGATGTTTTCAGTCAGTTCTTTAGCAAAACTTAACGACTGATCCCAATGATTTTCAAGAATCTTTATCATGGATGTTGCATTTGAATCTTTCAAATCAACATGATTATTGATGCTAAATTGTAGTGCGTAAGGCCCTGCTTGTGGAAGTACGATAATTGTAGGCCGAATGTAACCTTCTAAGTCATCCGGTCTAGGAAGATTCATTGTTAACTCCCACAATCCAAGTTTTTTTTGTTGCTGTTCATCCAGCGTATTTAATAAGGTCGCAGCTTGTTTCCAATGTTCTTGAGGCGCTAATTTCTGTCCGAATTGTCTCCACTTATCTTGATCCGGTATTTTGATAACAGAACTAAAATTCATTCCAATTTGTACAATGGGAGTTTCGCTCAATAATGAAAAGGTATGAATTACCAAATCCTTTATTGATTGGTATTCGGTAGCGAGTGGTGAAAGGATTGAAAATTTATTCAAAAATACCGTCAGCTTACGTTCGTTAGGCAATTCCACTTGGGCTAAATCAGGCAAACTAATAACTTCGTCTTGGCTGTAATCCCATTCTTCAACAATTTCTTTTCGGATAAACCATTCCGGATGAAATATTTTAGGATTCATGCTCCCAATCAGAACGATGCTTGCTTCTTCTCTGATGATTTCCCAATCGCTCATATTCGTCCAGATCCCGTAAGCTTTGATGCCCAATCAATTGACCACAGTCAATGCCAAATTATAGATGATGAAAAGGAGTAAAAATGATTTGAAGTATATGAGGTACTGGGGTCTCAATCAAGCAATTTTATGCTTACGAACGGCAGGTATAAAGTTTACTACGGCCATTAAAGCCTAAGGCAGTGAAGTCCGCAAAGGGTCGTTTGCCGACAACCATCCCCCATCATCCAAAACCAATCCAAATGGCGCTTTGGACTTTAACGCGCCCACAATATAGCGGCAAACGTCAAACGCAGCGCCACGGTAGGTTAGGTGCGGTTCAACGTAATCTGCCCATTCGGTAAAATACCACCAACACGGTTTTGACCATGACCTTGGAATTTGGGATTTACAGCAATCCCGCCAGCCCAACAAGCGCCGCCACCTGTCGGCGTATTTGCCCGGCGACTTGTTGATCCAACTGCGCCAACCAACGCACTGGAATCTGCCCGACGCCGTATTTAGCCCCTGCCAGCATACCGGCCAATGCGCCGGTCGTGTCGGCATCACCGCCTTGGTTAACGGTGTTCACTAGGCAGGATTCGAAACAGTCCGTGCTGAAAAAATAATGCAGGACTGTCTGCACGGTATCGACAATATAGCCAGAGGCTTTGCCGGGGTATGGGCTGTAGGCGAATTCGCCGTATCGGCTAATCAACTGTTCGGCTTCCTGTTTACAGGCATCAATGCCCTGCCCGTTGATTAGATGCTGGGCCATCTGCCCTAGCGTTAAGGTTGCCGCGTCGGACAACGGGTTGTGGTGTGTGATGCGGCATTGCTCAAGGCTCCATGCTGCAAAATGGTCTGGCCGGTTCAGCGTCGCCAGCGCCACCGGCAGGTTGCGCATGCACGCGCCGTTGCCCGCGTCATCCTCGCGCGGCAGGCCGTAGAGTTCGCCGTCATCCCGATAACGCACGATACCGCGCCGGCAGGTGGTGCCGACATCCGGCGGGTCGCTGTCAAGCCAAGCGACAAAATTATCGGCAACCGCGCGGATGTTCCAGCCATTCTGGTCGATAATGGCTTGCCCCAGCGCCAACGCCATTTGCGTGTCGTCGGTGACTTGGCCTGCTTCTAAGCCTAGCCAGCCGCCGCCGATCATCTCGCGATGCACGCCGTAGCGTTTCTGGATTTTTTTCGGTGACATGAATTCCACCGTCGCGCCCAACGCATCGCCGCAAGCAAAACCCAAGTAAGCGCCTAACGCCTTTTCCAATACCGTCATTTTAGCCCTCCACTACCCTAGAAAAATTGAACATCACCGTTGCACTTTAACGCGATAATCGCCGCCTATCACCAGATATTCGGCTTCACCGTGCAAGGCATGGTGCGGCAACAGGTCATTAAAAAACACCAGTTTGACCATAGGCACTTCAACTTCCAGGATATACGCACCAAACTCGCTGGCGATGCTGCGGCGGTCGGTAAACGATACGATGCTGTTGAATCGGACGATTTTATGCTGTTTATCTTCGTCGAGGACTATCCAGTGGTCAGCCAATGCGCTGACGCCACGATAAAGGGTTTTATGCGTGGCCGCCGGAAACCGGAAACGTTCGATAACCCATTGGCAGTATTCGTAAAGCAGATCCAGCTGCATGTAAATGCAGTTGTTGTGGTAACGGCTGTTCATCTTTTCTTCGATATACGTCACCCAGTCGCTGCTGATGAAGCTGGCTATCTGCCGCTTATGGTACGTAGGGTAAAGCCCGAAACGGCTTTCGACCCAGCCTTTAAAAACCGCGCCTTGGGCATTGTTGGAATCCAACCCCCAATCCTGGATTAATTTTAGATAGCTGTTGCGGTAACGCCGCCTGCCCGAAGCGTCGTTTGCCAACCGCTGCTCGGTCTCAAAGCCGAAAACGACGCACATATAATCCTGGAATATCTCCCCACACGACTCGGGCGAGGTTTGCCTTGCCAATTGCTCAAACAGGCCTGATGCCGATTCGCGGGTGCCGGCAATATGCAGCGGTTTGGGATGATCATTAAACACAGGGCTGGCAATGCAGGCGGTTGCCAGGCCAATCAAATTGGTGCTGTGGCCGTGCTGGGAAATAGTAGGCATGGTTCGGGGGAAAGTTGGGGCAATAATTAATTGATGTCACGCGGCCCGCAGTAAGCCATCGTCCATCAGTTTGTTAGCTCGCGGGTTTTGTGTGGAGTGGGTGAAGTTGCCAATTCGTGACACAGTCAATCCGTTTTGTAGCCCTGGGTATTCGCTACTAACCAACGTTCATCTTCCGGACCCAATAATTCTTTTTTCCAAAAAGGCGCCCTGGACTTTAACGCCTCCATAATATAGCGGCTGGCGTCAAACGCGTCGCCACGGTGGGCAGTCCAGACCGCCACCAGCACAATCGGCTCGTTCGGCAAAATCGCACCGACCCGGTGGATCACCAGCGCATCCAACACGGCCCATTGCTGCTGTGCTTCGCCGACAATCTTTTCCAGCTGCTTTTCAGTCATGCCGGGATAATATTCCAAGATCATGCCTTGGATTGCCGCGCCGTCGTTAAAGTCACGCATTGTGCCGATAAACACGCTGGTCGCACCAAACTGCCCTGCCCTGAGCGCTGACTTTTGATACGTTTGGACTTCCTGCCAAGGGTCGAATGCTGTTGCACTGATTTTGATGGACACTGTCAACCGCCTGTAACTGGGGGAAAAAAAGCAACTTCATCGTTATCTTGTACGATGCTGTCCAAATCCACATAGTCCATGTTGACCGCCGCCAGAATATGCGCAGGCAGTGGTTTTCCGGCATTGGCACACTGCCAAACTTCCCGCACCGTTAATGATTTGCCAAACGCCAGCTCGTCTTCCGAGCGGTCCAGGCTTTCTTTTAAACTGGCAAAATAACGCACTTTAATGGACATAATCATTCACGCCGATAGAAAAACTGATGATAATAAGCCCCTTTCCGCCACTTTTCCATCACTCCGACGCATGTCCAAACTTACTCACTTTAACGAATCCGGCGAAGCCCACATGGTTGATGTCGGCAGCAAAGCCGTCACCGAACGGGTTGCCGTCACCGAAGGCTATATTGAAATGCTACCGGAAACCCTCCAGCTAATTATTGCCGGTGGGCATAAAAAAGGCGATGTCCTCGCAATAGCGCGTATCGCAGGCATTATGGCCAGCAAAAAAACCGCCGAACTGATCCCGCTGTGCCATCCCTTGCCGCTCACGCATGTTGAAATAGACCTGACTGCGCAAACCGGCCAAAACCGTATCCGCTGCCAGGCCACTGTTAAAACAACCGGGCAAACCGGTGTGGAAATGGAGGCGCTGACCGCCACATCCTGTGCCTTGCTGACCATTTATGACATGTGCAAAGCGGTGGATCGCGGCATGGTGATCCAGTCGGTGCAATTGCTGGAAAAAGCGGGCGGTAAATCGGGGCATTGGCAACGTCATGCCGGTTAATCTATAACAGCGACCCATGACTCTATTGATTTGACATTTGCCCATTCTGTTGATATATCAAAACGATATGCTTAAGGAGAATCGGTTATGCCAAAACAAAACACTTATTTACAAGAATCCGTTGAAAACCCCGTTGCGGCCATTGTTGAAAGTATTGACCGGGATGTGGAGCGAGGTGAGGATATACTCATGTTTGGCTTTTGCGTGGTCATGTTGTCGTCCACGTTTGCCCCAGTCGCACCGCCGACCGTCATTTTACCGCTGGTCGCCCTCACCTTTGCCATTTCTTCGGGTTTAGCCCGCCACAATTACCTGCGTATGGAAGCCAAGCTTAACCAGGCTATGGCACAACTGGACAGACATGAAAAAATGGCGCTGCATCCGATAGCCACGGTCTTTAAAGAGCATCCCATGCCGCCGTTAGTCGATTCTTACAATTTTTTTAAAAACCTGAAACGTACCTGGAAAAGCGTGATGGGCGGCATTTTGATCAATCCGCTGTGGATGCCTATTTTTTATGTGATGGGCATCCAAATCTGTGAAGAAAAAAATCTTGGCATTCTGAACAAAGCCGTCATCCATGTCGAAGAAAAAATTTAGGTCGGCGGTGGATATTCCGCAGCACCTCCCTAAATTAAAAGTAGGAGCGCTGAACATGAAGCTTGATAATGATTATTTCTGGTTGTATGTCATCCATCAAAATGTCTCGCGGCAAACGCCCATCAAAGGCAGGCTATTTGAAAATGAATGGTTGCGCTTAGACGCCGAAGGCAATCTGACCGTCAAAGGTGCAAATCCGAATGCGGACGGTTATGCTTGGGATGGTTGCAGCCCCAAAGGCGCCTTTTTAGATCTGGTATGGGGCACACCTGATGGCGTGATTGATCCTGCGACGGAGCAGCGAAAAACCTATTTCGCCTCGTTGTTTCATGATGTGCTTTATCAGTTTGGCAAACAAGCTGGGGTGCAAAGAAAAGAGGCCGACAGGCTATTTCTTGACTGCATGAAAGAGAGCGGTTTCTTATGGGCTTACCTTTATTACGGTGCAGTCCGGGCGTTGGGGTGGCTGTTTTTTGGCAATGCAGCAAGCGAAAGCACTGTAGTCTAAAAACAAATTGGAGCTCAATGCCGTAAGTATGTCTTACATCATCCAAGTGCTGATATTGTTGCTTGCGGCAAATGGCGCACCGATAATGCTCAACTGGCTAATAGGCAAGCGTTGGGCTTATCCAATCGATAACGGCCTTAAATTGACAGATGGCTATCGCTTGTTTGGTGACAGCAAAACGTGGCGGGGGATATTATCGGCCCTTTGCGCGACGACAGGCTTGGCTGTTGCCTTTAATATCGGCCTGTTAACTGGCCTTTGGTTTGGCATTTTGGCTATGGCCGGGGATTTGCTGGCAAGTTTTAGCAAACGTCGGCTAGGTTATGGCGAAAGCAGTCAAGTGCGGGGCTTTGATACTGTGCCGGAATCATTACTGCCTCTGTTAATTTTAAAGGCCACATTAACCTTGAGTGCTATCGACATCCTACTGATTGTAGGTATTTTTTTTCTGTTTGAAGAATTTGTATCGCCAATTCTTTATCGCTGGCATATCCGCAAAAAACCTTATTAATACTTAGCCACTAAGATTGTTATGAATAGCAAAGCCCTGCGCGTTTTAACGTACAACATCCATAAAGGCTTTAACGTCGGCAACCGGCATTTTGTCCTGCACCAAATTCGTGATGCCTTACGGATCGCCGATGCCGACTTGCTGTTTTTACAAGAAATGCAAGGTGAGCACGTCCATCGTGAAAACAAAGTGGCTAACTGGCCGGATAAGTCGCAGTTTGAATTTATCGCCGAGGGCGTTTGGCCTTTTTATGCCTATGGGAAAAATGTAGTTTACGAAGCAGGCCATCACGGCAATGCCATTCTCAGCAAACATGCTTTTGAGCGCTCAGAAAACATCAACGTGTCGCCGTTTCCATGGGCCAGCCGGAGTATGCTGCATGGGGTTATCCGCCTTGCGCCAAGCCAGCAGGATGTGCATATCGTCTGCATTCATTTTGGTTTGCTGGGCAAGGAACGTCGCCTGCAAATAAGCAAATTGTGCGACCGCATTGACAGCCATGTGCCACACGACGCCCCGTTAATTGTCGCCGGTGATTTCAACGACTGGCTAGGCCACGCTGAACACTTGTTCCACGCCCATCTGGGCTTGCGGGAAGTGTTCCACGAAACGCATGGGCGTTATGCCCGTTCGTTCCCGGCTTGGCTGCCTTTTTTGCAAATGGACCGTATCTATTATCGCGGCTTAACGCCAGTCTCCTGTGAGCGGTTTAACCATGCGCCTTGGCATAAGCTTTCCGATCACGCCCCTTTGGTCGCTTCATTTACTTTATGAATAACTCATCGCACCCTAAACAATCCCGGTTCACCCTACCGAACCTGCTGACCAGCTTCCGTTTTGTGGCTTCGCCATTGCTATTATGGTTAGCTTGGCAAGGCCAAGCCGTTATGTTCATGGGACTCTTGGCGGTTTGCTTTTTAACCGATGTGCTCGATGGCTGGGTCGCCCGGTTAACCGGGATGATTTCCGAATTTGGCGCCACTCTTGACAGCTGGGCGGATGTGACACTTTATCTGACCATTGCCCTCTGTTGCTGGTGGCTATGGCCTGACGTGGTGAAAAAAGAATGGCTTTATGTCAGTATGATTGTCGCCAGTTGTTTATTGCCTGCTTTTGCCGGATTCAGCAAATTCGGCTGTTTTACCAGTTACCATACGTGGGCGGTAAAACTCGCTGCTGCGTCGATGGGCATGACGTTATATGTCTTATTCCTAGGCGGCCCGGCCTGGCCGTTTCGGATTGCTGCGGCACTCTGCCTGATGGCCGCTATTGAAGAAATCGTCCTCACTTTACTGCTACCCGAACCTAAGTCTAATGTGCGTTCACTCTGGTTTGTGTTAAACCCTTCTTCGCAGCACAGACGCTAACCAGCGTCTGTTGCAGGAAACCACCCAATTAAGCGTTATCAAAAAGTCGTGTTTTGATAGTAGCTTAAGTTATTTCTTACACGCTAGCCTCCATTCGACACATCGCTTGCATTTCAGATTTCAATCCACAAAAACCGTTTAGTTGCTAAACTAATACTACTTTATAGCCATCGCTAAATAAAAAGCCATGTTAAAAATAGCAAGCGAATACGTTGCGATAATGTCTGGAAATCTGCTGTCATGAATCCCCAACAGACCAACAAAGCACAGACCGGAGAAATCACCACTTGTGATGTTGCTATTTTATTTTGTGACTTACGGGGTATTGCCAACTTTTGGCAGTCGGCTTCCGCCGTTGAGGTTATTTTATTTATTAATAGCTACTTTGCCGATATTAGCAAGATCATTGACGCGCATCAGGGGGTCATCAATCAATTTTTTGATGATACCGTATTAGCTATTTTTGGCTTGGAAACTGGCTGCCAACCGGTGGCACAAGCCATAAAAGCAGCACTGGCTATTATTGCCCACAGTGCTGCGCTTGATAAGACAAATGCGGTGCCTTCTGCAGTCAGTATTGGTATTGATTTCAGTTCAGTGCAAGTAGGCACCCTGTTGGACACCAACGCGGCAAGTTATCAATATCTAATCATGGGCGATAGTGCCGAAAATGCAAAATCTTTACAGGCATTGAGTTGCACTCTAGGCAAGCAGATCATTCTCTCCCAAGAAGCCTATAAAAGACTTCCTGAAGCTATACGCCAACATTTTATTAATCTAGGCGAGCATAAACTGACAGCCGGAACGGAACCTACCATCATATACGGTAATGAAAAAACAGCGCCTGAACCCAGTTTAGCGGCTTAGCGCAGGCTGAAGCTTTAGTCTCAATTCAAGTTAATGCCAAGCTCCCTGACAATGTATTCACTAAGGTCTATACCCACCGTGCTAGGATTAATCACCTTATTAATAAACAGCACAGGTTTGCCATCGTGATCCCTGAACCTATCAAGATTTATTATTTGCGGAGGATGAGTGATCACCCCATTTTTATCACGGAGAACCATTACTGTCGGATATAAATGCTTATCCTGTTTCACAGCAATCACAATGCCGACCGTATGGTTACTGAGTTCCACGACACTACCCACCGGATAAATCCCCAAACATTTAATAAAACCCTCGACCAGCTCACCATCAAAAAATGTGTCACGCATAGAATAGATGGATTTAAGCGCCTCAGAACAGGGGAGCTGTATTTCAGGATTGGCATTGTTTGTGACTTGTTCATAGGCATCAACAATCGCGACTATCCTCGATAACAAACTGATTTCAGTCCCTTTTAATTGGCGTGGATAACCTTTGCCGTCCACTCGCTCATGATGCGAAAGGGCAACCTCAGCAACCTCACCAGGCATTCCCTCAATTTTCCCCAACATCTCTGCACCGTATTGGGTATGCATTTGTAGCTGTGCACTTTCTTCAAGAGTCAGGCCGCAATTATGCTTGCCCAAAATCGCATCGGACACTTTCGCCTCACCCACATCGTGCAGCACCGCCGCCTGGCCCAATTGGGAAAGCTGTTCATTATTCAAGGCCAAATAACGCCCAAACATGGTGGAAAAAATACAGACATTCACACTATGAGTGACCGTATCTTGTCGCTTTGAACGCAGATTGGTCAACAATAGTAGCGCATTAGGATTATGCGCAACGCTACTAATGACAGCTTCCACAGAAGATTTAACCTCCGGTATCGAAATGTATTCTTTAAGGCGGAAGTTATTCAGCACTTTGTTCAGTGAAACCGACGTGTTTTCATAAACATCGCGTGCCGCGTTCATCTCTTCTTCAAAGCGTTTTTTATTATTGTTGGTCACCTCACGAGGTGAATAAGGTTGCCCCCCCTTCGGCTTTTCTGCTGATGACTTAAACTTAAATGGCTCAAAGGTTATTGCCGCCGAACTTTGTTCTTCGTCGATTTTAACTGTTTCGCATAAGTGTTGCAGTTGCTCGATTTGTTTCGTATTTTCAATAAGCAATCCTTGAAGCAAAAAAGTTGTTTCAAGCCATGGCCTATCTAAATGGGCCACAAACATGCCAATCTTTAGGTCTTTTGTGCTAATTTCAATCATATTAAATTCCAAAAACTGGGGGTTTCAATGTACTTAATCAGACTGCTTTCAATTTCTGCAGATATATTTTGCTCATTAACAATTCAGCCAATGATACCGCAACTTTGACGCTGCAATTCATTTTTGAATGTTAAAGTTTAGCCTAGAATAACTTTTTGGATTAAGGCTTAGCAGGTTTTTAACGCCTGCTAAGCCTAGGGTTGGAATGGCTTAAAGAATTGCACCCTCTATCATTGGAAACTGCATGGTCATGCAGTGCAAGCTGCCGTACTGGTGCACCAAAGGCCGGCACGGCGTGGCGATGATTTTGCGTGTTGGAAAACAACCCGCCAGCCGTTGCAAGGCCACATCATCGTTGGCATCCTCATAAACCGGCACCAGCACAGCTTCATTGACCATCAAAAAATTGGCGTAATTGGCAGGCAGGCGCTGGCCTTCTTCGTCAAAAATGGGCTGGGGCATCGGTAATGCAATCAAGCGATAAGGCTCGCCTGAGGATGTGCGGAACGCCTGCAATTGGGCTTCCATATTTTTTAGGCTGGCGTAGTGCGGGTCTTGAGTGTCATCGCAACTGGTGTAAGCAATGGTGTCGGCGCTGCAAAACCGCGCCAGCGTGTCGATGTGGGCATCGGTGTCGTCGCCGGACAAGTTCGGCTGGTCAACCCATAACACGCGGGTTACGCCAAAATGGGCTTGCAACACCTGTTCTATTTGCGCTTGCCCCAGTCCTTTGTTGCGGTTAGGGTTCAGCAAACATTGTTTGGTCGTCATGATTGTGGCGACGCCGTCACTTTCAACGCTGCCGCCTTCCAGGACAAAGTCAACATCAATGCTTGCCATGCCCGCAAAGAGTTTGCTTGTCAACAGCTTATGGTTGAGCGCGTTATCGTTGTCATGCGGGTATTTTTCGCCCCAGCCGTTAAATTTAAAATTGAGCAACACCTTGGCGCCGTCTTTTTCCACCGTCAGAAAAGCCGTGTCCCTGACCCAAATATCATTGACATCAGCCTGCACGAATTCAATTGCGCTGTTTTCTTCTAACAGGGTTTGGATATGGTCTTGATGCGCCTGATCCTTGCAAACGATGATTAAGCCTTCGTAACGGCTGATCGCGTGGGCAATAAAGCGGTAGGATTGCTCGACCGGTTCAAGCCGGTTGCTGAAATCGCTGGTGTGGTGCGGCCAAGCGATCAGGACGGCGGATTGTTTTTCCCATTCGGCTGGAAAACGTGTCATTGGTTTGGATTTCCTATAGTTGTGGTTGCCTAAAGGTCGGCAACGGCTTGAGATAACATTTCTTGGGCATGGGCCAAGGTGTTGGCGGTGATGTTGACGCCGCCCAACATGCGGGCAATTTCTTCAGCCCGCTCTTCATTGGCCAATAACCGGACATTAGACGAAGTGATGTCGGTTTGATGGTTTTTTTCCACGTACAAATGGCTATGCGCTTGCGCCGCCACTTGCGGCAGATGTGTGACGCACAACACTTGCCGGTTATGGCTTAAGGCGCGTAACTTTTGGCCGACAATTTCAGCAATACCGCCGCCGATACCGGAATCGACTTCATCAAAAATCATCGTCGGCGTGGTCTTGTCGTTCGAGGTTGTCACTTGGATGGCTAAGCTGATGCGTGACAACTCACCGCCGGATGCGACTTTTGCCAACGGTTTCGGCGGCAGGCCGGGATTGGCACTGACCAGAAACTCAATTTTATCATTGCCGTTCAGTTTTGGCGTGTCACTGTCGAATGCAGATAAGGCAACCAAGAATTCCCCTTGTGGCATCCCCAGCTCTTTAATCATCGCGGAAATCTGTTGCTGCAATTTCATGCCACTTTCTTGGCGTTGGGCAGACAATTGCCCCGCCAGTTGGTGGTATTCGGCGAGCAGCTGGGCGGTGCTAACAGCCAAGGCGTCTATGCGTTCGCTGCTGTGCGCCAATCCGTCGAGCTCGCTTTGCAGCTTACCGGCCAAAGTTGGCAGCTCATCAGGTAAAACGTGATGTTTACGGCACAGGTCTTGAATGATGGCAAGCTGGCTTTCCAATACGGTCAATCGCAGCGGGTCAGCTTCTTGCGATTCCAAAAAGCGGCGCAATTGCAAGGCGGATTCTTCGGTCTGGATCCGCGCTTCCGATAACAGCGAACAAATTTCTTCCAGTTCGGGCGTAAAGCGGGCCAGGTCAGTCAATACCCTGATGCTGTCGCTGAGTATCGAACAGACCGACAAGTCGTGTTCATAAAGGCTGTCCACTTGGGCTTGGCCCGCCGTTAAAATTTGCTCCAGATTGGCTTGTTTGCCATGTTCCTCTGATAGCGCGGCATAACTGAAATTCGCCAAATCCAGCTGTTGCAATTCATCAAGCTGATAGCGCAACAATTCCTCGCGTTCGTTCTGGTCGGCGCTGGCTTTAACCAAGTTAGCCAGTTCTTTACTGGCTTGCTGCCACTGCCGGTAACAGGTGTTGACCTTATCCAACAACGGTTGGTTTTTGGCGAACGCATCTAACAGACGGCGTTGTTCGTCACTGTTCAATAAAGTCAAATGGGCGTGTTGGCCATGGATCTCCACCAGTTTTTCGCTGAGTTCCTGCAACGCCTGCAACGTCACGGGACGGTTGTTTATATACGCTTTTGAGCGCCCGTCCTGATTGACAATGCGCCGGATCATGCAATGTTGGCCATTGTCCAGCTCATTGTCTTCCAGCCACTGTTGGGCTTTGGGCGCATCAGCCAAAGCAAATTCCAGGTTGATTTCCGCCCGTTTGCAATGGGGGCGCACATAACCGGAATCGGCCCGGTCGCCCAACGCCAAGCCTAAGGCGGTTAATAAGATAGACTTGCCCGCACCGGTTTCGCCGGTGAGCACCGACATGCCTTTTTCCAAGTCGAGGTCGAGCGATTTGACGACCGCCAGGTCGATGATATTTAGATTAGTTAGCATAAGGGGGTGTGGTAACCACTGCTCCAGTTCAATTTGTTTCTGAGTATGTAGAAAAAATCATGGCCTTCCGGGTGCAGGATTCTAATCGGCTTAGGTTCTTTTTTGATGACAATTTTATCGCTGATCAACACTTTGGGTATTTCAATATGGTCGCAGGTGACCAACGCATTGATTTGCTTGGTTTGGCAGAAAGTTATCTCGATTTCCGCCGTATCGGCTATCACTATCGGACGGTTGGACAAGGTGTGCGGGTTTAACGGCACCAGTACCAACGCGTTTAATGAAGGATACAAAATCGGCCCGCCTGCCGATAACGAGTAAGCCGTCGAGCCGGTGGGCGTGGAAATGATCAAACCGTCCGAGCGTTGCGAATTTAAAAAGACATTGTCAATTTTGGTGACAATCTCAATCATGCTGGGCGTTACCCAGCGATGGACAACCACTTCATTGACGGCGGTTTCTTCGTGGATGACCTGGCCGTCACGGATAATTTTGGTGCGCAACAGGTAGCGTTTTTCTTCCGTGTAATGGCCTTGCAAAATGCGCTGCAACTTATCGGGCAAGTCCTTAGGCGATATATCGACCAAAAAACCCAACCGCCCCAGATTGATGCCGATAATCGGGATGTCATAAGCGACAATGGCGCGGACTGCCGCGAGAAAAGTGCCATCCCCCCCCACCGCAATCACCAAGTCGCAATATTGGCCTAGCGTGTCCACCGGACAGCTTTCAACTCCCGCATCATTTATAAATTGCACGCTGTCTTTGGCGACAATCACCTTGTGGCGATGGTGTTTCAAATAGTCATAAAGGACAGCTAACGGCGCAGCAATGCTAGGGTCACTGGGCTTGCCTATGATGCCAATCGTCTTGAAAAAAGTCTGCATGCCAGATAATAACTATTTAATGAAAAGTTCTTGATTATACAAAAAAACGTCATTTTACCTACGGGTTTTGCCACAGTAGAACAGCAAAGCATCTAAGCGTTGGACATTTTTAATGTTAAGAACGTGTTTTAAGGCGATTAATAATGGCTTGGGTTGCAAGTCAATTACCCTACAAAGACTAATCTAATCCTCATCAAATCTTAATCAAAGCCCACTGTTTCCCCTCATCTCGTCTCTGTAATCTATAAAAAACCCTAAACAAAGTCCGTATTCACCCAACAACGGGGCGATATTAAAAAAATCTGTGATTTACTTGGCATTAAAGAAACCCCTTTATTATCAATGTTTATTTTTAACGTACCATAGCCAACAAGTTAGATGTCGCATCTAGTCAGCTGTAAGTTCAGCAAACCCCACAGAACATAAAAAGCACACATTAAATTTTATTCCCAAACCTCCGGCTCTATGCGGGAGAAACATTAACTTGAGAGAGTATCGATATGAAGAAAAAAACATTTATTACCACCGCCGCCTTTTTGATGGGTGCTGTTTTTAGCCTTAATGCTAGCGCGGTAGATGTCGGCCAGCCTGCACCACAATTTACCTTGCCTTCTTTGCAACAGGGCCAACCGGTTAATTTGCAACAGTTCAATGGCAAAGTTGTTTATCTTGATTTTTGGGCGTCTTGGTGTGCCCCGTGCAGAATTTCTTTTCCTTTATTAAACAAACTGCATCAGAAACTTAAAAGCCAAGGTTTTGAAGTGGTCGCCATAAACCTTGATGAAAAGAAAGAAAATGGCGAGAAATTCCTGCAAGAAATCCCGGTGGACTTTACCGTTTTACATGACACCAACGGTGAATGGTCTGATAAGTATGTGGTTGAATCAATGCCCACCTCTTTTATCATCGACAAGCACGGTGTGGTGCAAATGATCCATCATGGCTTCACCAGTGAAGACATCAACGGCCTTGAGCAAAAAATCAACGCGTTGTTGGCAGAGAAATAACGGATCGTCATGAAAATTTTTAATGTGTTAATGGTGATTGGCACGGTTATCAGTTGTGTGGCTTGTACTGAAGTTTTGCCCAGGCAACGCGGTAATTTAGCGTTGCCGCAAATGGCGTTGACCCCTGATGCGTTGGAATTTAGTCTGCGCCAACATGCGGCGTTCAGCAAAGAGTCCGGTACGGGTGGTTATGGCGGTGGCGGCGGCGGTTGTGGCTGCAACTGAATTCGTCAGTTCCTGTAAAGAATAACAATGAGAATCCCTGTGAAACATCGTAAAAAAAACACTACTCTTGCCCGTCTGGCCTGTGCGGCATTGGCCTTACCCGGAATCATGCAAACCGCCACTGCCGGACGGGTTGAAGAAACCTATAACGCTGATTTCCAATATGGCCATTATTCGGAAAGCAATAAGCGCATCGAGGTCAATATTTTTGAAGGGGCGATATCTGCCCCGATTGGCAAGGCGTTGACACTTAATCTCAATTTGGTGCGGGATGTCATCTCAGGCGCTTCGCCGGTTTATAACCAAAAAACACAGGGCCAAGTCAAGCAAGTGATCAGCGCCGCCTCACCGAACAGTTCATGCGGGGCGTCAATCTGTGAACAGCGGGATGCGATCAGCTCTGGCTTGAGTTATTTCTTTGACTCTGGCTCAGTTAACTTGAACGGTGGCGTTTCCAAAGAAAATGATTACCTGTCCCGTTATGTCGGCACCAATTTAAGCTTGGACTTAAACAAAAAGAAACTGACGACTTTCAATCTGGGCGGGTCTGTGGCGTTTGATGAAATCGACCCGTCCATTTCGCCATGGGCGCATACAACGGCGGACTTTGGACGCATCCATGAAAACAAAACTAGCCAGAACTATTTGCTGGGCGTGACGCAAGTTATTGATAAAGACTCGTTATTCCAAAGCAACCAGACCTTTAGTTATAGCCAAGGCTATTTGACCGACCCTTATAAATGGGTGGAAGTCGCCGTCGCCGCGCCGGGCTTCAGCTTTAGTTTGCCGATTGAAGAGCTTCGGCCGAGGGAAAAATTCCAATGGGCCTGGCTAAACCAATACGTCCGCCATTTCGACCAGTTTAATGATGCGGCGTTGCATCTAGATTATCGCTTTACGATGGATGATTGGGGGGTTGATTCCCATACTTTTGAAGCCGCTTGGTACCAGCCCATCGCCTATGGCTGGCAATTGATCCCGCGCGTTAGATATTACTCGCAAAATAGCGCCGATTTTTATCAGCCCACCTTTAACGGACAACTATCCAGTGACTTTAGGCGATTGGCCAATTATTCCGCCTATTCCAGTGATTATAGGCTGGCAGGATTTGGTGCCATTTCGGGTGGCGTCAAATTGAGCAAGGAAATTACCGATATTAAATCAATCAACCGCTTAAGTTTTCAAGCGGGTATTGAATACTATGACCATCAGGCCAGTTACCAATTAGGCAGCAGTAGCAGTTCAGGGGATTTTGCCAATTTTAATTATTACTTGGTCACCGCGTCGTTCAATTTGAAATTTTGACCAGCCGACCATGTTGCAAGTATTTAATTTTACTTTTAAAGCAATGGGATCGCCCTGCTCCATGCAGTTTTATAGCAACTCAAGCGCGAAGGCCGAGGCCCTTTATCAGCTGGTTTTACAGCGCATTGCGCAGCTAGAACAGCGTTACTCCCGGTATCGGGATGACAGCTTAATAACGGAGATAAATAGCCGTGCCGGCACTGGGGTTAAAACGCCTATAGATCCGGAAACCGTGGCTTTATTGCATTATGCCGATCAGTGCTATCGGGAAAGCCAGCAATTGTTTGACGTCACTTCAGGGGTATTGCGGCGCGTATGGGATTTTAAAAACACCGCCTTACCCACTAAGGCTGAGATAAACGCTGTTTTGCCGTTAATTGGCTGGAAAAAAGTGCAATGGGATGCCCAGAACATTTACCTGCCACAAACAGGTATGCAGTTGGATTTTGGCGGCATCGTTAAAGAATATGCCGCCGATGCGGTAGCCAGCCTCTTTCGTCAGCAAGGCGTACTTAACGGCATTGTGGAGTTGGGTGGCGATATTAGGGTTATTGGCCCCATGCCCAATAACCAGGGCTGGCCGATAGCAATCCGTGATCCTAGACACCCGGACAAGGTGATTGCGCAATTTAAGCTCAGTTCCGGTGCGTTAGCGAGCAGCGGAGATTATGAGCGTTTTCAGTTTCTTGACGGGGTTCGCTACAGCCACTTATTGCATCCAAAAACTGGCTGGCCCGTCACTGGTTTGCAGGCAGTCAGCGTCATTGCCGAGCATTGTGTAGTCGCTGGCAGCATGGCGACCATTGCCATGCTCAAGGCGGACAAAGGATTACCCTGGTTACGAAAATGCGGCGTGCCCTTTTTATGTTGCCAAAGTAACGGACAGATTTTTAACACTTTATAGGTAGAACAAAATGAAAAAATTTACATTTATTACAGTGTGTTGGTTACTGGTGATGGTGATGGCCCACGCCGAAACACCAAAAGCAGGACTCACAATCACCCCGTTAAATGCGGGCCAGTGGCCAGCAGCGTTTCGTCTGCTGCTGAGCGTACCGAATGACCACCACGCCTATTTGGATACCGGACAAGAAAACATTTACATTCCCATTGCCATCGATTCTAAGGCTGCGTTAACGGCTGCCCAGTTAAAAATCACTAAGCTACAAAAACCTGCCGGTGTCTACGATGACAAAGTCAAAGCCACCGTATTACGAGGCCAAGGCGAGTTTACTTTTTCAGTGGCGCCCTTAGGTGCGCAGCCGCCGTCCAGCCCATCCGTCGAGCTAGCGGTTGGCTATCAGCTATGCAACGACCTGACCCATGTGTGTTACCGTCCCCAAACAGCACCCATTAGCCTAACGCTGCCCACCGCTGCCGTTATGCCAACCACTGAAAGTGCTGATGACTCTATGAGCATTACAGACCAGTTGTTGTCATTATTTAAAACGAATCAGGACAACACCTTTGTTATGTTCTGGCTCATGTTTATTGCCGGTATTTTGTCGGTTGCAACACCTTGTGTTTACCCGATGTTGCCGATCACCTCAATGTTCATCATCAACCGCGCCAACGGCATTGCGAAAAAGGAAAAACTGCACGCCTCCGCGTATGTCGTCGGCATTATCGGCACTTACATGATCTTAGGCTTAATGGCGGGTATGACGGGCGGCGCGTTTAACACCTTCATGCAGTCGGCTTGGGTCAATATTGGCTTTGCCTTGTTTTTTGCCTTTTTTGCCATTGCCTTGTTGGGATTTTACGAATTGGCCTTCATGCAAAATGAAGTGCATAGCTTAGATCAACAGTCTTCACGCGTTAAAGGGTTAGGCGGCACTTGGCTGATGGGTACCGTCGCAGGTTTGGTCATTTCCCCCTGCGTAGGCCCTATTGTTTTCGCGCTATTGCTGCAAGTGGCTGACAACATTGCCGCCCAAGCCGCCGCGTTAGTTGCTGTCGGCGAGCAGTTGAGCTTTTGGGACAAATTACGCATCGCTTCACAAGGCAGCATCATGATGGGCGGTTTTGGTTTTGGTGTCGGTTTGCCCTTCTTTATTATTAGCGTGGTCAAATTTAAAAAACTGCCAAAAGCCGGCTATTGGATGAACAAAATCAAATACGCGTTTGGCTTAATGATTTTGTACTTTGCCTACCAGTATTTTGCTAAAGGTATGGGCGTGCTCGGTGTCGAGCCTACCGTGACCCAAGCGTTGGCTTTTGGCGTGGTCGCCGTGTGGATTGCCGTCGTGCATTGCAATGTCTTATCGCTATTGCCTGCCGATGCCCAACCCAATCAAAAAATGCACCACTTTTGCGGATTAATGTCACTTATCGTCGGCGCTTGTTTGATTGTGGTGGGTCTTGGAAAAACACCCATTATCCCAGCAGCGCATGCCAATGAGCTAATCGCCGCAAACACTCAAAGTACCGACACTGTCGCGCAAGAAGAAGCTGGAGTTTCATGGTATAGGGATTTTGACGCCGCCCAAAAAGTCGCGATGCAATCAGGAAAACCCATCTTTATCGATTTTTACGCAAGCTGGTGCGCGAACTGTGTTGCCTTTAAAGAAGAAGTCGCCCATAACCCGAAACTCAATCAAGTCTTAAGGGAAAACACCGTAGCGGTGAAACTGATCGACAAAGAACCTGAATTTGAAAAGTTTCGCGCCCAATCCGAACATCGCCAATTAAAAATTGGCTTACCTTATTTTGCCATTTTGTCGTCTAGTGGGCAGTTGATCTGGTCTGGCACTGATTACAAAGCCACCGTAAAAATGATGTCAATACTCCTTGAAAATCAAAGTGCGGTCTAAAAATCACGAAGACGACTGGCAAAATGTCCCCCCGCTTTTTATCAGTAATATCAAAACCAGTGCATCACCCTGTTTTTAACTAAATTGAGGAATTACCCATGACTAAAAAAACAACTTATCTTTATAAAGCGTTGACCGCCTTATGCTTAGTGGCGGCATCACAATTCATCACGACCAATGCGTCGGCAAACCCACAAATTTTTTCCAATGCGATGTCAAAAGGCGTTAAAGTGACTGGTTGCCAATCGTGTCATGCGGGATCGCCTGGCCAAGAAAGCAGAAGTGATTTAAAAACCAATTATTACAATGCCTACATCCTTGACACATCGGGTTTGAGCCGCCTTAAAAACTTAATCAATGGCTGTCCGGCCGGGCAGACGCTTGACCCAAAAACCTTCCTTTGCACAACCGCTGCAGTCCCTCCTAAAACAGTCACCGGATCGGTCGGCTTAAGCACATCAGGGATAGCACGGACGGACGTTTATAACGTCACTTGTGGCACAGGAACATCGTATCTTGCCGTATCTGTCAGTGATTTGGCGCCCGTTAAAGCCCCTATTGTCAGTATTCAAGCAACCAAAGGGACAGCATCCTCACCGTTAAGCCAAGATAGCAAAGACGGCGACGGGGTGTTCAGCCCTGAAGTAAAACTGGCAAAAGGTAAAGGAATATACAACATGAAGGTCAATAAAAGTGCATCATCCGTAAATGGTGTGGAGACTTATACCGCGCAGTTTGCTTGCAAAACGGCAGCAGGCGTACAAACAGCGACCACTGCGGTTCTAAAGCAAAATCAATAACAAATTGATTTTTCAATAGTTTGTTAGGCATCGGCTGCTACTTTGGTCGATGCCTAACTTATTTTGGCCATATTGCCAACCTCATTCATTTTTGGAAACATTATGCCCGCCAATAGTAGATCACAACGCTTCCTTAACACGGCGATACTTGCCCTAACACTATTGCCATTAAACCTAGCTGCGGCAACAACACAGACGCTTGATAGCGCAAACACCCACTTGGCCATCACCGCCGACAAAGGGAGCGAACTGCAACTGGAAGTTCGTGACACCCCTTTGGCGCAGGTGCTAAATAGCCTCGCCCAGCAACTCAACATCCCTATCCATTACTCAGTCCTTCCTAAAAACTTAGTGACTGCCACGTGTGTGGGCCCAACGATAAAACAACTGTTAGCCTGCCTGATCGCCGAAAGAACAGACATCGTCTTTCGCCATTCACAAGATTCCGCCGGAAAAAATGAAATTGCAGAAGTCTGGATAATGGGCTCAACCTTAGCAAATTTATCGGCTCAAAATAACGTTTGTATGGCAAAGCCGGAGCAATCAAGCGATAAATCCGCCAATCAACAAACTGGCCAAAATGACGAAACCGAAGCCCAGAGGGCTGACGAACTTTTAGCATTAGCCCAATCCAAAAACCCTGAAACGCGGGCAACCGCAATTGAGTCAATACTCACTGATGAAATTAAAATCAATCCCGCACTAAAAACAATGCTGGAGGATGCGTTGGCAGATAAAAATGCCGACGTCAGGGCGCAAGCAATTTCAACCTTAGCGCATCTTGAAGGCAATAATAACGTCACTCCAATGCTACAAACCGCACTGTCTGATGAGTCCGTGGATGTCAGGCTAATGGCCGTTGATGGCATTACCGATAATATGACGCTACTCAACCAAGCCATCAACGACAGCGATGAAAGTGTGCGTAGCTTAGCCACCGCAAAACTGGAAGCGCTAACCCAAAACTAAGCCTCCTCCCGCTAAAAGCCGGTCGTTGGTCGAATTGAGAAAAGCTGAAAACTTTAGCAGTTAGCCTTCTTCAAATCCGATTATTGACGATTGCACTTATGAGTTGAATGTACATTTCAAAACCAAGCAGTGAGTGAGACTTGTGATTTTCAATATAACCAGTTCCCTTTGTTTTAAAGCTTGTTCAAGCTCATTTTCGTGCCGTTCCTTTTGTACATCCATTGCAATATCTTTCTTTTTGAGTGCCATTAGTGCAGAAAGGGACAATACAGATTTTTTGGGATTTTTAGGCTTAGGTTCTTCTTTTTCAAGTGTCTCGACAATTTGGCGCAGAAGGTCTATGTCAAACTCTTTGTTAGGCTCTTTTTCATCCATAAGACTATCAAAGTAGTTGAAAAGTGTTTTTGCCTCACTAGCGAGCTTATACGCGGCTGGAATAGCTACTTTGTAGTTTTGCGTGCACAAAGATTGGGTAAATTCACGCACACGAAGCGCCGCACGAAAACGAAGTAGAACAGACAATCGGAAATAGAGGATATTACCGCGACGGTAAAGGTGGGGTAAAGCATGAACGGTTCTGTTTTGTAGCAAACGATGAAAGAGCCTAAATAATCAGATATGACATTTAATTATCAAAGGTTAGATAAGAAAAGCCAATATGGCGGAGAGGCAGGGATTCGAACCCTGGGAGGGGATCAACCCTCAACGGTTTTCAAGACCGCCGCATTCGGCCGCTCTGCCACCTCTCCAAAACAGTCCTCCATTGTAGCTAAAATAACTTCATATATCAACTATTTTATTAAATTTGATATAAAAATATACGCCTAACTATACAACCAACGTTGGCAACAAATACTTCTTAGCAGTTTAGCCAACACAGTCCAGACACTTCAGTCCTACTTGCAAACCTTTAAACATAGATAGCAGATACTGTAATTAAGCGGCAATTGCAACATGAAACAGGTTAGCTTTGTACCACAGAAGATACGGCCTATAATCGCAACGTATTGGCTTACAAATTATCGAGAAGTGATTGAGCTACCATTTGCTGTTCTTTTGTCCCTTTTTCAGCCACTTCCAATGCAATTTCTTTTGCGGCCTCATTATCACCCATATCAATATACGCTATGGCTAAATCTAATTTGGTCTCCATTGCATTCATCTCTGTCAAATCAGATAAGCCAAAACTACTTTCTTGGTCAGAAAATGAGGTTTTAGACCCTGATATTGCAGTATTGAAATCAAAATCATCGTCAATGGAAGTATTGGCAAGACTCTCCCGAAAATCTTCCGATTTACTGGTAGATAAAGCTGGAGTTTCCTTTGGCTGCATATCATTTGAGCCAATATCGAAGTCAAATGACTCAAAATAGTTTTGACCTTGATCGTCAGCTTCTTCAGATTTTTTTAAGCTATTATCATTTCCATCTGATTTTTCAGTGTCTATTGAAAATGCACTCAAATCGAAATCAATACCTTGGTTATTTGCCTGTGATTCATCAAATAAAGTGACCGTGTCATTAGAATCTAACGGGCTAATTTTTTCTACCAAGGTATCTTGGGATGATTCATCAGCAAATAATTCCTCAAAAGAAGCCAGATCAAAATCCATGTCCCCAAGCAGCAGATCCTGACCCGCTTCATCGCCATCATCTACGAAACTTACATTTGTATTTGGGGAAACAATATCTTTGCTTAAATCTGGCTTACTGACTTGCACTGCAAACAGATCTGAATCCGGGCAAATTTCACTGCCCATTTCAGCGACTTTCGACCAAAAACCGCTATCATCTTTCTTGCCAACATTTGCCAATTCATTAGCATATTTTTCAAATGCCGGTTTATTTTCACTGGCATAAAAAATCTCTAACAACTTCAATTTACATTCATCACGCTCAGATTGATCGCTAATAGCATGACGCATTAATTCTTCTGCCTGCTGATATCGCCCATAAGCAAGATACACATCAGCTTCAGCTATTGGATCAATCTCTCCTTGTTCCATATCGAACATATCAAAATCGTTAGATGAAAAATCACTGGTAAAAAGATTATCATCATTATTCAAATCAGAGCTATAACCATTATCTTCTGAAATAGCCCCAGAAAACATATCGCCGGGAGGCGCTACCGCTTTATTGCCACCTTGAAAAGCAAGGCCATTATCTGCATCAAAATCACTTTCCCTTCTGTTGTTTCGCCACCAAAGCAACCCAAAATAAGTTAGCACCCCAATGCCAACAATACCTCCCCCTAAATAATACCAATATGTGGTATCATCAACCTCAACTTTAGCAATTGCTGCAGGAGGCGGCGGCAGCGGTCTAGCTTTTGGTGGAACTGGCTTGCTGATTTCCGCTTCACTTGGCACAACTGACACGGGCGCTTGCTCAACTGGCAGTTTTTTCTGAGACTGGTCTTGCAAAGCTGATAGCTGCTGATCCTTTAAGGCGATCAGCTCTTGCATCATAGCTAACTGTTTTTCCAATGCGGCAACTTTAGCTTGTATTTCATCATCCGCCGCTACATTATTCGCGCTTGATTCACTGGTATTCTTAGGCTCTTTAAGCTCTGAAGTTTCCGTTTTCGGTGCGTCAGTTGTTGCCACTGACGCATCAACTGCTTTTTTAGCGCTTGCGGCCACCTGCTCGCTTCCAGGTGCAACATTCTCATTTTCAGCGACGGGCTCTTGCTTAGGCGCCACTAGTGTCAGTTGATTATCTGTAGATTCTTGCTGATCATTTGCAACTGCAGTAACCGGCTGCTCTAATCGGTTTTTCCAAGCCAACGTTTGCTGGTTAAATTCATCTAATGCTTGTTGCCGTGAAAACTTTAAAACAACGTTCTTATCAGGAATTTTCAGTGTTTTTCCTGCCAGCAAGGCATTGACGTTCTGTTTGTAAAAAGCGCCCGGATTAGCCTCATACAATGCGATCATCATTTGCTCTATAGAAACTCCCGCCTGCCGACTTACCCGTTCCGCAATATTCCAAAGCGTATCATTTTTAACAGTAGGCCCATATTGTCCCCTATTAGTTACTGCCACCCTAACCTTTCTGTCGCGATGCTTTGACACTGCCAATTGCTGAGGCATGGTTTCTTGCCCAGAATAGTTTTCTGACTGTATAGCGACTGGAATAGCCACTTGCTCATACTCAGTAGGAGGATCTACCAATACGGTAAACTCCCGATATAAATCGCCTTTTGGCCAGCTTACCTCAAGTAAGAAATCGAGAAATGGCTCTTTTAATGCCTCATTAGAGGTTACTTTTATAACAACAGTGCCATTAGGAGATTGGATGGTTTGAAATTTAACCTTAGATAAAAAATAAGTCCAAAGCACCCCTGATTCGTCAAATTTATCAGGTGGAGCCAAATTGACCTTTATATCAGATGCTTTTTCGCCAGGCGACAAGACCAATGCAATCTCAGCATCCAGTTTTTGATTAAGGGCTGAATGCAATTTAATCTCTCCTATCCCTAAAGGATAGGCGCTAGCTGGTATCAGTAACGATACGACCGCTAAAGTTTTAGTTAAATTGCGCACGCTACTCTCCTTTAAAATAGTTACCACAGTTTCTTACCGCGAATAGTCGAATAATAAAGCTAAGCTTAGACTAGATGTGATTTTTTACCAACTCTTCTGCTATTTGCACGCTGTTCAATGCCGCACCTTTACGCACGTTATCGCCAACAACCCACAAGTTAATTCCTCTAGGATGCGATATGTCCTCACGTATACGCCCAACAAACACATCATCATGTCCAGATGAATCACTGACTGCCGTCGGATAACCACCATCCTCATGCTCATCAATGACAGTGACCCCAAGGGCTTTTTGGAGCAATTCCCTGACCGTGTCCGCATCAATTTTCTTAGCCGTTTCTATGTGCACGGCTTCAGAATGACCATAAAAAACAGGTACGCGCACTGCTGTCGGATTGACCTGGATAGTGTCATCACCCAAAATTTTTCGGGTTTCCCAAACCATCTTCATTTCTTCTTTGGTGTAGCCGTTATCCATAAACACGTCAATTTGTGGCAACACATTAAAAGCGATTTGTTTGGGATATACTTTAGAGGTGATTGGTTTACCACTGAGCAGCTGCGTGGTTTGTTGCACTAACTCTGTAATAGCTTCTTTACCGGTACCTGAAACGGCCTGATAAGTGCAGACGTTAATACGCTCAATACCAACAGCGTCATAAATCGGTTTTAATGCTACCAGCATCTGGATAGTTGAACAATTCGGATTGGCAATAATGCCCCGATTTTTGTAATCCGCAATTTTTTCGGGATTAACTTCGGGGACTACCAGTGGAATATCATCGTCATAACGGAATTGGGACGTGTTATCAATGACTATGCAACCAGCCGCCGCTGCTTTAGGCGCGTACTCGGCTGAAACCGATGCCCCTGGGGAGAATAACCCAATTTGCACCTTAGAAAAATCAAACGTCGCCAAGTCCTCCACTTTTAATGAGCCACCTTTAAAAGGGATTCTTTTACCGACTGAATTACTGCTGGCTAACGCGTAAACTTCGCCGACCGGAAAATCACGCTCTTCTAAGATGGCTATCATGGCTTCACCGACAGCTCCCGTTGCACCCACAACCGCAACATTATAAAGTTTAGTCATTACCTTTCTTCCTTTAAAGCAGAAACCACAGCATCGCCCATTTGCGCAGTGCTCACTTTTTGCATTCCCTCAGAATGAATATCCGCAGTACGGATATTGGCATCCAAGGCATTATTTACCGCTTTTTCAATGCGCTCAGCCGCCTCGCCGTTATTAAACGTATAGCGCAGCATCATCGCCGCCGACAATATAGTCGCCAATGGATTGGCTATGCCCTTGCCGGCAATGTCCGGTGCCGAACCATGTATCGGTTCGTACATGCCTTTATTATTGGCATCTAACGAAGCCGAGGGCAACATGCCTATAGAGCCTGTCAACATAGCGGCGGTATCAGACAAAATGTCACCAAACATATTGGTGGTCACTATGACATCAAACTGCTTAGGCGCACGCACCAGCTGCATTGCCGCATTATCAACATATAGGTGGCTTAGCTGCACATCGGGATATTGCTTGCCAATATCGGTGACCACTTCACGCCACAGTTCAGTGCATTCCAACACATTTGCCTTGTCAACAGAACACAAACGGCGGTTTCTTTTTTGTGCCGCTTGGAACGCCGAGTGGGCAATCCGGCTAATTTCCGACTCACTATAAACTAGGGTGTTAAAGCCTTGCCGTTCACCGTTTTCCAGCACCCTGACGCCACGCGGTTGACCAAAATATATGCCTCCGGTCAATTCGCGCACGATCATAATATCCAAACCGGCAACCACTTCAGGTTTTAAGGTCGAGGCATGCACCAACTGCGGATATAAGATAGCGGGGCGCAGATTAGAAAACAGCTGCAACTCAGCACGTAGTCCTAACAACGCTTTTTCAGGACGCAGTGAAATATCCAAAGACTCCCATTTAGGCCCACCCACTGCCCCGAATAAAACTGCATCTGCCTGTTGCACTAACGCCAACGTTTGTTCCGGAAACGGTGTGCCATGCACATCGTATGCCGCACCACCTATCAGACCGTACTCAAATGCCAGCCCAAGCGCCATTTTTGCATCCAAGCATTCCAACACTTTGATTGCTTCTGCAACTATCTCTGGCCCTATTCCGTCACCGGCTAAAACTGCAATTTTTTTTGTCATTAATCTTAAAACCTTTAATTTTTAACATGCTTGCCGCAAAAAGTGGCAAAAAACCATCGAACTGTTTTTTAACTGACGCATCACTCCGAAAACAGCCAAGGAGCCCGCTTTGCCCGCTCCGCCTCGTAAGCTGTAATTTTATCGGCATGCTGCAGCGATAAGGCAATGTCATCAAGACCATTTAACAGGCGAAACTTGCGGGTTTCATCGACATCAAAGCACATCACGCTGCCTTCCGGCGTCATAATTTTTTGGGCTTCAAGATCGATAGTCAGTTTGTAACCGATAGATAACGCCTTAAATAAGCCATCAACAAGCTCGGCTGGCAACACGATTGGCAACAAACCATTTTTAAAACAGTTATTATAAAAAATATCGGCAAAACTGGGTGCAATAATGGCTCTAAAGCCAAAATCTTCCAGCGCCCAAGGGGCATGCTCACGTGACGAGCCACAGCCGAAGTTTTCCCGCGCCAGTAAAATCCCTGCACCCAAATATTCAGGTTTGTTCAAAACAAAGTCCGTGTTAAGCGGACGGTTTGTGCAATCCATATCAGGTTCGCCATGGTCTAGATAACGCCATTCATCGAACAAATACGGACCAAAACCGGCCCGCCGTATGGATTTCAAAAACTGTTTTGGAATAATGGCGTCAGTATCCACGTTAGCCCGATCCAAAGGCACGACCAGTGACGTGATTTTAGTAAACGCCCTCATGCTACTGACTCCTCTATTGAACTTACATCAACAAAATGTCCTGCTATTGCAGCTGCCGCAGCCATTGCCGGACTAACCAGATGAGTGCGGCCACCATAGCCCTGCCTGCCTTCGAAATTGCGGTTAGAGGTTGATGCACAACGTTCGCCTTCTTCTAAACGATCAGCGTTCATGGCAAGACACATTGAACAACCCGGTTCACGCCACTCAAAACCGGCATCAATAAATATCTTATCCAGACCTTCGGCTTCCGCCTGGCGTTTCACCAAACCTGATCCAGGAACGACCAAAGCCTGTGTGATGTTAGCCGCTATTTTTTTACCTTCCGCAACTTTAGCGGCTGCACGTAAATCTTCAATTCTGGAATTGGTACAAGATCCGATAAATACCTTATCAAGCTTAATATCGACAATCGCCTGACCCGCTGTTAGACCCATATATTCCAGCGCCCGCTTCATACTTTGCTGTTTTACGGCATCCGGCTCTAACGCCGGATCCGGAACGGCCTCATCTACTGCAACCACCAGTTCAGGGGATGTGCCCCAGGTCACTTGGGGCTTAATGCCAGCGGCATCCATCTCCACCACCTTGTCAAACACCGCATCGGCATCCGAATGCAGCTGTTGCCACAGGCGTTCGGCCATAAACCAATCACCACCTTTTGGCGCATAAGGCCTGTTTCGATAATAGTCGATAGTCACCTCATCAACCGCCACAAGACCCGCACGCGCACCTGCTTCTATCGCCATATTGCACACGGTCATCCGGCCTTCCATAGACAATGCCTGGATAGCCTCACCAGCAAATTCAATGGTATAACCATTACCGCCCGCCGTCCCTATTTTACCTATAATTGCCAGGACTATATCTTTAGCAGTAACCCCTACTCCAACTTTTCCATTCACCTTAATTAGCAGGTTTTTAGCTTTTTTCTGAGTCAGGCATTGTGTCGCCAAGGCATGTTCGACTTCTGACGTGCCAATCCCAAAAGCCAAAGCACCTGATGCGCCATGCGTAGACGTATGCGAATCCCCACAAACAACGGTCATTCCAGGCAACGTTGCTCCCTGTTCAGGTCCCACCACATGCACAATGCCCTGTCGGGCATCGCTCATGCCGAATTCGGTAATACCAAACTCGGAGCAATTTTTATCAAGTGTTTCAACTTGCAAGCGCGAAACCGGATCAGCAATGCCTTTATCGCGATTGGTAGTTGGTACGTTGTGATCCGCTACGGCCAAATTCCTTGATTGTCTCCACGGCTTTCTGCCCGCCAGCCGCAGGCCTTCGAATGCTTGCGGCGAAGTGACCTCATGGACTAAATGTCGGTCAATATAAATGAGCGAGGAACCGTCATCTTCTGTGTAAACGACGTGATCTTCCCATAATTTGTCATATAACGTTTTACCGGACATAGCTCTTTAAAATATAAGGTTGTGCCGTACTTGCGGCTAATTGGATGGTGAGATTTAAATGTTCGCCTGATACTTAATTTAAAATGGCAAAAACCTGTGCGGTGATTTCCTCTACCGAACCGACGCCACTAATCGATGCAAAACTGACTTTATCGGATTGTGCTGAATAATAACCCACCAAAGGTTTGGTCTGCTCGTGATAAACACTGAGCCGCTTACGCACGGTTTCTTCCTTATCATCATCGCGCTGTATTAACGGCTCTCCCGTGACATCATCAAGACCATCCACTTTAGGCGGGTTAAAGTTAATGTGATAGCTGCGCCCTGATTGCACATGCACACGCCTACCCGCCATACGTTTAACAATCTCTTCATCAGCAACCACAATTTCAATCACGGTATTAATCGTCACCCCCATCGCCTCAAGCCCTTCGGCTTGGACAATGGTACGCGGAAAACCGTCTAACAAGAAGCCGTTAGCACAATCAGGCTGGGCGATCCGCTCTTTAATCAGCGCTAAAATAATCCCATCGGACACCAGACCGCCCGCATCCATCACCTGTTTAGCTTCGATGCCCAACGGCGTACCTGCCCGTACTGCGGCACGCAACATATCGCCCGTTGAAATTTGTGGGATACCGTATTTTTCGGTAATAAACTGGGCTTGCGTTCCCTTGCCGGAACCAGGACTCCCTAACAGGATAATGCGCATGAAATAACTCCGTTATGTCTCTAGGACTTTTTTAACTTTAGCTTTAAATAATTGCAGACCAGCTAAACCACCCTTTCAAGCCCTTTAGCTGTATATGCGTAAAATGTACCAACCACAAAAGCAATGTGGCTACAAAATATAACTGGATATTCTATAACAGTTCAGCACTAATCTCTTTTAAAAATATTGCTTATTTTCTTATCTGTTTATTACCCTTAAATGGCACAGCCACCACGCCTCCATGCACTGGCAAAACCATGGACTTATCCGCTAAATCTGCAGAAAAGTCACACCAGCCACCATATCTACAATTTCATGCTTGCCTTTCCTTATAAAATGCCCCATATTTTATGCCAACAAACCGCTCAAGCTTACTATCAAGCGTTCCACCCCCACCCAAACAAACCCTATGCAGCGTAGACTGGATACCCCTAATGAGTAAACTGCTTAAACATTTTCAAGATTCGTCCGCCCTGTACGGCAGTAATGCCAGTTTTATCGAAAACCTCTATGAACAGTTTCTGAAAGACCCTGAATCTGTCGGGCCTAGCTGGCGAGAACATTTCAAATCCATCCACCACAGCGTCGTTTTTGAAACGCCGCATAGCCCCATCGTCGAACGTTTTGCCGAGCTTGCGCTTAAATCCCAGAGCAGGCTGGCGCAATTACAAGACTTTACTGAAGAAAGTGTAAAAAAACAGTCGGCAGTTGCCAGGCTTATTAACCATTATCGGGTTCGTGGCCATCAAATCGCCAGCAACAATCCGCTGGGAAAAACAGCCCGCCAACCATTGGATATGGAACCGTCTTATTACGGCCTTTCCGAGCCCGATATGGATACGCTATTTGACTCCGGCTCACTCTATGGCATGGATCGCTTGCCGTTACGCAGCATTATTGCCCATTTAAAGGAAATTTACTGCGGCAGTATCGGCTCCGAGTACATGCACATCCACGATACGGAGATCCGTCGCTGGCTTATTGCCCGTCTGGAAAGTTCAAAAACGGCTTTAATATTGGATCCTGACAAAAAGTATTGGACGCTCAAGCTATTAACTGCCGCCGAAGGCATAGAAACCCACCTGCAAAATAAATTTGTCGGGCAAAAACGCTTTTCGCTGGAAGGTGGCGAATCCTTAATCCCCATCTTAGATGAACTTATCCAATGTGCCGGCGCAAAAGGTGTCAAGGAAATTGTTATTGGCATGGCACATCGTGGCCGACTGAACGTATTGGTCAACATTTTAGGCAAAAGCCCTGCCAGCCTGTTTGATGAATTTGCCGGCATGTTTCAGCAATCCCCGGGCGTCATTTCTGGGGATGTCAAATATCACCTAGGCTTTTCATCAGACCTTGACACGCCGGGCGGCCCGGTGCACTTGGCACTAGCCTTTAACCCATCGCATCTGGAAATCATCAACCCGGTGGTTGAAGGTTCGGTCAAGGCGCGCCAAGACCGTGCCGAAAAGAATGGCAAAAGCACGGTGATCCCGGTATTAATTCACGGCGATGCCGCGTTTTCAGGCCAAGGCATTGTGATGGAAACGTTGAATATGTCACAAACCCGCGCGTTTTCAACAGGGGGGACTATCCACATCGTCATCAATAACCAGATTGGTTTCACTACGAGTAATCCACAAGACGCCCGTTCGACGCTTTATTGCACCGATGTCGCCAAAATGATCCAGGCACCGGTTTTTCATGTCAATGGCGATGATCCTGAAGCCGTCATCTTCGTCACTAAACTCGCGGTTGATTACCGCATGACCTTTAAGAAGGATGTTGTCATCGACTTGATCTGTTATCGCCGCTTAGGCCATAACGAAGCGGATGAACCAGCGGCTACCCAGCCGACCATGTACAAAAAGATCCGTAAGCACCCAACCACGCGAAAGGTTTACGCTGAAAAACTGATTAATGAGGGCATTATTACGGCTGCACAAGCATCGGCCATGGAGCAGGATTACCAAAAACTGCTGGATGCCGGACAGATTGTCTCCAGACCCGTATTGACCAATGCCAATTATTCGTACACAACCCAATGGAACCAGTATCTCAATACACACTGGGATATGCCTTGCAATACCGCCGTTTCATTGGATCATCTGCGCTTTTGTAATGACCGGATGCTGCGTTTGCCGCAAGGTTTTGAACTGCACCCCAGGGTCGCAAAAGTTATGGATAATCGCCGGAAAATGGCGGCGGGCGCAATGCCTCTGGACTGGGGTTTTGCTGAAAACATGGCTTATGCCACGCTGGTTATTGAAAAATACAATGTCCGCTTAACCGGCCAAGATGTTGGCCGTGGCACGTTTGTCCATCGTCATGCGGTATTGCATAATCAGCTCAATAACAAAACCCATACGCCACTTAAACATCTCAACAAAGAGCAGGGGCGGGCGCAAATTTTTGACTCCTTGTTATCTGAGGCCGGTGTTTTAGGCTTTGAATATGGCTATAGCACGACAACCCCAAAGACTTTAGTCATTTGGGAGGCCCAATTCGGCGATTTTGCCAATGGCGCACAAGTGCTCATCGACCAATTCATCAGTTCAGGCGAAACCAAATGGGGACGTTTATGCGGACTGGTCATGCTATTACCGCACGGTTTTGAAGGCCAAGGCCCTGAACATTCATCGGCGCGGCTAGAGCGTTACCTGCAACTGTGTGCGGAACACAACATGCAAGTGTGTTATCCGACCACGCCGGCGCAAATATTCCACCTGTTGCGCCGCCAATTGTTACGTCCTTACCGTAAGCCGTTGATCGTTATGAGCCCCAAAAGCTTATTGCGCCATAAACTAGCAACCTCCACCCTTGAAGACCTGACTAACGGCTGCTTTTTGCCCATTATTGGTGAACAGGACAGCCTTAACCCCAAAAAAGTGACCCGCCTTGTGTTATGTGCAGGCAAAGTGTACTTCGACTTGCTCGAAGCCCGCCGGGAAGCCGACCTGAAACACGTTGCCATTGCCCGTATTGAACAGCTTTATCCATTTCCTATTGAATTGTTTAAAGCAGAAATAGCCAAGTACCCCCACTTACAGGAGTTTGTCTGGTGTCAGGAAGAACCCAAAAATCAGGGTGCATGGTATAACTCAAGCCACCATTTTTACGATAATCTGCCATCCTCTATCAAGGTCACTTATGCGGGCCGCGAACCCTCCGCCTCACCTGCGGTCGGTAATTTTCGCGTCCATATAGACCAACAAAAAGCCGTTGTCCATTCTGCCCTTTACGGCAAAACCACAGAAAAACCGTCAGGAAAATAACATGAGCATTGAAGTCCTAGTCCCCACCTTACCCGAATCTGTTGCCGATGCGACCCTCATTACTTGGCATAAACAGGTTGGCGACAGCATTAATAAAAACGAACATCTGGTTGACCTTGAAACTGACAAAGTAGTGCTCGAAGTCACTGCGCCCGAAGCGGGCATTCTCAGCAAAATACTAAAGTCAGACGGCGCTGTGGTGACCGGCGGGGAATTGCTGGCCGTGCTTGAATCGGCAACAGGGCAAGAAACGCCCGCCCAAGTTGTGGCTGACGAGCCTAAGTCTTCAGAAATTCCGCTTAGCCCCTCTGTGCGCCGACTAATTAATGAAAACACCTTAGATCCGGCGGAAATCACAGGTACCGGAAAAAGCGGCCGCCTGACCAAAACGGATGTCCTCGAACATCTTAACAAAAAACCTGAATCACCTGCCGCCGCCGAGCCAGCGCAGGCGGCGCCAATTGCAGAAACCAAAACCGAATTAACTCCAGAGCCTAGCAAACCGATAACGAATATCAGCGCACCGGCCTCTAACTTGCGTCCCGAACAGCGGGTGGCAATGACCCGATTGCGGGCAAAAGTTGCCGAGCGCCTGTTGCAAGCGCAACAAAACGCCGCTATGTTGACCACCTTCAATGAAGTCAACATGCAGAGTGTCATTGACCTGCGTAACCAATACAAAACTCGCTTTGAGCAAAAACACGCCGTCAAACTGGGTTTTATGTCCTTTTTTGTCAAAGCCTCAATTGAAGCCCTGAAAAAATTCCCGGCCATTAACGCATCCATAGACGGCAACGACATTATTTATCATGGCTACTACGACTTAGGCATCGCCGTCAGTACCCCGCGCGGCCTCATTGTCCCGGTATTGCATGATGTCGACCAACTTGACTTTGCCGGCATTGAAAAAAGCATCGCCGATTACGGCGAAAAAGCCCGGGCCGGCACCTTAAGCTACAACGACCTACAAGGCGGCACCTTCACCATCACCAACGGGGGCGTGTTCGGCTCCATGTTATCCACCCCTATCCTTAACCCGCCGCAATGCGCCATTTTAGGCATGCACGCCATCAAAGAACGGCCTGTTGTCGAAAACGGCCAGATTGTTATCCGCCCCATTATGTATTTGGCCTTGTCTTACGATCACCGTCTGGTTGATGGCCGTGAAGCGGTGCAATTTTTAGTCACCATAAAAGAATGCCTGGAAGCGCCCGCCCACCTACTCCTGAACATTTAATACTATGAAAGAAAAAACCACTCAGTACGATGTCATTGTCATCGGTGCCGGACCTGCGGGTTATTCCTGCGCCATACGCAGCGCCCAACTTGGCTTAAAAACCGCCTGTGTGGATAACTGGCGCAATAGCCAAGGCCAGTTTAATCTGGGCGGTGCACACCTGAATGCCGGCTGCGTGGCATCCCTCACCTTGTTGGAATCTGCCAAAATATTTCACGCGCTCCAACACGAAATAAACAACCACGGCATCCACGCAGACAACATTTCCGCTGACATTCCCCGGATGATCCAGCGTAAAGACCGCATTATAGACACCCTCAGCCATAAAATTGCCGCACTTTTTGTCCACCACCAAATTGACTCTATCCACGCTAAAGGCAAGCTTCTTAATGCCCACGAAATCGCGCTTACGCCAACTGATGGTACCGCGCCCTCCACTATCCGAGCCGCCCATATTATTTTGGCAACCGGTTCTTCGCCTATTGAGTTACCTTACGCAAAAGTTGACAAAGACGTCATTATTGACTCCTTCGCTGCGCTAAACCTTGATGTCTTACCAAAGAAACTGGCCATTATCGGTGCGGGCGTCATTGGCCTTGAGCTGGCCGCTATCTGGAACCGGCTAGGTTCAGATGTCATATTACTGGATGCCCAAGAAAACTTCTTACCCTTGCCTGACCAGCAAATTGCCCTAGAAGCCTTCCGTATCTACAGCAAACAAGGGCTAGACTTACGATTAGGTGCGCGGGTCATTTCCGCGAAAAAAAGCAGTAAAAAAGCCATTGTTGAGTATCAGGATCAAGAAGGCATCCATACCCTCCGGGTCGATCGGCTTATTGTCGCTTCAGGACGTAAACCTAACACTGAAAACCTCGCTGCACCTGAAGCCAACTTACTGCTCGATGAAAACGGCTACGTCCATGTTGACGAAAATTGCCGCACCAACCTACCCGGCATTTATGCCATCGGCGACTTGACACTGTTAGGCCCGATGCTCGCCCATAAAGGCATAGAAGAAGGCGTGTTTGTTGCCGAACAAATTGCAGGCCTGCGCAGCGCCATCAATTACGACACCCTCCCAAGCGTCATCTACACTGACCCAGAAATTGCTTGGGTAGGCCAAACCGAACAAGCCCTAAAAGCAATGGGCGAAAACATTAAAATTGGCACTTTTCCATTTACTGCCATTGCCCGGGCCCAAGCCATCGGCAAAACAGAAGGTCTGGTCAAAATAATCGCCCACGCCGATACCGACAAGATCCTAGGTGTGCACATCATTGGCAACCGCGCCTCAGAACTCATCGCTGAAGCCGTGCTGGCCATGGAATTTTCAGCCAGCAGCGAAGACTTGGCCCGCACAATCCATGCCCACCCTACCCTGTCAGAAGCCATGCACGAAGCCGCACTTGTGCTTAAGAAAAAAAACTTGTCTATGCCTAACTAAGAGGGCAACACCACAGCGATGAGACGCGCCCAACGAAACACCATCGATTTACGCCAGCTTTTTACCCTAGTCCAGCTGGCCTGGCGCAACCCAATGGCAATGCTGGTGATGCTCTTGGCTGCAGGCGGTTGGTACGGCTATGAATACCGAGTTGCCCGTCCGGCAATGACTTTCAAGGGCGTACCTCAAACTACCGACTGGCACCAAGCAAACAGCTGGTTCCGGGTATTGCGTAACAAGGGTTTTATTCTGGGTTATTCAGATTTGCGCGGTAATCCACTGTGGGTCATGTACAACCTACATCCAGTCCCCGACTCTGCACCAAACTTACACCGTCCCAGTCATTTTTCACCCGACTGGCGCGGACTGGATAGGGTCACTCATGAGAGTTATACAAGTAGCGGTTATGACCGCGGCCATTTGGCCCCCAATTACGCAATGAGCCGGTTATACGGTACCGCCGCACAAGCCAACAGTTTTTTAATGACCAATATCGCACCACAAAAACCCCATCTTAACCAGCAATGGTGGCAACGGCTGGAAAGCGTGGAAATTGACTATTTTGCCCGTCAGTTTAGCCAGGTGTGGGTAGTGACAGGGCCGGTTTTTGACCCTCAGGTGGAGCGCTTAAAAACGGCGTGGTCTGTAGAAATTCCTGATGCCTTTTATAAAATCTATATCACCGAGCCTAAGCCTGGAAAATTTTATACCTTGGCTTTTTTGGTGCCCCAAAACGTCCAAGGCAAAGAGCCGCTCGACCAATTTTTAACCTCTATTGATACCATTGAAAGCAAAACCGGATTGGATTTTTTTTATGAACTGGATGATGACATTGAAAACCGCCTAGAGGCAACTATTGATGCCAGCCCTTGGCAATTACAGAAAGTCGCCCGCTTACCCCCACGTTATTGACCAACCATGAGCAAAAAATTTTTTGAAATTCTGCACAAAGAAACCGCTTATCAGGGATTTTTTCGGCTGGAAAAATTTCGGCTTAGACACAGTTTGTTTGCCGGTGGGCAGAGCGCGGAAATCAGCCGTGAACGGCTTATCCGGGGTGATTGCGTGGGGGTATTGTTGTACGATCCCCACGCCGATAAAGTCGTGCTGATTGAACAGTTCCGGATTGGCGCTATTGCCCGGCCGGAACACGCCTGGCAGGTGGAAATTGTTGCCGGTGCCATTGAAGCGGGCGAAACTGCCGAGGAAGTCGCCATTCGTGAGTCCTTCGAAGAAGCAGGCTGCGCGGTGCTGGCATTACATGAAATTAGCCGCTTTTATACCACACCCGGCAGCTCCGCCGAATGGCTGACCTTGTTTTGCGGCAAAATAGACAGCACTGGGGTGGGTGGGATTCATGGGTTAGATCATGAAGATGAAGACATTCTGGTGCGTGCCGTCGATTTTTCTGAAGCCTACCGTATGTTAGAAAACCGTGAAATAGAATCGGCAATCCCTATTGTCGCAATCCAGTGGCTGGCGTTAAACAAACAGCAACTCAAGCAGACATGGGGCGTAAGCCCTGATTAACATCAGGGAACAGCTTGACGCGCCCACCCGACCGATTTTTAAACGCTGGCCCAGGCAAGAAAAAACCTAACCTGAGCCAGCCGCCAATTAAACGATTTCGAAAGAAAAAATCACCGCTATCATTGTCATTGACACCAACCCCACTATAAAAATCATCTCCGCCCACCGTTCAAAACGTAAGGTGGCACGTTCTAAACGGATCGACAAAAACGACAATAGGGCGCTGATTGTGAATAACAAACTATCGATAGCCAATGCCTTGTCGATCAGATAATGCACCATATCAGGCGGCATGCCTTTAACGATGCTGATAACCATGATACAGACACCGACCATCGTCGCCGAGTTAGGCAAAATATGGTGCGAAAGGTCATTATTAGGCTTATTTTTCATTCAAGAACTGCAACTCACCCTGCTCGTCAATATCCACCTTAACCACATCACCTGCAGCAAACACGCCTGACAGTATTTTTTGTGCCAACGGGTTTTCAAGTTGTTGCTGGATTGCCCGCTTCATAGGCCTTGCGCCATATACAGGGTCAAAGCCCGCTTCACCCAACAAATCCAGCGCCTGATCGGTAATTTCAAAACCAATTTCACGGTCTTGCAGACGCTTACGCAAGTAGTCGATCTGTATGCCGGAAATAGCCCGGATTTGGCTGCGGCCCAAAGGATGGAACACGACCGCCTCATCAATGCGGTTGATAAATTCAGGCCGGAAATGCTGACTGACCCGCTCCATGACCGCCGCTTTCATGACTGGATAAAGCGCCTCACCCGCCAGTTCCTGAATAACATCGGAACCTAAGTTTGAGGTCATGACAATGACGGTGTTACGAAAATCCACCGTCCGTCCTTGACCATCGGTCAAACGGCCATCATCCAGCACTTGCAACAACACATTGAACACGTCGGCATGGGCTTTTTCTATTTCATCCATCAGGATAACCGAATACGGTTTGCGCCTGACCAGTTCGGTCAAATAGCCGCCTTCTTCATAACCGACATAGCCGGGAGGCGCACCGATCAAACGGGCGACCGAATGTTTTTCCATAAATTCGGACATGTCGATACGCACCATCGCATCAACGGTATCAAACAAGAATTCCGCCAGCGCTTTGCACAATTCAGTCTTCCCCACGCCAGTGGGGCCTAAGAATAAAAATGAGCCATTAGGGCGGTTCGGGTCGGACAACCCGGCACGCGAACGACGTATCGCATTACTGACCGCTTTTAAGGCTTCTTCCTGGCCAACCACCCGTTGGCTTAATTGCGCTTCCATGTGCAGCAACTTTTCACGCTCGCCTTCCAGCATTTTCGAAACCGGTATTCCTGTCCACTTTGACACGACTTCGGCAATTTCCTCCTCGGTCACTTTGTTGCGCAATAAAGTCATTTTTTGCGTTTCAGCGGATGCTGCTTGGCTTAGCTGTTTTTCCAGTTCAGGTATAATCCCATAACGCAACTCGGCCTGCCGGTTTAAATCATTGGCGCGGCTGGCCGCTTCAAGTTCTGTTTTAGCATGATCCAGTTTTTCTTTTATGGATGCGGAGCCTTGCAGTGAGGCTTTTTCCGCCTTCCAGATTTCTTCCATATCGGAATATTCTTTTTCCAGATCGCTGATGTCTTCTTCCAAGCTTTCCAAACGTTTTATGGACGCCGCATCTTTTTCTTTTTTCAACGCGACCTGCTCGATTTTTAGCTGTATCAGACGGCGGTACAATTTATCCATTTCTTCTGGTTTGGAATCCATTTCCATACGGATGCGGCTGGCGGCTTCATCAATCAAATCGATAGCCTTGTCCGGCAACTGCCTATCGCTAATATAGCGGTAAGACAGGTTTGCCGCCGCAATGATGGCCGGGTCGGTAATATCGACACCATGATGCACCTCGTATTTTTCTTTCAGGCCACGCAAAATCGCCACGGTGTCTTCAACCGACGGCTCATCGACCAGCACTTTTTGGAAGCGGCGCTCCAAAGCAGCATCTTTTTCGACATATTTGCGGTATTCATCCAGTGTCGTTGCACCGACGCAATGCAATTCGCCGCGCGCCAACGCCGGTTTCAGCATATTCCCGGCATCCATCGCGCCTTCCGCCTTGCCCGCCCCGACCATCGTGTGCAGCTCGTCAATAAACAAAATGACCTGGCCTTCCTGTTTAGCCAAGTCATTTAAAACAGCTTTCAGGCGCTCTTCAAATTCACCACGAAATTTAGCACCCGCAATCAGTGCCGCCATATCCAACGCCAACACCTGCTTGCCTTTTATCCCTTCGGGAACCTCGCCATTAACGATACGTTGCGCCAAGCCTTCAACAATCGCCGTCTTACCAACCCCCGGCTCGCCAATAAGCACTGGATTATTTTTGGTGCGCCGTTGCAACACTTGAATAGTGCGGCGGATTTCATCATCCCTGCCAATTACGGGGTCAAGCTTGCCTTGCTCTGCACGTTCGGTCAGATTGATGGTGTATTTGTTCAACGCTTGACGCTGGTCTTCCGCGTTGGGGTCGTCAACCGCTTGGCCGCCACGCATGGCATCAATCGCTTTTTCCACGGCCTGTTTATTAGCACCCGCTTTTTTCAGCACATCTTGTAAAACGCCTTTTTCTTCAAGCGCGGCTAATAAAAACAGTTCGCTGGAGATAAACTTATCATTGCGTTTTTGTGCCAATTTATCGGTCAAGTTAAGCAACCTTGCCAATTCGTTGGATATTTGCACATCGCCTCCAGAACCGCTAACTGTAGCAAACCGCGCCAGCTCCTTAGTCAGGTCGGCACGCAAAAGCTGTGTGTTAACGTTGATCTGGGCGAGTAACGGCCTGACACTACCCCCGTCCTGATCCAGTAAAGCAATCATGACATGCACTGATTCTATAAACTGATGGTCTTTGCCTAGGGCAAGACTTTGAGCGTCGGCTAACGCGGCTTGAAACTTGCTTGTTAATTTATCCATTCGCATCGTATTTACCTTTAGGATAGTGGGTTATTGTGCTTACTTATATGGGGAAGTTACTGTGGTTTTCAAGCAAATGCGCTATTGATGCACTAGATCCCCCTGATTTTTTTGAATAAACAACTCGACTAATCTATTATCTTTTGCATAACATGATACTTAACCTATAAAGAGACACGCGTTATGACCTTAAAGCACCCTTATCAAGCACAGCCAGACAAAGCCTTTTGGAAAAAAACCGTCAGCAACCACTATCCCCTGGATATAAACCATTGGTACACGAAAAAATTCCCTATAGCAGAGCTGCCGATTGCCACAGCCGGCAGTTGCTTTGCCCAGCATATCGGCAAACAGCTTAAAGATCAGGGCTTTAATTTCGTTGACGTTGAACCCGCACCCAGCATCCTACAAAAGGAAAGCCATCTTGATTATGGCTACGGCATGTATTCCGCCCGTTACGGCAATGTCTACAGCTCCAGACAATTGATCCAGCTATTACAAAGGGCTTTTGGTGAATTTGTCCCCGAAGAAACCTATTGGCTTAAAGATGACGGCTATGTCGACCCCTTCCGCCCGACCATTGAACCTGAGCCTTTTGTCAGCATCGCCGAACTTAACAGCCACCGAGAACACCATTTGCATTGTGTCCGCAAACTATTCGAAGAGTCCCAGGTTTTTGTCTTTACCTTAGGCTTAACAGAAACTTGGGTGTCCAAGCAGGATGGTTCGGCTTTCCCCATAGCACCCGGCGTTGCAGGCGGTTTGTTTGACCCACAAAAATATCAGTTGCTGAACCTATCGTGTGCCGATGTCATCCGTGATATAGAAAATGTCATTAAGATGGTAAGGCAAATCAACAAAAAAATGCGCTATATTTTAACCGTTTCTCCAGTGCCATTAATGGCAACCGCCACCTCCCAGCAGGTGATTGTAGCTACGATGCACTCCAAATCCGTATTGCGGGCGGCAGCGGGTTCCCTTGCTGAGAAATACCGTGCCGTAGATTATTTCCCATCTTATGAGATCATTTCGTCCCCCGTCATGCGCGGGCAATTTTATAACCCTGATATGAGAACAGTGTCGCATTACGGCGTTGAGCATGTGATGAAACAGTTTTTTATAGAGCATCAGCCACCAAAAAATAAAAAAGTCGAACAGACTAAGCCAGAAGATGATGATGATGACGTATTTTGCGATGAAGAATTATTAGCTGTTTTTGGGAATTAATCTATGAAAATTGTTGTAACAGGCGATTCACACACGATAGCCTTAAAGCTGGGCATGGATATGTTAATAGATAGAGGGGACATGCCTTTAAACCATCAGATTGACATCAAGCAACTCGGCCCAGGCGGGGGATTTGTAGCCCCTTTTTTTATTGATAGAGGGGATTTTGCAGAAATCACTAATGAAAAATATCTCAGGCGAATAAAACAACTGCCTTTTTCCACAGATAAAGGGCAATATGAATATTACGGTATCTGCGGGCCTTTGTATTCGAACAGAATATGGTCAAAAAAAACTTGTTGGCAAAAATATACACCGTTTATAAATCAGGGCGACAACGCTCCGGTTTCAACCAGTTTGTTGCGGCACGTTGTTCTGCAAGAGCAGCGCTATACGATGCAATTAATTGAATTATTACAGCGCCTAAACGTTAAGGTTTTTGTCATTGAAGCACCAAAACCGTTTAAGCATCACGCGATAATGGAGGTGGTTGATCCTAGTACCATCGCTTATGTCGACAGTTTTTACAGAAAAATTATGCAAGACTGCCTTGCAGCAAAAAATGTACCGGTAATTAATATGCCCAATGATTGTTATGACAGCGACGGATTTATGCTTGAAAAATTCAGGCATGAAAACCCAGCAGACCCCCACCATGCCAACAAAGCGTTCGGGGAAATAGTAATCAAGGAAATTATTAAGTTCATAGAATCTCAGGATTAAAATACTCCCTAAAATCAAGCGTGCCAGGATTTTTCACGAAAGCTGATATGGGGTCTATCCGACTCTAGCAGCGAAAAATCACCTGGCAGTTATTAAGTTAGGACTTTCGCTATCCACCAGAATAAGCCGTAATCCTGGGGTTATCCAATTCAGTTTTTAGATAGTCGTAGAACAAATTCTTCCTAATCTGGTAGAGGGTTGTTTTCATTGCCTTGGCCTTCATTTTCAAGGAAATCCAGGCATGGTAGCAGCAGGCAAGATGGTTGCGCTGTGGCCATGCTTTCCGGCACTGGCATTTCTCGGAACCGGTCAACTGTTTGATTTCGCGGAGGAACTGCTCGATCTGCCCGGGTGTCCCGATGTCGTCCAAATGGACATGGCCTTCTTCTTTGCTTAGGCTGACTAAGCGGTTGTTTTTCAATGTGGTGAGCCCTAAAGGGCATAAATAAAAGGTCAGCTTGAGTGAGTTGACGCGCTTCAGGTGCTGCCAAGCGGCATACCAACTGTCGAACAGCACGGTTTTTGCCAAGATGCCCTTGTCAGCGACGGCGTTGATCAGCATGTCCTTGAAATGGCCGTTCTTGGTCTTGCCGTCGCATGATCCGATTGCGTTTCAGGGAGTTGCTTGCCACATCATGGCTGACATTTCCCAAGTGTTCAGACAAGTTATAGCAAGTGTAATTGATCGGTGTGCTGATCAGGTATTCTATGTGTCGTTGCTTCGTTATCTGCCGCATAACATACACTACTTTTTCAGGGTAGCGAAAGTCCTATACTCTTGTTACGTCAAGGGATAGAGGTAGCGCGATTGCCCTGTGACACAGCTGATTAATGGCTTGCTTCGCAGAACCTCACAACGAAGACAATAGCAAGGCAATAACTATGATATAAAACGCCTTATTTTCATATTTATCCTCAAAACTGCCATGACCCGATATGCTGGCTACGCCGCTTTGTTGTATTTCCTGTTTGTTATCTATGGCAGCCTGGTGCCACTAACTTACAAGCCGATGCCGTTTGCGGATGCGCTAAATCACTTTAGGGCAATCCGTTACCTTGATCTGGGCATTGGCTCCAGAGCCGACTGGATAGCTAATATCCTGCTTTACATACCGTTGGCTTTTTTGGGCGTAGCGGCAATCAGCGGCTTTCGCCATCCGCTGATACGCATCCTGCTTACCGCTATTGTTCTGGTCGGCTGCCTGGCCACCGCCGTCTCCATCGAATTCGCCCAACTGTTTTTCCCGCCGCGTACCGTTTCAATCAATGACCTGATCGCCGAAACCATCGGTACATTACTGGGCATTTTTATCTGGCTGTTTTTTGGCCAGTATTTGCTTAAGCTATACCGGCAAGTTTTGTTGGGCAGCCTAATCTCAGCGCAAGCCGCTGTCATTTTCTATCTCCTGATTTATCTGATCCTCAGTTTTTTTCCATACGATTTTGTCACCTCCTTCCCGGAACTTGATGCCAAACTAGCAAGTAATAGCGTAAATTTGTTCCTGTCGCCTGATATTTTCAATGAAAACAGCCTGCGCGGCGTAATTAAGCTGCTAATCGAAATACTGATTCTGATGCCTTTAGGCGCCTTGTTCTGTCTGTTACTGCCCTATTCGCCCAACAAACTGTTGCTCTCTGTGCTGATAGGTTTTTTTCTCGGTGTTCTAATCGAGGGCGTACAGGTTTTTTTGTTTTCTGGCGTAGCACAAGGTTTTTCGGTTATAACCCGCATGGTTGGCATGGGCTTGGGTGCCACCGTGTTTAACTGGGCAATTAAACAAAAAATAGCCACTTGGCGCAGATTTTTTCGCCCCGCCGTTTTCCTGTCCATTGTGCCTTATATTGCGCTGATTATTGGCATTAATGGCGGGCTGGATGGCACTTGGCTTACTACAGCAGCGGCAGTAACCAAACTTACAGAAACCCATTTTTTGCCGCTGTATTATTTTTACTACACGACTGAAACGGTTGCTTTAACGAGCTTATTAAGCAACATAGGTTCGTATTCACCCATTGGCGTCTTGTATTGGTTGTATGCTTGCCGGACATCTGAAGCGGCTAAAACACACTGGCTGGTCGTCGGATTAACCGCCGCAATTTTTGCAATCCTCATAGAAACAGGAAAATTATTCCTGGCCGATAAGCATGCCGACCCCTCCGATGTCCTTATTGCTTTTATCGCGGCGGCCGGTGCTTACACATTTATGCAGCGCGTAAGCAATTGGGTTAATCACGAGAAAACGGTTACCGTAAAGCAACCCTATACCGTCGATAGCCCTCTGCTTTATCACGCAGACAATGCCCCCAAGCCCCAACCACGCGGTTATAAAATCAACAAAAATACCGCTTGGATTAGTGTCTGCTTGCTTGCCACGATAATCTGGACGCTTAGCCGCTATCCGTTAGGCTCAGCTGCATTAAGTGGGTTTCTGGTGCTGTATGGTATTGTTCTCTGGCGCTTTCCGGTGGCATGGCTGCTTGTACTGCCCGCTTTACTGCCAGTTATGGACTTTGCGCCGTGGACGGGATGGTTTTTTTTCGATGAATTCGATCTGGTCATCTTATCAACCTTAGCCCTCTATTTTTTCCGAAAACCCATCCAAGCATCGCATTCCGTGTTCTCTTCAGGTGTGTGGTTCTTACTCGCGCTGTTTGGTGTTTTTTACCTGATCAGCCTATCCAAAGGCCTATTGCCATTAGCGCCGATTGATAGCAATGCTTTCAACAATTATTACAGCAATTACAATAGCCTGCGTATCGCTAAAGGCGTGATATGGGCCTTCTTGCTATTACCCTTGTGGCAGCAAACCTTCTGTCTCTACCCGCAGTCCCGAAACTATTTCGGCTATGGCATTCTACTAGGCCTGACTGCTGTCAGTAGCTTTGCGATGGTGGAGCGCACCGTGTTTCCCGGCTTACTGGACTTTGCTACGGATTACCGGATCAACGTGCTGTTTTCAACAATGCACACCGGTGGCGGGCATATTGAATCTTATCTGGCATTGAGTTTGCCTTTCATCATTCTGTTATTTTTTAACCGAAAGCACCCCATCATCAGCAGTTTGTACGGAATTATCCTATTTGCCAGCGCCCTTTATACTTTGTTGGCCACTTTTTCACGTGGCGGCTACATAGCGTTGGGCGTGTGTGCCATCGTGCTAATTATCGCTTTACTGGTGCGTTATAAAAACCGTTTAGCTGGCAGTTGGCAACCCTACTTACTAGCAACAGTGTTAATCGCCCTGATTCCGGCAATAGCGATTCCCGTGTTTAACGGCACATTAATTCAGCAACGTTTTAGTGTCGCTGAACAAGATAAGAATATCCGGACTTCGCATTGGCAAGATGCTATTGCGATGATGGACAACACCGTTTCGACAACACTTTTCGGCATGGGTCTAGGCAGTTACCCCAGAACCTTTTTTTGGTTGAATAACGAAAATAGCCGGCCTGCAACCTACAAAATTGAAACTGAAACCGGCAATCAACATCTACAATTACGGGCTGGCGACTCGCTGTTTATCGGGCAATATGTCACTACTGAGCCCCAAACCGACTACCGTTTAATCATGGATTTGCGAAGCGCGGGTGATCGGCTAGCCTTATCAAGCACCCTCTGTGAAAAATCCCTGCAATATTCATTTCGCTGCAGCTCGGTTGACGGCCTGACAGATGGTCAAGATTGGACGCATAGCGAACAAGTCATTAATACCGGCGAAGTGGGTGCAAAATCGGCCGATATTGCCTTCGGATGGTTACGCCGCCCTGTGCAACTATCCCTATATAACGGTAACGGTGCCGGAAAAATCATTGATATTGATAATATCCGTCTAGTTGGGCCATCAGGTAAAAATCTGCTTGCCAATGGCGACTTTAGCAAAGGCACCGATTTCTGGTTTTTCTCAACTGAGAAACATAATCCGTGGCATATTTTCAACCTGTGGGTTCATGTCCTGTTTGACATGGGCTGGCTAGGGGTTGGCGCTTTTTTTCTGCTATTCGCCAAAGCCATTTACAGTTGTTATGTCAAACTTCGGCAGCAAGACAGCTTTGCCGCCATTTTGTTGGCGGCTTTCAGCGGCTTTATGGTGGTCGGTTTGGTCGACAGCCCTTTTGACGCCCCACGGTTGACCTTGCTGTTTTTTTTATTACTGTTCTTAGCCTTTACCACTATTCCAAAAGCACAGGGACTCAACAGTGCCAGAAAAACAAGTTGAATAAAACGGGCAATTGGACTGTAACCCGCCATGTATGATGATGGGCAGCTAATGGCTCGGGCAGGAGCCATCGCTACAACTAAATGAGCGTCATTAGTATCTGCTGCCTATTTACCCTGCGGAACGACTAGATAATGTGCTCCAGTCTCCGTCTTATTTTGCTCCATCTGCTCGTGATACAACATGATAAACAGCTTATTGGTGATAATTTCATTTTTATGCAGCTTACCTAACGCATCAAGCTGCACCGCATACAGCGATTTTTCCGCCGCCCGTTGGTTTAGGCTATTGAGCAATTCGGCATTATCTATTATCAAACCATCCATCTTGTGCCGGGTGTTGATGTGCAACTCACGGTATAGCTTTTGCAATTTTGCCAACGCACTGTGGTCATCAAAAACCTCATTCAAACTCGAATCACCAATTGCGCCCAACGCCTCAACGACTTTGCCAATAATTGTGTTTAGCGTGCGGTAATACAAATAGAGGTCTTCCGGTTTAAACGCATGGTCACGCCAAAAGAACAAACGGCTTACTAATAAGACAAAACGCTCAAGGCTATCAATAGGGAAATGTTCGTTGACTGATTCGACTTGCTTTTGGCCGCGTTCCACCCGTTCAGTTTGGATGCTAAGCATGTTCAGAATCTTCTTGTACATTTTCTCGCTAATTTCCCCACGCTGAAAAATATCTTTCAACGCATCACGCTCAACACCTAGTGCGTATATCCGCAACATATTTTCAATAAGATCGGGTGAGTCGCCCACCGCATCCTTACATTTTACGCAAGCGGCGTGATACAAATCTTGATAGCGTTGCTGCAATAGGTGGTATTGCTGTTCATTTAAATGCTGGGTGGCCAATAGCTCATTAATTTTTTGTAATGATTCATCATACATTTGCGCTTTACTTTTATGGTAACCGACCTCCTCTTCAGGCGTCAGCGCATCAATGCCCAGCATATTCATCACCTTACCTATCGTTGTTGCCTTAAACAATAAGGTAAAGTAAATGCTGCCAATGGTGACGGCAGCGACAAACTGCTTAACACTGAAAGCAAAGCTCCAGCCTGGAATGGTCAGATTATCTGGGATCAGCAACACCATGATCACCGCCAACGAACCGCGCAAACTTCCCCATGCCAATAGGTGCATCCAATTATTTGGTATCGGTTCCTCCTTACCGGTTTTATTCAATAGCCATAGCAATGGATAAACCGAGACCGCCCGCCCCACGACCACGACGGCAATCGCCAGTAAGATAGGCCAAATGGCGACATTCAAATCAATCGCCAAGTCAGCAAACAGCAACCCCATCAAAATAAACACCAGCGAGTTGGTGACAAAGGCAAAGTAGCTCCAAAACTTTTCCATGTAATCTTCAACGGCTGGCGACATTTTATAGCGGCCAAAATTACCGATGACCATTGAAGCCGTGAGTGTGGCAATAATTGACGACAAGCGTATTTCTTGACCACCAATGACTAAATGCTCAGAAATGACCTCGGTGAGGATAAAGGTAAAGTGGGCAACCAACAGCGTCAGGGTGATTTCAAGATGCTCATGGCCTTTGACAGCCTCAATCAATTTGGCAAACAAAAAACCCATCATAATGCCAAAAATGAGCCCACCAACCAACATGATCAGGAAGGACGCCAACGCCCCAACAATTGAACTGGCACCGTTGAATCCCTCTGACATCAACTCCAGTATCACCAAAAATGCGGCAAAACCGGTGGCATCGTTAAATAAGCTCTCACCTTCAAAAATCAGTGTCAAGCGCTGTGGGGCACCGTATTCCTTAAATAACGCCAATACTGCGACAGGGTCTGTCGAGGAAATAATCGCGCCGAACAACAACAAAACCAGTATCGGCACTGTATATCCGGCCAGTTGGAACATGTAATAGCCAGCGATACCGATAAATATTGTTGAGACTAACATTCCGACCACCGCTAACAAGCCAATGGAATAGATGTTTTCGGTGACACTGCGGATATTCATGTTATAGGCCGATTCGAAGATAAGGATCGGCAAAAATACAAAAAACAACAATTCGGGGGTTAATTCAAAGCTGGTGATGAAATGAAAATACTCGATTTGCGAGATTGGCACTAACAACGAGCCAGCAATGACCAGCAATACCGTATAAGGCAAATTAAGTCTTTTTGAGAGCAGAAATACTGCCAGTGATACCAGCATGAGACTGAACAACGATAAAAATACATCAAGATTCATTAAGAAACCCTAGGCTACCAATGTCAATGGGGGAGCGAAACGATGCGATAACCGGGCCAATTTAATTGTGGCAATTTATTAACTATAAAAAATTGATCTGACCAGACCATCTAGGTAAAACAACATGGCCATTTTACGCAAATTCATTCCGGTATCGCGGGAACAGGACATTCCCTGCTTCGCATTCTACCTTAAACCCTAGGTATCTTGACAAACTAGCTTAGAAAATCCTGATGGCACCCAAAAAGGGTAGCCAACTGACACTAAACAAACAATTACATCTACTGAAAAATCACGGATCAGCAATAGGGAGCTAATCCTGTATCCCCAGCTCCTTAATTTTTCGGGTTAAGGTATTCCTGCCATAACCCAGCAAAATAGCGGCCTCGTGTCGCTTACCGTGGGTAAAATCTAGCGCCGCTTTAATTAAAATAGCCTCCACCATTGGAATGGTATGTTTGGCGACATCGTTTTCTTTAGTCAATAATTGCTTATCTATCGAAGTCCGGAGCAGTGTTTCCCACTCAGTGCCGATGACTTTTTTGTCTGTGGCCGCATTGAGCAGCTCGGGTGGCAAGTCGTGCAAATGGACTTCCCGGCCTGACGCCATGACGGTAAACCAGCGGCACGTATTTTCCAGTTGCCGGACATTACCGGGCCATTCTAGCGTGCTTAAAAACGCTTCCGCATCCGGTTTTAGGATTTTTATTTCGGTATTTAACTCCTGTGCGGCCTGTGTTAAAAAATGCCGCAATAACAAAGGAATATCTTCTTTACGGTCACGCAATGGTGGAATATGGATGCGGATAACATTCAAACGATGGAACAAATCCTCCCGAAAACGTCCCTGCCCGACTAATGTCTCTAAGTTCTGATGGGTCGCTGCAATAATCCGCACATCAACCTTAATCGAAGAATGCCCGCCAACCGGATAAAACTCACCATCCGCCAACACCCTTAATAACCGGGTTTGTAATTCTGCAGGCATGTCCCCGATTTCATCAAGAAATAAAGTGCCGCCGTTAGCCTGTTCAAAACGCCCGGCACGGCGCGTCGCTGCACCGGTGAATGCACCTTTTTCATGGCCAAACAACTCAGATTCCATTAAGTCTTTTGGGATAGCCGCCATGTTCAGGGCAATAAAAGGATTTTTGGCCCTAGGGCTATGCCGATGCAAGGCTTTAGCAACCAGTTCTTTACCGGTTCCTGACTCGCCATTGATCAGCACGGTGATATGTGACCGCGCCAACCGCCCTATTGCCCTAAACACTTCCTGCATTGCAGGTGCCGCACCGATAATTTCCGGGGAAGCCTCCAACGTCACCAATTCTTCGCCCTGTGTCCGTTGCCGCTGTTGCCGACCATGGATACAGGCACGATGCGCCAGATCAACCACCTCTTTAATATCAAACGGTTTCGGCAAATACTCAAAGGCACCACCATGAAATGCCGAGACGGCGCTTTCCAAATCGGAATGGGCAGTCATAACAATGACCGGCAATTCCGGATAACTGTGCTGGATCCTATCCAACAACTCCAAACCATCCATACCAGGCATACGAATATCGGTTATCAGCGCATCAGGTAGCTTATCCCGTAAAGCAGCCAACAATTCATTGGCATTGGCAAAGCTGCGGGTTTTAATGGCCGCTTTTTGTAAGGCCTTTTCAACCACCCAGCGTATGGATTTGTCGTCATCTATAATCCAGACTGTTTCAGGCGTATTCATGATGGTTCACCTTGGACTAAAATAGGCAGATAAATGGAAAACACGGTATGGCCGGGTTCGCTATTACATTCAATTAAACCGTTATGTTGGTTAATTAACGATTGGGCAATTGACAACCCTAAACCAGTGCCTTCTGCCCGACCGGTAATCATAGGGTAAAAAATCTGCTGTAGCATGTCGGCGTCAATACCTGGGCCATCGTCACTAATATCAATCTTTGCCGCCAACTTGTAATGTTTACGGCCGACGCAAAGATGCCGATGGATACGGCTTCTAATAAGGATTTTACCTTTGCCTTCAGTGGCTTGTACTGCATTCCGGGTAATGTTCAAGATCGCTTGGATTAATTGGTCTTTGTCGGCCTGTATGTCAGGGATGCTAGGATCATAATCATACTTTATGCTTAAACTGCCGCTGGATTCAGCGTGGACTAACTGCCTGACCCGCTCCAATACTTCATGTATATTTATGGTTACTTTATTAGGCAATTTATTGGGGCCGAGCATTTTGTCCATTAACCCTTGCAGACGGTCTGACTCGGCAATAATAATCTGGGTATATTCTTTCAATTCGGGATCATCCAATTCCAAATCCAGTAATTGCGCAGCGCCCCTTAAACCACCGAGCGGGTTCTTAATTTCATGTGCTAGCCCTCTAACTAATAATCTGGCGGTGTTTTGTTGCGTTAATAACCGTTCTTCTTTGGAAATGCGCAAATGATTGTCCACCTGTTGCAATTCAACCAGTATTTCCACCGACTGTTCGTTGTTCAAAAGCGGCGTGGCACTAAGATTAACCGTCACACTCTGGTTTAAGCGATTGAGCATTAAAGACCGCTCGACCAATGGTTCTTCCATCGTTAGGCATTGTTTTAAATTTAAAAACAATGCCGGGTCAGAAGATTTAAACAAATCGCTGGCATTTTGATCCATCAAATGGTGGGCGCTGTCAGCTAGCAAAATTTCTCCTGCCGTATTGATATAAGTAAGGATTAAGTCATTATTAAATAACAAAATGGCGGTATTAAGATGATCCAGTATGCGTTTGTACATGTAATTTTAAAAGGTTGGCCAGGAATAGGCTGTAATTATGACGAGCAAATTTTAGACCAATAGCAAAATATCAGTAAAATAAATCTAAACGCAATGCCCGCACTCAGCGTAAGCCACCAGAAAGGAACAAATCAATAGAGCCCATAAACGAAAAACGCCCCAAAACGGGGCGTTTTTGTCTATAGACCATAAAGGCGCGCTAACTCGCGCCGTTGGACTTATAAGCTGTAGTACAGATCGTACTCAACAGGATGGGTACTCATACGCAAACGGGTAACTTCCTGCATTTTTAACTCAATATAACCGTCGATCACATCGTCAGTGAACACACCGCCTTGGGTCAAAAACTCACGGTCTTGATCCAATGCCTCTAAGGCTTGATCAAACGCATGGCAGACTTGGGGGATCGCTTTGCACTCTTCAGGTGGCAAGTCATACAAGTCCTTATCCATCGCATCACCAGGGTGGATTTTGTTTTGGATGCCGTCAAGGCCTGCCATCAACATGGCGGAAAATGCCAAATAAGGATTTGCAGTCGAGTCAGGGAAACGGACCTCAATACGGCGGCCCTTAGGGTTGTTGACAAATGGGATACGGATAGAGGCCGAACGGTTACGTGCAGAATAAGCCAACATAACGGGCGCTTCAAAACCTGGCACCAAACGCTTATAGCTATTGGTTGACGCATTGGTGAACGCATTCAGGGCACGGGCATGTTTGATAATCCCACCAATGTAATACAACGCAGTTTCAGACAAACCACCATACAGATCGCCAGAAAATAAATTGACGCCGTCTTTTGCTAATGATTGATGGACGTGCATACCACTACCGTTATCGCCTACTAACGGTTTCGGCATAAAGGTCGCCGTCTTGCCATACGCATGGGCAATATTGGCAACCACGTATTTCAGGTTTAACACTTCGTCGGCTTTTTTAACCAAGGTGTTGAATTTTACGCCAATTTCGCATTGGCCCGCAGTTGCCACTTCGTGATGGTGAACCTCGGTGATTTGCCCCATGTCTTCCAGCGTCAAGCACATAGCAGAGCGGATATCTTGGAACGAATCAACCGGTGGCACAGGAAAGTAACCCCCTTTAACGCCTGGGCGATGGCCGATATTGCCATCTTCATAAACTTTTTCCGAGTTCCATCCCGCTTCTTGCGAATCGACTTTATAAAAAGAGCCGCTCATATCCGTACCCCAACGAATATCGTCAAAAATGAAGAATTCGTTTTCAGGGCCGAAAAATGCCGTGTCGGCAATACCGGTTGATTGTAAATAAGCCTCCGCACGTTTAGCTAATGAGCGGGGGTCACGTTCATAACCCTGCATATTTTTCGGTTCGATAATGTCGCAACGGATAATTAACGTGTTGTCATCAAAGAAAGGATCCATCACTGCAGTTGATGGATCGGGCATTAAAATCATGTCTGATTCATTGATGTGCTTCCAACCGGCAATTGAAGAGCCGTCAAACATATTGCCTTCTTCAAAAGTGTCTTCATCGATACTGTGAGCAGGAAATGTGACATGCTGCTCTTTACCACGGGTATCGCAAAAACGAAAATCAACGAATTTTACGTCGTTTTCTTGGATCATTTTAAGTACGTTTTCAACAGACATTAATAGTCTCCTTGCTAGGGTTCTTGTTATTGGGGTTAGCGTTTCATGCCGAACGCATTAACGATACCATTTTTTTTGCTGAATTAGCCAATAAAAAAATAGGCTCAATAATCCGGACGTTAAGATAACCTGCACTACAAAAATGGATTTTTATAGCACGCACCCATAACCAACCAAACTATTCTCAGTTTTCTTTATTTTAGGAAAACCGACAGCAGCATTTCCCACATACGCCCACACCAATCACCTTATCTTACCGACAACCCCTCCATCAGTAGCTAATTAACAACTTTCTATGCACAAAAATAACTCACAAATAAAATATTTTGCACAAAAATAGTGCAAACAATCCAGGAACTCATTATGAATTTTAATTAACTAGTTGTTTAATATAATTTATTTTAATTGGCATAATATATGCTTTAAACGTCATAGTGTTTTATGCCGAAATACTAGACTGTTGTCTTATAGCAACAAACGATTAATATTCAGACCTTGATTTTAAGGAAGCTAAACAATGAAAACTATATCGAAACATAAGAACCAGATGATATTTACGGCTGTCGGCAGCCTTCTATCAATGACCCTGGGAGCACACGATGCGTATGCCGCCGATGGATTATTTAAAGAGCTTGAAGGCGCAGTTGACCATTATGGCTTTGAAGTTGGCGGCTGGGCTAACGGAGGTATAACGTATAATGGTAACGAACCTGATAATAACTTCAATGGGCCAGTTACGTTTGGTGACCGCGCCAGTGAATTTCAATTAAATCAATTGAATATGTTTATACAGCGTGCAGTAGCAACCGAAGGGAGCTCATGGGATTTCGGCGGGCGCTTCGACATTATGTATGGTACTGACTCTATTTTCACCCAAGCCTACGGTGTTCCGGCTTATGATGTTAACACTGGCGCCCCCTTGCAACGCAGCACTTGGGATTTGGATTTTCTTGGTAGCAATAGCAACCGCTTCTATGACTTTGCGCTGCCGCAAGCTTATTTGGAAACTTATGTTCCTGTCGGAAACGGCTTAAATCTTAAATTTGGTCATTTTTACACGCCGATTGGTTACGAGACCGTCCCTGCCCCTGATAACTTCTTCTACACCCACGCCTATACCATGCAATACGGCGAACCGTTCACCCATACAGGTATTATGGGCAACTATACGATCGATGATAACTGGGCGGTAATGGGAGGAGTAATTACCGGCAGCGCTACCGGTGGCTGGGATGGCGGCTGGGATAAACAACTGGGTAACTGGTCGGGTTTGGCAGGTGCCACATGGACCAGTCCAAACAAGGACACATCGCTTAATGTCGCAGGTACTTATGGTGACACCTCGGAAACAAGCAGTGCGAAATGGGGCATGTATAGCATTGTTTTAAAACATAATATTAATGAAAAAACACACCTGGTCTTACAGCACGACCACGGTTTTGCTGATAATGCATTACTATCGGGTGTCTCTACTGATGCTGAATGGTACGGCATTAATTCACACCTCTACTACGATGTTAGCGATACTATCGTAGCAGGCCTTCGTGCCGAGTGGTTTCGAGATCAGAATGGTCTGCGGGTTTGTTCGCCAGGAAGAGTTGGTGCGGCAACCGATAATCAAGGCGTTAGTTACGCTGCCGCAGGTAATTTTCTTTCAACCTGTGCACCGGCTACTTATTATCAAATTACAGCAGGCGTAACCTGGAAGCCTAAAACCTGGTTAAGCCTTCGTCCAAATGTCCGTTATGATTGGGTAGAAGATTCGCATGGCTATACACCATTCACTTCCGGCAGCAAATCGGCTACTGATCAAGTTCTGTTTTCAACAGATTTTACCGTCACTTTCTAAGTAGGAAGCAACCCAATAAATCAGGCGAAGACGGCTCTTCCCCCCCATGGATAAAAAATGCGCCTATCGGCGCATTTTTTATTTATCAGGATTATTAACCACTTCGCTTGCAGCGGTATACCTTTGCAATCGCAACACCGTTAAACCCTCCGATTGGGTCAAACCGCACCCAAACAACATGGGTTGCTGCTAATTTTTCAGCGTGCCTAAAGGCCGAATGTTTAGCCAATGTTTGCCAATTGAAGTTCTTCCCATATCCTGACCCCCCTTTAATTTGATCTAAATACTGACAATTTTGCATATCCGTCTCCAAAGCAACCTCAGGCTGTGCAAACACACCGAAAGAACAGCAAAATAAAAAAGATACCAGGCAATTGAACCGGCTGTTATGGTTTAATTTAAAAATGGCTAACGCGCCCATCTGAATCCCTCAAAAAAAATAGCTTGTGACATAAAAACACTAGCGCCTAATCAATGTTGTTTTGTCGGGTTATCTATCGCAGGTATTCCGGCTGCATTTATCCGACATTTCAATTTTGACAGAGCACCAGACCCTGCTAATAATTCATAAATAGTTATTTAAAACAATATGTTAAAAATACGGATAAACACCATCTCTTATCGATATTTCCAGCATTTACGCTAAACGCCAACAGGGCCTAAGCGGCAACAGATTGGGCCCATACGGACAACCTCAGCCACAAGACCCCGGGCTATCTTAAAAACAATTAATAAAATACATAGTATCGGGTCGAAAGTAAACGCCTGACGCACCATTACAGAACATAAAATCACAATATGCCCATATTTAGTGCGGAATATGTTGAATAACCTTACTTGCTTCTATGAAACAAAGGTATTGAAAGAAACAAATTATCTGGCACGTTCTATGCTTTAATAATTTTGAGTCGTTACTAAAACAAAGAGGATGCAATGAAACTAATAACCGCTATTGTCAAACCATTTAAACTGGACGATGTCCGTGAAGCGCTTTCAGATATAGGTGTTTCTGGCGTTACCGTCACAGAAGTTAAGGGATTTGGCCGCCAAAAAGGGCATACAGAACTTTATCGTGGTGCTGAATATGTTGTGGATTTTTTACCCAAAGCCAAAATTGAAGTGGCCATCAGCGAGGCTCTGGTGGATCAAGCTGTAGAAGCGATCACTAAAGCCGCGAACACCGGAAAAATAGGCGATGGAAAAATATTTGTAACCAATTTAGAACAAGTGGTTCGTATCCGTACCGGTGAAACCGGCGACGAAGCGCTGTAATTGAGGAGTGGACATGAAACAACTAAAACAACTATATGGTACTTTTTTTGTATTGGCGACAATGCTTTTTGCCCAATCAGTGCTTGCCGATCCAAATCCAGTGCCTACCGTCGATAAAGGCGATACCGCATGGATGATGGTTTCAACAATACTGGTTATCATGATGGTGATACCAGGGCTAGGGCTGTTTTACGGCGGTCTAGTACGGAGCAAAAACATGCTGTCGGTATTGATGCAAGTGATGGTCGTGTTTTCGCTCATCATGGTGCTGTGGGCCATTTACGGATACAGCCTAGCGTTTGGCGGCGAAGGTTTGATCATAGGTAATTTTGACAAGCTGTTCTTGCAAGGCATCACGCCGGATTCGTTAGCCGACACCTTCACCGAAAATGTAAAAATCCCCGAATTTATTTTCGTTGCCTTCCAATCAACGTTTGCAGGTATCACTTGCGCCCTGATTATTGGTTCATTCGCTGAGCGCATCAAATTCAGCGCCGTGCTGTTGTTCTCAACCCTTTGGTTTACCTTCAGTTACCTGCCTATTGCCCATATGGTCTGGGGGGCTGGCGGATATTTGCTCGGTAAAGGTGCCCTTGATTTCGCTGGCGGCACAGTGGTACATATCAATTCAGCAACCGCAGGTCTGGTAGGTGCTTATTTCGTTGGCAAGCGCATGGGTTATGGTAAAGAATCCATGGCGCCTCACAGCCTGACACTGACTATGGTAGGCGCATCTTTATTGTGGGTGGGCTGGTTTGGTTTCAATGCGGGTTCCAACCTCGAATCAAATGGCGGCGCAACACTGGCTTTTGTCAACACATTATTGGCGACATCTGCCGCCGTGCTTGCTTGGTCATTGGGCGAAGTCTTCACCAAAGGCAAACCATCCATGTTAGGCGCAGCATCTGGCGCAGTGGCTGGCTTGGTGGCAATCACCCCTGCTTGCGGTTCCGTAGGCCCGATGGGTTCCATTGTTGTCGGCTTAGCGGGCGGCTTCCTCTGTTTATGGGGTGTTACAGGTCTCAAGAAAATTCTCGGTGTCGATGATTCGCTGGATGTGTTTGGTGTTCACGGCGTAGGTGGTATTACCGGTGCCTTGCTTACCGGTGTATTCACCGCACCATCATTAGGTGGCACAGGGGCTGAAGACTTCTCTATCGGCAGCCAATTGCTCATCCAAGCCGAAGGCGTGGTCATCACGTTGGTATGGTCGGGAATCGTATCTTTTGTCGCATACAAAATCGTCGATATGCTGGTAGGCCTAAGGGTTAGCGAAGAAGTTGAACGTGAAGGCCTTGATGTTTCTGAACATGGCGAAACAGCATACCATATGTAACCCATCATACTTATCCGAAGTAATTTATCGGCTCACCCAAAAAAATGGGCGCATAATGCGCCCATTTTTTATGTCCAAAATGCAGTGGTTACTACTCGTGCAACCAAGCACCCGGCACACCAATAAACCGCTCATTAATTTCTTTTACCATATCTGCATAATAATCGTCTAACTTGTCTTTAAGCTCTGGCGGCATAACAGTCTTTTGGGTTGCATAAACCTTAGCCCTTAATGTCTCGGAAAATAGAGCCATATCAGGCAAAGGCATTTCTAAAAACTGATAAATATCAGCAATAAAATCTTCGGGTGAACTTTCTAGCTCATCATAAAATTTAATCAGCACCTGCCCGTCAAGAAACCCCACTTCTTCTAAAGCGATTAAAGTTGCCAAATAATTGTTTCTGCCACCCACGTCAGCACCTGAAGTCGCTGCGGCAAACATTGCGTCGATGGTCGTCGTTTTGTTCTCAAGGTATCCTGCTATGCCACCGGCAGTTTTTTTCTTGCCTTGCAACAGCCCAGACCATGCCCTTTCAGAAGGGTTTCTTAAAATGAACAACACTTTAACCTGGTTGGCAATACGCTTTATATGCTCAAAACCTTGCCTGCCAATTACCGCATAATCCGGGGTTATATCAAGCGCGAACTCCTGACGCCCGCTGATACGGAGCAAATTACTGTACCAATCATCTGTTGGTTCATTAATTAACCACGCAAACCGGCGGGCTAACATCCGGTCTTTTACAGTCGCCTCCTTACTTAACTGGGGATATTTATCACCCGACAGCCAAGCTGATAATAAAGGCTTTAACCTGTCCTCATTACCTTGGGCTAACTTTAACAAAAAATTGGCACGCCAATTATTAAGATGCTTACTTTGTTTATGCACATAATCAAAATAATGTATTTCTTTAACAAAAGGACAATAGACAAAGCGCCTATCCAAACTTAAATTTTCAAAAAGCCACGATGTGCCCGATTTTTGGGCGCCAATGCAGACAAATAATTTTTCAAGCTTTGGCGGTGCATCATAAGTGCTTGGAACAACCTCGAGTGGTTTGCCCAGCTTGGTTTTAACCGATTTTTTAGCGACTATATTAGCAAACACATTTTCAGCAACAGGTAAGGAGACGCCATTGGCAAAAACAGAGATAGCCTTGTCCTGTCGACAGGCTTGCGTAAAAACATCGGCCAATGACTCGGGTATTTCAATACTGAAACCAGGCTGTGTAAAACGCTCATCACCTAAACTAGCCACAACATCAGCACGTTTACGCCAATTCGGCGACACGGGATAAGCTTCATCATTAATCTGTAAGCTCAAGTTCAGCTCGTCTTGCTCTAAATCAACCACCCAACCATGAATACCACGCGTATCAACACGCTCAACATAGCCTTTAATAGTGGATTCTTTCCTATCCCCAGAAGACCCCACTTTTGACAAATTTCGAACGGCTGAAATCACTTTTTTCATTTTTTCCCCTGTCTTGTTTTGGAAACCTTATGTTACAAATGGATTCATTTTAAGCTATCGGTCATTTTAACAACATACGTCTTGCACCGCCCCCCCATGCGTTACAAAGTATCGGATGCGTAATCTGCCAAGCGCGAACGCTCGCCGCGCCGCAAAGTGATATGCGCACCATGGCTCCAGGTCTTAAATCGGTCAACCACATACGTTAAACCTGAAGTGGTCGCAGTTAAGTAGGGCGTGTCTATTTGGCCAAGATTGCCGATACATATTATTTTAGTGCCAGGGCCAGCACGGGTTATCAACGTTTTCATTTGTTTGGATGTCAGATTTTGTGCTTCATCAATAATTAAATAGCGGTTAAGGAAAGTCCGCCCACGCATAAAATTAAGTGAGCGGATTTTGACACGGTTCATCAATATATTTTTGGTCGCCCCTTGCTCCCATTCATTTTGCCCCGAGCGGCTACCGAGCAGTTCGAGGTTATCCATTAACGCGCCCATCCACGGCGCCATTTTTTCTTCTTCAGTGCCTGGTAAAAAGCCTATATCCTCACCAATAGGCACGGTTTCACGTGTCATCACAATCTCGTTATAGAGCTTTTTCTCTAGCGTCATAACCAAGCCTGCCGCCAACGCCAGCAAGGTTTTGCCCGTGCCCGCCGTGCCCAACAAGGTGACAAAATCAATCTCGGGATCCAATAGCACATTAAAGGCAAAATTCTGCTCACGGTTTTTCGCAGAAATGCCCCACACATTATTGTGTTTGCTGCGGTAATCGCGAGCCAATTCCAGCACCGCAATATCGCCTTCGCAAGACCTGACGATAGCCTCAAAATTAGACTCATCATCCATATACAAATATTGGTTGGGATACCACTCGGTAACCAGCGGATCTTGTAGACGATAAAAGGTACGGTCTTTTTCCTGCCAAGACTCCATATGGGAGCCGTGCTCATCCCAAAAATCACGATCTAACGCCATGGCACCGCTGTATAAGAGATCAATATCATCCAAAGTCTGGTCATTATGGTAATCCTCCGCCGCCAACCCCAACGTGGCGGCCTTTATACGCATATTAATGTCTTTCGAAACCAGAATAATGTTGACTGCGGGTAACTGCTTAGTGAGCGCCAAAACAACGCTCAGAATGGAATTATCGGCACTACTGCCGGGCATACTTTCCGGCAACAATGCAGTCATCGTGATGGTTTGAAAATACAACCGCCCTGCACTATCAAAGCCTTCGGGGCGATGCGCTATCGTAGCTAACGGCAAACCATCATTAAGTGTCTGCTGATTGGCGCCACGGATCAGCTCATCTAAAAAACGGCTGACCTGCCTGACGTTTCTGGCCACTTCGGTCAGGCCTTTTTTAGCGTGATCCAGCTCTTCCAACACAATCATAGGAATAAACAGATCATGCTCCTGAAAGCGGAAAAGACTGGCCGGATCGTGCATCAGCACATTGGTGTCCAATACAAACAATTTTTTGTCCGGCGTTGTTTGAATATTCACGCTTGGCTTCCCTCCGACAAATCACTTAGCGCTTGCAACACTTCATCGCTATGCCCTTTCACTTTTACCTTGCGCCATTCCCGAACCAGCAAACCTTCCGCATCAATCAAAAACGTGCTGCGCTCGATACCTCGGACTTGTTTGCCATACATGCTCTTCATTTTTATGACGTCAAATAACAGGCACAGCTTCTCTTCGCTATCCGATAAAAGATCAAACGGTAATTGCTGCTTCGCCTTAAAGCCCTCATGAACGCGCACACTATCCCGCGACACCCCTAAAATGACCGCATTTAACGCCGTAAACTTATCAAAGCTATCGCGGAATGCCTGCCCTTCTTGTGTGCAACCTGGGGTATTGTCCTTAGGATAAAAATACAGGACTACAGCATAGCCACGGTAATCGGTCAATTTAACCGTTTTGTCACCCGTAGCCATTACTTCAACATCAGGCACAGGGCTGCCTATCGTGATTTCGGTCATCGGTAAACCTATCGTTTTATGGGTTCAAGAATGGCATCTATGTTTAACTGGTCACAAAAGTCCAAAAACTCTTCACGCAGTGACAACAAATGCAGTTGGGGGGGGATTAAAATGACAAACTTCGTTGAAAAAACAGGGGATTGGATATAGGCCGCCAAATAAGAACTGCCACTGACTTCTTCAATATCCACTTCCCTGTCCAGCAAAAAGGAAATGACCGATTCAACCACGTTATCCTTATCCAGCGACAAGGTTTCAAGGGAATATGGAATGTACTCTTTAGTTTTTTCCCGGGGGTCAGGCCGCAACGTATGGATTTTTATCTCCATCCGCCGCTGCATAATATCAAGTGTGTTTTCCAGTTTGGCAATCTGGTTCCAGTTGCCCTGAACCAGCAGGTAAGCAGCGCCCGCTTGGGCGAGACGAGATGAACGTAATTCTAAAATACTACATTTGCACTCACGTATGGCAGGTAATATTTCCGCGATAAAATTAGTCTGGTTGTTACTTAAGGCAGTAATGGCTATTTGCATATTATTTTTAATAATTTTTTTTGGAAGTTTAGCACCAAATAAGAGAAACTTTATGCCCACTGCAGCAATTGTTTTTAATTCAGCACATAATGATTTACTTTCTATTCACCTATCCAGCCACAAACACAAACTATGAAACATCCCTCTAATAGACTAGCTAACCATCGAAGGATCGATTTTGATGCTGATTTCAATATCAGGGAAGATGATTTGTTGTTAGCGGATGTCAGTGTCACAAAGGATGACATCGACAGATTGCTTATTGATACGGGTTTTGACACTGACATCACGCGCCCCGACCTGCACACTGATCCGTTTGTCATCATTGAAGATTTAAAGCCGGACGCTAAAACGCCGACCTTTGAATCCTACGAAAGGCCGCTTGCCGAACCTCTAGCGGACAATTTGCCGCCACCAACAACCGCTACCAACGTTCAGGCCGACAGCATTGTTTCACCCTATCTTGCCATGCGTCCTATGCCCCAAGCAGAGGCAGAGGCAGAGGCAGAGGCAGAGGCAGAAACTGAATCAAACAGCACTTACTCCAACCTAGGAGTTGGATCTATAGACCCTGAAGGCATCGATTTAGAACCTGCCGCTTTAAACATAACAGAGAAACCCAATAACCAAGAAAAGCATATCGAAATTGAAAAGCCACGCGAAACCGCACATTTTATCAACGATTTGATAGAAACAACTAGCCCAGATGAGTTAACCGCTGAACCCAAAGACGCAGTAAAACCACAACGCCACTATCAACCCAAAAACACCATCAACTATATTATCCTAGCCATTGCTTGCGCCTCCCTGCTCTCCACCCTTTTACTCGGCATGATAGTTTATGGAATGAAAACCGAAGTTACCAAATTAACGGGCTTACTTGCCATTGTTAGGGAAGACCTAGAAATCAACAACAGCCCCCAGAATCTCGAGCCAACAGACAAAAGAACCGGAAAACCCTTTGAATAGCCCTGAAATTAAGTGTGATACCTAACAGGCTATGCGTGTGATTCCATTTATTGTGGTTAACGTTGCATTATTAGCTAACGGCCTAACTAAGAGGAATTATCATGAAATATTCAATATACGCAAAGATAATACCCACAAATGTCGCCATTATCCGCCATGCGGCCTTGAACATGATCAGGCAAAACCCAAAGAAACGCATAAGTGCGCAAGGCTACTGCTTAGAAAGACCCGCTGTTACCCGAAGTTTTGGCGCAGATATTTTAATGAAGTGGCTCTGGGCTAAGCGTGGTTTGTTGAGACAGTGCATTTAATTCGCGTTATAATGCCAATATGGGATTGCTGGTGCAGCACTGTTTAGAAACAATTTACACTAAATTAAAAGGCAGCTTAATGACTGAGATAACTGAAGTACCGAGTCCTTTTTGTGGTATTGGCACGGACGACCTGACGATCAGGGTTGATGGCATATCGCTTAAAGTAATAGAAAACGGCTGCGCGGTGAACACGCCGCTATTTGAACAAGCCATTACTGACACCTCGCCGCGTATAAACGGCAGCCCTGTTAGCCTCGATGCGGCAGTTAATAAAGCAGCTGAGCTATTAAAAAACACTAAATTGCCTGTCATTGGCGGTTGTGCGTCTGATGTTAATGGGATGCGTGGACTTTTGGCGTTGGCAGACCGTTGTGGCGCCGTTGTTGACAACATGAATTTTGTTGGCGCACGCAACAATTTTCTGGCCTTACAAGACTCCGGTTGGATGAACACCACGCTGGCGGAAGTAAAAAATCGGTGTGATTTGCTGTTGGTCATAGGGTCTGATGTCGAAGCGTTCGCCCCGCGTTTTTTTGAGCGGTATTTGTGGACGGAAGCGATGTTTCTGGAAGACTCCAGCCAACGCCAAGTCATTTATCTTGGCAAAGCCCCGTCTGGCGATGCGTCCACTTCACCCAACGGAAATAAGGCGCAAGTTTTTGAATGTGGCACGGCAGACTTGCCGGAAGTCATGGCGGTATTGCGTGCCTTGGTCAAACAGCAACCGATCCATGCTGAAAGTGTTGCAGGGATTGCCGTTGCTGATTTAAAAGCCATTGCCGACCAACTTAAGGCCGCCAACTATAGCGTCGTCACTTGGGCGGCGGGCGCCTTAACTTTCAACCAAGCCGAATTGACCGTGCAAATGTTGTCAGAAATGGTTAAAGATATTAATAACCAAAACACCCGCTGTTCAGGTTTACCCTTAGCTGGAAAAGAAGGCGACCAGACCGCCAATCAAGTTTGCGGTTGGACTACAGGCTATCCGGCCCGGACACGTTTCAGCCGGGGCTATCCTGAATACGACCCGTTCCTGAATGATTCCCGCGAATTATTGGCAAACGGCGAAGCGGACGCGCTGGTTTGGGTACATGCGTTTAACGTCGCCTCCGTTCCGCCCGTAACCGATTTACCGACCATTGTCGTCGGACGTTCCGGTATGACTTTCAGCAAAGAACCGGACGTGTTCATCCCCGTCGGTACGCCCGGCATTGACCATGCCGGGCACGCTTACCGCATGGATAACGTCGTCGCCATCCGGCTGAAAAAATTACGCGAATCGGGCTTGCCGAGTACGGCTGAAGTTTTAAAGGCGATAGAGCAAGCATTATAACCTGCGGGATGGGCAACGTTTTTTTGCCCATTTTTTTAGCCAAGATGACGATGATGGGCAAAAAACGCTACCCATCCTACAAATGCGCATTACAAGGAAACACCATGTTAATCAAACTCACGGGCGGAACCGTCTACGACCCTGCGGCAGGCGTCGCGGGACAACAACAGGATATTTATATCCAGGACGGCCGCATCATTAATCCGCCAGCCGAAGCCAAACCCGATAAGGAATATGACCTGAAAGGCAAAGTGGTGATGTCCGGCGCTATCGACATGCACACCCATATCGGCGGCGGCAAAGGCAATATCGCGCGGACTTTATTGCCGGAAGATCACAGGGCCGACCCCGTAGCACGCACGCATATCTGCCGTTCCGGTTGCGGTCACGCCATGCCCAGCACTTTCGTCACCGGCTACCGTTACGCGGAAATGGGCTATACCACCGGTTTTGAACCTGCCTTGCTGCCGGTAAATGCGCGGCAGGCGCACATGGAAATGGGCGACATCCCCATTCTGGATAAAGGTGGTTACGTCATGCTTGGCAGTGATGATTACCTGCTACGGATGCTCACCGCCCAAAAAGACCAAAAAGCCATTAATGATTATGTCGCATGGACGATGCAATCTGCCAAAGCCATTGGAGTAAAAGTCGTCAATCCCGGCGGCATTAATGCGTTCAAGTTTAACCAGCGCAAGCTCGATCTGGATGAGCAAAACACCCATTACGGCATCACGCCGCGCGAGATTCTGCGCGTATTGGCAACCGCCATTAAAGAATTGGGTGTCAGCCATCCGTTGCATGTCCACGGCTGTAACTTAGGTGTTCCAGGCAATATGCAAACCACGCTGGACACGATACAAGGCATCGGCGGTTTGCCCATGCACTTAACGCATATCCAGTTCCATAGTTATGGCACGGAAGGCGATTTTAAATTCTCCTCCGGCGCGGCGCAGATTGCTGAGGCCATCAACCTTAACAAAAATATCACGATAGATGTCGGGCAAATCCTGTTCGGGCAAACAGTCACCGCGTCCGGTGACAGCATGCGCCAGCACGCCAACCATAAACATGCCAGCCCGAATAAGTGGGTCACGATGGACATCGAATGCGATGCCGGTTGCGGGGTTGTACCGTTCAAATACAAAGACCAGAATTTCGTCAACGCCTTGCAATGGGCGATAGGCTTGGAAACCTTTTTGTTAGTTGATGATCCGTGGCGCATATTTTTGACCACTGACCATCCCAATGGCGCACCGTTCACCAGTTACCCGCATTTGATCCGTCTGTTAATGGACAAATCGTTCCGTAACGACGTGCTGGCGACTATCCATCCCGAAGCGCAAAAAATGACTACGCTGGCCTCAATAGACCGCGAATACAGCCTGCAAGAAATCGCCATCATGACCCGTGCCGGAGCGGCGAAGTTGATTGGCCTGAAAGACCGGGGCGGATTAAGTGCAGGCAATTGGGCGGATATTACCGTCTACACCGACAATCCTAACCGCGAGCAAATGTTCGAGAAACCGGATTATGTATTTAAAGATGGCGAGTTGGTCGTGGTTGACGGCAAAGTTGTTCACGTTACTTGGGGTACAACGCATGTGGTCAAACCGGATTTTGATCCGTCTGTCGAAAAAGGTTTGAAAGAATATTTCGACCGCTACCTGACCATGAAACTGGGTAATTTTAAGATTAGTGATGATGAGATTACTGAGGATGGGCGGGGGAGTATTACGGTGCATCCGACTGTATAAAACAGCCAGCCAGTTATTAGAGATAAACCATGCTACCTTCATTCTATATAGAAAACTTTAGGCTTTTCGACACACTATCAATTAATAGGTTGAGTAGGGTCAATTTGATTGTTGGTCGGAACAATGCGGGGAAGAGTGCATTTTTAGAAGCTGTTTTACTTTATGTTTCAGGAGCTTCTCTTGATATTATTTATGATCTTATAAAATTCCGACAAGAAAATTGGGATTCTGATTCCCGAAATAATCCGTACAGATTGTCATTAAATCCGATTAGGCATTTATTTAAGGGGCATAAGATACCTGACTTGAACGAATCAGGATTCAAGCTTGCGGTTAGCTGTAATGACTTGCCCTTGAACGTAAGAACAGCAGCATTTATAGAATCAGATGATAAGCTCATTAGAAGAAAACTTGATTATGAAGAACTTAATAATTTTGACCCAAAGGATCCGTTCGGGACTGATCTTATAGAAATATTTGTTGTTTCTGAACAAGGAGAAAACACTCAATTGCTATTTTCAGAAAATCGCGGTTTTCGAGAATCCAGATTTCGAATACTTTCATCCCAGTCACGAACAAAATATGGTTCTATTCAATTTGTTTCAACTCAAGGGCTTACCGATAATAAAGCAGCGCAACTATGGGACTCAATCAATCTAACCGAATTAGAAAAAGACGTAATAAACGGCCTCAAATTAGTTGAAAAAAAAATAGTCGGTCTTGCTTTTGTGGAGGGTGATAAAACTAGAGTCCCTGTCGTTAAATTAAACAACCAAGAAGAACGCATACCGCTCAAAAGCTTAGGTGATGGCGTAACCAGAGTTTTCCACATTATCTTATCTTTAGTCAATGCCAAAGGCGGCGTGTTGTTAATTGATGAGTTCGAAAATGGCCTTCACTGGGCTGTACAGCAGTCAGTTTGGGAAATCGTTTTTCAACTGGCAAACTCGCTGGATGTGCAAGTATTTTGTACAACACATAGTAGAGATTGTATTGATGGATTTGGAAGTGTTTGGAAAGAATACCCGCAATATGGGGCTTTTTTTAGACTTTTTGCACGTAATAAGACTGTTTTGGCTCAAGAGTACGATATTGAAACGCTATCAGACTCATTAGAAACTGATGTCGAAGTTAGGTAAGCTTATGAGTTTTAAATATAAAGGCTCTAAAGTCTTACTTACAGAAGGCATAAATGATTGCCATGTTATTTCAGCACTCTGCAACCATTACAACATCCCTGAAACCTTTGGTTTATATGAATGTGGCTCTGACGAATTAGCTTTAAAAAGGCTAACGGGCTTGCTTAACACACCAGATCAAATTGAAACCATCGGTATCGTTATTGACGCTGACAATCCAACTTTAATTGCAAAATGGCAAGCTGTTAAGGATAGGCTACAAAAAAGTGGCGTAACTACTATTCAAAATGAACCAGAACTAACAGGAACCATTATTCCTGCTACTAACGGGCTTCCAAGGGTTGGTATTTGGCTGATGCCAAATAATCAAATTGATGGGATGCTCGAAGATTTTTGTAGCCAGTTAGCCCACCCAATTGGATTGGACTTTGCCGAAAAATGCGTAAATGATGCAAAAGAACATGATCTAACAACGTTTATCGATACGCATAAAACCAAAGCCGTTATCCATACTTTTTTAGCTTGGCAACATGAGCCAGGAATGCCCTTAGGCCAAGCCATAACAGCAAGAACCCTAAATCCCGATAATGCACTAGCCAAAACTTTTACTGACTGGCTGACCGAATTATTTCAGTAACAAAGATAGATTGTACAGAGTACATTCAAACAACATCAACAATGAGCAAAACACTATGATTATTAACGGTGTAACCATCGACGCGACCTTCGCGGAAGCGTTTCCGATGAAAGCGACCCGCGCGATTATCACGGCGCAAAACGAAAAATGGGCGATAATTTCTGCCCAAGCGATGACGGGCTTTGCCACGTCGGTGATTGCTTGCGGCTGTGAAGCGGGTATTGAGCGGGTGTTAAGCCCTGACGAAACGCCGGATGGCCGTCCGGGCGTATCGATTATGATTTTCGCCATGGGTGGCAAAGGCCTTGCCAAGCAATTGGAAACCCGCGCCGGTCAATGCGTGTTGACTTCGCCGACGTCGGCCTTGTTTGCCGGTATCGACAGTGACATCAAGATACCGCTTGGTAAAAACCTGCGCTATTTTGGCGACGGTTTCCAAATCGCCAAAGTGCTTGCCGGAAAGCGCTATTGGCGCATTCCCGTGATGGATGGTGAGTTTTTGACTGAAGCGACCACCGGACAAGTTAATGCCGTTGGCGGTGGCAACTTCTTGGTATTGGCAGAATCACAACCGCAAGCCCTCGCGGCTTGTGAAGCTGCTATTGAAGAAATGCGTAAAATCCCCAATGTCATCATGCCGTTCCCCGGTGGCGTTGTGCGTTCCGGCTCAAAAGTGGGTTCCAAATACAAAGCTTTGAACGCCTCGACCAACGATGCCTTCTGCCCAACGTTAAAAGGCGCGACCAAAAGTGATTTGTCACCAGAAATCGAATCGGTGATGGAAATCGTCATCGACGGCTTGACCAAAGAGGACATCGACAAAGCCATGCGCGTTGGTATCCAGGCGGTCTGCAACTTGGGTGCGGCGAACGGCATCAAACGCATTAGCGCGGGCAATTACGGCGGCAAACTGGGGCCGTTCCACTTTCATTTACAGGAGATCATGGCATGAGCGCGCTCACTTTCACTTTAAAAACCCGCCCCGCCCAACGCGTGGATATGTCGCCATTGGTGTGCCAGCACTTGCAAGGCATGGAGCCCGCCGAAATTGCCGCCATCGAATTGCAAAGCGGCAAATGCAAGCTACGCGTCGATGAATTGTTTAATATTTCCGGTTCTGACACGCAAACCATTGTCATCAAAAATAGCTTTGAAAAACTGGATTTTATTGGCAAAGACTTGGACGGCGGCAGCATCATGGTTGAGGGTGATGCGGGTGCCTATCTGGCGATGGGGATAAAATCGGGCGATATTAAAGTCTCCGGCAATGCAGGCCTGTATGCAGGTTGTGAAATGAAAAAAGGCTATCTGGAAATCGCTGGCAACACGGGTGATTTTTTGGGTGGCGCCTTGCCAGGCAACAAAATGGGCATGAAAGGCGGCCTGATTTTGGTCAAAGGCAACGCCGGCGAGCGCGTCGGCGACCATTTGCGGCGCGGCACAATTTTAATCGAAGGCAACGCAGGCGACTACTGTGGATCGCGTATGACTGCCGGTACTATCGCCGTAATGGGCCAAACCGGACGCTACTTAGGCTACGCCATGCGCAGGGGCACTTTGCTGCTGTGGAACCCACCGACTTTGTCCACCAGCTTCAACGATTGCGGCACCCACACCTTGGCGTTTTTACCAATGTTGTTTAAAGCGTTTGCCGCTCTGAATTCACGATTTGCCGACAGTGCAGTGGCGTTTAATCGGGTGCAACGTTATGCGGGGGATATGGCTGAAATGGGACGAGGGGAGGTTTTGGTTAGAAGGTAAAAATGCGAACAGCAAATAGGTTTTTAATTTTTGAAAAAAGTAGGTGTTGAAAGCTCTCAAACAATAAAGACATATATTTTACTAACAGGATAAATATGGATAATCCATTACCATTTCAAAAAATAGGTAGTCCTGCAGTCAGAATGATAAGTGATTTGTCAAAAAATTAATTACGACAACTGCACACCTTTAAGTACGAGCATTCGCTCCAATAAATCGGTAGACTTGACTTTTAACAAATCATTCCCATTGCAGGACTACCAAGACGCGGGTAGTCCTGCAATGGGAATGATTTGCAAAAAAGTAAGTGGTTAAACAGGCTCTACAACCGGAGGATCAAAAGGTCTAAAATCACCGATTTTTGCCCCGATGACCTACTGTACGCACTGTCACGCCAGCACCCTCGTAAAAACCGACCGCCATCCCCGGGGACAGGGGCAAAAATACCGTTGCCAAAACCTGTGCCGCCAGTTTTGTCAAGACCCCCAAAAAAACAGCGTGTAAGCGCGGAACAGAAAAGCCTGATCGGCCGCCTGCTGCCTGAACGCATCCCCTTGGCTGGGATAGTCCGTGTCGCCAGGGTTTCCGGGCGGTGGCTGCAATATTACGTGAACCGGCTTTATGCACGGGTATCCCGCCAGGTGGAGGCGAAACCGCACCGCAGGGCGAGCTTATACCTGGAATGTGACGAACTTTGATCGTTTATCGGCGACCGTAGTCGGGACGGCGCGCAGACCTTGTGGGATTCCCTGCCGGATGCCTACCGCGAATCCGCCGTTTGCCACACCGACTATTGGGAGGCCTACGCCAAGGTCTTCCCGGAAGACCCCATGTCGCGGCGGGTAAGGACAGCGGCCTCACCAACCACATCGGGCGGTTCAACAACACCCTGCGCCACAGGGCTTCGCGTTTGGCCAGGCAATCGCTGGCCTTTTCTAAAAAGCTGGAAAACCACATCGGTGCCATCTGGTATTTTGTCCATCACTACAATTTGTCCAAGCTTGACTTTTAACAAATCATTCCCATTGCAGGACTACCAACATTTCTAATTACAAGGCTATGTCACCGTCAATTGTTGAAAATTTTTTATTTTCGGCGAAAAGCCTTATTCAATGCGGATTGTGACTTTCGCTCAAATCTGCCTTATTTATAACTTACACAATTAACGGTGATATAGCCAATTACAATGTATTGACTGCATTCAATTCTTGAAAAGCTTGCTCTAAACGCTTCACCATACCGACTTCGCCCTCACGTTGCCAAACACGAGGATCATAATATTTTTTGTTAGGTTTATCATCACCTTCCGGGTTGCCAATTTGACCTTGCAAATAGGCTTCATTTTTCTTGTAAAAATTCATAATGCCTTCCCACGTTGCCCATTGGGTATCAGTATCTATATTCATTTTTACTACGCCATAACTAATGGATTCTTTAATTTCTGCTTCACTCGAGCCTGAACCGCCATGAAACACGAAATCTAAGGTATTGTGTGGCACACCAAATTTTTCAGAAACAAATTTTTGTGAATTCGCCAAAATGGTTGGAGTCAATTTGACATTACCAGGTGAATACACACCATGCACGTTACCGAAAGAAGCCGCAATGGTGAAACGATCACTAATTTTGCTCAATACTTCATAAGCATAAGCCACGTCTTCAGGCTGAGTGTATAAGGCCGAATGATCCATGCCGCTATTATCGACACCGTCTTCTTCACCACCTGTGCAGCCTAATTCAATTTCCAACGTCATACCCATTTTGGACATGCGTGTTAAGTATTCGGCACAAATTTCGATATTTTCTTGCAGACTTTCTTCTGACAAATCCAACATATGTGAGCTAAACAAAGGCTTGCCCGTTGCCGCAAAATGTTTTTCGCCAGCATCTAATAAACCATCAATCCAAGGCAATAATTTTTTTGCCGCGTGGTCAGTGTGTAAAATGACGGGCACACCATAATGCTCTGCCATCAAATGAACGTGCTGCGCACCAGAAATCGCGCCCAAAATAGCCGCTTGTTGACCCTCTAATTTTAAACCCTTACCTGCAACAAAAGCTGCACCACCATTAGAAAATTGAATAACCACGGCGGATTTTACTTTTGCTGCGGCTTCTAATACGGCATTGATGGAGTCTGTGTTAATGACGTTGACAGCTGGTAAGGCAAAGTGATTTGTTTTGCAAATAGCAAAGACTTTTTTTACGTCTTCGCCAGTAACAACACCAGCTTTAACGACATCGGAAATTTTTTGTGACATGGAGAATAATCCTGTTTCTATCTATTACAAAAGCGAAAGCCTCCAGACCATCGATACCGAAGTACCCATAGCCTAGAGGCTATCAATGATAACTTAAGCTTCTAAGCTAGCTAAACGATCAGCGAGCAATTTTTCCAGTGCTTCTAATGCCTTAGCGAAACCTTCAATACCTTCAGCTAATTTATCAGTCGCCATACGGTTTGCCGCATGCATACTGTCAAACGTTGCTTTATCTATCGATAATTTCTCAATATTCATAGTTATCGCATTTTCTGGGTCTAATTTGCGTTGCAACTCACCTTCTGTAGCTTGCAATTCGGCCAATAAAGAAGGCGCTATAGTTAATAAGTCGCTACCTGCTAACTCGGTAATTTCACCGATATTGCGGAAGCTAGCACCCATAACTTCAGTTTTATAACCAAACTTTTTGTAGTAATTATAGATCTCGGTCACCGACACCACACCAGGATCTTCAGCAGGGGCATAAGAATCACGACCAGTATCTTTTTTGTACCAGTCAAGAATACGACCTACGAAGGGGGAAATTAAAGTAATATCATTTTCAGCGCATGCGACCGCTTGGTGCAAGCCGAACAATAATGTCAGATTACAGTGAATTCCTTCTTTTTCCAAAACCGCTGCGGCTTGAATACCTTCCCAAGTTGCTGCTATTTTGATTAATACGCGATCTCGAGAAACACCAGCGGCCTCATATTGCGCAATTAAATCACGACCTTTAGCAATTGTTGCATCAGTATCGAATGATAGTCTGGCATCCACTTCTGTTGATACACGACCTGGAATGATTTCCAGAATTTTTAATCCGAAAGAAACTGCTAACCGGTCAAAAGCAAGCGAAACAACCTGAGCTGCTGACGCACCGACACCCAAAGTAACTCTTGCCGTCTTTAACGTGTCGTCAACAATTGCTTGATACTGGGGCATTTGAGCAGCTGCGGTAATTAATGAAGGATTAGTAGTTGCATCACGCGGTGTGAATTTTTCAATCGCTTCAATATCGCCTGTATCAGCAACAACAACAGTCACGGCCTTCAGTTGTTCAAGTAAATCTTTTCCCATAACAAATACCTTAAATTAATTTTAAAAATCTGATTAAGCAAGCTTTTAAGATCTTACCAACCGCGTCCTTTGTAAATATTTTATTAGATAAATATAAAACTAAAAATCGAAATAAACTAACTCTTAGCTTATTTCGACGTATTAGAAAAGCCTTTTATAGGCTATATCAGTTAAACTATATAGTTATCTTTGTGTACGCATATATCTATCAACACTTGTCTCAATCATTACCGGCACGACTAAATTTTGCTTTGCTTCAATCGCCTGTCTTGCCATATATTTAGCTACTTTACTAGCCTGAGGCAAACTTTCCTTGTACTTAAGATATCTAGCAACGCCTGTAGATTCAAATTTTACAACTATTTGTTGTTCTTTTTTAAACTTAACTAATAAAGCTTGTTTAGCCATATATTTTTCGACCTTACTTGGCTGAGGCAAACTTTCTTGATATTTTAAATACTTAGCAACACCTGTTTCCTCAGTATTAGTTATTGCACGGGCTTCTAACTTTTCAGCCAAGGCTTTCTTTACCATATATCTTGCAACCTTACTTATCTTAGGCAAGCTTTCTTGATGCTTTAAATACCTTGCCACACTGCTGACCGTAGGCGGACTTTTTTTATTTTTTAAATACTTGGCAACGCCCGTTTCATTACCCTGAGTGGCTTTTTGTTTTTCTTGTTTTTGTGCTATAGCCAACCTAATGGTATATTTAGTCACGCCTGTAATTGGAAACTGATCACGATTGCTAAGATACTTAGCCACCCCACTTACTACAGATTTACTTATGTTTTCATCAGACGAACAAGTAAAGTCAGATTCTTTTAAATTATTCTGTTGATTTTCCAAGTATCTCTCAACACCAGTAAGCCCACTAGCATCTTTTGAATAGACCTTATATTCAACCAATTCGGCCTCCTCAACTTTAGGTTTATTCAAGAAAAAAAACAGACCTGCAACAGCAGGAAAAAAAAATCCGCCCAAGCGTTTTTCATTCATCGACTACCCCCGGTTACGCATGTATTTTTCAACTCCAGTTGCCGCTGCTTGTTCTACCGAGGTTTTTGTCGCTGTAACCTGCTTAGCCACATACTTAGCCACACCAGTTACAGCTACCGCTGGCTTAACTTGCTTGTCTAAATAACGGGAAACGCCAGTGCCAGAAACTTTATTCAGATACCTTGAGACACCTGTCAGTTTCTGAACACCTTTGTTCAATACAGATTCATTCTTCTCACTTCCTTTAGAACCAGATTGAAATTGTTTTCTGAACAAAAAAACACCAATTGCGGCAAGACCCAAAATACCAATTAAATAATTTGGAGATGATTTATCTTTTTTATTTGTCTCACTCGCTTGCACATTGTTTTCATTAACACTAACACTCGTTTCATTTTCCACTGACTTTGTAGCTACAACAGTTGAGCTACTGTGCTTATAATCAGGATCAGCATAAATAACTTGCGGTTCAAAATTTGCGGCTGGATACTTCGAATCAGCTGCCGAAACTTCTGAAGCTAGGTTTTTTTCACTTAACTGGCTGTTTTTTGAAATATAATCAGCATCCTGATAAACAACTTCAGGCCGAAAATCTGCTGCGGGATACTTCGCATCTGCACTAACTAAAGGACTAGCCAGAAACAAAACAGCAAACAAACTATTTGTTAAATTATTCTTTTTCACGTTGTTCTCCTATAAGCCTATACAAATGGATAGAGGCATTAATATATTTAACCAGATGAGTTATATTGTTTGCCTCTTCCAAATGTTGTTTTAGAATTAAAGCACTGCTTCTACGTTATTGACTACATTTTCAACAGTGAAACCAAACTCTTTAAAAAGTTGGCCTGCAGGAGCCGATTCTCCAAAACGGTCAATCCCTACAATCCGACCATTCGTTCCTACATACTTCCACCAACCATCAGTTACCCCAGCTTCAACTGCTACACGCTTAGTTACACAAGACGGCAACACTGATTCGCGGTAAGCTGTATCCTGCACATCAAAAATATTAGTTGATGGCATTGAAACAACGCGGATTTTTTTACCCTTACCGGCTAACTCTTCTGCTGCTTTTACTGCTAACTCAACTTCTGAACCGGTAGCAATAATAATCGCATCAGGTTGACCATCCGTATCTTTTAACACATAGCCGCCACGAGAAATAGCCCCAATCTGCTCTTGTGTACGAGGCATATGAGTTAAATTTTGACGTGAGAATACTAATACAGATGGACCATCTTTACGCTCAATCGCCGCTTTCCAACACACTGCTGTTTCAACAGCATCACATGGACGCCAAACTTGCATACCAGGAATTAAACGTAATGTAGCAGTTTGTTCAATCGGTTGATGCGTAGGACCATCCTCACCTAGACCTATAGAGTCATGAGTGTAGACAAATATTGAGCGAATCTTCATCAAAGAAGCCATTCGCAATGCGTTACGTGCATATTCAGAGAACATTAAGAAAGTTGCACCAAATGGGATCACTCCACCATGCAAAGCAAGGCCATTCATAATCGCCGACATACCAAATTCACGGACACCATAATTAATATAGTTGGCATCTGGTTTGTTAGCACGCATCGGCCTATAACCTGACCATTCAGTCATGTTTGAGCAACCTAAATCAGCAGAACCACCAAAAATTTCTGGCAATAATTTTGCGAATCCATCAATAGATGCCAATGAAGAAAGACGTGTAGCAGTTGTTTTAGCTTCAGCATTTACCGCACTAACAAATTCATCAGCGTCTGCTGCCCAATTTACAGGCAAATCACCAATCATACGGCGTTCATATTCAGCCGCTAATTCAGGATATACAGCTTTATAGGCGGCGAACTTATCATTCCATTCAGCCTCAGCTTTAGCTCCTTTTGCTTTAGCGTCCCAGCCAGAATAGACTTCAGCTGGAATCACAAACGCATCATGCTCCCACCCCAACGCCGCTTTAGTTAGATTGATTTCATCTTGACCTAATGCAGCGCCATGGCAAGCATGAGAACCTGCTTTATTTGGCGATCCAAAACCTATTGTAGTTTTACAGCAAATCAGCGTTGGCTTATCAGTCATAGCCACAGCCATTTCAATTGCTTTAGCTATTGCATGAGGGTCATGACCATCAACATCAGAAAGAACATGCCAGCCATATGACTCAAAACGCATTGGTGTATTGTCTGTAAACCACCCGTCTACATGACCATCAATTGAGATTCCATTGTCATCCCAGAACGCAATCAAATTACCTAATCCGAGTGTTCCTGCTAATGAACAAGCTTCATGAGATATACCTTCCATTAAGCAGCCATCACCCATAAATACATAAGTTTTATGATCAACAATGCTATGCCCATTTCTGTTAAATTGAGCAGCTAATGCCTTTTCAGCAATTGCCATACCAACAGCATTAGTGATACCCTGGCCTAAAGGCCCAGTTGTTGTTTCAACACCAGGCGCATAACCATACTCAGGGTGTCCGGGTGTTTTAGAATGCAATTGACGAAAACTTTTCAATTCTTCAATAGGCAGATCGTATCCCGCTAAATGTAACAGCGAATAGATAAGCATTGAACCATGCCCATTAGAAAGAACGAAACGATCACGATTCGACCATTTTGGATTAGTCGGATTGTGAGACATAAAATCGTTCCACAAAACCTCGGCGATGTCAGCCATACCCATAGGCGCGCCCGGATGTCCAGAGTTTGCTTTTTGTACGGCATCCATGCTCAAAGCGCGTATGGCATTCGCTAATTCTCGGCGCGATGTCATAATCTTCTCCTTAATACTGTATTTGGTAAATTACGGGTGGTGACTTTCATCATCTAATTGATTCTGTCACAAAATATTCTTTTTATGATTTAACAAAAAAGGAACGAGTGGATTAACCCCTCGCCCCTTAAGCTAAGCATCACTCTAAATTAGCGTGTCGTTCTCTCATTACCTCTTCAGCAATACCTTTGTCATGAATGATATGAGAAATAGTGGCTTCCAAAAACAGTAATGTAGATAATTCAAAGACTGTACCCATTGGCATGCCATGCACTTTCCCATATTGCTCTGAACGACCAATTTGGAACACAGCATCGGCCAAATCGCCAATAGTTGATTCAAATTTAGCAGAAATCAATACGATATTAGCGCCTATTTTTTTAGCGCTTTTAGTGAATGCCACCAACTGCTCAGTCTCTCCAGATCCAGAGATAATAATTAGCAAGTCACCGCTCTTAATGCTTGGAGTTACAATTTCACCAACAACACTGACATCATACCCACCATGAACAAGCCTCATGGCAAAAAAATTACCAACAAGCTTTGAGCGACCTGCTCCCGCTATAAATATGCGTTTAGCACTATCTAACATTTGAGTAAGCTTTACATCATAAGTGTTATCTGTGGCTTCAAGGATGCTTGATATTTTTTCTACAACAAGTTGCTGATGCATTTATTAAACCTCAGTAGCATCAACCAATTCACGAATTTCACGAGCGGCATCAGCTGGTGATGGCGCACCATATATAGCTGCACCAACAACGATAATATTTGCCCCAGACTTAACAACGTCTTGAACAGTTGCAGGTTTAATACCACCAGCAACAGAAATTCTGACGTTTAACCCCAATCCAGCAATATCGTTCAAGTCAGAAAATGGCGTATGCCCTGCTGCTTGTGCATCAAGGCCTGTATGAATACCCATGATATGCGCACCAGCTTCAGCTGTGGCACGCGCACAAGCAATTTTATCTTCAACATTAATCAGGTCAATTTGAGCTTCTGCACCATAAGCATTTGCCGCCTTAATCACACCTATACAAGTTGCAAGGCCTGACACACCCAAAACAGTACAAATATCAGCACCAGCCGCATAAAAAGGTGTTGCTTCGTATTCGCCTGCATCCATTGTTTTAAGGTCAACCAAAATCAATTTATCTGGAAACTTCGCTCTTAGCGTTTTAAGCAAATTGATGCCATTGTGTTTAATACATGGGGTTCCGATTTCAAAAATGTCAACATGTGGCGCCACTTGTTCTGCAAGTGCAACTGTTGCGTCAAAATCTAATGAATCCAATGCCATCTGAATTAATGGTCTAGCCATGATATGTGCTCCGAAGGGTTATATTAATTGTTATATTGATTGCATAATTGTTTTGCGAACATAACTGTAAAGGAGAAAGGGGACAGCTGTCAATGCCGAATATTTACACCATCACCATTAAAATGGTACTACATTACAATTCACATCAGAAATGGCATATAAAATCATAATGTTATATATCGAAAAATGAATATACCCTTACAGGAACCACAAGTCATTCAATGATTTAAAGAGCTATCCGCCAGGCCAAGCGCATATAAATTGGCCTAAAATGAGATACTACACATTTCGGAAATATGCAGTTGGCCTTAAGTTCAGAGGACGCCTTTTCATCATTGGAAAACCCGCGTATAAAGCAGCATAAGCTACATCAACTGCTCTACATCCTCATAATTGACTGTCTGCGCGGTCATCTGCGGAGTGAAAGACTGGGAAACCATAGAAGCGCTTGGCAAAGAAAAGCGGGAGGCTGCGTCAATGGATGGCGTTGGAGAACGGAATCTCTCCGCACTTGTGCCCTGTGGGCATGACTGCATAGCGTGGATAGTTTCGCGGATCGACCCCGGAAAACTGGCCGGATGCTTCATCGCTTGGGCGCAAACCGTGACCGAACTCACCTTAGTGCATGTCTCAAAAGTTTTTCAGATTAAGCCAAGGCTAGCCGGTTTAGCATTAAGTCAATCATCGCGATGTGGACAAAAGCCTTGCTGGAGTCAGCACAGACTTCGTAATCCTTACTCTGGCGGCGATAACGGTAGAGCCAGGCGAAAGTCCGTTCGACAGCCC
>JAQTQZ010000024.1 GCA_028712695.1 Methylovulum sp. | reverse complement strand
GATAAGGGTGTTTTTTACGGATACTTGGGAGCGCTTGGCACCCGTATTGCGTATTTTGGCGAAGGACTTGCCGGAAGTGCAAGGTATGCAGTATCTGACCTTTATCGCGGCGACTGATGTCATGTATGAATTGGATGCGATTGGGGCGCCCTTCGGCTTGGCTATTTCTTCGGATGGTTTGCGTAACTTGGTGCGTATTTTAATTGCCGGGAGACAGCAAAACTCGGAAGTTAGCCAAGCACTCTAATTTGGCAATTGAGGTGTGCTATGTACAAGATAATGATTGTTTTCCTGATGGCTTTAGTTACCTCGGCTAATGCCGAGGTTTTCAAATGTAATTTGACAGAAAAAATAGTTTATCAGTCCGTACCCTGCCCACCGGACGCAACTAAGCAGCAGTTATTGGATGCTATTCAACAGACACCGGCCGACAAAGTTGCTGAAGCGGAGCAACGCCTAAGCACATGGAAAAGCGAATTGGCGGCTCGTGAGGTGGCTGAACAGAAAGCAAAAAAAGAACGCCAAGACGCATTAGATAAACAGGCGACAATTGATGCTTTAAAACGTAGCGCGGAAGCACAAGAAGCACTGGCCGAAGCTGTCCGACAGCCCCCCATAATTAACTCACCACCCGTCTATATTAGGCAACCCCTACATTTCAGGGGCAGGCCTGGTGATAGGCCAAGGCAATACAGAGACCCTGATGGGCGAGCGCCAGGGCGTAATTCCCGCGATCCGGTAAACACGTCACCAAGTGGTTGGGTGACGCCAACCCACTAACAATAATGTTGGTGGGGCTAAGCCCAAAGGGCAGGGCGATAGGGTCTGCTGGATGCTACACGCCATAAATCTTACGTTTGCGCCAAAAAGTAGCCCGGCTCATACCCAATAATTGTGCCGCTGGGGTAATCATGCCATTGCTTTGTTCCAATGCTTGGCGGATTGCCGTCGCTTGTTGCTCTGCTGATAATGGTAGGTTTTGGCGGGGTAGTGGGGTAAGGGTGCGCCGTTCCCTGAATTCTGGCGGTAATTCGGATAGGCGCAATGTCGTGCCCCGACCCACTGCGAAAGCATATTCCACGACATTGTGCAGCTCCCTGATATTGCCAGGCCATGGGTAATCCAATAGCACCTGCATCGCCGAAGGGTCGATTTTTTCAATTTTCCTGAAATTATCGGCATTGTGTTGCTGGATAAAATGCCACAACAACAAACTGACGTCTTCCCTACGTTCGCGTAAAGGGGGAATAAAAATCGGTACAACCCGTAGCCGGTACATCAAGTCTTCGCGGAACAGCCCGTTCTTTACCTGTTCGCGTAAAGAACGGTGGGTCGCGGCCACAATGCGGACATCCACCGTGATTGAGCGGTCGCCGCCGACTGGAATGTAGTTCCTTTCCTGGATAACCCTGAGCAGTTTGGCTTGTAATTCCATCGGCATTTCCGCGACTTCATCCAGAAATAAGGTGCCGCCATGTGCCCGTTGGAACAGGCCGCTATGATCCTTGATCGCGCCGGTAAATGCACCACGGACATGGCCGAACAATTCGCTTTCAAGCAAGCTGCTGGACAATGCGGCGCAATTTATTGCCAAAAAAGGGGCGTTGTGCCGCGCACTCAGGCTATGGATTGCTTTTGCAACCAGTTCCTTGCCTGCGCCGCTCTCGCCTCTGACCAAAACGGTTGCCTCTGTTTCCGCTGCATTTTCAATAATCTGGAACACCGCTTGCATTGCAGGGGAACGGCTTAATATGCCATGAAAATTTTGTTTGGATGGCGCGGCTGTTTTTGTCGGCAAATCGCGGCCTGCTTGTTCGATATCTGGCACAAGGAGGCCAATACCACCGCCAAAATTTCCCTTATTGTCGTGCAAACTCCAAGTCTGTTTTTTTGCCCCAATTTTATTGCCTCCCGCACCGGATAATTCAACTGTTAGTTCATCATTATCGTAGGCTGCTGTAATTTCCAATGATTCAGGGCAGGGCTGTCCGATCACTCGCGTGGAGCTAAGCCCCGTCAGTTTTTCTAAGCCTAAGCTCCAATGAATAATATGCTGCCTGGCATCGACCATATAGATGCAAGCGGAATCAACAAGCTTTAGGGTGTTGATAAATAAAGGCTGCGCTGGCTTATTTGCTATCCAATTGGTTAATTCGGTATGTATCATCATTGTCTCATTGAAACCCATTGCTGTGTCATTGAGACAATACATGAAACAATGGCAATAAAGCAATCTTCATAAATTAAACATCTATTGACCAATAAAACAACGGGTTATGTGGTAAATATAAATTTTGCATGGTTTTGGTTGCCGCTAAGATATGAGGATTACATTAAACGCACCTAAAGTTTTTCTTGCATCTTAACGGAGCTGGAAAAAGTAAATTTACTTACGTTTCTGCAAACATTGACCGGCGGCAAATTGAGTTTAAGCTACTGGTTTTTAATTTGAATACATTATTATTGCAAACTGGATAAGGTTATAGGCAAGATGCCTATCGTGAGCCTCTGCTGGTATGGAGCGTTTCAATCTGAACAATTTAACGGCTGCTATTTATACTGCTATTTAAATAATGTTAGTCCTATTTTGTAGCGGGTTTTGTTATATTGGTGCTCGTCGGTCTACTGCTGGCTATAATCTTCAAGCTTTTTCGACGATAAAATCTACCCCGTCAACAACACAAAACACGCTTAACCGTCCTGAAGGAGGACTGCCAATGAAAATAAAATTATTTAAGAACCCAATGTACGGTGCCATGTCCGTATGCCTTTTTTTAACAGCTCAGCAGGCTGTTGCGCATACTGAAATTCAAGTGCCGATAATGAAAGAGGGCACCGGACTTGACAATGCCCTTACCATTTCCCATGGTTGCGAAGCTAAAGAAAGGCCCATCCATGCGCAAAGCGTGATGTTCCCGACCCAAAATCCCGAATTGATCGCTTCCGATGGCCACTCTATTGCTGATCTAAGCGAAATTATCGACCAAAGCTTATATGCAGGGCAGGTTGATTTGATACAGAACAAGAATATTTTCCAACATCAGGATGAAAAGCATGATGCTTTGGGCAATAGCATTGGTTTTTGGGGCACTGACGGCACGTTGCAGGCCAACTTGCAAGGTCGTGTGCCGTTCCAGTTCGTCGCTCCAAACTTTAATCCCTCATCATGCGCGACCGCTTTGAGTATTGAAGTGGCCATTGCCGATATTTGTATTTTCTCGGCACCCACCATCCGCGCCCCAAAAGTGAACTTGTGGATCCCTGATAATGGTTCGCAATATGCCGTGCTGGGCAAAGCCCAAGGTGTTGAAGGCATTGGGGATCCTGCGGTGCTTCAGGTCAAACGTAATCTGATCAAAAACCCGCTTAATCCCTCTTGTGGTAAAGGCTTTACCGTGACTGTAAGGCCTTCGGCTGCAGATGTTGATGCCAACCTTGGCATACCAGGATGGCATTACTAAACCATATTGTAAGCTTTACCGGCCCTTTGGATGGTGCTTTGAAAGCCAATCTTGCTATTTAGCAAATGTCCCGCGTAAGTTTTTAAAGCGCTTGACGATTTCCTCCCGCATCATGTTCCGCCCGATTTTATGCCGCAAACTTGAGGCAAATCCAGAAAGTTGGTCGACAGTGGTGCGGTTGCCGGAAAAAATGATGGTGCCCTGCTGCAAGGGAAAGAGCCCCGACACTGTTTGCGCGGCATTGAAGGAATGTCCGACAAAAAACTCGCGGCGCATGATCATCACGCTGTTGGGTTTTGATTGTATGATCCGATGCGCCAAGGTAAAGACCGGTCGGTTATTGGCACGTTTTTTTAGCCAAAAAAACTCGGTGTCAATACCGACAGGTTGGTTTTTAGGATAATTTAGGAAGGCCCGGTAAAGAACCGGGTCGTGTTCAGCCACGATGACCATTGCGGCGGCCATTTTTTTTAAATCGTCGGCTGCATTGGTTTTTTTATTACCGTCACGCTGATATGCCCCAATTGCCGCCAATCCGCCGCCGATATAAGCTTTAGCCCGCGCGACGAGGATCTTTCGGTAACTGTTTGCAAGGGTGTCTGGAGTGGTGCTTCCTACGGCTTTCAGTTCGGCGATTTCCGATGAAGAAAGGTTAAAGTCCGCGAATTCTGCGTTTTGCAACCGGCTGATTTCATCACTATCCGCTTTTGTGAATAAGGCGCCTTTTAAGCTTTCTTCAATATGTGCCGGATCGATTCGGCCAAATGCGATGACATCCTTATCGGTCTCGAGGATATTTCCGCCCAACAACCGTGTCGCAACTTTATCGATACCTGTGGGTATGACCATAGCGACCATCTGGGCAAGCATTTTATCGCTGGTTTCGGGAAGATCCACAGCCACTATCTCACCTTGGTAAAGTCGCCATCTTTCGGAAGGGCTAAAGCCGAGCGTGGTGGCAATGCTTTCGACTGAATCTGGCAACACTTCGGCTGCCACGGCAGTAATTGGGCACAAAATGCTTATGGTGTGGAGAAATGTGATGGTTATTAACGCCTTATATAATTTAGTGGCCATTTTTTAGTGCCTTTAACAACTATAGTTAATTTAAATTTCGACAGTGATCATGCCGCATAGTTACAGTTGACGCCATTTAAGGAAATTATCATGGTCCATTATGCAAATATTTATGATGTTTGTGACACGCCCATTTTGGAAGAACGCCCCAAAAGTGGGCCGGGTGAAAATTTAAAGTACCTTTATCAAAAGTCCGCGTGCAATTGGTTATTAAAATACCTAGTTCTTAAAGGTTGCCGTCACCCCCAAATCCCGATGCAAGATGTCCTTACCTATCAGGCGGCGGTTCGCGCAGCAATGCAGGCGGATTATGCGCATTGGCGGGATGCCAATTGGATTAACCGTACTTTTAAACCGGTTGCCGAGCTCTTGGATGGCATCGGTAAGCCGCAATTTCAGCAACGGGAGCCCGTCCCCCTTTACCATTCGATCCCTAGCCAAGAGCAAATCAATTCGGTCATCAAGCGTTGTATGCAGGATATTCTGCGTATTTGGAACCGGGATAAAAAAGCCCCTTATTTTCCGGTTGCCGCGCAAGTGATTTTATCTGGCGATGATCACATGAATGGCGAGAATTTTCTTGAGGTTTTGCGTGGGGCAGGCGCATTTGAATACCAGAACGCCACTTTGCTGTTTGCGTTGTTGCGCTGCTTTATTAATAGCAATCCGGCCAAGTTGAAGCACATCCGCAAGCCTTATCGCGGGATTGCAGAAAAAATGTTCCAGCGCCCTTTTTGGTTTGTACATCGCACGGCGTTTTATGATGTGAATTTTTTTGAGCACTTGCTGGCGAGGGTGACAAAATCCAAACTGACACCTGAAGAATTGCAGCAGACTGTCCAAATTATGGAAAATCTGCTGCATTTTTGTGTGGTCACCAGTCAGGAATGGCTGGTGACCCCGAATAAGGGCATTAGACATCCTGCAATAACCTGCTTGCCTTTAGGCTCGGATGGTGCCCAGGCATACCGGTTGAACAAAAAAAATAGCACGATAAAAAAAGACCTGGGGTTCGGTGATTACGTCCCCGATACCGACACCACCTTTTTTGCGCTGTCAATTGCAAAAAAATGGTTGGATCTCGTCAAAGCCAAGAACCTTAGCGTTGATGGCAATCTTCTTGAAGAATGCCGTAATTTTTTGAATTATCCTTGGATAGAGATAATCACTGAATATCAAATTGGCAGCGGCTATACATCAAATCCGCCAACTATTCATTTCACTAAACCTTTAGATTACCAAGGGGCCGTTCCCATTTGGTTTGACAAGTCGTTTCCTAAGCCGGATGGCCGTGTCGTAAAAAATGTCGCGGGGAACGAAATCTGTCCAGGACATAATATGGACATTTTGGAATCTATTTTGGTGAACAGAAAACAGTGGGATGCGCTTCAAGGGGGGAATTTAAAAACAGTCCGGCGTCTTATCGCTTTCCATTACCAAACATTTAAAAGCGGCAACTATAAATATGAATCCGCATTCCAATATTATCTTCCAGAAATATACCTTTTTTATACGGGGCGGGTTTATGACGTTTATTTGACTTTAAGCGATGTGGAAAAAACGCTTCTCGATCCTGAAGGATGTATCGAAGCAATCCGCCAAATTGCCTTGGATTACTGTAAAAATGATTTGATCACCCATACCTTGAATGCTTTCGATGCCGCTATGGCCGTTTCGGCGCTGGTTTTATTGCAGTATGAAGCTAAAGATGACGGTGTGCTTGCCACCGGACTGAAAGTGATGTCCGATGCCTTGGGTGAAGGTGTAAGAGGGCATCCATTTTTGCCTTATGAATGGAATCGAATGCGGCATCCTTGCCGGATTATCGTTGGCAGCGATGTTTCGACGTCTTTGTTTGTGTTGAACGCTTTTGTCAACGCGGGTTTTTATTTGTATGGGGAGTGATTGTGGAGCCATAGGGCCACATTTTTACCCTCCTGCTAAAAACTTACGTTAAAATGGCTGACTATTTATAGTCCTTACCCATTGTAAGCTTATGTTAAAAAAAATTTTCCCGACCCTTATAACCGCTAGTCTTTTAAGCGCCTGTGCCACCAGTCCTACTGGCAGGAATCAGTTTATCATGATGCCTGAAACGCAAATTGACCAAATGGGTTTGCAGTCATTTAGTGCGTTAAAAAAACAAAAACCAATCAGCAGGAACCCACAATACACACGCCTTGCCAATTGTATTGCTGGTGCGATAACCCAGCAAACCGGCGGTCAGTGGGAGGTGGTGGTGTTTCAGGATAAATCAGCCAATGCTTTCGCTTTGCCTGGCAATAAAATCGGTGTTTATACTGGCTTAATCCAACTGGTGGGCGGAAACCAAAACCAGCTGGCGGCTGTTATTGGTCATGAAGTGGGGCACGTTTTGGCTAAACACAGTAATGAGCGGGCGTCGCAACAAATGGCGGTGCAGCAAGGCATGGGCATGATCCAACAAACGGCATTGGGGCAGAATCCGGCCACGCTTGGGTTGCTGGGTCTAGGTGCGCAATATGGCGTATTGATGCCTTTTAGCCGCACCCAAGAGAGTGAAGCCGATATGATTGGTTTGGATTTAATGGCAAAAGCCGGATTTGATCCCAGACAAAGCATTGGCTTATGGCAAAAAATGGAGCAGGCTTCGCAGGGGCAGCAACCGATTGAATTTATGTCCACGCATCCTTCCCACGCCACCCGAATTCAGGATTTGCAACAGCGTATGCCGCAGGCCATGATGCAGTTCCAACAGGCTCAGGCGGCTGGCAGGCAGCCTCACTGCAATTGATCGATTAACCTTGATAGCTTCGGGTGTGGCGCTCACGTGTGAAGAGTAAACGCCACGCACGCCATAGCCTACTTTCAATTAATGAACCCAAATTTAAAAACCTTACATCCTTATCCTTTTGAGAAATTGGCAAAACTCAAACAAGGCATCGTTCCTCCGCAAGATAGGGCGCATATTGCCTTGTCCATCGGGGAGCCTGCGCACCCAACCCCGCATTTTGTCCAAGAAACCTTATTGGCCCATAGCTCAGGTCTGGGCGTTTATCCAACCACTAAAGGCGTGTTGGAATTAAGGCTGGCGATTACCGATTGGTTGTCCGGGCGTTTTCAGATCCCTTTGGCGGCGCTTAACCCTGATACGCAAGTTTTGCCGGTCAATGGCACACGCGAGGCTTTGTTCTCGTTTGCCCAAGCGGTCATTGATACGACGACAGCCACCAAGCCAGTGGTCATCATGCCCAATCCCTTTTACCAGATTTATGAGGGCGCGGCTTTGCTGGCAGGGGCTGAACCGTATTTTTTGAATACCACGGAAGAAACCGGCTATTTGCCTGATTTTGATGCGGTGCCGGAAGCTATCTGGCAACGTTGCCAATTGGTTTATATTTGTTCGCCCGGTAACCCCAGCGGTGCGGTGATGGGGCAGGCCGACCATGAAAAGCTGCTCAATTTGGCTGAAAAATATGATTTCATCATTGCCTCGGATGAGTGTTATAGCGAATTGTATGATGACGAGGCCACGCCACCGGTAGGCTTGCTGCAAACGGCCTACCAGATGGGCAACCAGGCGTTTGGACGCTGCGTGGTTTTCCACAGTTTGTCCAAGCGTTCCAATGCGCCAGGGTTGCGTTCTGGGTTTGTTGCCGGCGATGCCGCTATTTTACAGCCGTATTTTCAATATCGGACTTATCACGGCTGCGCCATGCCGTTACCGACCCAACATGCCAGTATTAAAGCATGGCGGGACGAGGCGCATGTCGTCGAAAACAGGCGGTTATATCGGGAAAAGTTCGCGGCGTTCATTTCGATACTCGCCGAAGTTTGCGAGGTTAAAAAACCCGCCGCGAGTTTCTATGTCTGGCTGAAAACGCCGATAGATGATCAAGAATTCGCACAAAAATTGTTCGCACATGGAAACCTGACGGTCTTGCCGGGCAGCTTTTTATCGCGCGGATTTAACGGTATAAACCCTGGGCAGGGCTACGTCAGGGTCGCCTTGGTTGCCCCGTTGGATGAATGCATAAAATCCGCATACCGGATTAAAAATTTCCTTAACACTTTATAAAAAGAAAAATTATGACACAGCTAGAAAACATCATTAACACCGCTTTTGAACAACGTGCCGACCTTACACCTACCAACGTATCTGCGGAAATCCGTACCGCTGTGACCGAAACTTTAGGTTTATTGGACAGTGGCGCATTACGGGTCGCCGAAAAAATCGACGGCGACTGGGTAACCCACCAATGGTTGAAAAAAGCCGTGCTATTGTCGTTCCGTATCAACGAAAACCGCATGATGGACGGCGGCAATACCCGTTATTACGATAAGGTCGAATGCAAATTCTCCAATTACAGCGACGAAGATTTCGCCAAAGCTGGCGTGCGCGTCGTGCCAAATGCCGTTGCCCGTCACGGCTCGTACATCGCTCCTGGCGCAATCCTGATGCCGTCTTATGTCAACATCGGCGCTTATGTGGATAGCGGCACAATGGTCGATACGTGGGTAACCGTCGGTTCCTGTGCGCAAATTGGTAAAAACGTGCATCTGTCAGGCGGGGTCGGTATTGGCGGCGTTTTAGAACCACTACAAGCCAACCCAACCATTATTGGTGACAACTGTTTTATTGGCGCACGTTCGGAAATTGTCGAAGGAGTGATTGTTGAAGATGGCTGTGTGATTTCTATGGGGGTTTACATTGGCCAAAGCACGAAGATTTTCAACCGCATGACCGGCGAAGTCAGTTACGGACGTATTCCGGCCGGTTCTGTCGTGGTTTCCGGTAACCTGCCTTCAGCGGATGGCAACTATAGTTTGTATTGCGCAGTGATTATCAAACAAGTGGATGAAAGGACGCGCAGTAAAACCGGAATTAATGAGCTGTTGAGGGATTAAGGTTCCATAGCAGTGCAATAGGTCAAATATAGGGGTTCGCCTTTGCATTTGACGGTCTGCCCTTTGCCGAACTCACGGATAAACCGCTTCATCAGCGGGTAATGGGAATCCGCTTTGGCCTTGTCGGGAAGGCTTTGGCTAGCTTAGCCAGGTAATGGTTTCCTTGAAAAAATAACGCGACCACCATCCCGACAAGGCAATCCATCCGTGCCTTGTTCCAGTGGAAGTGGTGGTTTAACAAGGTCGCCAGCCCGTTGAAGTGTGGCATCTTGTCCTATTTCGCAATTGTCACTATTTTGCCACATTTTCAACAAGCTTCTTTTTTGTCATGTACAAAGATGATCGCCTTATTTCGACCAAGTAGAGTCATTGGTCTGTTCGACTGTTAGCCAGTTGAAAGCTGTCATTCAGAGAGGGCTTAATCTGCATTTATGTGGCTATCTTTATGTTATTTAATAACTATTTTTAGGTAGCTGTATTGGATACTATCCACATGGATTCTCATAAATAACCCACAAGACATCTTCCCACTATGATCCATAGTGAGCTTTTTTCTGTGTTTAGCTATACTTGGTTATAAGAATCATCCTTGGCACTTGGCGAAGGATTTCGGGTTATTTCCTATTTCCAAGCAGTGTTGCAGCCTAGCGGTGGTGTTTATGAACGTTAATCGCCAAATATTTACATTTGTTGTAGCCCTATCGATATTTTGGCTAGCCGTCGATACCCAGGCCGCATACGATTCAGCGGCTATCCCTGAATTCAAAGGACTTCAGGTCATCAGGATTACGCCGGACGGCGAGGATGTCCCTGCGGGTAAACAAATAGTCATTCAATTTAACCGTCCCATCGTCCCTATCGGGAAGATGGAGCGTCCGTCTTCCGAAATTCCGGTCACCATCATCCCTGCCCTTGCCTGCGAATGGCGTTGGATCAACACCTCGGCACTGGCCTGCAATCTAGCCGATAAGGCGGCGCTCAAAGAGGCAACGCGTTATACGCTGGACATCGCTCCTGGAATTAAGGCGGAAGATGGCGCGACGATTCCTGACCGCTTCCAACATGGCTTTATCACCCAACGCCCTGATGTGAGCTACCATGAATTCCGGGAGTGGAAATCACCAGGACACCCCGTGATACGGCTGGTATTCAATCAGGCGGTGGATAAGGAATCGGTCGCACAGCATGTCTTTTGGAGCGTCGGCGACAAGGCCGAGCGGGTTGCCGTGCAAGTTAGCGCCGACTCGGCAGATCGTGAACTACCTAAATGGATGCCCATTCCGGGAGAAAATGCCCTACTATTTTTTAACAAACAGCCCCTACAAAAAAGCGATGATGACCTTCATAAAGGGTCAGGAAAGGAAGCGCGTAGGATTTGGCTGGTTGAACCTGTAGAAGAACTGCCGTTAGATACCCATATTGTCCTTAAAACCGAGCCAGGGCTAATGTCTGCACTTGGCCCTGAGCCCGGCGTGAGTTCCAATCCGGTGGCGGAGCTCGACACTTACCCCGAATTTACGTTTCTTGGCATTAAATGCACAACTAACAGCGGTGAAGAGTTATGGATACCGGCGGGCCAACAACCTAGTGGAAAATGTGATCCCATGCGACCCGTGGATATTTCTTTCAATACGCCGGTGGAGCGCGGCACCTTAGGCGACAGGGTGATATTTAATCCGCCTGTGGGTGGTTGGAAGAAAGTTTCAGACGATGAAGAATCGACAACTCAAGAGCCGGACGAGAGCGGAGACAATGCTGAAGTCGGTTATCAATTTAGCCAACCGCATAGCAAGGGGGCCATTTATGACGTATGGCTTCCAGGTGGCCTGAAGGTCGCTCAACGCTATACCGTACATTCACAGGCGGCAATGACTTTTTTTGAACGGCTATGGTATTGGCTACAATCTTGGTTCAAGCCCGTCGCCCCTGTTGTTGATGAAGTGCAGGACATCTTTGGCCGTAAGCTGCGCCAGCCTATTTCAGCGAGCTTTATGACCGCACATCGGAATCCCAATTTTGTCCTAGATTACACCGATGCCGTGCTGGAAAAGGGCGTGGAAAGCGAGATACCCTTTTTCGTCAATAACTTGAATAATTACAGCTTCAACTACCGTGGCATCACAGCCAAAGGTAGCGACAAACAACAGACTTTCCGTAAAGCCATTCCCCGCGTACAAGATGTGCAATTCGCCGTTCCCTTCGGTGTGCGCGAGATGCTCGATGGCAATACCGGCGCGGTGTTTGGCGCTTTGCAAACCGATCCGCGTGTCAAAACCTATTCTCCCAACCTATTTGCGCAAGTGACGCCTTATCAAGTCCATTTCAAACTAGGCCATTTCAATAGCCTGGTTTGGGTCACGGACATGGCGACTGGCCAACCTGTGGCGGACGCCAAGGTCAGCTTATACCAAGATGCCTTCACCACCTTGCATACCGTGGCTGACCTTAGCGCGAAGGCGACCACTGATGCCTCAGGATTGGCGTTATTGCCCGGAACGGATGCGCTAGACCCCGATCTTTCTATCACGACACGTTACCGCGATGAAGATAACCGCTATTTCTTGCGCGTGGAAAAAGACGATGACATGGCGCTGCTGCCCATAGCGCAATCATTCACTATTGACACTTACCGCGCTTCAGGTAGTGAAGCAGTGTATCCCTACAAGCAAATGCGCTATGGCCACACGCGGGCTTGGGGGACGACCGCCCAAGGCATTTACCGTGCGGGTGACACCATCCAATACAAAATCTATGTCCGTGATCAAGACAACAATGGTTTCATACCGCCGCCCGCTGGCAGTTATCGGCTGAAAATCATCGACCCTATGGGTAAAGAAGTGCATGACCGCAAGGATATTCGCTTATCGGTGTTTGGCGGGGCCAGTGGGGAATTTACCGTACCCAAAGCAGGTGCGGTCGGCTGGTATCAATTCAAACTTATCGGTGACTTTGCCAAAAAATCTGAAAATACCCAAGAAACTATTCCAAAGCAGCCTGATACTGAGACCGACAGTGACAGTGCCGACAAAAAAACTTGGCTGCCCATGCGCGTCCTGGTCAGCGACTTTACGCCATCCCCTTTCCGGGTCAGCAACCAGCTGAATGGTGATCTGTTTCATGCCGATGAATCAGTGAATGTGGCGACCCATGCCGAATTGCATTCGGGTGGCGCTTACACCGATGCCGCTACGCGGGTCACCGCACTGTTGGAAAGTGCGCCATTTAGCGCGAAACATCCGTTAGCTAAAAACTTCCAATTCGATAGCTACCAAAATGAAACGCCTTCCCAGCAAATTTTTCAGAAACTCGATAAGGTAAATGACAAGGGAGAAAACACCCTTCATTTTTCCACCGGAACACCTCAAGTGGTCTACGGCAAGCTGTTAGTGGAAAGTGCGGTTGCCGATGACCGGGGCAAATACATCAGCAGCCAAACCCGTGCCGATTATCTGGGAGTGGACCGTTTGGTTGGCCTTTATAGCAGCGAATGGCTATACCAAGTTGGCAAAACAGGCAACCTGCAATATATCGTCGTTGACGGGCGGGGCAACCCCGCCAAAGGCACGGTGGTGGAAATTGCGCTAGAGCATCAGACCACCAAAGCGGCGCGGGTTAAGGGCGCGGGCAATGCCTATCTAACCGAATATCATAACGAATGGGAAGCGGCAGGGCATTGTCAAGGGCTATCGGAAGAGGCGCCGCTTAATTGCAGCTTTACGCCTAATAAAGCGGGGGTTTATCGGGCTATCGCAACAATTAAGGATACCAAGGGCAAGGCCCACTCCACGACACTTAGCACCTATGCTGTCGGTGATGATTTTGTGGTATGGAATAATCAAAACGATAGCGGCCTGACGATTGTCCCTGAAAGCACGACCTATAAAGTTGGCGATACCGCGCGTTATCTGGTGAAAAACCCTTATCCGAACGCGAAGGCGCTGATCACCATCGAGCGTTACGGAGTCATCGACCATTTTGTGCAAACGTTCACCAGCTCCACGCCCGTGGTCGAATTCAAAATCAAACCGGACTACTTGCCAGGATTCTATCTTTCCGTTGTCATTGTGTCGCCGCGCGTGGACAAACCCTTGGATCTGGGCCAGGTTGACCTCGGCAAACCGACTTATCGTATGGGTTATGTGACGGTGCCGGTAAAAGACCCGTATAAAGAAATGCTGATTAGTGCCAAAACAGACCGGGAGATTTACAAACCCCGCGACAAAGTGGCCGTCAAGCTTCATGCCGAACCCCGCATGAAAGATAAAAATGAGCCTATCGAGTTGGCGATTGCCGTGCTTGATGAATCGGTGTTTGACCTTATCACGGGCGGTAAAAGCTATTACGATCCCTACCAAGGCTTTTACACCTTGGACAGCCTTGACTTGAGCAATTACAGCTTGCTGACACGGCTAGTGGGGCGGCAACGGTTTGAGAAAAAAGGCGCGAATCCGGGGGGCGATGGCGGTGCCAATTTAAGTATGCGTTCGTTGTTCAAATTCATCAGTTATTGGAACGCCGAACTGAAAACCGATAATAAAGGCGATGCGACGATCAGCTTCGATGCACCGGATAATCTGACGGGCTGGCGTATTCTGGCCATCGCGACAACGCCGACCGACCGTTTCGGTTTGGGTGATGCCAACTTTAAAGTCAACCGTCCGACCGAAGTGCGCCCTTTGATGCCCAACCAAGTGATGGAGGGTGATCGCTTTGATGCCGGATTCAGCGTCATGAACCGTACGGATAAACCGCGCACCTTGGAGGTGAGCATCCACGCCGAAGGCCAGCTTGATGCCGCTAAGACGCCTGCCGACCTGACCAAGACCATTACCGTTGAGCCTTACAAGCGCATCACGGTGTCAATGCCGATCCAAACCACGGCAGTGGCGCAAACGCGCGATACCCAAGCAGGCAGCTTACGCTTTACGGTCACGGCAGGGGATATGCTGGACAGCGATGGCCTAGTCCATAGCCTGCCGGTCAATAAACGCCGCAGCCTTAATGTCGCCGCGAATTATGGCACCACCACCCAGGATAAGATTGACGAGACTATCCAGTTCCCCAAAGACATACTGCCGGATACGGGCAGTGTCAGTGTGATTGCCTCGCCGACCGTTATTGGCAATGTCTCCGGTGCCTTTAAGTACATGCGCGATTATCCGTATCTGTGCTGGGAGCAAAAGCTCAGCAAAGGGGTCATGGCGGCACATTATAAAAATCTAAAAGCTTACTTGCCCGATTCGTTGCTTTGGGAGGGCGGCGAGTCCCTGCCACAAACTACGCTGGAACAAGCGGCCAGTTTCCAAGCGGCAAACGGGGGCATGACGTATTTCGTCGCCCAAGACCGCTATGTAGACCCTTACCTAAGCGCTTATACGGCGATTGCCTTCAATTGGCTGCGTAAAAGTGGCTACACGATTCCTGAACAGGTGGAAAACAAGCTGCACACCTATTTGGGTAATTTGCTTAAGAACGACGCCGTGCCTGATTTCTATTCTGAAGGCATGACCTCCACCGTACGCGCCGTGGCTTTGGCGGCATTGGCAGAACGCGGAAACGCCAGCCTATCAGATCTGGAACGCTACCAACCGCATGTGCAGAAAATGTCTTTATTCGGCAAGAGTCACTTCTTACAGGCGGCATTGGCGGTTAAAGGCGGCGAAAAATATGCCCCCGAAGTGGCAAAAATGATCCTCGCCACATCTAATCAAACAGGCGGCAAGTTTGTGTTCAGCGAAACCTGGGATGACAGCTATACCCGCATCTTGGCCTCGCCACTGCGCGAAAACTGTGCTGTATTGGATGCTTTCACGGCCTATGGCGAACGTGAAAGCGGTAAAAATCTAGTTGGCGATGTGCCGTTTAAATTGGTACGCGCCATTACCCAAAGCCGCCAAAACCGTGACCATTGGGAAAACACCCAAGAAAACATGTTCTGCATGAATGCGCTAATTGATTTCGCCCGTGTTTATGAAAAAGATAAACCGGATATGACGGTGATAGCCGCTATGGACGGTGCCACCTTTGGCAAAGCGGTTTTCAAGGATGTCCGCGACCCGGCGGCACAATTGGAGCGGCCTATCAAAGCCGGGGATGCGGGGCGTAAAACTTCCGTGCAAATCCAGCGCATAGGTCAGGGACGGCTTTACTATGCGACACGCCTGGCCTACGCCCTACCAACAGCGCTGGACAACGCCGCCAATGCCGGCATTGAAGTGCACCGTGAATACAGCGTTGAGCGGGCGGGAAAATGGGAGTTACTGAAATCTCCGCTACAGATTAAACGTGGCGAGTTAATCCGCGTCGATCTTTATGTTTCCGCCCCGGCGGCGCGTAATTTTGTCGTGGTGGACGATGCGGTACCGGGCGGCTTGGAGCCAGTGAACCGCGACCTTGCAACAACCTCCGAAGTCGATGCCAAAAAAGGCGATTTTACTGCGGCAGGCGGGGCTTTTTGGTTTAAGTATTCCGACTGGATAGATTTCGGCACCAGCTTCTGGAATTTCTACCATCAAGAAATACGCAATGACTCCGTACGCTTTTATTCCGATTACCTGCCCGCTGGCAATTATCATCTGTCCTATACGGCACAAGCGATTGCGACGGGTACATTCAGCGCCTTACCGACGATGGCACAGGAAATGTACGACCCTGATGTTTATGGGAAGACAGAAGCGGTGGACTTTCAGGTTGGTGAACAAGCCGCCACACCCTGAGAAGCCTGTGATGGCAACTAGACGCTATGGCCAAATGGCACTCCGCACAGCCTTAGTGCTGCTTGTGCTAGTCGCGCTGAAAACAGCGTGGGATATTGAAACGCCCAGCCTATCCTTGCATACCCCCAATTCCGGCACGCAACGCTTTCAAGTGCTGGATCGCCAGGGAAAACCGCTGGGCATTTCTTACCAAAACCGTTTCAACACCATGGCTATCGTACCCTTGCACGCCATACCCGAATGGCTAAGACAGGCGTTTGTCACCTCCGAAGACAGGCATTTTTTTGGACATCACGGCGTAAGCTGGACTGCACGGGCGAACGCCCTATGGCAAAACCTCCGCGCCGGTAAAGCCGTGCGGGGGGGCAGCACGATTACCGAACAAGTCGTCCGCATTATCCATCCGCGCCCACGGACGCTGTGGTCACGCTGGCTTGAAGGTTTCGAAGCGGCCTTATTGGAGAAACATGCCAGCAAAGGCGAACTGCTTGAGTTCTACCTCAATCAAGTGCCTTATGCCGCTAATCGCCGAGGGGTCGCACAAGCCGCCCGTTATTATTTCAACCGTGATCTGGGTACGTTAACCCATAAAGAGATGCTGGCGTTGGCGGTGTTACCCCGCGCGCCATCCGCGTTCGACCTTTATAAAAACCCTGATGCCATTGAACCCGCTATGGCTAGATTGGCGCAGGCTATGACAGATCGCGGAGAATTGTCTGCGCAGGAACGGCAACAACTGGCGGAGCAAAAAATGGCTCTTGAACCGCCGCAACTGCCGTTAAACGCCAGCCATTTTATCAACTACATCCGCGAAACCATCCCTTATCATTTAAGTGACAACGGTGTGCTGCTGACCACTTTGGATGGCGGTTTGCAGCATAAAGCGCAAGCTTTTCTGGATGAGCGCATCAAGGCATTAAAACGTAAGCAAGTGCGTAATGGCGCAGCCATGGTCGTGGATCATCGCACAGGTGAAATTTTGGTTTGGGCGGTCGGCGGGGCGGGTAATGATCAACTTAATAAGGCAACCCCAGGTGGTGCTATTGATGCCGTGCGTACCCCGCGCCAACCGGGTTCGTCACTGAAACCGTTCTTATACGCACTGGCGCTTGATGCGGGTTGGTCACCCGCAACCCTGTTGGATGACTCGCCCATGGCCGAAGCCATCGGTTCAGGCCTGCATGATTTCCACAACTACAGCCATCTGTTTTACGGCCAAATTTCCTTGCGGGAAGCGCTCGGCAACTCGCTCAATATTCCGGCCTTACAAACGATTGCTTTTGTCACCCCTGCGCGATATTTGGAGACACTTCATGCACTTGGTTTTGCCAGTTTAAGGCAACCTGTTGAGTTTTATAAGGAAGGCCTGGCGCTGGGCAATGGTGAAGTGACGTTATTCGAAATGGTGCAAGCCTACAGCACTTTGGCAAATCGCGGCATATTCCGCCCCCTCACGCCATTGCCACAGTCCCCCGTCATGCGCAAAAACCGCCGCGTCTATTCAGCAGAAGCCGCCTCGCTAATTGCCAACATCCTCTCTGACCCCTTTGCCAGAAGACGTGAGTTCGGCGCGGGAAGCGTGCTTAACCTTCCCATACAAACTGCCGTAAAAACAGGGACATCAACCGATTATCACGATGCTTGGGTGCTAGGGTTTGATTCACGCTACACGGTAGGGGTGTGGCTAGGCAATTTAGATCAAACCCCAATGGACGGGATTACCGGATCAACCGGCCCTGCGTTAGTGTTGCACAGCCTATTTGCCGCGCTTGCGGGTCACGAGAAACCGATGCCGCTCTATTTAAGCCCGAAATTGACCCAGCAGGAAATTTGCACCGGGCATGATCAATCGGCGGGAAGAACTAACTGTTTTCCACGCACGGAATATTTCATCAGCGGCAGTGAGCCGAACCTTACACAACAGCCGCATCCCCCAAGCCAACTTGAATTACGCCGGCCCACCAAAGGCTTGCAAATTGCCTATGACCCACGGATTCCTGCCTCTGTACAAGCATTTGAATTTGTTGTTGAAGGTATGGCCGCTGACCATAAAATTGAATGGCTACTCAATGGCAAAGTCATCGCCACAACACAAACAGGGCATTTCTTATGGCCTATCAAACCAGGGCACTATTCCCTTCAGGCCAAAGAAAAGGGGGATAAAGAAAAGCCGCTTGCTACCGACGTTGTCCCTTTTTATGTGAAATGAGCCCGATATAGTTCAGCGCGAAGCCAACTGCCAAAGTTAATAATGCCAATTTTTGAAGGCGAATAAAAGCATTGCCATTAGCAGCGATACAAGGATTCCGATGATCCATTCCCAAGTAGAAAAAGGATGTCCGTTATTTCGTCGTACGCTATTTAAGTCCTTGCTAACTGGGTTTCCCACAAATAATTTTATGTTCCGGATGGTTGGGCTTTCCTAATATTGCCAGTTTCTGTACCACCAAACTTCCAATCATATCTCCCTCAACATTCACCATCGTACGGAACGCATCCAAAAGCCGGTCTATTGGCAATAGGATGGCGATTGCTTCGGCCGGAAGGCCTACCGATTGCAATACCATAACCATTGTCACCATGCCCGCATTGGGGATTCCCGGTGCGCCGACAGCAGCCAGCATTGCGGTGAAAAAAACAATCAGTTGCTGGCCGATGTCAAGTTCCACGCCCACTAAGTTGGCAATAAACAACGCGGCGGACGCCTCGTACAGCGCCGTGCCATCCATATTCATGGTTGCGCCTAAGGGGATTACAAAACCGGCAATATCGGGTTTGACGTGCAAATGTTGCTCTACGCAACGCAAGGTAACCGGTAAAGTTGCGGAGCTGGAACTGGTTGCAAAAGCCGTAATCAGCGCTTCGCGTGCGCCCTTGAAAAAACGCAGGGGTGAAACACGGGCAATGATAAACAAAATTAGCGGAAGCACAATAAGCCCATGCACTAACGTGCTGCCCAGCACTACCGCGACAAATTTAGCAAGGCTGGTTAATAATGCCGTATCCTGTGTTGCCACTAACTGGGCAAGCAAGGCCATAATCCCTAATGGCGCAAGGTGCATAATCCAGCCGACCATGCGTAGTGTGATTTCAAGCCCTTCTTGCAACAAGACCAAGATATTCCGATAACGCTCGCCGCCGATAACGAGCGCAATCCCCAAAAACAGCGCAAAAATTACGATGGCCAGTACGTTGCCTTGCGCGAGTGCGGCAAATGGATTTACAAATAAACCATGAAAGAAGTTGATGGTGAATTCGGAAAAACCCATTTGCTTGGCTGAAAAATTGCGCATGGCATCGTGGAATAAATCCAGGCTTAAGCCTTTTCCAGGTTCAAACAGGTTGGTCGTAGCTAGCCCTAACAGTATTGCCATCGCCATTGAAAGCACAAAGAATGCCAGTGTTGAAATCCAGACACGGTGCATTTGCTGGTGCACACGTAAGTTGGCGACACCTACCGCAATGGAGGTAAATACTAAGGGCACCAATATCATTTTGAGCAAATCGATAAAGAGGTTGCCGACTAGATTGCTTAGATAAAGCCCTTGCTTGGTTGCCGTGGCATCTGCGCCTAATGCCACGAACACCGCACCAAGCAATAAACCTGCCGCTACGCCGAGAAAAATTTGTATATTTAAAGACAATCGCATATTGGCCTGCTTTTATTGGTTGGTGATTTCAGTTTGGGCGTGTTTTAAGCATCGAAAACGGTTTGGATGCCTGGGGTGCAGCACCTGTGTGTATGGGGTGTCTGTGTTTGGCGCTATTTGTTGTGCGGCATGATCGAAGGCGTTACGGGTAGCGCGGTGATGATCAAGCCATTAGTTGGCTTTTCTTGGGCGCTACCCGGCGCTTATGCGGAGATGGTTATTTTAATGGCCGACCCTTGGCGTCTTTATTCATTTGTCCGCCAAATAGCAGGACTGCTTCAATAAATCCCCAAAGCACACCATATCCCTGTGTTATTAGGGTGAAGGCAAGTTGGGCAAGGGCAATCTTGTAATAACCTAAGTAAAACCGGTGGGCTCCAGCAAAACCCAAAAGCAATGCTAAAAAAGCTGCAAGATATTTATATTTTACCGCTTTGGGCTTTTCCAAATAAGCGCCAACCAGATCGATGTGGTATGCCGTATTTTCCTCTTTGACATCAAAATTGACATCATCCCCTTGGTCTGGTGGTACGTGCGCCATCCAATCATCTATGTGAAATGAAAAAAAACTGTCATCACTCTTTATAACACCTGTTTGGTTATCGGCATCGTAACTTTCAATGTGGCCAATCATTTAACCCTCTCCTTTAGTTTAAGGAATTATTGTTTTTATTTTCAGATAGTTATCTTACAGTCGCTGATTTTAGCAGGCAGTATGGATTGTAAGATAAGACATTTTCAATATGTGCGTCTGGATTTGGCAAGGGGATTTGCGTTGTTTTTAATTGTCCTGCAGGCGCACCGCTAAAACGTCGCATTGGGCATGGTGCAAAACACCGTTTGCAGTCGAGCCCAGCAATAAGGCAATGCCATGTCGGCCATGTGAACCAAGTACGATTAAATCAACTTGAGTTTCATTGGCAATCCTAACAATTTCTGTTTTCGGGCTACCTATTTCCAGCCATGTGTCGCTGCTATTGATGGTCAGTTCTTCTGCGAGCGCAAGCAGTTTTTTTTTCGCTATTGCCATTAATTCTGCTGTCAAATCAAGGTCAAAAGGGATGTCTCCCCCATAGCCCGCATCAGTAATGGGTATGCTGTCCACTACATGGACGATGCTTAGTCTTGCCTGATACTTATCGGCCAAGCTTTTTGCCTTATTGATAACAACCTGATTTTCATTAAAAAAATCAGCTGCCAATAAAATATGATCATAATTTTTCATTCCCGCCCCTTAAATTGCACTGCAACTCTATAAGTACCTGCGTTTAAACAGCAAAGTCCATTATAACCTGTTCAAAAAATGAACAAACATATTCTCCTAAATTCATTAGGTCATTTTAACCATGCGGTTGATGGCTGCTAGCCATGTTGTATAAGCAGGATTAAGTGTGGTTAGTGATTTTTATTTAATGTTGTTCATGTTTTGTATAATTATATATTGACAGGTTGAGGGTGGATTGTTACATTCTGGTTAAAATCAAAAAGCAAACAATGGTCAAGCCAGTAAGTTTAAAGTTCCTGTTCAAAACTAATTAAGCTGTACTTTGTCTTAATATTCGATAATTTAAGCAGTGTTTGGTCAATTTTATTTAAAAGTACCCTGTTATGAGGATGTGGTGTGATGGCATATTTAACTGAGCAGTTGTCAAACAAAAAATTAACCGTATCGGCGGCTAATAATAGGGTGCCAAAAAATAGTCCCAAGCCTGGAAATATTCAGTTTTTCCATTATTTGATAACTGAAAAAAATAATCTTATCAATTGCTTATGCTGTTTTCCTATAACTGCCTTGTGGTTGCTCAATGAATGTCAACAAGACAGTTTTATCAATGGGCAAGATGAGGGTTCAGTAGGCAAAGCAGAGGCGTCAGAAACGCTTGCTATTATAAGGGGTCGCTATGAAGTTTTGCTGCAGACGCTTGTTGACGAAGGCATAAACACACCTGCTTATACCGAAAATAAACAGGCGCTTACAATCGCCTTGCAGCAATTTCCATTTTCTTTTAGCGATCTGACTCAATTGGCGGGGATAATTGGCCATGCTTATAAACTTAGGGGATATAAACCATCGCCGGATCATACGGATGTAATCACCAAACGATTACAAGGGTTGACGCATCATGCTGCAAAAGCATCAAAGCTGGCTGCTTTTTTTGAAACCTTACAGCTTAGGGGGATTGATAAACAGTGTCATTTCCTATCCGGCGCTGAAATGAAAAGCCTGTTTGCAGACATGGTCGTTGCCGAGCAATTATGGCTTAAAGCAAGGCAGCAGTTAGCCTCTGCCAATTCTAAATTGGTGCTGTTTATCGCTAATCAATACAAAGGTGGTTTTTTAGATTTTGATGATTTGGTGCAGGAAGGCCAAACCGGCTTGTTAAAAGCTGTCGACAGGTTTGATTACCGTTTGGGGTTTCAATTTTCAACTTATGCCGGTTATTGGATCAGGCAAGCCATTTCCAGGGCATTATCGCGTTGCGAACGTGTGGTCAGGGTGCCTTGCGGACAGGTTGCAACCGTCAATAAAGTTTATCGTGCCAAAGAGGAACTGATTGCTAAAACCGGTAAAGAGCCTTCCGTAAAAGACTTGGCGAATTACACTCAACTATCCGATAGCGAGATAAACACAATCTTATCTATTTCCCAATCCGCCATATCGCTGGAAATATCTGACGATGAAGAAAGCGTATTTGCCCCCATTGATTTTTTAGAACAACAGGTTTTTACTCATCCTTTTAAAATGATTGCGGCTTCTAACTTGGAAGAGTTATTGGTTAAAGCCATTGAAGCGTTGTCGCCACGTGAAGCGAAAGTGATTTGTAGCCATTTTGGGGTTGATTCAGACAAGGAAATGACGTTACAAGAAATTGGCGCGGAACTTAATTTGACCCGTGAACGGGTTAGGCAAATTCAAGCAATAGCCCTTAATAAAATCAAACTTAATTATGGTCAGGAATTGAGCTATTTTTTATGATGCCGGGTTATAAGTATTTTATAAAAAATCAAATTATCTAAAAGACTTTTGAATTTAAAAAGAATATGATTTTCTTGAAAACCGAGTGTTTTAATAAACAATCGACATGGCAGCGTAGAAAAGTCGGATGTTGCAAAATTGATGCTGCCGTAACGCAAATAGATGATCTTTAGTGGATCAGGAGATGAAAATGAAAAAATATATAGTGACCGCGCTGCTTTGGGGGATTGTTTTGACGGGTGGTTTTCTAATATATAACAGATTAAATTCGACGCCGGTGTTACAGGAGTCTTTGGCTTATTCTGATTTTATTGGAAAAGTGAAGAATGGTCAGATTGACCGTGTTGAAATCAACGGCCAGCTTATTAAAGTCCGCTCATCGTCAGGCATAGAATACGAAACTTTCAACCCTGGCGACCCGCATTTGATTGATGATCTGCTGAACGCTAAAGTGCAGATCAGAACGACACCCCCTGTACAGCAATCATTGTTTATGCAGATTTTTATCTCATGGTTTCCAATGCTATTGCTGATAATCGTATGGATTATTTATATGCGCAGAATGCAGGGCGGCGGCGGTTTAGGCGGCAGCAATTTTGGTAAAAGCAAAGCCAAGATGCTTGAAGAGGACAAAAAGACAGCCACATTTGCTGATGTCGCTGGCTGTGAAGAAGCCAAGGAAGATGTTGCCGAATTGGTTGACTTTCTTGCCGACCCACAAAAATTCCAAAAACTTGGCGGTCAAATACCGCGCGGCATTTTAATGGTGGGGCCTCCAGGCACGGGTAAGACGCTGATCGCCAGGGCGATAGCGGGTGAGGCGGGGGTTAAGTTCTTTACTATTTCAGGTTCTGACTTTGTCGAAATGTTCGTCGGTGTCGGTGCCTCACGGGTAAGGGATATGTTCGCCCAAGCCAAAGAACACGCACCGTGCATCATCTTTATTGACGAGATTGATGCGGTGGGTCGACAACGTAGTGGTGCCTCTATGGGCAACGAAGAGCGCGAACAAACCCTTAACCAATTACTGGTTGAAATGGATGGTTTTAGTGGTAATGAAGGCGTCATCGTGATTGCTGCAACTAACCGTGCCGATGTGCTTGACAAAGCCTTGCTGAGGCCGGGCCGTTTTGACCGTCAGGTGAATGTTGGCTTGCCCGATGTCCGTGGCCGCGAGCAAATCCTTAATGTGCATATTAAGAAAGTGCCCGTCGCAGAGGATGTGGAATTGAAATACATTGCGCGTGGAACGCCGGGTTTTTCTGGTGCAGAACTTGCCAATATAGTTAATGAAGCCGCATTGCTTGCCGCGCGTAGCAATAAGAAAGAAGTGGCCATGAGCGATCTTGAAAGGGCCAAAGACAAGATCCTAATGGGTGCTGAACGGCATACCATGGTGATGACCGAAGATGACAAGCTATTGACGGCTTACCATGAAGCGGGCCACTGTATCGTTGGGCAGATGTCGCCTGATCACGACCCTGTCTATAAAGTGAGCATCATGCCGAGAGGCCGGGCTTTGGGCATTACGATGTTCTTACCTGAACAAGACCAATATAGCGCCAGCAAACGCAAACTGGAAAGCCAAATAGCCAGTTTGTTTGGTGGTCGGATTGCCGAGCTGATGATTTATGGTGGTGACCGGGTCACAACAGGGGCGTCAAACGATATTGAACGGGCGACGGAATTGGCCCGCAATATGGTCACCCGCTGGGGATTTTCCGACAAGCTGGGCCCGCTAGTCTATGGCGAAGAAAGCGGCCAACCTTTTATGGGTTATCCGGGCTCGCAAGGCAGTAAGGTTTCTAATAATGTCGCCCATCAAATCGATGATGAAATAAGGGCGGTGATTGACCGTAATTACCAACGCGCGGAAACCATCTTACAAGAAAATATCGGTATCCTTCATAAAATGGCTGACGCTTTGATGAAATGGGAAACCATTGACAAAGATCAAATTGACACATTAATGGCGGGTAAAGACCCACAGCCGCCAAAAGACGACAATGATCAGTCCAATATGGCAAATGTTAATACGCAGGAAAAGGCTGGGACGGTTGATGCTAAATCAGTAAAAACTAATATCACCAAAAATAAACCTGCCGGACAAGTTTGAGGTGCGCTCATTGTAGGGGGGCTTTCAGCCCCCCTTTTTTTATGTAGGGTACGCACCGCGTACCTTTTATAAAATTAATATAAAAATCAATGCAAAAGGTACGCGGTGCATACCCTACGAAAGAATATAAAAGCCGTAAAAATGACTGTTCAAAGTATATGTCTAAATATACTTTAATAAAGATGTGTTCTTACAACGTGATTATCTCATCACCTTTGCTGACCAATACCACGTCGGCAGGGCGCATTGCAAAAATACCCACACACACCACGCCGACTATATTATTGATAGTTTGCTCCAGCTTGATCGGCTCCATAATGTTTAGGTTATGGACGTCGATAATGTGATTATGGTTGTCTGTCACGCAGTTTTCCCGCCAAACGGGTTGGCCGCCTAGCTTAACCAACTCTCTTGCGACATAGCTTCTTGCCATGGGGATCACTTCAATAGGCAATGGGAAGGCGCCCAGTACGTCCACGCATTTGGAACCATCGGCAATGCAAACAAATTGTTTGCTGGCTGCAGCAATGATTTTTTCGCGGGTCAATGCCGCGCCGCCGCCTTTAATCAGTTGTTTCAATGGGTTGATTTCGTCAGCGCCATCGACATAGACTTCCAACGTGCCGACTGCATTCAGATCCAATACGGGAATGCCGACTTTTCTCAGTTGCTCAGAGCTGGACTCGGAGCTTGATACCGCGCCTTCAATATCAGCCCGAAAATCAGCCAACGCATCAATGAAGTACCTGATGGTAGAACCTGTCCCTACGCCGATGATGCCCACATCTTTCACGTAAGGCAGGGCGGCTTGGGCGACTTTTTGTTTTAATTCATCTTGGGTCATTTTAAAGTTCTCCGGTGGTTAAAGAGTATAAAGGGTGTGCGATAATACCGCAGAACCTAGGATTCTTCAGCCGATTTTTAAAAATGCCTCAAAAATATATAGAAAAGATATTACGCGCCAAAGTTTACGATGTCGCCATAGAAACCCCGCTGGATTACGCGCCTTTATTGTCAGAACGTCTGGGCAATAGCGTGTTTTTAAAACGGGAAGATTTGCAGTCGGTGTTTTCGTTTAAGTTGCGTGGCGCGTACAACAAAATGGCGATGTTGGATAAGCAACAGCGTAGCCAAGGTGTCATTGCCGCATCGGCAGGCAATCATGCCCAAGGCGTGGCGCTATCCGCCAAACGGCTGGACATAAAAGCCTTGATTGTCATGCCTACCACCACGCCGGAAATTAAAATCAAATCCGTTAAAAGCATGGGCGCGGATATTGTCCTGTTCGGCGATTCCTACAGCGAGGCTTATACCCATGCTAATCAATTGGCCAAGGAAAAAGGCCTGGTGTTTATCCATCCTTACGATGATCCTGATGTCATTGCAGGGCAGGGGACGGTTGCTATGGAAATACTTCGGCAGCAGACGGGCGAGTTAGAGGTGATTTTTGTGCCGGTAGGCGGCGGCGGGCTGATTGCGGGTATCGCTGTCTACACAAAATTTGTGCGCCCCGAAGTGAAAATTATTGGCGTGGAACCTGATGATGCCGATTGCCTTAACCGTGCGTTGCAAGCGGGCAGCCGCGTGGTTATCGACCAGGTTGGTTTGTTTGCCGATGGCGTTGCCGTCAAGCAAGTCGGCGAAGAGCCATTCCGTCTGGCGCAAAGCTATGTTGATGAAGTTATTACGGTCAGCACCGATGAAATCTGCGCGGCAATCAAGGATATTTTTGATGATACACGGTCGATTGCCGAGCCTGCCGGTGCGTTGGCGACCGCCGGCTTAAAAAAATATGTCGAACGCGGGCAAATAACAGGCCAAACGTTGATTGCCATAGACAGCGGTGCCAATATCAACTTCGACCGGTTGCGTTATGTTGCCGAACGTGCGCAAGTCGGCGAGCACCGCGAAATTTTGCTGGCGGTCAGCATTCCGGAAACGCCCGGCAGTTTTTTAAAGTTCTGTAACTTGTTGGGCGGGCGCAGCATCACCGAATTCAATTATCGTTATTTTGATGCCAAGATGGCGCAGGTTTTTGTCGGCATCTCCAGCAGTGGGCTGGAATCGGACCGGGCGACACTCATTGCGCAATTACAACAGCAAGGTTTTCAAGTCACCGACATGACCGCCAACGAATTGGCCAAGGAACACATCCGTTATATGGTCGGCGGCCATGCCCCGCGTGAATTGAACGAAATCATCTACAGCATTGAGTTTCCCGAACGCCCCGGTGCTTTGTTAAAGTTCCTGACTGAACTCGGCGGGCGTTGGAACATCAGCCTGTTCCATTACCGAAATCATGGCGCGGCGTTCGGCAAGGTATTGATGGGCATGCAGATGCCCCAAGCAGAACAGCAAGTTTTTGAACAATGCCTGCACGATTCCGGTTTTGTCTATGCAGAGCAAACCGACAATCCGGCGTACCGGCTGTTTTCGGGCGGGATGCGCTAGAGGTTATCCAATGCAAATAAGGGGCAGGAGAGTATGAGGGCGATAATCATCAGTTGTTGTTTGTTACAAGGGTGCTCTGCCCAGACGTTGTATGGGGTGGCTCAGGGCGCACGCCAAAATGAATGCACAAAATTGGCGGACAGCAACGAAAGGGCGAGGTGTTTTGAGGCGGCAAACCGGCATTTTGACCAATACATCAGGGATCAAAATGATAAACCCAAAGAGTAAGCAATAGGGTTCAGTGCCGGTTGCTTCATAACAGTTGGGGATTAACGGCATGCTTGCCATGCCAATGGTTGGGTTTTAGGCAGCTCAAAAACAGTAACCGTTTACTTTGCTGGCTTTTGTGTTTGTATGGTGCGGCGTCCTGCTATTTCATATTAAGGATTTGGCTAAAAATAACATCCCGAAATTATCATTGAGACCGCAGAGACCTGGCAGGTTTTTGAAACCTGCTAGGTCTGAATGTCGGGAAATTATTTATGACCAAATCCTAAGTATGAATTCCCATTGCGCTTGATTGACCGGCATAATCGATAACCGGTTGTCGCGCCTTACCAAAGCCCGCCAGTAGCCCATATTACGCAAGCTCCCTGGCTACTGGCTTCGCCCCTATTTAGGCCAAGCACCGCGTGTAGGATAAATTACGGCGTCACCGGCGTTTCGATGCTGATGCTATTGTTGTCCGGCACGGTATCCTTGATAGCATTGGGGGACACGCTGATTTGTTGGCTTAACGGATGGTGGAGGGCTTTAACAATGACCTCTAGCTTCATACTGTTGCCAGGCAGGAGGTTGCCCAACTCACACAAACTCACCGTGGCATAACGTCGGCACTTGCCTTGGTCGGGGTGGAAACGGGCAACACGCCCGTTTGATACCGAATGCACGATGCGCACGCTCTTGACAACATCAGGGCCGTTATTGGTGATGGTGTATTGGTAGGTGCCTTCGCTATTGCGCACTAATGATGTGGGTTGCTGGGTGGCTGCTATTTGCAGGTCAGTTTGGTTGGTTTTAAGGAGTTTGCGGTCGCGGATGAAAATATCGGGACTTTGGTTGGTGTCCCCGCCGACCAAGTTGGAAGCATCAGATCCAAACGTCACAAAGTGGCCATCGGCGCTGACAGTAGGGTAATAGCTGGCACCATGCCCTTGTTGCCCATCCGAAGTGACACTGGCCAGTGTGTTTTGCCGTGTCAGGCGGTCATGGATGAAGACGTCGCTTGTGCCATTCTTGTCCCCGGCGACCAGGTCGGATGCATAAGAGAAAAATGCCACAAAGCGGCCATCGGCGCTGATGCTAGGGTTATAGCTGTCACTACTCCCTTGGTGCCCATCCGAAGTGACACTGGCCAGCGTGGTTTGCCGTGTCAGGCGGTCATGGACGAAGATGTCAAAAGCATCATTGGTGTCCCCTGCGACCAGGTTGGATGCATAAGAGTCAAACGCCACAAAGCGGCCATCGGCGCTGATGCTAGGAGAGTTAAAACTTGCCTTATTCCCTTGTTGCCCATTCGAAGCGACGCTGACCCGCGTGGTTTGCCGTGTCAGGCGGTCATGGACGAAGATGTCCAAAGTATCATTGGTGTCCCCGGCGACCAGGTCGGATGCATCAGATACAAACGCCACAAAGCGGCCATCGGCGCTGATGCTAGGGCCAGAAGGGCCATAGCTGCCAGTATTCCCTTGTTTGCCATGCGAAGAGACACTGGCCCGCGTGGTTTGCCGTGTCAAGCGGTCATGGACGAAGATGTCATAAGCATCATTAGTGTCCCCGGCGACCAATCTATTGGCTCCAGAATTAAACACCACAAAGCGGCCATCGGCGCTGATGCTAGGGTGAAAGCTGCCACCATTCCCTTGTTGCCCATCCGAAGCGACGCTGACCCGCGTGGTTTGCCGTGTTAGGCGGTCATGGACGAAGATGTCCATAGTATCATTGGTGTCCCCGGCGACCAGGTCTGATGCATTGGAGTTAAACGCCACAAATCGGCCATCGGCGCTGATGCTAGGGTTAAAGCTGTCACCATTCCCTTGTTGCCCATCCGAAGCGACGCTGACCCGCGTGGTTTGCCGTGTCAGGCGGTCATGGACGAAGATGTCCACAGTATCATTGGTGTCCCCGGCGACCAGGTTGGATGCAAAAGAATAAAACGCCACAAAGCGGCCATCGGCGCTGACGGCGCTGATGCTAGGAACGCTATAGCTGTTAGCATTTTCTTGTTGTCCATCCGAAGACACACTAACCCGCGTAGTTTCGCCAGCAAAGGAGGCACTGTTGAACACAAATAACAGTAGGGCGGTGAGGTGATAAGACGGTTTTTTGGGTATGGTGGTAAACATAACAGTGCCTCTTTGGTGATTTTTGAAATTTTGGATTGTGCCATTAAAACAGCATGGCGCGTCGGCTAACGCCAACAGTAACCTTAATTGCTATCAACTTAATGAACCTCAATTTTGCCGTTAGCTTATTAAAAGGTAGCGCAAAATCCACATTAGGCAAACAATAAACAAGTTGACGTCGTTGGTGTGTGCACTGTACACCCTACAACTAAGCAACCGTTCATAAATTCTTTAACATTTTTATATCTACAAGCCTATAGAAATGGGGCTTGCTTGTTAAAAGACTTTTGCACTACTACTTACAACGGCATCATTCCAACGCAAGGATAAACCCCCATTGCTCCCCACTCACCGGCATAATCGACAACCGGTTGCCGCGCCTTACCAAAGCCAGTTCCGCCAATTCTGCCTTTTCCTTTAATTCTTTTAAGGTAATCGTGCGAGACAAGGTTCTGACATATCTAACATCAACCATCATCCAACGGGGATTGGCCGGATCGCTTTTGGGGTCAAAATGTTTGTCATCGGGGTCAAACGCAGAAAAATCGGGATAGCCTTCCTTCACCACTTCCATAATGCCGACGATGCCTGGCTCGGCGCAGTTGGAATGATAAAAAAACACCTGGTCGCCCAGTTTCATTTCATCACGCATCATGTTGCGTGCCTGATAGTTGCGCACGCCATCCCAGTGCTCGGTGTGGTTGGGTTTGTTGTACAAGTCGTCAATGCTGAACGTGTCGGGTTCGGATTTCATTAGCCAGTAGTTCATGTCATACTCAATTGTTTTTAATGGTCTGCCTAGTTTGACAGCAAACCAAGCTTTGGCAAATAGCATGGGGTGGGGTATGTGGATAATCTTATTTATCGTAGCGTTGTTGTTTGTGTTGGGTAGCGCCTTGTTGCTGTTGCGGTCGGCGAAAACATCGAGGCTTCCTGATAATGTCAAAAGCCAGCCTTATAATGACGATGACGGGTCGGGTTGGTGATGGCCTTGTATTTTTTTAACGGACACAACTGACCTTATGGGCATTTTAAAAAAACTGGCGTCGCAAACGGCGATTTACGGCCTTAGCAGTATTTTCGGGCGCTTCCTCAACTATCTGCTGGTGCCGCTTTACACCTATTATTTTTCGGCGGCAGAGTATGGCGTGGTGTCTGAGTTTTATGCCTATGCGGGATTTTTTTCGGTGCTGTTGCTGTTCGGGTTTGAGACCGGCTATTTTAGGTTCCGTGATAAGGAAGCACAGGGCAGAGATGTCGCTTATTCAACGGCGTTGATTTTTGTCGTGCTGCTCAATTTAGGCTTTTTTCTGGGTGTCACGCTGATCAATACCCAGTTATCGGCAGCGCTCAACTATGCTGACCATCCCGAATATGTGCTGTGGTTTACCATTATATTGACGTTGGATGCGGCCTCAGCCATTCCTTTTGCCCGCTTGCGGGCGGAGAACAGGGCTTTCCGGTTTGCCGGCATAAAGGTGATTGAAATACTGATTACCATTTTGCTAAGCCTGTTTTTTATCGTCTATTGCCCCAAGCTGTACGCGGAAACCCCCACCGGATGGTTATCCGTCATTTACCAACCCTCAATAGGCTTGGGCTATATTTTTATCGCCAATTTAATCGCCAGTATTTGTAAGTTCATACTGCTTGCGCCGCAGTTAATGGGCATGGCATGGGGCTTTGACCGTAGGCTGTTTGCCCGTATGCTAGGCTACTCATCGCCGATGGTGGTGATTGGTTTTGCCGGTATTATTAATGAGATGCTAGACCGTGCGCTGCTTAAATACCTGCTGCCTTACGATATGCAAACCAATATGAAAATGCTGGGGATTTATGGCGCGTGTTACAAATTGTCGATATTGATGTCGCTGTTCATCCAAGCGTTCCGCTACGCCGCCGAACCGTTTTTTTTCGCTTATGCGGATAAGAGCGACGCGCGTCCGGTTTATGCCGTGGTGCTGAAGTTTTTTGTCATTTTTTGCGTGTTTATCTTTTTGCTGGTGACGCTCTTTATTGATTTTTTCAAGTATTTTGTCGGTGCAGAGTTCCGTGCCGGTCTTGAGGTTGTGCCGATATTGTTGCTGGCGAATTTGTGCCTGGGGATTTATGTCAACTTGTCGATTTGGTACAAACTGACCGACCGCACCGCAATGGGCGCGTGGGTGTCGTTATTTGGCGCGGCATTGACGGTCGCCCTCAATGTCTGGTGGATTCCCACGCTGGGCTACGTCGGTTCGGCATGGGCCACGCTCGCCTGCTATGCCAGTATGGCGTTGTTGTCGTATCTGCTGGGGCGGGTTTATTATCCGGTCGCTTACGATGTCAAGCGGGTGGTCGCTTATATCGTGTTGGGGGTTGGCCTGTATTTCGCCAAAGGCTCCCTTCAGGTTTACAGCGACTTGCAGCCGTGGTTGCTGTCCACTGCGCTGATGCTGGTTTATCTGCTGATGACGGCGTTAGCTGAGTACCGGCCAGTGGTGGCGAGGGTTGGGCGGTGACTGCGGTTTGGTGATAGGATTTTAACTCGGAAATGCCTACCGTTTTATCATCACTTCTTCATGTTCAGCAAACGCTAACAAATCGGTAAGTTGTTGTTTGGTTTGGTTATCCCTCTTCAAGTGTCTCCTGCGAGAATTGCGTTTATTTCGACATCAAACCGATGGATATCATTCCAATAACTGGAACCATTGGTTATTCTTCAAACGGAACACCGAATAATCGGCTTTATCTACGGTTAAGACTTGTTGCCTTTGGTAGGTGACCGTTAACCAAACCACTGCCGGATCGGTGAAATCAATATCATGATAGGCGTATTTTTCAATAGCTTGTGCTATTTCTTCGTAAGCTGTGACAGGTATATCCATTACACTGATAGAACCACATTACACCCAGTCCAGTAAGTCGATTTTTGCATTCGCGTCTAAAAAGTAACAGCTTTCCACAATAACGGGGGAAGCTGTTGCCCCAGATTATCAGGCAAGTTTATTGATAAAGACATGATTGTTTTTTTTGCAATGTGATGCGCCTTCTTTCGTCAGCGCATCATTAAATCATACTGCTTAAGCCACAGCCTCTTGATACTTATCCATCAAATTAAAATTCAAATACCGATAGGTGTCATCTGCCGTGGCATTAATCTGCTCGGCATAAGCCATGTATTCCTCAACCGTGGGGATTTTGCCCAAGATGGAGCAAACCGCCGCCAATTCTGCCGATGCTAAGAACACGTTTGCGCCGTTGCCTAAGCGGTTGGGGAAATTTCTGGTTGATGTAGAAACCACGGTGGAGTTTTCCGCGACACGCGCTTGGTTGCCCATACAAAGAGAGCAGCCAGGCATTTCGGTGCGTGCGCCGACTTTACCGAACGTGCCGTAATAACCTTCTTCGACCAATTGGTTTTGGTCCATTTTGGTCGGTGGTGCAACCCATAAACGGGTAGGTAATTCGCCTTTGTTTTTTTCCAGCAATTTGCCCGCCGCGCGGAAGTGGCCGATGTTGGTCATGCACGAACCCAAGAACACTTCGTCGATTTTGGTGCCTGCGACTTCGGACAGCGGTTTGATGTCGTCGGGGTCGTTCGGGCAAGCCAGTAACGGTTCTTTAATCTCGTCCATGTTGATTTCGATGATTTCGAAATATTCGGCATCGGGGTCGGCTTCTAGCAGTACGGGGTTTTCCAGCCAGTCTTGCATGGCTTTGATGCGGCGTTCGATGGTGCGGACATCGCCATAGCCTTGCGCGATCATCCATTTCAACAAGGTGATGTTGGAGTTCAGATATTCGCGGATCGGGGCTTCATTTAATTTGATGGTGCAACCGCCCGCTGAACGTTCGGCGGACGCGTCGGACAATTCAAATGCTTGTTCCACTTTCAAATCCGGTAAGCCTTCGATTTCTAAAATGCGGCCTGAATAGACGTTAAGCTTGCCTTGCTTGGCAACGGTCAACAAACCTTTTTGGATGGCGGCGTAAGGAATGGCGTTGACCAAATCACGCAAGGTGATTCCAGGCTGCATGGTGCCAGTGAAGCGCACCAGCACCGATTCCGGCATATCCAGCGGCATGACGCCCGTGGCGGCGGCGAAAGCAACCAAGCCAGAACCTGCGGGGAAGGAAATGCCGATTGGGAAACGGGTGTGCGAGTCGCCGCCTGTGCCGACGGTGTCCGGCAACAAAGTGCGGTTCAGCCAAGAATGGATGATGCCGTCGCCAGGACGCAAGGACACGCCGCCGCGATTCATGATGAAATCGGGCAAGGTGTGTTGCATGGTCACATCGACCGGTTTGGGGTAGGCGGCGGTGTGGCAGAACGATTGCAGCACCAAATCGGCGGAGAAACCCAAGCACGCCAAGTCTTTCAGCTCGTCGCGGGTCATCGGGCCAGTGGTGTCTTGCGAACCGACGGTGGTCATGTGCGGTTCGCAATAAGTGTTGGGGCGCACACCCGCCACGCCACAGGCTTTGCCGACCATTTTTTGCGCCAGTGTGTAGCCTTTGCCGGAATCGGCTTCGTCGGTTGGACGGATGAAGACAGTTGATGCGGGTAAGCCCAGTGCTTTACGGGCGCGGTCTGTCAGGCCGCGTCCGATAATCAATGGGATACGTCCACCTGCTTGGACTTCATCCATCAGCACATCGGTTTTTAAGCTGAAATTACACACCACTTCTTCGCTGTCATGGCGTTTGACCACGCCTTGATACGGGAAAATGTCGATGACATCACCCATCAATAAGCGGGTCACGTCACATTCAAACGGCAACGCGCCGGAATCTTCCATGGTGTTGAAGAAAATGGGTGCGATTTTGCCACCGATACACACGCCGCCATCGCGTTTGTTGGGGATGAAGGGGATGTCATTGCCCATGAACCACAGTACGGAATTGGTCGCCGATTTGCGCGACGAACCCGTGCCGACCACGTCGCCGACGTAAGCGACTGGGAAGCCTTTTTGTTTCAATTCATTGATTTGCAGCTCGGCGTTAGTGATGCCTTCGCGCGGCATTTTCAGCATGGCTTTGGCGTGTAACGGAATATCAGGGCGCGACCACGCATCCGGTGCGGGTGACAAATCGTCGGTATTGGTTTCGCCTGTGACTTTAAACACGGTGACGGTGAGTTTTTCCGGCACAGCAGGTTTGCTGGTAAACCATTCCGCATCCGCCCATGATTGCAACACTTGTTTGGCGTAAGCATTGCCCGCATCGGCTTTGCTTTGTACGTCATGGAACGCATCGAACACCAACAAAGTGTGCGACAAGGCTTTGGCGGCAATCGGCGCTAATTTCGCGTTGTCGAGCAAATCGATCAACGGTGCGACGTTGTAACCGCCGAGCATCGTGCCGAGCAATTCAGTCGCTTTTTCCGGCGTCAAAATTGGAGATGTGGCTTCGCTTTTGGCAATCGCGGTCAAAAATCCGGCTTTGACATACGCGGCTTCGTCCACGCCTGCAGGGATGCGGTTGGCGAGCAAATCGAGGATGAAAGCTTCTTCGCCTGCGGGCGGGTTTTTGATTAGATCGCAGAGGGAGGCAGTTTGTGCGGCATCTAAGGGTTTCGGCACTACGCCTTCGGCGGCGCGTTCTTCTGCGTGTTTGCGGTATTGTTCTAACATGGGGTACTCCTTGAAGTGCTTTAAGTGTGTTTTGAATGTGAAAACCGTTCCTTAATCGAAACTTTTGGCTATGGAAAGTGCAGGCGAATCAATAATATCCAGGCCATCAAAATTAATTTCATCTTCCAACAGGTTATCACGGTGATGCCTGATTAAAATGGCTTTTTTAGCCTTTTTGGATTTCTTTGCGGCAATCAGCAATTCCGCTGCCGTTGTCAACAATTCATGTTCGCGTTGCACCCGGATCAACACAGGTGTGCCTTCGTATAATTCAGTTAATATTGCGTCTATGCCTTTGTTGCGGTGGATCGGATTAAAGTCCAAGCCCACCAATAACGACAAAGCGTTTTGGTCGGCACTCAGATAAGCAGATCGGCCTTTTTTCAACAAATTGGACTCAGTTTTAATTGGTGATGTTAAACGGCTTTTGGCAAGTTGTACGGCATCGTAGGAACAGTCAATGCCGATAAATTTTCTGCGTAGAAATTGTGCCGCCACGCACGTTGTACCACTGCCGCAGAAAGGGTCAAGCACGATGTCATCTTCATTACTGGCAATGTTGATGATGCGTTCCAACAACAAGAGCGGTTTTTGCGTGGGATAACCGACCCGCTCCTTAGCTTTAGGATTTAAATAGGGAATATCCCACACATCGCCCAAGGGTACGCCGCGTTTTTCATCAGAGTGTTGGATTGAACCGTCGGCTTCGCGTTTGTAAACCACTTTATTGTTAATGTCGCGCGTCCTTTTTTGCAGGATTTGGTCGACATTGGTGGATTCTGAATAATCCGTGTATTCGGGGTTAAAGGTAAAGCCAGGGCTTTTTGAATAGAAGTAAATGTTTTGGTGGCTAGGTAACAAGCCTTTTTTAGTATTCGACCAGCGTTTGTAAGTCCAAATAATTTCCGATTGGAAATTGTCAGCACCAAAGACGTTATCGAGTATTGCCCGGACAATATGCTCGCCGTTTTTATCACAATGCACAAAAATTGAACCCGTTTCCTTAAGTAAGGATTTCATGATGGCGATACGCTCAAACAAGAAATCGGCGTAGGCTTTATTGCTGCCCCACACATCATCGAAACTAAATTCTACGGTGCGTTCACGGTTTTTTAGCTTATGCGTCTTTTCGGTGAAAAAAGGCGGGTCAAGGTAAATAAGGTCAATCGAGTTAGGCTCAATTGAACGCATGGTGTCAAGACAATCCCCTTGAAGGATTACATTAGTTTTACTCATCTTCGTGCGCGCTTTCTTCGGCAATACTTTCCAAAGTGGCTTTCAAATTGATATTTGTCCTATTTTGGACATAATCCCAAGCATTGTTTCCCCAGTAATATTCACCGCCTATACCTTTATAAAGCGTTTCTAGGGTTTCTTGAATTTTCTTTGCTTGTTGTCGGTTGGGATAATAAAACATGATGCGGATAGGCTTGTATCCGGCATTGGCTATGACTTTAATTCGCGTGTGTTCTTTACTGATATGGTCGCCATCGGTAGTTGCATCGCGCCATTTTATTTCGATGGCGTCCGTGTCTACCAAGCAGTCTATTTCAAATGTCTTAGGTCGCGGGCCTAAAGTATTGGTGATTTTTACACTTCCCGAATCTGGAAAAGCGGTTTTAAAGCATAATTTTGTCGCTTCTTCCAAAAATGAACCAGCGTATTTATAAAGAAAACGGCCTTTGTTTTGGTAAAGGTCGATTTTTGTACCTTCGCTGGTGGTTATGCCTAGAACTCGGTAAATCAAAAAGTGGGAATGGTCGTCATCTTCCATTTCTGCACTACGCAGGCCGATTTGTTTGCTTAGCTTATCTGAATAAGAGCGGGATAATTGTCGCAGTTCATTTGTTATCGGCATTGGGGGGCATTGTTTCTAGGTTTAAATTGGATGAAGATAAAAAGGTTATAGTTACGGAAGAGCTTTGTAAGTTTATTACAAAGCTCTGATTGGATATTTTGTTACTCCATCGCCGCCACAATCGCACTGCCCATTTCCACCGTGCCCGCCTTGGAATCAGGATTCAAATCCGGCGTGACGTATTTGCCTTCATTAACCACTTTCTCAACTGCGTTAACCACCCGTTCAGCGGCTTCCTGTTCACCCAAGTGAGTCAGCATCATTGCGCCTGCCATAATCACGGCAATCGGGTTGGCGAGGTTTTTGCCGGCAATATCCGGCGCACTGCCATGCACGGCTTCAAACAAGGCCGCATCAGTGCCGATATTGGCGCCAGGGATCAAGCCCAAACCGCCAACCAAACCGGCGGTCAAGTCCGACAAAATATCGCCGAACATATTGGTGGTGACCACCACATCAAACTGCTGAGGGTTCATCACCATGTGCATGCAGGCGGCGTCGATGATTTTTTCATCGAACTGGATGTCGGGATAGCGGGGGGCAATCTCGCGGGCGACATCCAAAAACAAACCTTGCGTGTATTTGAGGATGTTGGCTTTGTGACAGACTGTGACTTTTTGCCGCTGGTTGTCGCGGGCGTACTGGAAAGCATAGTCAACAATCCGTTCTGAAGCCGCACGGGTGACCACGGCCAAACTTTCGGCGATGTCTTTTTTCGGGGTCAGGTAATGTTCTAAACCGGCATACAAGCCTTCGGTGTTTTCGCGGACGATGACAATATCGACATCTTCGTAACGGGTCTTGATGCCTGGCCAGCTTTTGGCGGGGCGCACGTTGGCGTATAAATCGTATTGTTGGCGCAGGGCGACGTTGATGCTTCTAAAACCGGTGCCGACTACGGTGGTCAACGGGCCTTTGAAGGCGACACGGGTTTTGTCGAATGAGGTCATGGTTTCTTCAGGTAAGGGCGTGCCGAATTTTTCAAACGCCGACATGCCCGCATAAGCTTCTTCCCACGTAATTTTTACGCCCGACGCGTCAATGACTTTAACCGCTTCGTCCATAATCGATGGGCCAATGCCATCACCTTTAATCAATGTAACAACGTGCATTTATTTCTCCAGAAGTTTAAAGTGCAGCTTTAAGTTATTAGTAACAATTATAGGGCTATCGATAAGCCTTTAGCCAGCGCGTACCGGGTGGTATTTTAACGGCTTCACCTTATTGGTGCGGATTAATCACCGTCTGCACCGATTTAGGACAACGCGCTGTTGCTTGGCGCGCTTACAAATTTGCCTAGGTTTATTTTGATTTATTACAAGCATTTTTTATGCCTTTAGCTATAGAGATAGAAAAGTTTTTACACGGCTATTGTCAGAAGGCCAGATTTTTTGTTGCGTATAGCGGCGGTGTCGATTCTCATGTGTTGTTGCATTTGTGTGCATCGTTACCGGCATTTAAAGACAAGATCACTGCTGTTTATGTTCACCATGGCCTGCAAGCGGAAGCGGAAGCGTGGGGCGGGCATTGCCGGTCAATAGCCGAAGCGTTGGGTGTCGGGTTTGTCTTGCTGCGGGTCGATGCGCTTGCCAAATCTGGCGAAAGTCCGGAAGAGGCCGCAAGGAATGCCCGTTACCAAGCCTTGCAATCGGTGGTTAATGAAGGTGATGTCGTGTTGCTTGCCCAGCATCAGGAAGACCAGTTGGAGACAGTATTGCTGCAATTGTTCCGTGGCAGCGGTTTAAAAGGTTTGTCCGGGATGCCTGGCAGTATAGCATTTGGGCAAGGTTTATTGCTTAGGCCATTGCTGGATGTTGCTAAATCTACCATCAACGATTATGCAAAGGCGCACGGCTTGCAGTGGGTTGAAGACCCCAGTAACCAGTCCTCTGATTACGACCGCAATTTATTACGCAATGACATCGTGCCACTACTCAAGCAACGTTGGCCTGCGTTGGCTAAAACCGTATCGCGTTCGGCCCGGCATTGCGCCCAAGCCCAAGGGTTGGTTTCGGCGTTGGCGCATGACTTGTTTTTAACCGTTTTTAATGATGAAGACGGCACCTTAGCCATTGCGCCGCTACAAGCGCTTGCGGTTGCCGAGCAGCAAGTGGTCATCCGGCATTGGTTTAGTAGGCTGGGCTTGAAAATGCCTGCACATGCAGTTGTCAATCGGTTATTTGCTGAAGTATTGGCGGCACGGGAGGGCAGTGATCCGGTATTGGCAGGGCAGGGTTATTGTCTGCGCCGCTATCGGGATAAATTGTATTTTTTAGGGCAGCTTGAGCCAGAAACATGGCTAGATCAGCGTTGGCCAAAAGGTCAAGCCTCATTAAACCTAACGTGCCGCCAAACCTTATCCTATAGTGTTTCGTCGGCAGGCATATTGCGGACACAGTGGGAAAGTGCCGCTATTGAGATACGATCCCGCCGTGGCGGCGAAAAGATACGCTTGCCGGGTAGGGAAGGGTGCCACTCCCTGAAAAAGCTGTTCCAAGAAGCCGCAATCCCACCTTGGGAAAGGCTAACGATCCCTTTGGTTTATCTGGACGATAAGCTTGCGGCGGTTGGCGATCTTTGGATAAGCGCAGAATGCTATAGCGAAAAAAACGGCGCGTGCATCAAGTTGTCTATGGCTAAGGCGAAGTGTTAGCAAAACAGTTACGCCTTGCACTTGCCTATTCCAGACCCTTAATAAATAAAACCCAAAAGACCATGACGAATTTCCCATTGTCGATTAAAATGCTTAGGTTTTGAATGCGTCCTCCGTTATTTTCTAACGCCCATACAATCTACATGACAAAATACATTTTTATTACCGGCGGTGTCGTCTCATCGTTAGGTAAAGGCATTGCCGCATCCTCGTTGGCAGCCATTCTCGAAGCGCGTGGCCTGAAAGTGACCATGACGAAATTAGACCCTTATATCAATGTCGATCCAGGCACGATGAGCCCTTTCCAACACGGCGAGGTGTTCGTCACCGAAGACGGCGCGGAAACCGATCTGGATTTGGGCCATTATGAGCGGTTTTTAAAAACCACCATGACCAAGAAAAACAACTTCACCACGGGCCAGGTCTATGACAGCGTGCTGCGCCGTGAGCGTAAAGGTGAATATTTGGGTGCAACTGTGCAGGTTATCCCGCATATCACCGATGAAATCAAAAGCCGGATCTATCAAAGCGCTGAAGGAATGGATGTCGCGTTGATTGAAGTCGGTGGTACGGTCGGTGATATTGAATCCCTGCCGTTTCTTGAAGCCATCCGGCAAATGCGTTTTGAACTGGGTTCAGACCGGTCGTTGTTTATCCATTTAACGCTGGTGCCTTACATCCGCTCGGCAGGCGAGATCAAAACCAAGCCCACCCAGCATTCGGTTAAAGAACTACGCAGTATTGGTATCCAGCCGGACATTCTTATCTGCCGCTCCGAGCAAATGGTGCCGGTCAGCGAGCGCCGTAAAATTGCGCTGTTCACCAATGTCGAAGAAAAAGCGGTCATTTCAGCGATTGATGCCGATTCGATTTACCGGATTCCACTATTGCTCCACGATCAAGGCCTCGATGACATTGTTGTCAAGCGCTTGCGGTTGGATGTGCCACCGGCAGATTTGACCGAATGGCAACAGGTGCTCGAAGGGCTTAGTAATCCTACGGATAGCGTTAATATTGCTATTGTCGGTAAATATGTCGATCATTCAGATGCCTATAAATCGCTCAATGAAGCGTTAATCCATGCCGGTATCCGTACCCGCGTCAAGGTTAATATTGTTTATATTGATTCAGAAATTATTGAGGATGAAGGGACTGGCAGGCTTAAAGACGTCGATGCCATCTTAGTGCCCGGTGGTTTTGGTGAGCGCGGTGTGGAAGGCAAGATTGCCACTGTCCGTTATGCCCGCGAAAACAATATCCCATATCTGGGGATTTGTCTTGGCATGCAGGCGGCGGTGATTGAGTTTGCCCGTGATGTGGCAGGCTTGGAAGGCGCGCACAGCACCGAGTTTTTGCCCACTTCACCGCATCCGGTGATTGGCCTGATCACCGAATGGACGGCGGAAAGCGGCCGGTTGGAAGTGAGGGATGAAAACTCCGATTTAGGTGGCTCGATGCGCTTGGGCGGTCAGCAATGCCGATTGAAAAACGATACTTTGGCTTTTAGCTTGTACCAAAAGGATGTGATTACTGAGCGGCACCGTCACCGTTACGAATTTAACAACCAGTATTTTGAAAAGCTGGAACAAGCGGGAATGCGCTTTTCCGGTAAATCGATAGATGGTCGTTTAGTGGAAGTGATTGAGATACCTACGCACCCGTGGTTTTTGGCGTGCCAGTTCCATCCTGAATTTACTTCGACGCCGCGTAAGGGGCATCCGCTATTTTCGGGTTTTGTGGCAGCGGCGGCGCAACATAAACAAGCTGATAAATAGGCAATAGCCTAATTGTGGTAGCTACTACTGGTTTGGTTAATCTGGTCAATTTTTTGAAAATTGGCCAGAAGAATAACGTAACACTAAATAACAACGAGAAAACTCATGCAATTATGTGGCTTTGAAGTCGGCTTGGACCAACCCTTATTTTTAATCGCAGGCCCTTGCGTCATCGAAAGCGAGCAATTGGCGTTAGATACGGCAGGCTATTTGAAGGAACTGACAACAGCGCTAAACATCCCGTTTATCTATAAGTCATCGTTTGACAAGGCCAACCGCTCATCACACGAAAGCTTCCGTGGTCTGGGGGTAGAACGTGGTTTGGAAATTTTGGCGAAGGTCAAACAACAAATTGGTGTGCCGGTTTTGACCGATGTCCATGAAGACACCCCGCTGGCGGAAGTGGCAAGCGTGGTCGATGTCATGCAAACGCCCGCTTTTTTGTGCCGGCAAACTAACTTTATCCAAGCTGTTGCCGCGCAAGGCATTCCGGTCAACATCAAAAAAGGCCAGTTTCTTGCGCCTTGGGACATGGCGAATGTCGCCAACAAGGCCAAAGCGACCGGCAACCAGCAAATTATGGTCTGTGAACGCGGGGTATCGTTTGGCTACAATAACTTAGTCTCTGACATGCGCTCATTGGCGGTGATGCGTGACACCGATTGCCCCGTAGTGTTTGACGCCACGCATTCGGTGCAATTGCCCGGCGGGCAGGGTAGCTGTTCGGGTGGTCAGCGCGAATTTGTCCCCGTATTGGCGAGGGCGGCGGTTGCTGTCGGTATCGCCGGATTGTTCATGGAAACCCATCCGAATCCAGCCGAAGCGAAAAGTGATGGGCCAAACTCGTGGCCACTGCACCGGATGCGTGAGCTATTGGAAACGTTATTGATTTTGGATAAAGCGGTTAAGGGTCAGCCGTTTATCGAAACAACGTTATAAATAATCCGCCATGTCTGCCATCACCGAGTTGTCACAACTCGATTTGAACGGCAGTTACAGCCATGCCAAACCCTTAAGTAACCACCGTTATTTTTTATTTTTTAACACTTGGAGCTATTCAATAACATGAGCAATATCATAGAAATCAAAGCCAGAGAAATTTTAGATTCACGCGGTAACCCCACGTTAGAAACTGATGTCACCTTAGCGTCCGGCGTTGTCGGCAGCGCGATGGTGCCATCTGGCGCATCAACCGGTGAGCGTGAAGCGATTGAATTGCGTGATGGCGATAAAAGCCGTTATTTGGGCAAAGGCGTGTTAAACGCGGTCAACAATGTCAATACCGAACTACGCACTTTAGTTTTGGGTATGGATGCGAATGACCAAGAAGCCATTGATAACGCAATGATTGCGCTTGACGGCACAGACAACAAAGCCCGTTTGGGTGCGAATGCGATTTTGTCAGTTTCTATGGCAGTTGCCCATGCAGCGGCTAAAGATGCCGGTGTCCCGCTTTACAAATACCTGAACAAAAGCGGCAAATTCATCATGCCTGTACCAATGATGAATATCATCAACGGCGGTTCACATGCGGACAACAGCGTTGATTTGCAAGAGTTCATGATTTTGCCAGTCGGTGCGCCAACCTTCCGCGAAGCCATCCGTTATGGCGCTGAAGTGTTCCACAACTTGGCGAAAGTCTTAAAAGCCAAAGGCTTGGCGACTACTGTTGGTGACGAAGGCGGTTTTGCGCCTAACCTGTCTTCCAACGAAGAAGCCATTGAAGTCATTTTGGAAGCCATCGAGAAAGCCGGTTACAAAGCGGGCGTGGACATTTTCTTAGGGATGGATGCGGCAAGTTCTGAATATTACAAAGATGGCCGTTATGTGTTGTCTGCCGAAAACAGAAGCTTTGACTCCATTGAAATGAATGACTTCTTGGCGGCTTGGGTAGAAAAATACCCAATCCTTTCGATTGAAGACGGTTTGGACCAAAACGATTGGACGGGTTGGAAAGACCAAACTGAAAAATTGGGCAGTAAAGTGCAATTGGTCGGTGATGACTTGTTTGTGACCAACCCAAAAATTCTGCAAGAAGGCATCGACAAAGGCATTGCCAACTCAATCCTGATTAAAGTCAACCAAATCGGCACGTTGACCGAAACCTTGGCGGCTATCAACATGGCGCATGCAGCAGGTTATACTGCCGTCGTATCACACCGTTCCGGCGAAACCGAAGACACCACGATTGCCGATCTGGCGGTTGCAACTGGTACAGGCCAAATCAAAACGGGCTCATTAAGCCGTTCTGACCGGGTTGCCAAATACAACCGCTTGATGAAAATCGAAGAAGAGTTGGGCGACAACTGCGTGTACGCTGGCCGTAGCGCATTTAAAACGCTTTAATAAGTAAAAAGCCGAGGAGTTGGTGTATAAGCTGGCTTCCTCGGTTTTTACGGTTTATTTTAGGCTTATGAAGTTTATAGTTATTTTTATCATCCTGTTCACTGCGCATTTGCAATACCGGTTATGGTATGGCAGTGATGGCAGCATTCCGCAGATAAAAGCCTACGAGTCACGTCTTGAGGAATTAAAAAAACAGGTCGAAGAAAAAAAACAGCGCAATGCCGCGTTATATGCCGAAGTGGAAGACATCAGGCAAGGCCAGGACGCTTTGGAGGAAAGGGCTAGGGATGAGCTGGGTATGATTAGGGAAGGGGAGACTTTTTTTCAGGTGATTGAAAAATAGAAAGCACGGTTTTAATTATCCACGTTGCGTAATACCGGATGCACAATCTCATCCGTTATAGTTTGCCAACAATTCCAGTATTGAAGTTTCACAGCTTCCACATCCTGAACACGCGCCGGTCATTCTCGACAGGCTATCTAAGTCGTTAATTTTATTGTCAATCAATGCCGTAATCCGTCCTTCAGTCGTGCCGCTACAGTGGCACATAACGTCATTTTCTTTGTTGGCTTGTCGGTTGTCAGTCATGTAAAGTTTTTGGTGCTAAAGATTTTCAGAACGCTTAATCCCGCGCTGCATAAACCCGTAAAGACCTTCCACTTTTTCGCGTGCCCAGGGTGTTTTGCGCAAAAATTTTAGGCTGGAGCTAATGCTGGGGTCACTGCTAAAACAGTGGATAGGGATGCGCTTGGCTAATTCAGCCCAGCCGTATTGCGCCACCAGTTCTGTAACTATTGTTTCCAAGGTGATGCCGTGCAAAGGGTTATGGAGTTGCTTAAGTTGTGTGACAGATGGGTCTTCGGTCATTATTTTCCTATCGTAGCGTGTTGGTTGGGTAGGTTGGGGTTCCTCGCGTTTTATGCCCTGTGGGGACACCCCAACCTATGGCACTTAATTTGATGCAGTTTGTGGTTTTCGCTCAAAGCCAAGTTGTTAGGCTTCCATAATTAACGGTGACATAGCCAAATTTAAAAGCCGATGAAAGTATATACGATACTATTATCAGAAGCATTGCTTGCAACAACTGACTTCAAAGCAAATCCAGACTTTCTTAAATCAGAAATTACTTTTGCACAAGTAGTCCGGTTATTTACAAATCCAAAATTGATAGTGGAGCTGGTCACGAAATTAGCCACTTTGAAACCATTGCCATCTGGATAGCATCCAAAAATGGCCGCATTATTATGTTCTGGATTTATTGCACTGGATTCTTGGCTAGCGCCAAGTGTTAGCATCATAACAGCAATAGAACATAGTTTTTTTTTTGACATTTTCATTGTGTTCACCTAATAAAACAAAGGGAGTTGTTGGGGTAGTTTGGTTGTAACTTAAAGCTGATAGGCTCAACGCCACTGCATTTTGTTTGAGTTGTTTTGAAACGTTTGGGACTGTGTTACAAATACAGTCCCGATTAAGTGTAGCTTATCTTTTTTACGTTAAATCCATCCTGCATAGTTTTGGTGTGCAAGCTGGAGGTCTTTACAACCCACAAACTTCATTATCCTTGTAATGCTTTCAAAACAGCCTGCATACTGGTATTGGCATCACCAAACAACATGCGGGTATTGTCCATCACAAACAAGGGATTGCCGACACCGGCATAACCAGCTGCCATGCTGCGTTTTAGCACGATGGTGGTTTCGCCTTTCCAGCATTCCAGCACCGGCATGCCGGCTATCGGGCTGTTAGGGTCATCGAGGGCGGAGGGGTTGACGATGTCGTTGGCGCCGATAACGATGGAGACGTCCACATGGGGGAAGTCTTCATTGATTTCATCCATTTCATAAACAATATCGTATGGCACTTTCGCTTCTGCCAGCAACACGTTCATGTGCCCAGGCATGCGTCCGGCGACCGGATGGATGCCAAAACGCACTTTTTTGCCTTTTTCGCGCAACAGTTTGGTGATGTCATAAACGGTGTGCTGGGCTTGGGCGACAGCCATGCCGTAACCTGGAATAATTATGATATTTTTCGCCGCGAGCAATAGTTTTGCCGTCTCATCCGCACTGATCGGTTGCACTTCGCCTTCAATGACGGCGGCAGGGCCGCTGGTGCCGCTACCGAAACCACCGGCAATCACGCTGATAAAGTTACGGTTCATCGCATGGCACATGATGTAACTCAAGATGGCGCCGCTGCTGCCGACCAATGCGCCGGTAACGATCAATAAATCATTGCTCAGCATAAAGCCGGTCGCGGCAGCCGCCCAGCCGGAATAGCTGTTGAGCATGGAGATAACGACCGGCATATCGGCACCACCGATAGCCATGACCATGTGCATGCCGAAAAATAGGGCAATCAGCGTCATGATGGCTAACGGTAGCGCACCGCCGTTATCCATGTACAGCAAAGGCAATAGCCCTGTGCCATCCTCTATTTGGTCTAAAAAAGTGAAGCCTAACACGATGGTGCCGATGAGCAATGCCAGGTTAAACCAGTGTCTCCCTGGCAACAACAAGGGTTTGCCGCTAATTTTTTCGCTCAGTTTGCCGAAGGCGATGACCGAGCCGGAAAAGGTGATTGCGCCAATTAAAACGCCGGCATAAATTTCTATTTCGTGGATGGTTTTTTCTATGCCTTCGATATGGATGGAGCTGTCCATAAAGTTGGCATAACCGACTAAGACTGCCGCCATACCGACCAAGCTGTGCATGATGGCGACCAGTTCCGGCATTTGCGTCATGTGAATTTTGGCGGCTGCGATAGCACCGATGCAGCCACCGACCAATACCGCGCCGAGCAGGATTTGGTAGGCGGTGACGGAGCCGCTTAAGGCGGTCGCGACAATGGCGATAGCCATACCTAACATGCCGTAATAATTGCCTCGGCGGGCGGATTCTTGATTGCTTAAACCGCTTAGGCTAAGAATGAACAGAATGGTGGCGACGATGTAGGACATCGTAACTAAACTATGGGACATTAGGTTTCTCCGGTTATTTTCTGAACATGTCCAGCATACGGCGGGTGACTAAAAAGCCGCCGACGATGTTGATGGAGGCAATAAGGGTGGCCAGTCCCGCCAGCAGGCTGACCGTGCCGCTAGTGGCCGACACTTGCAGGATGGCGCCGATGACAATAATGCCGCTGATGGCGTTGGTGACGCTCATCAAGGGCGTGTGCAGCGCCGGTGTCACATTCCAGATAACCTGATAACCGACGAAGCAGGCCAGCACAAACACCGTGAAATGGGTCATGAACGATTCTGGCGCGACGGTGCCGACACTGAATAAAACTAGCCCGGCGAACAACATTGGTAAAAATTGTTTGGCCGCTTTGACAAGAGCCGAAGGTTCCTTTTTTTTCACAACAGCCGCAGTAGGTTGGATGCTAGCGGCTGGTGCTGCGCTCAATTTAGGTGGCGGCGATGGCCAAGTGATTTTGCCTTCTTTGATAACGGTTGCGCCGCGTATAACTTCATCATCCATGTTGATGTTGACGATACCGTCTTTTGCCGGTGTGAGTTCAGTCAATAAGTGTCTAAGATTGGTTGCGTAGAGCTGGCTGGATTGGTTGGCGAGACGGCTGGGCAAGTCGGTAAAGCCAATCAGGGTGACATCGTGCTTGACGACGACCTTGTCTTTTTCGGTGAGCTCGCAGTTACCGCCTTGTTCAGCCGCCAAATCGACAATGACACTGCCCGCCTTCATTGATTCGACCATGGCGGCGGTGATTAGCTTGGGGGCGGGTTTGCCGGGAATGAGTGCCGTAGTGACAATAATGTCGACCTCTTTGGCTTGTTCAGCAAACAAGGCCATTTCCGCCGCGATGAATTCAGGCGACATGGTTTTAGCATAACCGCCCGTACCCGACCCTTCTTCCTTGAAATTGAGCATTAAAAACTCGGCATCCATGCTTTCAATTTGCTCTTTCACTTCAGGGCGGGTATCAAAAGCACGGACAATGGCCCCCATGCTTTTAGCGGTGCCTATTGCCGCAAGTCCTGCCACACCGGCGCCAATGACTAACACTTTAGCTGGAGGGATTTTTCCGGCGGCGGTAATTTGGCCGGTAAAAAAACGCCCGAAGTATTGGGCGGCTTCAACAATGGCGCGATAACCGGCTATATTCGCCATGGAGCTCAACGCATCCATTTTTTGCGCCCGTGACATGCGTGGCACGCTGTCCATTGCCAGCGCCGTGATGTTTTTGGCGGCTAGCTGCTGCATGACGGGTTCATTTTGTGCAGGCCAGATAAAACTGATCAGACAGCAGCCTTCCGGTATCAGCTCAAGCTCGTTAATGCCCAGCTTAGGACGGTTCATCGGCACCCGAACTTTCAGGATGATGTCCGCTTGTTGCCATAATGCTTTGGGGTCGGCGACCACTTCAACGCCTGCCGACCGGTAGGCATCATCGGAAATATTGGCCTGCGCACCAGCACCACTTTCGACGCAGACGGAAAAGCCCAGTTTGATAATCTCTTTGGCCGCATCCGGTGTTGTGGCTACGCGTTTTTCACCGGGATAAATTTCTTTTGGTATACCAATCTTCATAATGTCTCCTGTGTCAGTCAGTCGCCTGTTTAGACTGGGTTAAAAGAATCGGCACAAAGGTTGTGCCGATGCCTTTTAACCCAGCTCTAAGTGAGGGTCGGTTAGTTTTACGCCATGACTTTACCAGAATAACAAACCGCACCATATATCGTTGGAGTATTTAGTAACTGATGTTACGCAGCCCGTAATTTCTGCAACTCTTCATAAGCGATCTGGTTAGCCTTGATGAACAGCTTAGCCCGCATGGCGAAATGGTTGGTTTTATGTCTGATCTTCAAACATTCCAG
>JAQTQZ010000101.1 GCA_028712695.1 Methylovulum sp. | reverse complement strand
TACTATTAAGTGTAGATTTAAACGACGGAAGAGTTTGGAAAATTGCGGTCCATGTTCGCCCGTACATCACAATAGGAATGGTTTCCGTGAAGAGCGGATTGTTGTTCAGAGTATTACTGCTCTCATACAGAAGCGCTTTATCTGTGATGGATGTACCATCATACAGTTTTATCGAAATATTGGGATCTTTGTGGAGAAAAATTTCGTTCATAAGGTCTTTGGCTCGAAAAGGGGCATAAACAAATCCATCAAGATGGGCTCTTCTTTGTGATGAGGTCGCCAGAGCATCCTGAGTCGTATACAATGGAACATACATTAAAAAGCCTGGTTGGACATCGGTCGCTTGTTCTTGAATCAATGTCACTTTTCCTGAGAGAGTTGTAAGCCCTGTATCCCGTGCGTGTATCATGGCATGTTGACGGATCGGATTGGTAAACATATCGTATCCGATAGCCCGTCTATTTCTATCGTCCAGCGGTTCAAGGTAAATGATCGAGTGATATTCTGATCGTTTATAGGAAGGTTTGATGGCGTAGTCCGCAAACCCGTCGGTACGAATTTGCGCAATGTGTTCGACAAGTTTATTCTGCGGAATCACTTTTGAAAATCCGATTCCCTGAAATCCTGGGTAGTGTTGAGCAAGTTGCATTCTCGATATATAAATATTCCATTTTTTTCGGTTCATATGTTCAACGGTACTCAATAACGAAACACCGCTTCTTAACGTATTTTCATAGGTATGCATTCGTGCACTGATCTCATGAACGGATGCGGCATTGGAAATGTTAAAACGGTTTTTTGCCTCATCTAAGGCATTGTTTTGTGCATTCAACCATAATAAAAATGTGATTACGACCGCGATTAAAAAAGCTATCCAAGCGATCAGAACGGATTTGGATAATAATACATTTTTGTCACGGAGGAGAGACAGGATGCTAAAGAGCTTTGAATTCACGTATCAGCTCCATTTGTCGGTTTGCGATATATCCGAGTAATTTATCGCTATTAGGTGCTGTGAGTTCAAAGAGAAATACAACATGAAAACTTTTGGAAAAACTGTCAATACGATAGACGGTCCCGATTATGGATAGACTCAGCGGTTGTAAGTCGGTTTCAAGAACCATGGCAATTTTAGCGTTCTCACCTACCGAGAGACCTGCCGGCAGAGCATCTATCTCGATTTTAACCGAGCAAATCGAAATATCGACAATCCGGGCTTTGCCGAAAAATTTTATTTCGTTTCGAAACAGTGTTACGCTATGGCGTTCTTCTTCGGGCTCAAGACGAATATTAACCCTTTGATCCGCGCTCTCCTGTACAAATTGCATATCGGAAAAGGTGATTGTCTGCTGGTCAAAATCAATAGTGTTTACAGTTTTGCATAATACACTGAACGGAAACAACTCGGAGGTAATCGTGATGTTTTTGGCCAATTTGATGGCTTTGAGTTGCGAATGAGCTGTTTTGAGAACAACATTTTTATCATCCATTTTGATTAAAACAGCGCTGTTTACGATAGTCAGACCGCGATAAAAATTATGGAGTTTGACCTCTGAAGCGTTTTCTTTGATGACATTCATAAGTTTGAGGACAGCGCTTGTGTCATGCAGTTTTTGATCGTTTTTAGCCGCATTGCCATCGAAAATCATCATCAGATTTAAATCGGTAATATCGTCCAATGAGAGAATGACAAATCCCTCTTTGTCAGGGATCTTTCTAAGCTTCATAATCAAATGCCGTGCTTCATTCGAGTGATTCAGTACTTTGGTATGAAACAGCTTGCCCGGATTTTCAAGTGCTTTTTCAAACCATCCGGATTCAGATGTCGAATACAAAAATCCCTGGTGTTCTTGAAGCAAAGTGTCGAGTTCACTATGTTGCTGCATAAATTCTTCAAGACTTTTGAAACCGAAAAAATCGAGGAATTGTCGATTAACGAGGACTGGGGTGTCTTTATCGAACATCATCAGAAGATTGTTTTGATAGTTGAAAATATCGTTTAGCTGTCTTTCAAAAATCCGTTTATTGCGTTCATGATGGATCGAAAGTACGGCTTGATGCAAAGTGGTAATCAGTAAAGGGACTTTGGTCGGTTTTGAAAGATAGCGAAAGACTCCAATGTCAATTGCTTCGTGCAGATACTCTTTTTCATCAAAGGCTGAGAGAAAGATGATGCGGACATCAGTGTTGTCTTTTTTGATCGTTTTTGCCAAATCAAAACCGCTCATCCCCGGCATTCTAATATCTGTCAGCACAATTTCGGGAGAGTGCTCACGGTAAATTTGATATCCGATTTCCCCGTTTTCAGCATAGAAGATTTGAGAAAAAAATTTCTTTAACAGTTCAGATACGCTTTCGCGGAGACCTTTGTTATCTTCGATGTACAGAACTTTAATGTCTTTGCCTAGTGTTTTTAACTCTTCAAAAATGGTATTCAATGCAGTTCTCTTATATTTCTTTTATTTATATCGTTTAAATCGGATCATACATAGAAAAAATCATAAAACTATCCCATGAATACCAATTATTAGTATTAACAGTTATTTTGTAATCGTTCTGAAACATTTGCCATCAAAAAAGATAAATTTCATTCGTTGTGATTTTTTTGTGACAGTTTACTTATAAGATTTCTGCAATATGAAACTTCGACAGGACATGCAGCTATGAATGACTTAAAGCTTTTGATCGTTGATGATGTGGAAGATAACCGTTTGATCTTAAAAGCAATCTGCCGAAAAATGGATGGTTTTGAGATACGGGAAGCGTGCGACGGAATCGAAGCGATTGAATCGGTCGAAGAGTGGCATCCGCATATTATTTTGATGGATGTTATGATGCCCCGGTTCGATGGTTTTGAGGCATCCAAAATTATTAAAGCCCGCTATGCAGAAACGGTCAA
>JAQTQZ010000100.1 GCA_028712695.1 Methylovulum sp. | reverse complement strand
GTTTAAAGCCGAAACAACGTGTTCTTTATGTTTGCTTTCCTCATAGTCGGCTTCCTTGAAAAACGACACTAAAAGCTGTGCATTATTTCTATTAATAAGACTTGGATTACCGTTAAGCCTACCCTTAAGCCAGTCAGGGAGGTCGTTAAAAGCCAAATAGCGGTAAATATCAGAGCGTGTTTTACCCGTATATCGACTAAGTTCAGTTTTCTTTTTAAATAAATGTGAAATGTTTTGTATGGCTTGACCCACTTCGTAATCTGTCAAATCCTCCCTGTCTATATTTTCAGAAATGGCCATCATTGCTGTTGCTTCATCATCCGCATTAAAAATGACAGCTTGTATGCTCGTATGACCAAGATATTTACAAGCACGAAAACGTCTTTCGCCAGCAATAATTTGATAGCCATCATCAACCGCCCTCACTGCGATGGGCTGGATCAAGCCATTTTCTTTTATGGCTTCTGCCAATTCAATTATTTTCTCATGATCAAACACCTTTCTTGGTTGAAAAGGGTTAGGTGTTATTAGCTCAATATCTAGGCTTGCTTCATTAACTACACTCACAAGGCTATTTCTTTCTTTGACTTCTGATATTGCTTTCAACTGGGTTTGACCATTGGTTGCAATTTTGTTTTGCAACCGTTGAAGTGTTGTGGGTTTTTTATTATCTTCGGACATAACTTACCTCAGTTCTTTAATGATTGCTGAATTGACAATGCTTTCAATAAGTAATCCGCTAGATCGTTGTAATCTTTAGTTACCTTATTACTTCTGGCAGTTTTTCTAATAGGCTCCCTAAGCACCGATGCTTCGCCAACTTTGGTTGAGGTATGAATATAGACGGGTAATCTTTTACCTGCACCCGGAAATAATTCCATTTCCATCTCCAACTGATCAAATGATTGAGCAATCGCTTTTTGAACATTAATACTTTCGCTATGGCGGGTTAGTAAAGCGCCCAGATAAACCAAATCAGGATTTGTTTCAGGCGTTTTGTCTTTGATATAGGTCATCAAATTGACCCACCCCGTTCTTGAATAATCGGAACTGGTATCTACAGGTATCATAAAGTGGGTTGCGGCTGATATGGCGTTGCCAGTTAGCAAAGATAGGGCGGGGGGGCAATCAATCAGAATGACATCAAAACTATCGCGCAATAAATTTAACCGGGCCTTCAATTCTTCGAGCGGCCTGTTAGAGTGAATCCTTAGCGTTTCGGTGACAACGATATCCAGTTGGTCGGTCGACGGGATATAGCAGACGTTTTCAAATCCTTCGTTCACGTCCTGGCTTATCAACGCGGCCAACTGTGCAATGTCGGTGCGTGTTTTTTTATCGCAGAATAATGAGATAGCGTTTTTTTCAAAAAGGTTGGGATCAACAGCTCCGATGTGAGTCGACGCATTTGCCTGAGGGTCAACATCTATAACCAACACAGTACATCCTTTCCTACCAAATTCAGCCGCCAAATTGACAACTGTAGTGGTTTTACCAACACCACCTTTCTGATTATAAACAGCAATAATCGGACAAAGATAGGTATTTTCTTGATTCTCTTGCATCTTTTAATCCTCAAAATGTAAAGATTTTATTATACACACAGATAATAATGACGCAATGGATACATTTTAAAATAAAGTGTCCAATCATTGGACACTTTATTGAAATTACGAAAACTCCTTAACAAAAGCATCATGCCTAGCATCGTTGTCCGAATGGACATAGCTGGAGGTGGTGGCAATATTGCTGTGCCCCAAATTGTCCCTGATCATGGTGAGCGGAATGTTGCGTTCTACCGCCATTGAACCGTGGGTGTGCCGCAGCCAATGGGCACTGGCGGCCATTAATTTTTCTGCCGCTTCCTGGTTAGCAATGCTTAGGGTGTCGGCAGCAATGGTGAAGGCCTCCTTGATGATCTTATGGATCGCCAACGGTGTCAGGGCATTACTGGCCGATCCCCGCAAAGGGGTAATGATGGGGTTGTCCGGCGCAGGCCGGTTCAGTTGGCGTCCGGTCAGTTGTTGGTAGGTATCCGCCATCAATCGGTATAACGGCTGGGGAATGGGTACATCCCGCAATTTTTGGCCTTTACCCAACACCAGTAGCCAATGTTGTGTTTGCCCTTGGCGCTGGCGGGTTTCCAAATCACCTAATTTGGCATTGGCCAACTCATGCAAGCGCAGCCCCGTGCCGTAAGCCAACTGGATGATCATCCGTGTCCGTAGCCATTTCAGTTTTTCACCGCCGTCGGCATTGGCCGCTTGGGTGTCCAAAAAGGTTTGTATCAATTGCCACTGGGCTTCGTTGAACGAGCGGTTGGTGTCCATCGGTTTAAGGGCATCCGGGTTTTTGAGTTTGGACAAGGCGGTAAGCGGGTTGTGTAACAGGTAGCGTTGGTTGACCAGGAAGGTGAACAGGCCATTGATCACGGTTTCGCTAAACCGGCGGCTGCGCGGCGATAAGGGGCCGGTAAACGGTTTCCAATCTTGCTGCCCCTTCTTTTTGGGCGGCCCAACCCATAAATGCACCGGCTGTGGGTCGGCCAAGAAAATCCGGTATTCGCCCATATCCACCAGGTCCAACGAAGACAGGGCTTTTTGTTTGACCAGTATGGCCCATAACAACAGGCGTTCCGCTTCCCGCCGGTAACTCCGGTAAGTGTGGCTGGCGGGTTCCAGTCTCGCCAGCCAATTGCCGATGGCTTGGTAATCATCCGTGGCCGGAATAAAGGGGGTGTTGGCCGAGCGGTTCATGCCTTGGGAGCCATCGAGCTCATCCGGCAACAGGAATTGCTCCAAAGGCACAACCCCCGTGGTATACGTCACCGGCATGGCCTGTCGCGGACGGTTGGCCATCTCAATCGGAAAATGGCGGCCGACCTGCTCTTCAATGGCTTTTGCCGTTATGCCGCCCAA
>JAQTQZ010000023.1 GCA_028712695.1 Methylovulum sp. | reverse complement strand
CCAAATGTTCGGACAGGTTGTAGCAAGTGTAATTGATCGGTGTGCTGATCAAGTATTCTATATATCTTTGCTTAGTTATCATGAGGCATAACATACACTAATCCTTTCAGAACAGCGAAAGTCCTAAAACAGTTACTTATACCCACATAAAAAAGCCCCAGTTGTTGAAAAACAAACTGGGGCTTTGTTTTAAGCGGCAACATGCTTACGGGGTATTGGGAACCCCCGTAAAGCAGTGATTAAATTACATCATGCCGCCCATACCACCCATTCCGCCCATGCCGCCCATATCTGGCATGCCATGACCTTTGTCATCGCTTGGTGCATCAGCAATCATCACTTCAGTAGTTAGCATTAAGCCAGCAACAGACGCGGCATTTTGCAATGCAGTGCGGGTTACTTTAGCAGGATCCAAGATACCCATTTCGATCATGTCGCCGTATAGGCCGGTTGCTGCGTTGTAACCGAAATTACCGGAACCGTTTTTCACTTCGTTAAAGACAACTGAAGGCTCATCACCGGCATTCGCAACGATTTGGCGTAAAGGCTCTTCCATTGCGCGACGTAAAATATTGATACCGGCATTTTGGTCGTGGTTGATACCTTCCAAGCCAACTAATGCGGATAAGGCGCGGACCAAGGCAGTACCGCCGCCGGCAACAACACCTTCTTCAACTGCTGCACGGGTTGAATGCAGTGCATCTTCAACGCGGGCTTTCTTTTCTTTCATTTCGATTTCAGTGGCTGCGCCAACTTTAATTACGGCAACACCGCCAGCCAATTTGGCCAGACGTTCTTGCAGTTTTTCTTTGTCGTAGTCAGAAGTCGCTTCGTCAGCTTGGGCACGGATTTGTGCTACACGGCCTTTGATTTGTTCTTCAGAACCAGCACCATCAATGATAGTGGTGTTTTCTTTAGTGATTTGTACGCGTTTTGCAGTACCTAATTGCGCCAGTTCCGCTTTTTCTAAGCTCAAACCGACTTCTTCAGAAATGACCACACCGCCAGTTAACACCGCAATGTCTTCCAGCATCGCTTTGCGACGGTCGCCAAAGCCTGGCGCTTTAACAGCCGCAACTTTAACGATGCCACGGATGGTGTTGACGACTAAAGTGGCTAAGGCTTCGCCTTCAACGTCTTCAGCAACAATCAATAAGGGACGGCCTGATTTGGCAACACCTTCCAAAATTGGCAACATTTCACGGATGTTGGAGATTTTTTTGTCGTAAATCAGGATCATTGGGTCGTCCAGTTCGACGCTCATGTTTTCCTGTTTGTTGATGAAGTAAGGTGACAAATAGCCACGGTCAAATTGCATACCTTCAACAACGTCTAATTGGTTGTCCAGGCCTGAGCCTTCTTCAACGGTAATAACGCCTTCTTTACCGACTTTTTCCATTGCTTCAGCAATGATTTGGCCGACTGATTCATCAGAGTTAGCAGAAATGGTGCCGACTTGGGCAATTGCTTTGTTATCAGCACAAGGCGTTGCAGAAGCCACAATCGCTTCAACGGCTTTAGCCACGGCTAAATCAATGCCGCGTTTCAAATCCATTGGGTTCATGCCAGCAGCAACGGCTTTCAGGCCTTCGTTAACGATAGATTGTGCCAAAACAGTTGCAGTGGTAGTGCCGTCACCCGCAACATCAGAAGTGTGCGAAGCCACTTCTTTAACCATTTGCGCGCCCATATTTTCGAATTTGTCTTTTAATTCGATTTCTTTAGCAACCGATACACCGTCTTTAGTGATGGTAGGTGCGCCGAAGCTTTTGTCTAAAATCGCATTACGGCCTTTAGGACCCAAAGTTACTTTTACTGCGTTTGCTAAAATGTTTACGCCACGCGCCATACGGACGCGCGCATCATCACCAAATAATACGTCTTTTGCTGCCATTTTTAATTCCTGATTCGTTTGTGTGTGTTTAAGTTATATGAATAAGCGATTTGGTAAAGCGTATTTGGATTAACCCAAGATACCCATGATGTCTTCTTCACGCATAACGATGAGGTCTTCACCGTCAACTTTAACTTCGTTACCTGAGTATTTGCCGAACAATACTTTATCGCCGACTTTAACTTCTAACGCGCGGACAGAACCGTTATCCAGTGCTTTGCCTGCACCTACCGCCAAGATCACACCTTGGCTAGGTTTTTCAGCAGCAGAACCTGGCAATACGATGCCGCCGGGTGTTGTGGTTTCTTCTTCAACGCGTTTGACAATCACTCTGTCGTGTAACGGACGTATATTCATCTATATCTCCTAACATTAAAATTAAAGGGTTGAAAAATTATTAGCACTCGCTAGTAATGAGTGCTAATGATAATGAGCTTTTGCAGTGTGTCAAGTTCTTTGGCATCATCTTCCCCTCCTCATCTTAAACATCATGACTTATGAACGACAACCAACTGTTACGTTATAGCCGCCAAATTATGCTGCCGCAGATTGATATTGACGGGCAACAAAAACTCCTTGCCGCTAACGTGTTAATCGTTGGCGCAGGCGGTTTAGGTTCGCCTGCATCAATGTATCTTGCGGCGGCTGGCATTGGCAATATCACTATCTATGATGACGATGTGGTGGATTTATCCAATTTACAAAGGCAGATTGCCCATCACACGTCTGATATAGGGATGGAAAAAGTTATTTCAAGCAAAGAAACGCTGAATAATTTAAACCCTGAGGTTAACGTCAAGGCATTTAGGCAACGGCTTGCCGGTGAACAGCTTGCGGTGGAAGTGATTAAGGCTGATGTGGTGCTGGATTGCAGCGATAACTTTGCGACCCGTTTTGCGATTAATAAAGCCTGCGTCGATTATGAAAAACCATTGGTTTCAGGCGCAGCAATACGTTTTGAGGGACAAGTGTCAGTTTTTACGCCGGGTAAGTACGATAGCCCTTGTTATAACTGTCTTTACCAGAGCGAAGGTGAAGAAATGGCCAATTGTGCCACGAATGGTGTTATTGCGCCGATTACCGGCATAGTGGGTAGTGTGCAGGCACTCGAAGCGATAAAGGTGTTAATAGGTGTAGGAAATACCTTAACCGGACGGTTATTGCTGATAGACGGTTTAACGATGGAATTTAACACAATGAAATTGAGGAAAAATCCTACGTGCCCAACTTGTGGAGGTTGATGGGGTGTGACGGTTTTTTAGTCACTGGCCAAAAAACCGTCAACAATGCGCTTTATTTTTTAGCTAGCCGGCTTTTAACAAAATGGATGGCTGTTTCCGCCAGATCATTAACAAACGACGGATTGTTGCCGTGCGGTTCTGTTTCGCCAAATGGCTTGGCATTATTTTTCGTGAATTTATAAATAAAATAACCTAATGGTGCAAATGCAGCCGTAGCAGCTATGAACATAAGTACGAACAACTCGGTGACATCACCCATGATTCCTCCTCGAAATGTTTAAAATCAATTCTTTTATTATTTTTTAGGTGAAACCCGATAATACACCTATCTGATTTAAAAAACATCTTGTCATGCTGGGAGCATATTGCAGTTTCCCCCGGCAGGTTTTGAGCAAAAAAATGGATGTTTTAAAGCGAATATGGGTATGCAGTCCCATTATTCAACGCGCGGCATGCTCACTTGCGTTCCTAGCCAGTCCTGTAAAAAATCCAGGAAACGCCTGACCTTGGCGGATAAATATTTTCTGTGCGGATAGACGGCATTAATATCCAAAGGTGGCAGTGTGTAATTTTCCAGCACGACTTTTAGTTTGCCCTTTTCAATGTCCCGGCTGACAACATAAGAGGCAAGCATGACCAGGCCCAGGCCGTCAATTGCGGCAATACGTATTGCATCGGCGACATTAGCTTGCATCCGGCCTGATACGTTGACCACTGTATGGCCGGTCGGCCCTTTAAATTGCCATTTGTTTCTGGGCGAACTCGCCCAGTTGACAAGGCAACTATGTGTCAGCAAGTCTTCAGGGGTTTCAGGGATACCATAACGTGCCAGATAATCGGGTGATCCGCACACAACCATCGATGAGCTTGCCAGTCTTCGTGCGACCATACTGGTATCATCAAGGGCGCCTAAACAAATGGCAATATCAATGCCTTCGTCAATTAAATCGCCATGATTGCTTTGTAAGATCAAATCAACGGTTAGATCAGGATATATTTTTAGAAACGCTGCGACTGCCCGGGTAATATGACTAGCGCCGATAACGGGTGGCGCACTGATTTTTAATAGGCCGCGCGGTTCAGTCTGCAAATGCGTTACTGCCGCCTCCATTTCTTCAACATCTAGCAATACCTGTTGGCAACGCTCAAGATAAGATGCACCGACATCAGTCAGACTTAAACTGCGTGTTGTCCGGTTAAACAAACGCGTTCCTAAACTGCTTTCGAGCTGCATAATATGCTTGGTCGCCATTGCTCTGGAAATATCCAATTCCCGCGCGCCTCCTGCAAAGCTTCCGGCTTTGGCAACGCGTACAAACACATTCATACTCGTCAATTTATCCACTTTATGTCCTCATTATTCTGGCAATAACAAATTATCTGATATCCGAAAGCATTTTTTAATAACAAGTTGGCTCCATGGGCACGTGGATTTGAGTCACAGTCCCTGATGATTTAGAAGGGTTCATTAGATGAATTATTGTAATCGCATTGATGGTAGAGGTCATTGGTTATGCAATGACAATCGAACTGTCACAAAACAGAAATAAAAGCCTTGACTTTTTTATTGTTTCTTTTTAGAAAACAATTCATTTATTATTTTGTATATTGTATACAAAAATTATCCCTGTATAGTAGATGCCAAGTTAGTAAGAAAACAACACTTGTCAAGTATTCCCTGAATCCACAAGCAAATTTTCCAACATTTTACAGGACATAAACAATGAACGATTTTAAAAAAGACATATTGATTGGCTTAATGTTTATTGCCGGTATCTGGAGCTTTATTTCCGGCCAATTTATTTTTTCAACCGTATTATTTGCCAGTGCCGCTATTTATAGCAACATTGTCATGAGAGCGCCATTTAAGGGCTGAGCTCTAACAATTTAACTACCTCCTGGTGTTATACCTACAAGCAGATACTCCTCAATAAACCTCTGCTTGATTTTTCGCCTCTCTTTGCGGGTTCCCCGTACTGAGAGGTTTTTTTTGCCTAGATGAAATACGGCAAAGACCCATAGTACATGCACTTAAACTTAATATCGATAATGGATCTCATAGCGTTAGGCTTGGGATTTTTACAGCTTTATATCGCGTAAAAGTGCTTCAGAGACCCGTTCGGGTTCGGTTGCATAGAAACTGCGCTTTAAGCCCGAATGGGAACAAAGTGCGGCATCTTTTGATAACGTAATTCCGAGGCTTTGGCCTGATTTGTAACGGCCTATATTTCCGCAAAGCTGATCGATAATAACGTAGTTTGAATTGACTTTCCTGTCTAATACGATGCCAGAAATAACTTTATCGCCTGGGCAAAATAGCAAGCTGTGAAATGCAGATCCGACAGAGCCGATAATATATTTTCTGCTTGAAAGTTCCCTTATTTGAGTAGGTAAGTCAACTGTTTCAGGATGCCAGATATCGACCCCTTTTTTACGTAGGCTATCTTCAATGGCGGTCTCATTAATAATCCCAGAAAGGCCTTTAGTCAGTTTGGACTTTGACAGATATAAAGGCGTTTGGTTGGTGTTGCTAATGTCGGCGAGGCCGTTGTTGGTTAACGTGTCCCCAATATGTTGCATTGATTGTCTAAAGGCTGGTGAGCCTTGCAGGCGTATTTCAAATGCCGGATAAGCAATCAATACGTTTCTTAGTTTGCAAGGCTTCCTGTAAGCGACAAAATCTTGGGTGTTAAGTGAAAATCCTCCAAAAATGCTTTTTATAAACGCTTTGTTAAGAGGCGCTGTAGACGCATTCTGGCCGAAATACAAATAATTTCCTGTGAAGGCGGATGAGAGATAAAGCAACGGCCATAGCCGAGCAGTTGATTCAACTAAAAAATGCCCAAAATGAGGGTTTATTTCACCGATAAAAAAATAAGGCAAATCACTTTGTATAATTGGAAGATTGCTCAAATCAATGTCGTTGGCAATAGGTTGCGATAGCCTAACCTCGTCCCCACGGTGACTGATAGCCTGAGGTATTGGGTTGCCTTTACTGTCATACAAGCCGCCCGGATGCCCATTGCGTGCGGGTAGATAAACTACTTCAGGAGCAAAAGCAATGTCAAGAATCCTGTTATCTACAAGAACGTGTCCATTAATTTCCATAATCTTTAATTTTTAGCCAATTCAAAAAATAGTTAAATGTAGTTTTGTCTTTTATTATGTTTTTATGTCGTGGAAGATTGCTTATATTTGAATAAAGGAGCGGGGTAATCTGGCATTAATTATAAAGATTATGTCTGGATGGGAATTGGTTAATCAGTGGGCCAGCGTAACTTAATTAGGCATTAAGTGGGATTGAGTAAGTTCAAAACAGTCTGTGCCTGTTCTGCGGCTTCATGCCCCATCGTAGTCAAATAGCCACCATCTTCTTGGGTAATCAGTCCCTTTTGATATAAGCGCTCTGTTGCGGCGACAATTTCTGGGGTCGCTGTGCTTTTGTGGACTTTTATTCCTTCTTGGGTAGTGCTTAAGTTATAGCGGACCAAGATATTTAATTCTTCTACCAGTTCTGGTGTGTAGGGCATGATAATTATTCCGTAATGAGGTTAAATTGGATTTCTAGCACAAGGCTATTTAGTGCACGAATTTATTTTTATTTGTTCTGTTAGCGCCTTTGGTTCGTGCAAAGACACGACGATGGTTATTTAACAATTTAAATCGGCGCTTTAATTTGCCGTCTTTATAATTTACCAGATTTAGCTAATGACGGCTGGGTTTGTTTTTAACTGGCTTGTGCGGATAATGTTATCGATAACTGTCTATGGGTTTACCTTGCAGATTGGCAAATGGATCGCTGTTATCCAATGGTGCTTCTTTTTGTTTTTGTGATTTCAGTTTTTTATTATTTTTAATTTTTTCCTGTATCGGCTTGGCATCTATTGGGGCATTAAGATTATTAAGCACGTCTCCATCGGGTAGTTCGGTCTCCTCTTGTATAGGCGTGATGGTGTAGCTTAAAAAGTTGTCAGTTTTGTTTGGTGGCGATGTTGCCGTTTTTATTGTTGAACCTTTGGATGGGTAGGCAGCAGGATGACTGATAATTGGTGTGTAAGGCAAGTATTCGCGGGCTATTAGTTTCGATAAGCCATCGTAAAAATCCAGATAGAACTTAGGCGGCACTATGCCAGTCTCTATCCATTCTTCTTTCTTTTGGAACGGTAGCGGCACGGGTATTGTGACACCGGCAAAGCCCGCTTGCACCCAAGTTTCCTGTTTTTCTGAGATGTTAAACGTGGCCGACATTACCACTTCGGTAGTGTTGCCATTAATGACTGAGAAGGTGATGGATAATTTGATGAACATCATCTTATCGTTGTCGCCTTCCATGTTTTGGGTTCCAGTTGCTGAAATGAGCTGGGAAACCGCATCGGAGTGGTCGATTTGATAATTTGAAATGATTAATAGCCGTTTGATGGCATCATAGGTGGTTTTTTTATTGAATGGGAACAGGCGTTTTTGATAGCAGCGGGTGGTAGGTGTTGAACCGAAAGAAACTTCTTGATCAGGTAGGAAGCAAAAAACGGATGCGGCTTCTGAAACTTCGCCGTTATTATCAAATTTAATTGTCAACCTATTGGCATTGATGGAGTGGTTGTCCAGATTATTAGTGCGTTCGTTAAGCTCCCAAATTGAACTATCTGGTAAGCTATATTGTAAAGCAGGTTGATGGCCTGATAATGCCTTATTGACATCGGCAACACTCATGCCTTGCTTAATCAGGGGGATAACTGTAGATAATGGGGGAAGGGCTGGCTCTTTTTTCGGCTGCACAGGACTGCAGGAAGATAATAACGATACAGCTACCAGCCCAATTAAACATCTCATAATGTGCACCCGGTTGCAGTTAAGGCAGTAAGATTTTTATTGTGGTCGGCTCGGTTTTGTCACCGTGCCTAGTGCGTTATTTGCCTGATTGCTTGATCGGCTCCGTAGATAGCTGCTGAGATAGTGCATAATTGTTTCAGCAGCTTCTTGTTGTTGGCTTGACACCGCTACTTGTACATAGGTGGCGTCATCTAACCGATGGCAATTAACGATGGCAACACTTTGTTCACCGAAACCACCGATTGTACCATTGCCGTGATCCTCAATTTCCAGGTTCATTTTGCCCATGATTTCTTTCGCGCTTTGCTGGCACAGCTCAAAATCAAGGTCATGTTTGATGAAGCTGGCGGTTGTCAGTGCGGGCGGGCCGGCATAAGCCGCGCAATTGGCAATAAACAAGCCCAAAAGCGGCAGTAATGATTTGATAAGGGTCATTGTGATTACTCTGTTGTGATTACGACGCTAGAGCTTAAACCACTCTGTCTTCTGGCTCAAGGCCAGCAAAAAATGCGGCGATATTATTTAGCACCCGATTGCCCATTGCCACCCGGGTTTCTTCGCTGGCGCTGCCTAAATGAGGTAATAAAGTCACATTGTCGAGCTCCAAGAAGCCGGGGTTAAGGTTGGGTTCACCCTCATAGACATCCAAGCCTGCTCCTGCAATCCAGCGGTTTTTCAACGCGTTAATTAGCGCGTTGCTGTCGATCACATCACCGCGTGCAGTATTGATAAGGTGGGCGGATGGGCGCATTAATTTCAGGCGTTGCTCATTGAGCAAATGCTTGGTGGCGGTTCCGCCTGGACAGTGCAATGAGACAAAATGCGCTTCGGTCAATAATTCTTCAACGCTTTCACAGCGCACGGCTTGCAGTTCTTCAACAATTGCCGGGTCGGGTGCGGAAGGGACATAAAACAGGATTTTCATGCCAAAGCCATGATGGGCTTTTCTCGCCATTGCTTGGGCAATCCGGCCAAAGCCAATAAGCCCCAAGGTTTTTCCGGTCACTTTTTGCCCTAGCAACTGGGTTGGGCCCCAGCCCGTCCATTGCTTATTGAGGATCAGCCTTTCACCTTCAGCCGCACGGCGTGCGGACATCAACAGCAATAACATGGCAATGTCAGCGGTGCAGTCGGTCAACACGTGAGGTGTATTGGTGACGGCTAGGCCGTGTTCTTTGGCGGCATTGATATCGATATTGTTATAACCCACGCCAAAATTGCCAATGATTCTAACGCGCCGATTTTCAACGCCGATAATATCAGCGGTGATCGGATCGGTCACTGTTGGCAACAACGCATCAGCGGTTTGCATGGCAAGTTTTAATTCATCCGCGCTCATGGGTTTATCTGACGCGTTGAGCTGCACATCATAAAGGGATTTAAGTCTGGATTCGACTTCAGCAGGCCAGCGACGGGTGACGATGACTTTGGGTTTATTCATGGGCTAGGCTCCACACGATTACAGGATATTGATTGGGTTGATATGGGTGATTGTGCCCTAAGGTGGGTATCCCAAACAACCGCAATAATGCCGGTGAGAGATTACGCTCTCACCGGCACGTGTCTGCAACAAGCTTATTTAGCGGATTATTGCGCCGTAGTGCGATAATACTCAATCGCCGCAGCCACACCGCTGCCAGGCTTAATATCAATGCCGCTATCCAGTAGAGCCATTTCGACACCGGCAATCGCACCCAGCATTGAAACATCATTCATATCGCCAACGTGGCCAATACGGAAGACTTTGCCAGCCACTTCTGACAAACCGGCACCCAGCGAGATGTTGTATTTGCTGAATGCGGTGCTGATGACGGTGCGTGCATCTTTGCCTTCAGGAACAACCACTGCTGTTACCGTGTTGGATTCAAAACCAGGTTGGGCGCACAGTGTCATCCCCCACGCAGCAACGGCCTTGCGGGTGCCTTCCGCCAAGCGGTGATGGCGGGCATAAACATTTTCCATGCCTTCTTCCAATAATAAATCCAGTGCCTTACGCAAGCCGTATAACAGTGGCAGGTTGGGCGTGTAAGGCGTGTAACCGTCCTTGTTTGCATTCATTTGGTCTTTCAGGTCCAAGAAGCAACGTGGATAAGTGGATGTTTCCACGGCTTGCAATGCTTTTTGGCTGAATGCAACAAAGGCGCCACCGGCAGGCAGCATAAAGCCTTTTTGAGAGCCGCTAATTGCGCCATCCACAGCCCATTCGTCCATGCGAAAATCGATGCTGGCAATCGAGCTGACACCGTCGACGAATAACAGGGCAGGGTGATTGGAGGCATCCATCGCTTTACGCACACCGCCGATGTCACTGGTTACGCCAGTGGCCGTTTCATTATGCGTTGCTAAGACGGCTTTGATTTCATGGTTGCTGTCTTCTTTTAAACGCGCCTCCAGTTTATCTAAAGGAATGCCTTTGCCCCAAGTTTCTTGATGGATTTCAACATCAAACCCTAGGCGTTTTGCCATTTCCGCCCACAGGTGGCTGAATTGGCCGAAACGGTAAATCAAGACCTTATCGCCAGGGTTTAAGGTGTTGGTCAAGGCAATTTCCCAGCCTGCGGTACCAGTGGCAGGAAAAATAAAGGCTTGCCCGGTTTCTGTCCTGAAGATTTTTTTTAAATCTTGTAGCAATGGGGTCAGTAACTTTGGAAATATCGGCGAGCGATGGTCTTCCATCGTAACGTGCATTGCATTAAGGATTTCATTGGGAACGTTGGTGGGGCCTGGGATATAAAGGTGGTTGCGACCAGCCATGATGTGCCTTCTATGGTTTAAGTGGTTGAATGATTGATTAAAATAGCTATGGAAAAAAGCTAAAGTCCAAAAAACTGGCAATAATGACATAGCCGTTACTAATCAGCAAGATTTGATTTTTTACTAAAAATTGACATTAATCGCTCTAAAAGTAGAATGGTCGATTTATTTTGGCTTTGGGTAACCCAAGCAACCACCTCGCACTGGAAGGTCAGCGCGTTATCAATGAAATGAGGAATATTGATGAGTCACACTTTATATACAGCGTCGGTGCAACGCGTCCAACGCTGTGAATTGGCGGTTCCAGGCTCAAACCCTGAGATGTTCGAAAAAGCCCTGAAAAGTGGTGCGGATTTCATTTTTTTGGATCTTGAAGATGCCGTGGCTCCCGATGATAAATTACGCGCCCGCAAAAACATTATTGAAGCTATAAATGACCTTGATTGGCAAGGGCATGGCATTACTGTTTCAGTGCGGATCAATGGCTTGGATACCCAATACATGGTGCGGGACGTGGTTGATTTGGTTGAACAGGCGGGCAGTAAAATCGACACCATTTTAATCCCTAAAGTGGGTGTGTACGGTGATGTGTACATGGTTGAGGCAATGCTTAATCAGTTGGAAATGCAACAAGGCCTGAAAAATAAAATAGGCATCGAAGCGTTGATTGAAACTGCCTTGGGCATGGCAAATGTTGAGGACATTGCCCGTCAAGGCGCTTGTGGCCGTTTGGAAGCGCTGCATTTTGGCGTAGCCGATTATGCCGCCAGCAACCGTGCCCGGACGACTAACATCGGTGGTTTGAACCCTGATTATCCTGGCGACCAGTGGCACTTCGCCATTAGCCGTATGACGGTTGCCTGTCGGGCGTATGGGTTACGCCCGATTGATGGGCCTTTTGGCGATTTCAAAGATCCTGACGGCTTCAAGTTGGCAGCCAGACGTGCTGCAGCATTAGGCTGTGAAGGCAAATGGGCGATTCATCCGTCGCAAGTGGCTCTGGCTAACGAAATTTTTACCCCGCTAACTGCTGAGGTTGAAAAAGCACAACGGATTCTTGTCGCATTGCAGGAAGCGGCGGCGCAAGGTAAAGGTGCGGCGGCGTTGGATGGCCGGTTAATAGATGCGGCATCAGAACGGATGGCTAATAATGTGGTGAGGGCGGCTGAAGCCATTGCCGCAAAAACAAAAAATTAAGGTGCAGGGATTGATAAGCCATAGCGAGACTTTCGCCTGTGCTGCTTGTGCTTTGTAACGTAAAACTTTAAGTAATTGACGAAGGAGACGCTGTGGATATTCATGAATATCAAGCGAAAGAATTATTAAGCAGTTATGGTGTAAAAATCGCTGAAGGGGGGTTGGCTTATAGTCCCGAAGATGCCGTACAACGCACCCGTGAAATTGGTGGCACGGTTTGGGCGGTTAAAGCACAGATCCATTCCGGTGCCCGAGGCAAAGCGGGCGGCATTAAGATCTGTAAGACGCATGATGAAGTGGAAGCTGCGGCTGAGGCACTGCTGGGTAAACGCCTGGTAACGCATCAGACCGGCCCTGCCGGAAAAGTCTGCGGCAGGTTGTATGTTGAAGCGGGCACTGATATTGTCAAGGAAATGTATTTCTGTTTTTTGGTTGACCGCAGTGCCGAGCGCATTGTGATGGTGGGTTCGGCGCAAGGCGGTATGGATATCGAAGAGCTTGCCGTCACCAATCCCGAAGCGATCACTAAAATCTACATTGAACCCTCCGTGGGCTTGCAAGCTTATCAAGCGCGGGAAATGGCATTTGCTTTAGGCTTGGATGCCGAAATCATGAGCCATGCCGTCAAAACCATCAAAGGCTGTTACCGCGCCCTACGTGATCTGGATGCCAACATGCTGGAAATCAACCCGTTGGTGATGACTCGTAGCGGTGAATTGTTGGCGCTGGATGCAAAAATGGGCTTTGATGAAAACGCGTTGTTCCGGCAGCAGAAAATTTCCGAACTGCGTGATAAAACCCAAGAAGACCCCCGTGAAACCGCCGCTGCTGACCGCGGCTTAAGCTATGTTGGCCTTGATGGCGACATCGGCTGCATGATTAACGGTGCGGGTTTGGCAATGGCAACTATGGACATGATCAAGCTGGCGGGCGGCGAACCGGCTAACTTCCTCGATGTCGGAGGTGGCGCGTCGGCTGAGCGCACTGAAAAGGCTTTTCGCTTGGTATTGGCAGATAAAAATGTTAAGGCGATGTTGGTGAATATTTTTGCCGGCATCAACCGTTGCGATTGGATAGCTGAAGGTGTGGTGCAGGCGGTCAAAAAAATTGATATGAAAATTCCTCTCATCGTCAGATTATCAGGAACTAACGTCGAAGAAGGCCAGCGCATCATCAGAGAAAGCGGTTTGCCGATCATTACTGCGGAAACGCTGGCGGAAGCGGCTGAAAAAGCGGTGCAAGCACGTAATGAAGTTGCCGCACAATGGGCTCAAGGTTAAGGAAATCAGATGGCTATTTTAATTAACGAAACCACCCGTATCATTGTCCAGGGTTTTACCGGAAAAATCGGTAGTTTTCATGCCCAAGACATGATCAATTATGGCTCCAACGTGGTTGGTGGCGTCACGCCCGGTAAAGGCGGGCAAACGCATTTGGGGTTGCCTGTATTCAATACTGTCAAAGAGGCTGTCCAGCAGTCGGGTGCTGAAGCCAGTATCGTGTTTGTGCCTCCTGCGTTCGCCGCCGATTCCATCATGGAAGCCGCTGATGCTGGCATAAAATATTGTGTGGCTATCACTGATGGTATCCCCACTCAAGATATGATGACGGTAAAAAACTTTTTGCGTCGTTTCCCTGTGGAAGAGCGCATGTTTTTGACGGGTCCTAATTGTGCCGGCACTATCAGTCCTGGGCGTGCGATGCTCGGTATCATGCCGGGACATATTTATATGCAAGGCAATGTCGGTATTGTTGGCCGTTCCGGTACGTTAGGTTATGAAGCGGCAGATCAGATGAAGCGTTTGGGTATCGGTATTTCCAGTTCGGTAGGCATTGGCGGTGATCCGATTAACGGCAGCTCACACCGTGACATTTTGGAAAAATTCGAGCAGGATCCGGAAACTAAAGTGGTGCTGATGATTGGCGAAATCGGCGGCCCGCAAGAAGTGGAAGCGGGATTGTTTGCTAAAGCGCACATGACGAAGCCTGTAGTTGCTTATATTGCCGGTTTGACCGCCCCCGAAGGTCGGCGTATGGGGCATGCGGGTGCAATCATTTCCTCGGCGGGTGAAAGTGCGGCGGAAAAAGTTGCCATCCTCAAAGAATTAGGCATAACGATTTGCCCAACACCTGCAGCAATGGGCAAGACGGTTGCCGAGGTGCTTGCTAAGTTATAGTTTTTATTCATACCACCTGCATCTCGGCCGATGCAAGTGGCTTTGAAGTTTGCCGTCTTTTGTCAGGTTGCGGGTTGCCAAATAGGATAATCGGTGTAGCCCGCTTCATTACCGCCATAAAAAGTGGTCGGATCAGGCATGTTCAGTGGCGTATTTGATTTGAAACGTTCCACTAGGTCAGGGTTGGCGATATACAATTGCCCAAACGCCACGGCATCTGCCAAGTTGTCAGTAATGGCGTGTTCCGCCCGCGCATAATCATAGCCGCCGCACACAATCAGATTGCCTTGATATGCCTTGCGTAAAACGGCCAAGTCCACGACTTTTGCACCGTGCCGAATATCGCCTTCCAGCGCGTCAATAATATGCAGATAGGCCAGATTTAAGCCGCTGAGTTGATTCAGCAGATAGACAAACAAGGCTTCTGGATTGCTATCGCCCATATCATTAAACGTGCCGCTAGGTGATAAGCGGATGCCTACCCGCTCAGCGCCGCATGCAGCAACAACCGCTGCGGCGACTTCTAATAATAAGCGGCAACGGTTTTCGATGTTGCCGCCATAGCTATCGGTGCGCTGGTTTGTGCCATCCCGTAAAAACTGATCCAGTAAATAGCCATTGGCACCATGGATTTCGACCCCATCAAAACCGGCGGTAAGGGCGTTTTCAGCGGCTTTGCGATAATGTTCGACAATGGTAGGGATTTCACCAATGGCCAACGCACGGGGTTGGACAAAAGGCTGCATGCCCGTTGGTGTGATTGCTTCGCCTTTTGCGGCAATGGCCGATGGTGCAACTGGTAATTCGCCCTGATGAAAATCAGGGTGGGAAATGCGCCCGACATGCCAAAGCTGCAAAAAAATACGCCCGTTTTCTGCATGCACGGCTTCTGTAACGCGTTGCCAGCCTATGATCTGTTGCTCGGTGTAAATGCAGGGGACGGCTGGATAGCCGATACCTTGCGGCGAAATGGGGGTTGCTTCGGAAATGATCAGTCCGGCACTGGCGCGTTGCCGGTAGTAGGTCGCCATCAGTTCGGTGGGGATGTTTTCCGGTGCACGCATGCGGGTCAACGGTGCCATCACTATACGGTTAGGCAACAGGAAGGCGCCTAATTTAAGCGGTGAAAATAAAGTGGTTGTCATGTTTTTTTAAGGTTAAGTGATTGTGAATGGAGGGGTTGTCTTCAGTAAAAAAAACGGGGTTCTATAGCGATAGCCACGAAATGCGAAGCCAATAAAAAACGCGCTTGGCGTCAACCGAACTCCGCTAAAAATGCCGCTTCATCAATCACTTTAACACCCAATTCTTCTGCTTTTGTTAACTTGGACCCCGCATCTTGACCCGCCAGCACGCAGGTTGTTTTTTTAGAGACAGAGCCGCTCACTTTTGCGCCTAAATTTTCCAAGATTTCTTTCGCTTGTGCGCGTGGCATCTGTAACGTGCCGGTCAAAACCCAGGTTTGGCCTGCCAGCGTTTGTGTGGGGGTTGGGGCGCTTTCCTCGTCTGGCCATGTGACGCCTGCGGCTATTATGTCGTCAATAATCCCCCTGTTTTTGGCGGCACTGAAAAAATCGACGATATTTTTTGCCATGACGGGGCCAATGTCAGGCACCGCTTGCAATTCTTCTAAGGAAGCGCTGGCAATAGCCTGATAGTTTTTGAAATATTTGGCGATATTTTTGGCGCTTTCCTCGCCAATCTCATGGATGCCCAACGCGCCCAAGAAAGTGCCCAGTTTGGTGGTTTTTGACGCTTCGATTGAGTCAAGCACGTTCTGCGCGCTTTTTTCGCCCTGTCCTTCAAGGCTGGCAATGTCATCAATTTTAAGCCGGTAAATGTCGGCTATGGTGTTAAGCGTGCCTTTGCTGTGTAGCGCTTCAATCAGTTTACCGCCCAAATTGGTGATATTCATGAATTTGCGCGAAGCATAATGGTGGATGTGTTCTGCTGCTTGGGCTGAGCAGGTCAGGCCACCGGTACAACGGAAGGCGGTCTGCCCCATGCTTTGGCCCACTTTTGCCGAGCACACGGGGCAATGCTTAGGCATGATGATAGGTTTCCGGTGCTTGCCTGGTTCGACCACTTTAACCACTTTAGGGATCACATCGCCTGCACGCTGTATTTCAATATTGTCGCCGATGCACAAGTTTAGCCGTTCGATTTCGTCCATATTGTGCAAGGTGGCGTTGCTGACGGTTACGCCACCGACAAAGACGGGTTCCAAACGGGCAACGGGCGTTAGCACGCCGGTGCGGCCCACTTGAAAATCAACATCGAGCAATTGCGTGACGACTTGCTCGGCGGGGAATTTTCTGGCTATGGCCCATTTTGGCGAGCGGGCGATAAAGCCCAGCGTATTTTGCAAGGCCAATGAGTCTATTTTGTAGACAATGCCGTCGATTTCCATCGGCAATGTCTGTCTTAGCTGTTCCATGTGTTGGTAATTGCGGGTAAATTCCGTAAAGCTACCGGGAAAGGACTGGCAATGCAGATTTTTCCTAAACCCGACAGTTGCCAGATAAGCAATGATTTCCGAGTGCAGGGTAAATTCCTCCCCGCCCTGATAGTCACCAATGCCGTAAGGGATGAACTGCAAATCCCGTTCGGCAGCGATCTTTGGGTTCATTTGCCGGATAGTGCCGGCGGCGGCATTTCTGGGGTTAACAAAGGTTTTGCTGTTGTTTTGCCGGGCACGTTCGTTAAGCTTGGTAAAGGCGGCCTTGGGCATAAAGGCTTCACCACGTACCTCCAGTATCTTTGGTGGTTTATCGGTTGCCAGTTTAAGCGGTATCGAACGGATGGTTTTTATATTATGGCTGACATCTTCGCCAATTTGGCCGTCACCACGGGTGGCTGCATAGCGGAACAAGCCTTCTTCATAATGGATGCTGATGGCAAGGCCATCCAGCTTCGGCTCGCTGAAAATGTCCAGTGATTCCGGTGGCATATCCAGCTCTCTAGCGGCTTTCTCAAAAAAGCTATAGGTTTCTTCCAGAGAAAATGCGTTTGCCAGCGACAGCATTTTTACTCGATGTGCTATTTTTTGGAATTCTGCTATCGGTTTTGCGCCCACGCGTTGGGAGGGGGATTCTGTAGTGACCCATTCAGGATACGCAGTTTCTAAATCCAGCAGTTGCCGGAAGGCTTGGTCGTATTGGGCGTCACTAACACTGGGGTTGTCGAGCACATAATATTCGTGATCCCATCGATTAATAGTGGTTATCAGTTGTTGATAGGTTTGGTTCAAGGCGGTTTTTACCTGACAAGATACACAAAAAGGAAGTGTTTGGAGTATAAAACATGGCGCTTAAAATGACCATCCTGATGTTTTATGACCCAGGATATTAATGATTGCGGATTTTGGGCAAGTCAAAATGCTGGGAGTTTTGCGTGCGGGGATGAGGTGAATAACTGGCAACGACAGGCAGGGGGTGGCAAGGTTTATGTTAATGGACTGGTTGTTAGAAAGGGGTTGTTATGGTATAAAGGTAAGTTCATTTTTGTATCAATACTCACGTTTGTCGTCACGTCTGGTAGGGTGCTGGTCGCAGTTTGTTGTGATCGGTTGTCAGGCGGGGCAAGCGGAGGCGTAACCCTTCGGAATGGTATTCCGATTTTATCTTAGGAGAAGTAAATGGCAGCAGTATCCATGCGTCAAATGATTGAAGCGGGTGTCCACTTTGGTCACCAAACCCGTTATTGGAACCCAAAAATGGGTATGTATTTGTTCGGCGCCCGTAACAAAATCCATATCATTGATTTGGAAAAAACACTTCCAATGTTTAATGACGCAATGAATTATTTGAGTCAAATGGCGGCAAACAAAGGCACTATTTTGTTTGTAGGCACTAAAAAAGCGGCGCGCAAAGTGGTTGCTGAAGAAGCGGCACGTTGTGGTATGCCCTATGTAAACCATCGTTGGTTGGGTGGGATGCTGACCAACTTTAAAACGATCAAAAAATCAATCAACCGCCTTAAAGAACTGGAAGCTATGAAAGCGGACGGTACGCTTTATCAACGCTTTGGCAAAAAAGAAGCGTTGGGAATGGAACGGGAACTGGAAAAGCTGGAGCGCAGTCTGGGCGGAATTAAGGACATGAAAGGCGTGCCTGATGTCATTTTTATTCTGGATGTGGGTTATGAAAAAAATGCCATTATGGAAGCCAAGAAACTGGGGATTCCAGTGGTAGGCGTGGTGGATTCTAATAACTCACCAGAAAAAATTGATTATGTCATCCCTGGTAATGACGATTCAATACGTGCCGTTAAACTCTATTGTGAAAGTGCTTGCGCAGCAGTACAAGATGCTAAGGCTGCCACATTGGGTCTGTCAGCTAAAGCGGAAGCCGATGACTTTGTTGAAGAAGCAGCGGAATAAATGCTTTATTGATATTTGCAGACGATGGTCTGTAGTTGGGTGGTTAGATTTAAGATAATAAAGAACGCCTCCTTATGGGGGCGTTTTTATAGTGACAATAACTTGAGGAAAAACAGACGATGACTATCAATATTAGTGCGGGAATGGTTAAGGAACTGCGTGAAAGAACCGGTTCTGGCATGATGGAGTGCAAAAAGGCACTTGTTGAAGCTAATGGCGACATGGAACTGGCCATTGAAAACATGCGTAAATCTGGTCTTGCCAAAGCCGATAAAAAATCCGGCCGTATTGCCGCTGAAGGCATTATTGGTGTAAAAGTCAGTGATGATGGCAAAGCGGTGGCAATTGTTGATATTAACTGTGAAACCGATTTTGTTGCTAAAGCAGATGATTTTGTCAGTTTCGTTAATAGCGTTGCTCTCGGTTTGTTAAATGCGGATGTCCAGACAGAAGAACAATTGCTGGCTATGCCATTGGAAGATGGTGTGACAGTTGATGAGATGCGTCGCGGGCTGATTTCAAAGCTGGGTGAAAATATTACCATTAGACGCTTTGAAAAATACCAAACGGCTGAAGGTGGTACCGCCTGTTATTTACATGGCAACAAAATAGGCGTTATTGTTGAATTGGCTGCTGTTGACGGCGAGTTAGGTAAAGATGTCGCAATGCACATTGCCGCTAGCAAACCCATTTGTGTTTCTGATGAACAAGTTTCTGCAGAAACAATTGAAAAAGAGAAAGAAATTTTTGCCGCTCAAGCTGCAGAAAGTGGTAAACCAGCCGAAATCATTGAGAAGATGGTGGTTGGACGGATCAGCAAATTCCTTGCTGAAGTGACCTTGTTAGGTCAGCCGTTTATCAAAGATGATAAAGTTACGGTTGGTAAGCTGGTTGCGTCAAAAGGTAATGCGGTCATTCGTTTCAGCCGTTTTGAAGTGGGTGAAGGGATAGAGAAAAAAGAAGAAAATTTTGCCGAAGAAGTTATGGCGCAAGTAAGAGGTAGCTAAACGGCAGGTGTTTATCTAACACTAAGGCTATTCAATCCACGCAAATACCCCCGATAATATTATGACTAAGCTGATTTGCCAGAGAATTTTACTTAAATTAAGCGGTGAAGCGTTAATGAGTCAGGCAGGCGGCAGTATCGATGCTGATATTGTTAAACGACTTGCCATTGAAATAAAAGAGTTGTGCGAAGTCGGTGTACAGGTTGGCCTGGTTATCGGAGGTGGCAATATTTTGCGTGGTGCCGAAAAGGCCTCCGAAGGCTTAGACAGGGTGACCGGCGATCAAATGGGCATGCTGGCCACCGTGATCAATGCTTTGGCTATGCAAGATGCGCTTGAGCATTTGGGGTTGCAGGCCAGGGTGATGTCCGCACTTAAAATTAATCAAGTGTGTGAGGACTATATCCGTCGTAGGGCGATTAGGCATCTTGAAAAAGGGCGCGTGGTCATTTTTGCTGCGGGTACTGGAAATCCTTTTTTCACGACTGACTCAGCGGCGAGCCTTAGGGCCATTGAAATAAATGCCGAGCTAATGATTAAGGCGACTAAAGTTAAAGGTGTTTATTCAGCTGATCCTGAAAAAGTGAAAGATGCACTGTTTTATCCCCGGTTGACTTATGACGAGGCGCTTGATCAGCGGCTTAATGTTATGGACACTACCGCACTAGTTTTGTGTAAAGAGAACAATATGCCCATGCGGGTCATGAACGTGTTTGAACAAGGTGCGGTTATGCGCCTAATGATGGGCGAAGACATAGGTTCTCTGATTGAATGAGGAGCAGACAATGATAAATGATATTCAGCAAAATGCGGCGACCCGTATGGGCAAAAGCATAGAAGCGTTAAAACACGAATTCTCAAAAATAAGGACGGGGCGGGCACATCCGAGCTTGTTGGATCAAATTAGCGTCTCTTATTACGGCACCGAATCGGCATTATCTCAAGTGGCTAATGTTGCCGTTGAAGATGCCCGCACCTTAACCATTACCCCTTGGGAAAAAGGTATGGTTCAGGCGATTGAAAAAGCTATTTTAAAATCCGATTTAGGTTTGAATCCGGCAACTAATGGTATGACTATCCGTATTCCATTACCGGCACTTACTGAAGAACGCCGTCGTGGCTTGGTCAAAGTGGTTAAGCACGAAGCTGAAAATGGTCGTGTAGCGGTTAGGAATATTCGCCGTGACGCTAATTCAGAAATAAAAGACACGTTAAAGGAAAAACTTATTTCCGAAGACGATGCGCGTGCAGCAGAAGAAAAAATTCAGAAATTAACCGACCAATATGTCAAAGAGATAGAGAAATTGTTGGAAGCAAAAGAAGCCGATTTATTGTCGATATAATCCAATGTCTATGTCTAATGATGATTTTGACCCGTTAGATGGATCTATGCCCCGCCACGTCGCCATTATCATGGATGGCAATGGGCGGTGGGCGGAAAAAAGGCTGATGCCACGTGCTTTCGGGCATCAGGCGGGAGTTAAGGCCGTCAGGAAAATTGTTGAAGCTTGTGCGGCCCAAAAAATTGAAGTGCTGACTTTGTTTGCCTTTAGTAGCGAAAACTGGCGGCGGCCTAAAGAAGAAGTGTCTTTGCTGATGGCGCTTTTTATGACGACTTTACAGCGCGAAGTGGACAAGCTAGACCGCAACAACATCCGTCTTCGGTTTATTGGCGACAGAAGTTTGTTTTCGGAAAAATTGCAGCAAAAAATGGCTCAAGGCGAAATCCAAACACAAAACAATACCGCGTTGACATTGGTGATTGCGGCAAATTATGGCGGTCGTTGGGATACGTGCCAGGCATTCCAGCAGGTAATTGATAAAATGGCGGCAGGTGAGCTTGAGCCGCAAAAAATCACTGAACAACTGATTAACCAGCATTTATCAACGGCGGATATTCCAGAGCCTGATTTATTTATCAGAACAGGGGGGGAGCAGCGCGTAAGTAACTTTATGTTATGGCAGTTAGCCTATACGGAATTGTATTTTACTCCCTTGTTGTGGCCGGATTTTGATCAGCAGGCACTCGATGCGGCAATTACTAGCTTTAAAGGACGACAACGCCGTTTTGGCCATACCGGGGAACAGATCCTTAATAAATTAGTCACCCTATAACTTTTAACTAAATTACCTATTCAAAAATGTTAGTACAGCGAATTATAACGGCATTAATCCTGGCCTCCCTGATAGCATTAGCAGTGTTTAAATTATCTTCGGAGTATTTTTCTTTGCTTTTGGGACTAATTGCGCTGGTTGCAGCATGGGAATGGAGTGATTTGGCAGGCATAAGCGCACTATGGAAGCGTGGTTTGTTTCTGGGGTTGTTGGTTTTACCTATGTTAGGCATCCATTTCTGGACACAAATTCTTGAGGTCATTGCCTCGGTTTTTGATTGGACTGATGTGAGGTCTTATTCTGGCGCATTGGAGTGGCTTGTTATTCCGCCGATAGTGTTTTGGATACTGGTGATGCTAGTGATCAGAAAAACGCCGGCAGGAGCCTTACAGATGACGGTTAAGCCCGTTTATAAAATGTTAATTGGCTGGTTTGTATTGCTTGCCGCATGGATGTTCTTATCCAGATTAAGGGCATTTTATGGCACCGAAATGATGATGTATTTTCTCATTTTGATTTGGGCTGCCGATGTTGCTGCTTATTTTGCAGGTAAAAAATGGGGGACAGTCAAGTTGTCACCCGAAATCAGTCCGGGTAAAACCGTCCAGGGTATGTATGGTGCATTAGCATCCGCTGCTGTATGCGCTATCGGCTTGAATATATTTTTAAAATTTGCTTATGGTGCAGATGTCACTTATGGTGCGTTGCAATACCAAACGGCTTTTGATTTAGTTTTATTGTCGGTGCTGACGGTATTAATTTCCATTTATGGCGATTTATTCTTCAGTTTAGCGAAACGTCAGCGAGGCGTAAAAGATAGCGGCTCCCTATTGCCCGGACACGGCGGCATACTTGATAGAATTGACAGTATTGCGGCGGCGGCACCATTTTTTTATGCAGGTGTATTATTGATTCGAAGGGCGGTTGAATGAAAGGTATCTGCATACTCGGTGCGACCGGGTCTATTGGCGTCAGCACATTGGATGTTGTGGGTAGGCATCCAGAAAAATATAAGGTTGTCGCATTAACCGCCAATAAAAATATAGATACCCTCTATAAACAGTGCTTAGCGCATCATCCTGAGTATGTTGTCGTCGTCGATGAGGCCAAGGCAGAAGGTTTTAAAGGCTTGTTGGTGAACTCAACAATTGCAGACATTAAGGTGTTGTCAGGCGCTGATGCGTTGGAGCAAGTTGCCACACTGGATAATGTCGATTCAGTTATGGCTGCCATTGTCGGTGCGGCGGGCTTATTGCCTAGCCTAGCCGCAGCAAAAGCGGGCAAGACAGTATTGTTGGCCAACAAAGAAGCGTTGGTGATGTCGGGCGATATTTTTATGCAGGCCGTTTCCGCTTCAGGGGCACAATTGCTCCCTATTGACAGCGAGCATAATGCAATTTTCCAATGTATGCCGGCAGACTATAAAACCGGTGTGCAGGCAAAACCAGTGCGACGTATTTTATTAACCGCATCGGGTGGGCCGTTTCGGGAAATGCCGCTAGACCAATTGGCTAATGTCACGCCCGCCCAAGCAGTTGCCCACCCTAATTGGGATATGGGCAAGAAGATTTCCGTAGATTCAGCGACAATGATGAATAAAGGCCTGGAGATGATTGAGGCCTGTTTGTTATTCAACATGAAGCCTGAACAAATCCAAGTTGTCATTCATCCGCAAAGCGTTATCCATTCTATGGTGGATTATGTGGATGGCACAGTCCTTGCCCAATTAGGCAATCCTGACATGCGTATTCCCATTGCCCATTCATTGGCATGGCCTGAACGCTTTGAGTCAGGAGCAGAGCCGTTGAATATCTTTACCGTTGCACGAATGGATTTTGAAGCACCTGATTTTGATCGTTTCCCTTGCTTACGTTTGGCGTATGAGGCTATAAATGCTGGCGGTATATTACCTACCGTGTTAAATGCAGCTAATGAGATCGCGGTCGACGCATTTTTAAATGAAAAAATACGTTTCACTGATATTCCTATTGTTATTGAACGGTGTATGTCCGCATTTGCAGTCAAACAAGCGGATAGTCTGGACATCATCTTAAAGACAGACCAAGAGGCCAGAGCCATCTCTAGGCAGCTTATTACCGAGTTGAAGGGGTAATGGACATGTTACATACCTTGTTTTACTTTGCTATTGCCATTGCTGTCCTAGTTGCATTCCATGAGTTTGGGCATTTTTGGGTGGCACGTAAAACCGGTGTAAAAGTGCTTCGGTTTTCTGTTGGTTTTGGGAAAGCTTTATGGACTTATAAACAAAGCCCTGAAGCAACAGAATATGTGCTATCCGCCATTCCCTTAGGCGGCTATGTCAAAATGGTCGATGAACGTGAAGGGGAAGTCAAACCGGAGGATCTGCCTTTTGCTTTTAACAGGCAACCATTGTGGATAAGGACGGCTATCGTTGCCGCTGGCCCAATATTTAATTTGTTGCTGGCGGTGGTCTTATTCTGGAGCGTGTTGGTCATTGGTGAAACTGGCATAAAACCCATATTGGGCGCCGTAGAACAGGGCACTTTGGCGGCTGCTGCTGGCTTTGTTGAGGGGGACGAGATCCTTTCGGTAAATGACACAGCAACCCCGACGTGGACTGAAGCAATGAGCGTTATTATTGCAGCGGCTTTGGATGGTGAGCAGGACTTCACGATTAAAGTAAAAAGTCTGGACGATCAGCAAAACAGCCGGGTAATGACGGTTGCTGAAAGTGATGTGGAAAGTCCTGAACACCTGTATGAACGCATGGGTTTTAAGCCATGGTCACCCAAATTAAAACCTATCATTGGGCAGGTGTTGCCTGATAGCGCGGCATTGGCGGCGGGATTGCAAAAAGGTGATTTAATTGTCAGTGCTGATGGAACCCCTGTCGATGACTGGATGCAATGGGTCGAGATAATAAAAGCGCGCCCTGGTACGGCCATAAAGTTGGTAATAGAGCGTGAAGGTGTGAGTTTGCCTGTTATTGTTACGCCAAAAGCCGTATCTGTCGGACAGCAGACAGAGGGAAAAATTGGCGCCGGAGTGTATATGCCGGAAGGTTTTATCAAGTCAATCAGCGTTGATTATTCGCTGCCGCCTTTGGCCGCCATACCGGTTGCGTTGGAAAAAACATATTATTACTCTATCACCACGTTGAAAATGATGGGGAAAATGCTGATAGGCAAGGCTTCTGTTGAGAACTTAAGCGGCCCGATTAGTATTGCCCAGTATGCAGGGCAGTCTGCCAGCATGGGATTCGTGCATTTTTTGAAATTTTTAGCGTTAATTAGTGTCAGTTTGGGGGTGTTGAACCTAATGCCAATACCCGTGCTTGATGGCGGGCATCTATTGTTTTTTGCCATAGAAGGCATCAAAGGAAGCCCTGTTTCAGAAAAGATACAGCTTGTTTTCCAACAAATTGGCATCGCTTTGCTGGTATCGCTCATGGCATTGGCAATGGTGCTGGATGTACAACGGCAGTTAATGCCTTAATCAGCAATCATTGCTAATGCGAAAGTGGGCAAATGTTTTTGGCTGAACAAAAGACAAGCCCCTAATTCCCATCATCAATATTATTTAAGCAACTACGAGAATACCATGAAGAAAATCTTTACGATTGCCGCGTTGTCAGTAATGGGTTTAGTCTTACCCGATGCTAATGCCGATGAGAATGCTATTAAACAAGCGTTCGCCAAGTCTATGCCCGAAGTCAAAATTGAGTCTGTCAAACCGTCTGAAGCCAAAGGTATCTACGAAGTCGTAGTGGGCTCCACCATTCTTTATGCCACCGATGACGGCAAATATTTGTTCCAAGGACGCCTGATTGATGTTGATTCTCGCATTGATTTGACAGAAAAAAAATTGGCTGCAACCCGGTTGGCGGCGCTTGAAAAAATTGGTGAGGATAATATGATTATCTTTAAGCCCAAGATCCATAAATATACCGTGTCCATTTTTACCGATATTGATTGTGGCTATTGCCGTAAACTGCATTCAGAAATTGATCAATATCTTGCCGAAGGCATCACTATCCGTTATTTGTTTTTTCCTAGAGCAGGTAAGGGCTCTGACTCTTATAACAAAGCGGTATCGGTTTGGTGTGCTGATGACCGCAATGCAGCCTTAACCTTGGCTAAAAAAGACCAAAAAATACCCGTTAAAACTTGCGCTAATCCAGTTGATGAACACATGAAATTGGCTGAAGCGTTTGAGGTCAAGGGCACACCGATGATTGTCACCGAAAAAGGCAATATTTATCCCGGTTATTTGCCAGCAAAGCAATTGGTTGAGGCGTTAGAAAGCGAAAAATTGCCAAATTAAGCAATAGCTATACTAATATCCATGATCTAAGGAGTCTGCCATGATTTTTACGCCAGCCTTATTACCTCGTTTAATTGAAGCAATTGCTACGGCTATCGAAACTAATGCTGAAGAAGTGACGGCTCTGGATCAGGCTATCGGTGATGGCGATCATGTCATTAATCTGCAACGTGGCATTCATGCGCTGATGGCTCAGCGTGATGAGCTAGTCGGTCTTGATTGGCCTACGGCTTGGCAAAAAATCGGCATGACATTAATGTCGACGATAGGCGGTGCGTCGGGCTCTTTGTTTGGCACACTCTTTGTTGCTATGGGCAAGGCGGCGCGCGAACAACCATTAACCCAGCAAGGTTTTGCTGCGATTTTTTCTCAAGCGGTAGCGGCAGTCAAGCAGCGGGGAAGGTCGGACATTGGTGAAAAAACCCTGTTGGATGTGTTAGGGCCAGTCGCCGACGCATTGCAGTCGGCTGCGACAAATGCCACAGCCTGCGCCGCTATGCTGGAAAATGTCGCCGATACGGCTGTCGCGGGGGTGGAATCCACCCGCGACATGCTCGCTACCAAAGGCCGTGCGGCTTTTTTGGAGGAACGTAGTCGCGGTCATATTGATGCGGGTGCTAAAACGACCCAATTAATGATTTCTGCTGTTGCCGGTGTTTTGCTAACAACCCCAGCGTAAAGCGGCGGTGTGGACGGGCGCGTCCCAAAGCTTCGTCAATTCGTCATCCAGTAGGGTCAAGGTGATTGAGCATCCAGCCATATCCAATGAGGTTGTGTAATTGCCAACCAGTGAACGGGTTATGTTAAGGCCGCGTTTTTGCCAAAATTGCGCCGCCAACTCATAAACCAAATATAATTCCATTAACGGTGTGGCGCCGAAGCCGTTGACATGTAACAGTACAGATTGGCCTTTTTCTGGTTTCAATTCAGCATGGATCTCACCAGCAATATGTTCGACAATTTCCGCTGCACTGGTTAATTTTTGGGTTTCGCGCCCATGTTCGCCGTGAATGCCGACCCCCATTTCCATTTCGTTTTCTTTGAGCTCAAAAGTGGGCTTCCCCAGTGCCGGTACAGTACAGCTGCTCAAGGCCACGCCCATAGAGGCGGTAGCAAGATTGGCCTTATCGCCCAAAGCCTTACAGCTAGCCAGATCAGCACCGTTTTCTGCCGCCGCACCGACCATTTTTTCAACAATCAAGGTGCCCGCTACGCCGCGTCGGCCGACACTATGCGTTTTCGGCAAAGATATATCGTCATTCACCAAAACCGTTGCATTTGGATAGTCCAGCATTTCGCCAGCAATTTCAAAATTCATTACATCCCCAGCGTAGTTTTTAACGATAAACAGAACGCCGCCCCCCTGTTCTACCGCTTGTGCCGCAGCCAGCATTTGGTCGGGGGTCGGTGACGTGAAGACTTGCCCAGGGCACGCCGCATCCAGCATGCCAGCGCCAACAAAACCGGTGTGTAGCGGCTCGTGTCCTGAACCACCACCGGAAATGAGGGCAACTTTACCCCGATTACCTAGGTTTATGCGCTTGACATAGCGCGGCTGGCTATTGAGCTGAATAATATCTGCGTGGGCTTTAGCGAAACCGCTCAAACTTTCGCCAAGCAAAGTGTCGACATTGTTGAGGAATTTTTTCATGACTAATACTCCCTAGTTGGTTGGATAGTTGCCTTGCAAAGCTTGGGTGACCGCGCGAATATCAGGCATAACCCAAGTTGGTTGGTAGTCAGACGTTTTTAGGTCTTCTTCAGTCGATACACCTGTGAGCACCATAAGGCTGCGTATGCCGGTGCGTACCGCACCCAAAATATCGGTTTCCAAACGGTCGCCGATAGCAATGGTTGCACTGGTGTCAGTGCCCAATAATGCCATGGCTTGTTGGTAAATGATGGGTTCAGGTTTGCCGATAATAATTGGTTCAACCCCTGTGGCGACTTGCAAGGCGGCCAAAATAGCGCCATTGCCGTGGGTGATGCCGTATTCAGTTGGCAGCGTGGTGTCGGCATTCGTCCCGATAAATTTGGCACCAGCACGAATATTGAGTGAAGCGGTCGCTAGTTTATCCCATGTCAAGGTCTGGTCTTTACCACAAACAACAATATCAGCATCCACTTCATAAAGCCCAGTTAGGGTAAATCCGTGCTCTTTCAATGGTTCGGTAGCGCCGTCTTCACCGACCACAAAAACCCGGGTTTTAGAGGGGTCTTCATGTTGGCTCAGATACAATGCGGTGGCTATGCCTGAAGTTAGGATTTCATCTTGCGTGACAGTTACGCCCATGCTTGCTAGTTTGTTGACGTATTGTCCGCGTGTCAAACTGGCATTGTTGGTTGCCAAGATGAAGCGGATTTCCCGTTCGCGTAGTGTTTGGAAAAACTCGGTTAAACCTTGCATTGGCTGCGAGCCATGCCATAGCACGCCATCCATATCAATTATAAGGGCGCGAATAGTGCTGAAAGAATCCATAATGTCGTGTCTCTAAATATCAGGTATTGGAAAAGTAGGCTAATCAGAATAAGGGGTTTGTTTTTTCTTGTCCAGCACCATCCGGTTTATTCGGGGTTTTTCCGGAATAAAAAAACCCGCTATAAAGCGGGTTTTGTTTGACTGTATTTGGTTGATTGATTGGCTTAATTACCAGTCCAGATCAGCTCAACGCGGCGGTTCATTCTTCTGCCTTCTTCGGTGCTGTTGTCAGCAATCGGTTGGCTTTCACCGTAGCCTCTAGCGATCAGTCGGTTGGTGACGCCTTTCATTTGCAGGTAATCAACAACAGATTGTGAGCGTCTTTCTGACAGTCCCATATTGTGGGCGTAACTGCCTTCGCTGCTGGTGTGTCCGTGAACTTCTATGTCATCTTTTTCAGGGTAAGCGCTCAAGCTTGCAGCAACGCCATCAAGTATGGTCATCGCACTGGGGGTCAGTTCCGCTGAATCGACTTTAAAGTTGACACCTTTTAGCTCAAGGCTGATAGGGCAGCCTTGGTAGTCAACTTTGCTGCCAGCAATTGTGTTGGCGCATTGGTCTTGGCAATTGTTAACGCCATCATTGTCAGAATCCAATGTTGAGCAATCAGGGGCTGCGACCGGCGCAGGCGCAGGCATTTCAAATTTGGCAACAGTTGGCTTGGGTTTTGCGCCAAATGGAACCACAAAGCCGAGGTTGACGACCATGTCGTGGAATTCGTCGGTATTACGGCCAAATGTGTTGTTGAAGTTGTTGTTGTAACGGTAACGGACATCACTGCGTAACAAGAAATTGTCGTGCAATTCATAGGTAAAACCAACACCCGCTTCGCCAATGAAGGATGGGTTTTCGGTTTTGCCAAGGGTGGTGTTCATACCGCCTAGGCCGATAACGGTATAAGGCGCGAAAGTGTTACGCGAGAAAAAATATTGCACATCGGCGGTGGCTCCGGCGAGTTGCCATTCAGCGCCTTTTACGCCGGGTTTTTGGTCAAAGCCTTGATAAAAGCCTTTCAGCTCGACGTTAAAATGTTCATTGATGATTTTACCTACGCCCATACCGCCGCCCCAGCCATCCTGTGCGCCACGGTCACCACCGGTGTTGATGAAAGAGGCGAAGGGTGCAACATACCATCTATTGTCTAGGTATTCATCAGCTTGGGCAAGGGGCATAATCGCTACGCCAGTTAATGCAGCAACAGCCAGCAGGTGTGTTTTTTTCATGATATTTTCCTCGTTGAGTTGTAAAAATGGTGAATCATTAGGTTAAAAAATCACTGCAATGCCTTGTTGGGTAAGGTAAATAAACAGGATAGAACGGCCCGCTTTGATTAAGCTTTTTGCTTACTGTATTGGCGCATCGTATTGATTCACCTTGAAGCAACATTATGTTGGTTTTTTGCAAAAGGCTATTATATTCAATATTGCTTATTACTCAAAGCAATTGCATGCCAGTGTATATTTATCTATGCCTTTAATGGGTAATTGGCGAGTGGCAATTTGATGACAAATGTGGTTCCCACCCCCAGAACGCTTTCAACGATAAAGGAGCCTCCGTTTTTTAAGATGTAATCCCGTGCTTCATAAACACCAATCCCCATGCCCGCGTTACCTTTGGTGGTGTCAAATGGTTTGAATAAGCGTTCGGCTATAAATTTGTCGTCCATACCTACGCCATTGTCTATTATTTTAATGATGGCATGGGGTTCATTTTTGCTTAATTCCAACCGTACAAAACCGCTATCGGCAGTTGCATCTTGGGCATTTTGCACGAGATGGCCGAGGATAGCGGTCATTGTTGTTTTTTCACCAATGATTTCAATACCATCATCGCTTATAAGGCATTCGGGACGGGGCGTGTTTGCACTTTGCTGTAGGGCTGCATCGTCAATAATGTCGGCGAGGTTGATGAGGCTTTTTTGGTTATTACCGACACCGCCTTTTTTTAGCTGGCCAAGAATATGGTCAATTTTGCTGACTACATTTTCTAGTGTTGCTATCGAATCATCAATAAACTCGGGGTTGTGGCGATGCTTTTCAGAATTTTTTACAATTAACGAAATTTGGGCGACTAAATTTTTAAGGTCATGGACAAGATAGGCCGAGATGCGGTTATAGGCTTCAAACTGTTTTGCCTGGGACAAGGCATCACTAGCCTTGTTAAGCGCCAGTACATTGGCTAACTGCATGCCGATTGTTTTTAATATGTCGTGGTCTTCCCAGTTAAGTATCCGGGGCACTTTTGCCTGAGTGAGCACAATAAAAGCATTCAGGGTGTTTTGTAAGAACAACGGGACAATGAGCCAGACCCTCTTGTCTTTAGCTGACCAGTATGATAGGTCCACATTCGCATAATGGTCGGGTGTGCTGGAGAATTCAAGTAAATCGACCACCCATTTTTTTTCGGCCATAAAGGTGATGAGTGATGAATCGGCCAGAATGATGGGCGGTGAATCAAAGCCTAGGTTTCGTTGTTCACTCAGGTAAAAATTACCTTGCTCATTTCTCAGCCATAAACCACCGCCTGAGCAATCGGCTAGCCCAGTCATAGTTTTAATAATAAGTGCCGACAATTCATCAAGCGCCTTTAATTCTGCAATGTTTCTGCTGAGCTTAAGCCATTCATCACGGTAATCGTAACGGTAGTGAAAAAAATGTTTGCTTAAATAAACTTTAAGTAAGGCTCTGACTTTGCCTGAAGAGGATAAGGCAAGCAGTAGTAGCCCAGCCGAAAAAATGAAGACAATTTGGGCGACCTTTCCCCAATTGCCGCCATAGTCCCTAATATAAAAACCTGCCATGGACATTAAAATCAGGTAAGCGCTTGCGCTTAATAAGACGGTTGAATGGAATGCGAATGTTCTTGACACTGTAAATCCAGCCGTGTTTGTTTGCAGGCGATGGAGGGCAATTGCCAGTAATGGCGTTATTAGCGCATTAAGTACGCCTCTCGAGTTCCAAAGCACGGAATCAATCTGCACAAACAATAGCGATTTACTATAAACAATAATATCAACAGCAAATATCGCACTTAGGCTAAGGCATAGAAATTTTATGGCCCAACGAAATTCAGCGACGGCGTTACGGTAAAGCTGCTCTATTAAAACCAAACCGATAACGGCAAAGAGTAGATGGGCACTTAAGCGAATGGAGGCTTTTTCCCCGACAAACTGTTTGAGGTAAGCAAGGGTGTCGCTGGATATTTCTAATATGAAAACACCGATGATAAATAAGACGAGTATGTGGGCGGTTCTGGATAGACGTAAGAGTGTGTAGTTGCTGTTGAATTGTTGCCTTGAAATGAGGATATTCAGCAAAAAAAACCAAGCGGCATTGCGCAAAGTTTCAAAGGGGAGGCTAGACGAGATTGACAAATTGTCGTTGTGTAGGACAAAGGCAGTGTAACCGCTCCAAAGCAAGGAAAATACAATGGCAGCAATAACCGATGGAGTGATTGGGTTTTTTTTAATTCCTAGCAGAAACCATAGCAGTAATAAGAAATATGCAGCCGATGCCGCTAGGTAGCTGTAATAAGGGAAATTTTCCATAACTCGGAACGTTCATTAAATGGCTTGGAATGCGCCCAATCCCGCTAAAAGGCCACAACGGACTTGGCAATTTGGCGAAAATAGCTGCTCGCTTTGTTCATGGTAGATACCGGACAGCTTGTTAGGGGTATACCTGCCCGGTTAGTTATTCAATAGCCTTGATCACTGGGTATTATCTAGCGGCATTAGTGACTATATTCAGCGCCGCCAGTTTCTCTTCTAGCTGATGGCAACGTTCTACCGACATCTGCCATAAGTCCAGTACGGAGTCCAACATCAAGCGGGTGGCCGCCGAGCCATATTTGACGGTATGCCTTGCTTCATAAGCTTGTTCGGGGAGTGCCCCGTGTTGGATGGCAAAGAGTTGGGCGGCCATGATTTGGTCTGTCCCTAGGATATGGAAAGTTAGCCAGGAAGTGATAAATCGTATCAATTTTTCTGAGACGACGATTAAATCGTCTTCGGTGCATAAATGTTCCCACATGTTTTTTATGTCGTATATGAATGACTTATGCTCCATGCGGTGAATATTGAGATGTCTGGGATCTATCTTACTGTGCGCCATCAGCAATTCTTCATCAACAAAATGCTTGTCCGAGTATGCAATCAGCTCTTCCAAAATGCCATTAATCACTACTTCACTAGGATCGCCCTGTTTAAAGCAATCAGACAATGAGTTAAGTAGTTCGAATAGCTTTTGATGTTGGGTATCGACTAGCTCTATATGCGTGGCAAAAGTGTCCGACCAAAGTAACATTTTATTCTCCTTCACGGGATTATTGAAAATAGCCTCATGTAAAATTACAGCTATCAAGGTAGCAAACATATTCGTGATGCGCGAAGCTGTGGGATAATATACGGTTTTGCAGTTCCATCACTACTTTCATTTTAAGTATATTAATCGATTAACTATGTTAGTTTACCTTAAAACGCTCGGATGTCGCCTTAACGAAGCGGAGCTGGAGACTTGGGCCCAGGAGTTCCAGAAAGCTGGGCATGTGATCACCCGGCAAGCACAAGCCGCACACATTATTGTCCTTAACTCTTGTGCTGTCACCCAAGATGCCGCACGTAAGTCACGCCAGCTCATCCGTCGCATACACCGCGATAATCCCCAGGCCAAATTGGTTGTTAGCGGGTGTTACGCGACTTTAAACCAAGATGAAGCGGCGGTCACTTTAGGTGTTGATTTGGTTGTCAGCAATCAGGATAAGCAGCAATTGGTCGAAAAAACCTTAACAGGGCTGGATATGTCCGTTATGCCCGCACTCTCGACAGAGCCTGGAGAAATATCCTTGTTCACCCGTGGCAGGCAGCGGGCTTTCGTTAAAGTACAAGATGGCTGCCGTTACCGTTGTACTTTCTGCATAGTCACTATCGCCAGAGGCGACGAGAGCAGCCGCCCTGTACAGGCAGTGGTTGATGAAGTCAATGCCTTGCATCATCAACAGGGTATTGATGAAGTTATTTTAACGGGTGTGCATTTAGGTGGCTATGGCAGCGATTTAGGCAATAATTTAGCGGATTTGATTAGGGCCATACTCGCCCAAACCACTCTCCCACGCCTTAGGTTGGGGTCTTTGGAACCTTGGGAATTACCAGCCGATTTTTTTGAATTGTTCCAGAACCCGCGTTTGATGCCCCATTTGCATTTGCCTTTACAAAGCGGCTCGGATTCGGTGCTGCGCCGTATGGCAAGGCGGTGCAAAACGGAAGAGTTCACCGCTATCGTCAAGCAATTGCGCCAGCATATTCCGCACTTTAATATCACTACGGATATTATCGTTGGTTTTCCCGGCGAAACTGAGCAGGAATGGCAGGATAGTTTTGACTTTATCAAACAAACAGGCTTTGGCCATATCCATATTTTCACTTATTCCAAACGCGAAGGCACTAAGGCGGCTACGTTGCAAAACCAAGTGGACAATGCGGTCAAAAGACACCGTAGCCAGCAGTTGCATGAATTGGCCCAAACGATGAAGCAACAGTTTTGCCAAAGTAATCTAGGCAAGACATTTCCGGTGTTGTGGGAAGCCTACAGCGAGCCTTACTCAGATAATGAACAGCGGGTCTTTGGTTATACGCCCAATTATCTTCGGGTAGGTTGTATAATCAGCAAGCAGGTAAGCCTTGAAAATCAGACACGCAATGTCCGGCTCGCATCCGTTCATGATGATTGCATTATGGCCGGCCTTGTCGGGTGACAAGATTAAAGGCTTTAACAGCGACCGATAATTAGGTTAACTATAACGGGAGATAAGGTGATGAAGAAAGTAAGCCAACTGCTAATATTGTTGTGTGTCAGTTTTTTAGCAAATGCAGCCGATTTGACGACCCACACAAGCCATTTATTTATTCTTTCTGGGCAATCTAATATGGCTAGGTTTAATCCGGACATCTCTTTTACGCCCGCGCTTAAAAAAGCCTTTCCAAATGACGGAATCACCGTAGTCAAAGATGCCCAAGGCGGGCAATTAATAGAGCGTTGGTACCAGCAACCGGGAATGGAAAGCATGGCTAGCAAACCAGGGGTCACTAATGATTTATATCAGCGGCTCATGGGTAAGGTGAAGGCCGCCACATCGGCAGCCGCTTATAGCACGGTAACCTTTATCTGGATGCAGGGTGAAAGCGATGCTGCAAAACATTATGCTGATTTATATGAAACTAGGTTGCGTGGTTTGATAGCACAGCTAAAACAGGATCTGGGCCGTGATGATATTGATGTGGTCATAGGACGTATCAGCGATTTTGGTGTGCGGCGAAAAAAACAAAGCCGCGACTGGGAAATGATACGCAACGCGCAAGTTCAAGTTGCCGAAGCAGATAGCAGCCATAGCATTTGGGTTGATACTGATGACCTTAACGGTGATGTGGACAAGCTTCATTATACCGATGAAGGTTATAGGATTTTGGGTGAGCGGTTTGCCTTGGCGGCTATTAAGCTTATCAATAACAAAACAAGTCCTTTGTTGAATAAATAGAGGTGAAAACTTGGAATGGGTGGCATCTGTTAAAATGGTGTTGGTTTGCCGCCCTTTTTCAATAAAAATAATCGGCATATTTTGATGCGCTGATTGCTTAGGTAGGCCTTATGATCGAACCTTCCCGTTTTTTTGTTTCAGGTTATCAACAACTGAAAAGCTTGCGGACTGCTTTGGCAATTGCCCGGGGTAGCGTTCTTTTGAGTTCCTTGCAACGGGAGCGGGAAGGCACCGTTTCGCATGATCAGGCAAAAAGGGTCACTTATTTGACAGATTTGTTCTTACGGATCCATCGGGAGATGTTTCATGATTGGAAAGAGCAGGCGACAGTTAGCCACCGTCCCGGCACCATGCCCGACTCCAATAAGCGCAAACAGTTTCGCGAGACGATAGAACGCTTGGTTTTAGATGGCGATGATAATCGGGACACTGCTATTTTCGATAATAACGGCTTTGTTATCCATACCGAAAATATCGCCGAACGTTTGAGCGTGTTTTATCAGAAAATGCGTTGTGTCAGGGCTTTTGCTTATGGCAATAGAATAACGCTGGATTTTTTTATGATCGCTTTAGGGAGCCTACCTGCCTTTAAAGGCGTTTATGAAAATGGCATTGATTTCAGAAGGTTGGAGAGCAATGATACGGTTGCCCTGCATAATCCGGATAGTAGCCATGAAGAAGTGACCCTTGCTTTTCTGCATGCACTTGATCCCACCCGTAGTAAAAGCCTGCAAAACACCCCCAATGGATATGGCAAATGGCCCGAAAACAAAAAATTCGTCCAAGGCCTCCCGTTTCTGTCTCATCGCACCCCAGATAGGATTGATTGTTTAGTGACAGTTAATGGCGGTTTAGTGCCGCTGGCCAGCATCAGTAAAAATCTCTTTATACCTGGCCAACAGTTTGCTGACTATCCGCGCAGCCTTTCGGAAAACGTCATTGGCTATTTGCCCGGTACGGAATCATTACGGCTTTCTGACAAACACGATATTGACGGTATTAGGATTGATGAAAAAGGCGTTGCCCCGCTGTTTTGCCTTGACGTCAATATCCTTACCGGCCTGCGTGCGCCCAGCCATACGGAGATTGTCGAGTTGCTCAAGCAATGCGAAGGTGACGCTGTGACAATTTTTGCGTTGGCAAATAACGAGGCAGTGAAAAACCGCTTGTTAATCGCGGCCGAAGGTGATGCACGCCTGCAACGCGGCATTGAGATTGCTTATCAGCGATTGGGAAAAATAACGGAAAAACTCGACAATGCCATGAAGGCGATTTTTCAAGGTAAAACCCCTGTGCCAGCTCCCAAACTGTTTATGTGTATGGGCGGGGCGGGGGCGGGGAAAACCGCCGTTAAAGATATTGCCGTTGCGCAATGCGGAGACAATTTTGTCACCGCCTCGCTGGATGAATTCCGTAAACTGAGCGACTTATATACGGTGTTGACGGCTGCCAGCCATCATAGCGATGATTATGTGTTTGTCGAGCCCTTCGCCAACCGCTTGCGCGGCCTGGTGGCAAATCATGCCCGGGAGCTACAGGTAAATATCCTTTACGATGGCACCGGAATTCCTTATAAGCCGCGCTATTCTGACATCATCGAGCAATTCCGTAATGCCGGATTCCACACCCAAATCACGGCAGTGGACGCCTTTATTGTCAAGCCGGAAGGACGTGAAGACGAGTTATTAAGGTCTGCTGTGGTTAGCAGTGTTAAAAGACGTTTCGCTAAAACGGGTCGTGCCTTGCCGTGGGTTGTCACGGTCGACAAGCACATCCGCGCGCCCGCTTCATTTTTAGCGGCCTTACAACATCAGGCGTTGCATAAGTTGGCACTTTTTGCCAATGATGGCGAGCGGGACCGGCATTATTTGGTTGCCGAAAGCTTTATTTGCTCCGATGACGAAGTCCGCGCCTTGCAACGGCATCAGATTGCCGGTTCACTCATGGAATATTTAAAAGATATAAGTCAACATCATGATGATTCAGTCCTGAAAAAGCTAGCCAGAAACGAACCCCAAAAAGTTGATGAACTTATTGAAAGGAATCCGGCCTTTTATGAAAGTAATGTCGCTTACCAGATTTATCACAATAATACGATCTATCGTGTGCTTATGATTTACAACACCCTCCGGTTCGTGGATTTTATCGAAAAAAGGCAACTCAATCCGAATGCGTCGGGTGAAGAAGGGCTGGTGCATAAGCCGGATACATTGACTTTTCATATTGACCCGCTAGCTAAAGAACCTTGGATAACTCGGCTTCAGGATTCAACCCGTTATTAATTTTATGTTAAGGTTTTTGGGTTTATTCTGTTCATTTTAATATCAGAGTGACACCTTGCCTGCTGTAACGTAGTCCTTGTCGAAACCATTTTATTATCGCCACCGTAAAAAATCCCATTATGGCAATAGAAGTCGAACACAAATTTTTACTCGCCAACAATGACTGGCGCGGACATATTGACCACTCCGTCAATTATCGGCAAGGTTATTTAAGTTCACAGGCAAGCAGTTCTATTCGCGTCAGGATTAGTGCCGAACAGGCTTGGTTAAATATAAAAAGCGCGACGATTGGCAGCCATAGGCATGAATATGAATATGAAATCCCTATGGCCGATGCGGAAGAAATTTTGACCAATTTGTGCCGGAAACCGTTGATCGAAAAAACCCGTCATTTTGTCATTGACCACGGTAATCTCTGGGAAATTGATGAATTTTATGGCGACAACCAAGGGCTGGTTGTCGCTGAAATAGAGTTGTCCGAAGTCGGGAAATACTTTGCAAAACCTGATTGGCTAGGAATTGAAGTGACCCATGATATGCGCTACTACAATAATAACCTGTCAATAAATCCTTATTCTGAATGGGACAAGCCCTAACGTGTATTTTAAAAGTGCAATGAGGATGACGACATGAAAATTCGCCTTTTTATCGTCTTACTATTAGGTTTTTCACCCGTTATTGCGAGCCCCTTAAAAAACACCATTAACGGGCTTGAATCAGAGTGGGCGCATATTTACTACGGTACGCCCAAAGCGCAACAAGCACTTGCTTATCAACAGCTGTTGGAGAAAACAGTCGAATTGGCCAAGCAATTTCCGGATAATCCAGATCTGCTCTATTGGCAAGCGGTGATCAAGGCTAATTATGCAGAGTATCAAAGTGAACTGGTCGCGCTTGATACTATCCATGAAGTACGTGATTTGTTGCAAAAAGTCATCGCCATTGACCCAAAAACCATGGAAGGCTCGGCTTATGTGGTTTTAGGTACGCTTTATTATTTGACGCCGCCATGGCCAATTGCGTTTGGTGATGATGATAAAGCCAATGAATTATTGCAGACCGCTCTAAAAATTAATCCTGACGGCATTGATAGCAATTATTTTTATGGTAACTATTTGTTGTCAGAAGATCATATTGAAGAAGCTGAAAAGCATTTTACCAAGGCAATTGCGGCACCTGTCCGCCCCGAACAGGTTTATGTGGATAATGAGCTTAAAAAAGAGGCGAAAACAGCGTTGGAGACTATGCGCCAACATAAAAATGAAAGGTCAAAAAAGGCACTTTCATCCCTGTTTATGGTCGGTCACGATTGACACAAAGCGTCTATTAATTGGTTGGGAAATGCAACGCGGTATTCTATCTGCTAATCCTTTCTGCTAATATAACTCGCTTGATCCACACTTATTTTCTTAAACTTTTTGGTAATAATTATGACTTTTGTAGTCACTGAAAACTGTATTAAATGTAAATTTACTGACTGCGTCGATGTCTGTCCTGTCGATTGCTTCCATGAAGGGCCGAATTTTTTGGTTATTGACCCGGATGAGTGCATTGATTGTACGCTGTGTGAGCCGGAATGCCCTGCCAATGCTATTTTTTCTGAAGATGAAGTGCCTGAAGATCAACAAATGTTCATCGAATTGAATGCCCAGTTAGCCAAACAATGGCCTATTATCACTGATGTCCAGGCAGCACTGCCTGATGCCGATGAATGGAATGGCAAAGAAGGCAAACGGGAGTTTTTGGAAAAATAATTCCGTGCCGGCTCTGCGGTATCTTACAACCGCAATGTGGGGCTGCCGGAACAGTGCGAAGCGGTGTTTAGGCAGTCTTACATAATTTGCTTTGTGAAGGCTTGGATAGCTTGGCTTCACTGGCGACTTTCCCAATTTCTTTTATATCTCTCTCCGGTTCTCCAACCCGGTCATCTGACCAATTACCCCACTCAAACAGCAATAGGGCCTGCTCTTTGGACAAGGCTACTTCCCCGTAGCCTATTTAGGTATCGTAACTTTTATATTAATCGATTTTTTCTAACCAGAGCTGATATGGCATTTAATAATTGCATTGCAAACATCGGTCGGAAGGTTCTGAGATTTTCATAGAACCTTAACTACAAAGCCGAAGGCTCGGATGTTTCTTTAATAACAGACCACATCACCGCCATTATTACGGGCGCTGGCAGTAACGAAACTCAGGTTAGCAAAGTGCGCAAACTGCTTCCGTGCTTGGCAAACAATTGTTTCAACTAAGTCTGTGTCAGAAACGGCGCAAAAACCTGTGGGCCCCCAAGAGGTTTGGCCAATTGCCACCGCGCCTTGCTCTGCGAGCCATTGCATGGCTTGTGTCACTTCAGGGCTGGTAAAGACGCCGCCTTGCGCGGATGAAAAATGTTCACCTACAGACTGTTGCAGCTGCGTGATCACCTCGCCAAATTTACTGAGATCGTTTTCGGCAAGTGCAGGCAAACCTTGCATCAGCAATAAATAACATAACCGTGCCGCTTCCTGCTGTGGAAAAGGCGGCAATTCCTTAAATGCCTGTATTTCCTGCAAGCCGTGCAGTCCTTGTCCGCGCCGGTCAAAAACTAGAATGAAGCGCCATTCAGCTGGCACGGCTAAATGTACCAAAACGGGCGGTGTGATTGTGTTTTCACCACGACCACCATCGACCACCAAGCCACCCTGTTCAAAAATGCCGATGCCAATACCAGAACGCAAGCCGCGCTCGGTGACTGCGGCAATATCACGTACGGTCAGTCCTAGCCCATAAAGTGCATTAAGCGCAGAACCGATTGCCAACGACATTTGTGTGCCCGATCCCAAGCCAACGTGCTCTGGAATAGCGGACTCAATGGTTATATTAAGGTTATCGGAAACGTCTAAGGCATGGCTTAATTGGGTGAGGCAGGTCTTTGCCCGCTCTGCCGAAGGCCCGGTAATCTGGCAAGTATTGGCGTGGCTAACCGATAAGCGTGTGCTGATTTCATTAAGTGCAATGCCGACACTGCCAAAATGACGGCCTAAGGATCCGCTTAAATCGATAAATCCCATGTGTAATCGAGCGGGGGCGACAACTGAAACGCTGGAATGTTGGACTATCACGATGATGTATTGTTGTGCTGCGAAAAAGACATGAATTATACCCGAACGTACCCGTGATAGGTTAACTTAGAAGCCGTTCTTAAATGGTTTCTCTAAACGAAGGGTCGCCAGAGTTTCCACTAAATCTGGCATTACCAGATCACATAATGCCAATGTTTGTGGATCAACCGGAGGTGCTGAGGGCACCCATACGGTAATAGCGCCAGCCTTAGCCGCTGCTGCGATACCTGTAGGGGAGTCTTCAAGCACTAGGCATTTGTTGATAGGCACTTGTAACAATTGGGCGGCCTTTAAAAATATATCCGGTGCGGGTTTGCCATTAGCAACGTCATCACGCGTGATGATGGTTGAAAAGACAGTTTTGATACCCGCTAAATCAAGACATTCTTCGACGTTAACCGCGCGGCTGTTTGTTGCCAGACAAAAGGGTTTGCGTTGGGCAATGATAAATTCCAGCAATTCAGTAAAGCCGGGTCTGGTTTTGATGCCATGGACAGCGACATAGTCACGCCAAAAACAGTTGGCGGCATGGTTAAAGGTTTGCGGCTTGAAATCAGCCCCGCATTCAGCGGTTAGGTTCTGCACCACCTCCTGATAATTCAGCCCTGATAGTGACAACAGAAAGTTATCGGAGAGAGAATGCCCCATAGACTTTGCCGCCGCTTGCCATGCTATCCGGTAAGTGCTTTCTGTCTCTAAGACAAGGCCGTCCATATCGAAAATAACCGCAGAAAAACCGCGAGGTTTAGTCACGTATCACCTTAATATATTCACCTTGCGCTTCCCGGCTGGAGCCCACGACGATCCGTTTGGCACCATGGCTGGTTTGTTCGATTATGCCTGAGACTTCAATTGTCTCGCCTATAACACCCTGACCGGTGTAGGTTGCGGTAAAGCTGACAATAGCGCTTATCTCTGCATGGTCGATAAAAAATAGTGCCGGATAATCAAATGCATGGCTGTCATCGGTTATTTTGCAACGCAAGGTGATAGCGCCGCATTTTTGATAATGGCCGGTGTCGGCTTGCTCCGACGGATCAATAAAATTGAGGTCAAACTTGCGTCCGTTAACGACAGCTTTGTTATATTTTCGCCGTTCATGCCAGACGTAGTCGGCAAAGCTTAATTCAGCCGAACGACGCCGGTACGAGTGCTGCCAATCGGTTTCGTTTAGCTCAGATAAGTGCCCTTGGGCGATAAGCGCGCGCGTAATAGCGCGGCACTGATGAAATACAGTCCGGTCGTAGCAAACCCAATCAATATCAGAATGGTGATTCTGTACGCCGACTAGAATAGAGCCGGTGATGCCTGTTTGCGTCAAATCTAGGCCATGTTGCTGGAACAGTCTGGCCAATTGCAACAGGTCGTGCTCAACGTCATCATTTGGGTTAGCTTGCATAAGTTGCTGTAAGCGTTGCTTAGGCCGATGATGGGCAATGATTTTTTCCGCTGAAACTGCGTGTAAGCAGGCGTCAAGCACTTTGGAATAATGTAAATAATCAGGATGGCGCTGTTTTAACAGGGCGTTTGCTTGCTCAGTCGAAACTTTTTTCCAGCCCGATTCTTCCTTCACATAACGTAAAAAACAGAGCACGTTATTTTGTTCCATACCTGATGCCACTACGGCAAAAATAAGCCCTTCAGCAGTTTCTATGAAATCTTTGGCGTAAAACATAGGCTATTGGTTGGCAGGGGAGGAGGGTTAAAGCTAAGGAAGACGTGGGAAAAGCTTCGACAACAAAATGACCACCGGTCCTTTAGGACTGATGGTCATGACATTTAGCGATTAGAAAAATCAACTTCAGGGCTTAGTAAGCGTGAATTTTTGCTGTTACGGAAAACCAGTGGTTTTTCATTACCTGATGCGGATTGGACTTTGGCGGTGTCTATCGCTTGTTGGATAGTCTTATGCTCAGGTGATTTGCTGCAAACTGGGTCGGTGTTGTACATATTGCCGGTCAGCAGATAAGCCTGGCAACGACAGCCGCCGAAGTCTTTTTCTTTTTCGTCACAACTGCGGCAAGGCTCTTGCATCCAGTCAAAACCACGGAAAAAATTGAAGGCTTTGGATTCGTACCAGATCGCTTCGATGCTGTAATCGTTGACATTAGGGCAATCAAGGCCAGGCAACTCCCGCGCCGAATGGCAGGGCAGGGCGACGCCATCTGGCGCAATAGTCAGGAATGTCGTTCCCCAGCCGTTCATGCAGGCCTTCGGGCGGTCTTCATAAAAATCCGGCACGACATAATAGATTTTCATTTTACCGGCGACTTTTTCTTTAAAGGCTTGGGCGATCGCTTCGGCTTGTTCAAATTGTTCTTTAGTCGGCAACAATAAATCGCGGTTGATATGTGCCCAGCCGTAATATTGGGTGTTGGCAAGTTCCAGATAATCTGCGCCCAGTTCTTCTGCCATTGCCAATATTTCCGGCATTTGGTGGATGTTTTCACGGTGGATGACCACGCATAGCACCATCGGGTAGCCGTGCTTTTTGACTAGGTGCGCAACGTCTTTTTTATGCTGGAATGAAGCCGTTCCGGCGATATGGTCGTTCAATTCTTGGGAGCTGGCCTGGATGCTGACTTGGATGTGATCCAATCCGGCTTCTTTTAGTTGGACGATTTTCTCTTCGCTCATCCCATAGCCTGACGTTATCAGATTGGAATAATAACCCAACTCCCGTGCGTGTTTGACCAATTCCGGCAAGTCTTGGCGGGTCAGCGGTTCACCGCCAGAGAAGCCCAGTTGAACAGCACCCATTTTCCGTGCTTGGGTCAGTACCCGTTTCCAATCATCGGTGCTTAATTCTGTTTTGTAGTTGGCATAATCCAGCGGATTGGAGCAATAAGGGCACTGTAACGGGCAGGAATAAGTCAGTTCTGCAAGCAGCCAGCGCGGTGGGGTGATGTTAGTTTGATTGTTGTATCCAGCCATTTTTTAAGGCGACCTCCAGAAAAGCGGAAATATCATTGAGCAAACCGGACGTTGCAAATTTTTGTTCCAGTTCACTGACAATTTCCACAAGGTTACGCGTGCCATCGCAACATTTCAAGATTTCCGCCGAACTTTGGTTTAGTTCCACCATGCCTTCAGGATACAAGATAACGTATTTTTGCTGGGCTTCTTCCCATTGCAGGCGATGGGTGGGGGAAAACAAGATAGGGAATTGCGGGTTTATTGTCATGTTTTTTATTTTGTAGGCTTGGGTAAAGGATAGGAAGAGATTTATTGACCAACCGCTTATTAAATTTAATTAAAAGTTAACGTATTATAAAACCATAGCTTTTTGTCAGCCGGGCAGGTGCTGTAAACAGAGAAGCTAATGGGACATTTATTTGCAATTTGATAATTATATGACAAATAAGGGGGGGAGCTAACAAAACAGTGCCTTAAATAGAGGTAATGTTACCTTCGTTTAAGCACTGGGATATAGCCAATCTAATATAAGACGATGAGGACTGCGCGTCCTTCAAGGACGCGCAGTCCTTGCTAACACATTTTGGGCATCATCAATTTATATCGTATTGGCTATAGTGTTTTGTTGATGTCTCTTGCCATTTGCGGAAAGTCCTTTATATACTCTGAACGGTCATATTCTCAGCTTTTGCAAATTACCGTAGGGCATGAATGCGTGCCCTACACAAAAAACCGAAAACTTGACCGTTTAAGGTATATACAAAAAAGGACTCCGAAGAGTCTTTTAATAACCAGGGTGAGGGCATATAAATTTAAGCCTTCAGAATCAATTGGATAAAATCATAAAAAAGCCCGATTTATTTGGATTTAAACATAACTAATTGATTTTGTTTTAATTAAAAAGTCAAATGCGTTTGGGATTGTGGTAAAAAAAGCAGCCATAGTAGGCATAGTTAAATTTAATCTTAAGGGAGCGGCAAGGAAATCCTAAAATATGTGGGCTATTTCACATATTTTAAATTTAAAGGTAAAAATACCGTTGCCAGAAACCCCCCAAGTTGTGGGCTGCGGCCAACATTAAATGACCCCCCGTAAAATTCGGTAATATCGCGGACAATGGCTAAACCCAGGCCATGCCCTGTCACCGATTCATCCAAGCGTAACCCACGCTGGGTAAGCAATTGGGCATCAGCATTGGCACATCCTGGCCCATCGTCGGCGACGCTGATAGCTAGGGTTTCTGTAAAGCTGATCTCGATGACAATGTGATGTTTTGCCCATTTACAGGCGTTATCGAGCAAATTGCCAATGAGTTCAAAAAAATCTTCACGGTCATAATTCACTAGCAAATCGGGTGCGTTGACATCAATTTGCAAGGATTTTTCTGAGTAAATGGTTTGTAATAATTGGCTAAGCGAGGCGAGTTCCTGATAGGGGTTAAACATGGTGTTTGTTTGCTGGTTGCCAGCAATACGGGCGCGTTTGAGTTCCCTTTCTATACAGCGGTGTATCGTTGCGGTCTGTCTTTTTAGTTGTTGTTGTAATTCAGGATGGTCGGCAAGCACAGGGTTGTCGGCAATTCTAAATAGCATGGCGAGTGGCGTTTTTAAGGCATGGGCAAGATTGCCGATTGCTGTCCGTGATTGTTGTAAACGCCGCACCACCAGCATTAATAAACGATTGACTTCAACAACTAAGGGTTTGATTTCAGCAGGGACAGCGAGGGTGACTTGTTGCCGCTGGCCGCTGGCAATGTCTGCAAGTTGGTTTTTAACTTTGTTAAGTGTCCGCAAGGCACGTTTAACATCGCTGCTTTGTAGGGCAACCGCACTTAATAATACCAGCAATGTCAATCCTAAATAAACGAGGCGGATAGCGGTGATGTCATGGCCAATTGCGGTTAAGTCTTCAGCGACACTGATGCTGACCTGATGCCCGAATTGCTTAAATCTCCGTCCAAATACCAGCAAAGGTTGTTGTTTGGGGCCATCGTCAAGATGATAAAGGCGTGTTTCGTCAATATCCAGCGGCTTAACAGCGAGTGCTAGATTTTGCAAAGAACGCGAATAATAAAAAGCCGTATCAATTTGCACGACAAAGTAATGCCCTGAAAATGCCTCATCGTATATTGAACCCAAGTGATAGCTGTCAAAGTTGAGTTGGCCGTTAGCATTGGGTGTCAGGGTATCGGATAGGGAGTCGCCATCATGGCTAAGACGAGTAGTCATTTGTTTTTCAGCAACCGTGCGGATCACCCAATCGGCAGCTAACCAGTGCATGGCAAACACAACGCAGAGTATCAATGCCAAACCACGGATTAAACGTTGGCGCAAGGAAATCATGGATTTTTACCAAACACATAGCCTTGGCCACGGCGGGTGGTGATCATGTCTTTGCCCAGTATCCGCCGTAAGCGATTGATATAAACTTCAATGACATTGCTGTCAGGATCATTGTAAAAGTCGTAGATATGTTCGCTTAATTGGCTTTTACTTAAAACTTTTCCAGAGTGCAGCATCAAACAGCGTAGTAATTTGAATTCAACCGCAGTTAATGCAATTTGCTGTTGTCCATCAATCAACACGGATTGTTGTTCTTCATTTAACGTTACTCCGTGTACACTAAATACGGGGCGGATTTGCCCCTGAATGCGTTTGAGTAGGGCTTGGATGCGTGCCAAAAGCTCTTGAATATGAAACGGTTTGCCCAGGTAGTCATCAGCACCTGCTTTAAACCCGTCAACTTTTTCATGCCAAGCATCACGAGCCGTCAGCACAATCACGGGCACGTTGTTATTGGTTTGACGCCAAAGCTTTAACACCTCCAAGCCAGACAGCTTTGGCAATCCCAAATCGAGCACGACAATATCATAGTTTTCGGTCATGCCTAAAAACTCCCCGTGCTCACCATCCGCGGCCGTATCCACCGCATAGCCAGCATGCTGCAAGTCAATCTTTAACGAGCATGATAAATCAGGGTCATCCTCAATTAGCAGTAGCCGCATCTTGTTAGGCCTCTCAAACGTAATCTATATAGTTTAGCTACGTTATTGGTTAGTGGGTGTCGAGCAGGGTAGGTTTTTAGTTTATCGATATAGCTATTAGCCCAAAGGAAACGTTATGCTATAAGCTAATGTATGGGGTAAGGCATTCAAAATGGGTTATATCAGCAGAAGAAATTGTTTGTATTTGTTAATGCCAGGTCTAAATTTTAACTTCATCGCTTTTATATCCAGTGTATTTTTTCAATCCCACTTGCCCATTATAAAAAAACCGCCGCCTTCCCCCATCTGATTAGGGGAAGGTGGCGGTTCCGATTATTAATGCTGAGTCGTTAAACGGTCAGCACCGGCTTACAGCCAATTAGTTTTTGCTTTTATCAACAATTTGATTGGCTTTAATCCAAGGCATCATACTGCGCAGTTGCGCGCCAACCACTTCAATCGGATGTTCTGCGTTCAAACGTCGTTTGGCGGTCATTTCAGGATAGTTGGTCATGCCTTCCATGATGAATTGTTTAGCGTATTCACCGTTTCTGATGTTTTTCAATGCTTCACGCATTGCCCAGCGGCTTTCTTCATTGATGACTTTGGGGCCGGTGACGTATTCGCCATACTCTGCATTGTTGGAAATGGAGTAATTCATGTTGGCAATACCGCCTTCAAACATTAAATCCACAATCAATTTTAATTCATGCAAGCATTCAAAATACGCCATTTCGGGCGCATAACCTGCCTCAACTAGGGTTTCAAAGCCCATTTTGACCAGTTCAACTGCGCCGCCGCAGAGTACGGCCTGTTCGCCGAACAGATCGGTTTCGCATTCGTCACGGAAAGTAGTTTCGATAATGCCAGAGCGGCCACCACCGATGGCAGACGCATACGATAAACAGGTGGCTTTTGCCGTGCCTGACGCATCTTGCTGAACCGCGATTAAGTCAGGAACGCCGCCGCCGCGTACAAATTCAGAACGCACCGTGTGGCCGGGTGCTTTGGGCGCGATCATAATCACGTCCAAGTCGGGGCGTGGTATAACTTGATTGAATAAAATCGAGAAACCGTGGGCGAAGGCTAATGTTGCACCTTGCTTGATGTTAGGCTCGATTTCGTATTTGTAGAGTTTTGATTGAAATTCGTCTGGCGTCAAAATCATAACGATGTCTGCACCGGCAACGGCTTCTACAACGGGTTGTACGGTTAAACCGTGCGCTTCAGCTTTAGCGACTGAAGGTGACCCCGTGCGTAAGCCAACGACAACTGGAACGCCAGAGTCTTTTAAATTAAGGGCATGGGCATGGCCTTGTGAACCGTAACCGATGATAGCTACTTTTTTAGCTTTGATGATGGATAAATCGGCATCTTTGTCATAATAAACTTGCATGGTTTTTCCTTGTTTTTTAATGTTAGCGTGTTTTTTAGCAGGTCGGGTATGTCTGTTAATGTACAACCCGACGTTTCATTTTAATGTGGGTAAGGTGTTTTTGTTGGGATCTGTGCAAAGCCCCATTATAAATGTAGTCCGACTTCGCCCCTGGATATGCCGGTCGCGCCTGAGCGGACGACTTCAATAATAGAGTCCGGATTGGTGGCGGCAACAAAGGCATCCAGTTTTTCTGAAGGGCCGGTCATTTCAATCACATAGGTTGTTGGCGTGACATCAATAATTTGACCGCGAAATATTTCGACCAAACTTCTGATTTCAGCGCGGGTCTGTTCAGTCGTCCTGACTTTAAGCATCATCAGTTCACGCTCAATATGGCTGGTGTCAACCAAATCGATCAGCTTGACAACATCAATCAGCTTGTTGAGTTGTTTGGTGATTTGTTCAATGATGTTTTCATTGCCACGGGTGACCAGCGTCATTCGCGATAGGCTGGGGTCTTCGGTGGCGGCGACAGTCAATGATTCAATGTTATAGCCACGGGCAGAAAATAGGCCAGCGACACGCGATAATGCGCCGGATTCGTTTTCGATCAGGATGGAAATGATGTGCCGCATTATGCCAACTCCCTGTCGGTTGGCGTGCCTAAGGCAACGCGTAATTTCATGTCATGATGGCCTTTGCCGGCTTCAATCATCGGGTAAACATTTTCAGTCCGGTCAGTCATGATGTCTAAAAATACAGTACGGTCTTTCATTGCAAACGCTTGTTCTAAAGCTGGCCTGACTTCTTCCGGCTTGTCAATGCGGATGCCTACATGGCCATAGGCTTCCGCCAGTTTGACAAATTCCGGAATGGTGTCCATGTAAGAATGCGAATAGCGGCTTTCGTAAGTGAATTCCTGCCATTGGCGCACCATGCCCATGTAGCGGTTGTTCAAGTTAATGATTTTAACCGGTGTTTTATACTGCAATGCCGTTGATAGTTCCTGTATGCACATCTGAATGCTCGCTTCACCCGTAACGCAAGCAACGTCGGCTTCAGGGAAAGCCAGTTTTACACCGATAGCGGCAGGCAAGCCAAAGCCCATCGTACCGAGGCCGCCGGAGTTAATCCAGTGGCGCGGCTTATCAAACAGATAATATTGTGCCGCCCACATTTGATGCTGGCCCACATCGGAAGTCACATAGGCTTGGCCTTTGGTGACCTCATAGAGTTGCTCGATAACATACTGTGGTTTAATCAAGGCGCTGTCCCGGTCATATTCCAGACATTTTACGCTACGCCATTGGTCAATTTGTTTCCACCACGCTTCCAACGCTTTTTTATGGGGTCTGGCTTTGCTTTCTTTGATCAGTTCGAGCATGTGCTCCAACACAGCCTTAACTTCACCGACAATGGGGATGTCCACTTTAACGGTCTTAGAAATGGAGGCGGGATCTATGTCAATGTGGATAATTTTGGCATAAGGGCAAAAATCGGCCAATTTGCCGGTTACGCGGTCATCAAAGCGGGCACCGATAGCGATGATCACATCACTTTCGTGCATTGCCATATTGGCTTCATAAGTGCCGTGCATACCCAACATGCCGATAAATTGCTTGTCAGTCGCCGGATAAGCGCCTAGACCCATTAGGGTGTTGGTGATTGGATAGCCTAATAATTGGCTAAATTCAGTCAATTGTCCGCTCGCTTCGCCCAACACGACGCCGCCGCCCGAATAAATGACCGGTTTTTGTGCCGCCAGCAACAGCTCAACCGCTTTTTTTATCTGGCCTTTATGCCCAGTCACCGAAGGGTTATAAGAGCGCATCGTGATTTTTTTAGGATACTTATAAGGCACTTTGATGGCGGGGTCAGTAATGTCTTTAGGCACATCGACAACCACAGGGCCGGGCCGGCCTGTGGTCGCAACATAAAAAGCCTTTTTTATGGTTTCAGCCAGTTTGGTGACATCTTTGACCAAAAAATTGTGTTTCACGCAGGGGCGGGTAATGCCAACCATATCGACTTCTTGGAACGCATCGCTACCTATTACGGGCGACGGCACCTGGCCGGAGATGATGACCATAGGGATAGAGTCCAAATACGCGGTGGCAATGCCTGTGACAGCGTTAGTCGCACCAGGGCCGGAGGTCACCAGAACGACACCCGGTTTGCCTGTTGCCCTTGCATAGCCATCTGCCGCATGGGTTGCGCCTTGTTCATGGCGAACCAGAATGTGTTTTAGACCTTCTTGCTGGAAAAGCGCATCGTATAAATGCAACACAGCCCCGCCAGGATAACCAAAAATGAACTCCACGCCTTCGTCTTTAAGGCTTTGAATCAGAATTTGTCCGCCACTTAGCTCCACGCTAACTACCTCAATCAATATGTTTTCTCGATACAAGCCGAAACCGCCAGTTTTTTAAATGTGCATAATAAAGCGCACTATTTTGTATAAAAAACGGTTAGATAAGCTGTTATAAATGCTGTCAATTTCCTGCAACATAAGCTTGGATATTCTACTAGGTTATGAGTAAAATTGTAATTACGTTCTAATATCGCGTGATAATTGAAGGGATTACGACGAATTGGAGGTTTTTATGCAAAAAATTGAAGGGGTTTTCGTGGTAAAAGTAGTCAACAAACACTTGCTGAAGTCCGCTTTAGTAATAGCACTAGCCGGATGTGCCAGTGAGCCAGCGCAACAACCCAGTACTGTAGCGCAGCCTGTCAGTATCACCCCGATGGCTAAAATACCGGTGCAGCCGCTTGAGCCTTATCCCCAGGCGCAAATGCCAGCGCCAGATTTTTATAATTATTCGGCGGGCACATTAACGGGCACTTATGCGGATTATCCTGCATCGCATATGTTTATCCAGCACCTGGTGCAAAAGCATGGTTTTTCAGAAACTTATTTAAATGGCCTGTTTTCCGAGGCTAATCGCTTGGAATCGGTGATCCGTTTGGAACCGCC
>JAQTQZ010000056.1 GCA_028712695.1 Methylovulum sp. | reverse complement strand
GAACCAGATTCCGCCAGGCAAATACTTTGTGGGCGGTGACCATGCCTACAGTCTGGATTCCCGTTACAACCTGCTCGGCCTAGTCGATCAAAAGGATGTCATAGGCCGTGCGTACCCGATTTTCTAATACCCATTTCACCCCTTACGGATTGTTTGTCCTGACCTGGCTGTTATTGGCCCTGTCGTCTTCTGCGCTTGCCGAAAGTATGGAAGACGACTTTTTTCTTAATGGGTTGGCTAAGCAACAGCAACATATCATCGAAACCCAACACGCGTTGCCTGATTGGTTAAAAGCAAAACCCATGCAGCTTGACGCGACGCTGTCCCAATCGCTCCAACAAGGCTATAAACACGCTAACCCAGGTGAAAATGCTTCACAGACTATCGGGGGTGACGGCATCCATCCCGGACGCTGGATTTTTGTCTCCTTCGGGATGCCCGACGAGGAACTGAAAGCCGCCGCCAAAGAGGCGGCCGAAACCCATTCCGCCTTGGTGTTCCGTGGGGTTGCCGAAGGTGAAAACACGGGCGCATTGGCCCGCCGTTTGTACCGTTTGGTTAACGGCATACAACCCATGCCAGGTGCAGTGATCGATCCGTTGTTGTTTAAACGCTTCGGGGTCAAGGCGGTGCCAACGATGGTCGTCATTGATAAGGCCGGGCTAGTCCGCAGTGTCCGTGGCTTGCCAGGATTTGCTTGGTTGTCCAAACAGGACATCGGCGATGCCGGTCAAAAAGGTCAAGTCTATACCATCGCCGAACCGGACATGATTGAAGAAATCCAACGGCGCATCCGTGTGACGGATTGGAAAAAACAGAAACAGGACGCGCTGGCTAATTTTTGGAAAGGGCAGGGCAAAGGCCTTGATCTGCCCAACGCCGATAGAAACCTGGAACGGCTAATCGACCCATCGCTGAGGGTCACGCAAGACATCGTCCATCCCGATGGCCGTCTGATAGCCAAAAAAGGCCAAAAAATTAATCCGCAAACCCTTATGCCGATGCAACACGCTTACATTGTCTTTGACGCCACCCAGCCGGATCAGGTTGATTTAGCGAAGAAATGGGGCGATGCGTATTTACGCAACAAAAAACCAGTCGTGTACTTGTTTACCAAAATGGACACCCAAAACGGCTGGACGCAGTTTAATGCCACCGTCCAGCAGATGAACGCTCCGGTTTACCAACTGAACAAGGCGCTGATGAATCGCTTCCAGATTAAAGCATTGCCGAGCGTGATTGAAGGGCAGGGCTACAAGCTCGTCATCAGGGAAATCCACACAGAAAAATGAGAATAAAAAGTTTATGAGCCTGAGTAACCAATCAGGATTACGGGCAATTTTGTCCGTGATTATTTTAGTTTCATCATTAGCGGCCCAAGCGGACAGCACGTCCAGTTCGTCGTCCACCACGGACAGCAGCAAATTGTTGTGTCCTGATGCGAATTTCTGGGGTAAGGGTATGCTGACCGATGTCTGTTGGTCGTGCCTGTTTCCAATCCGATTGCTCGGTTTCACGGCGTTTGAAGGTGACAACTTCGTCCCGGATGGTGCCACCGAACAAAGCCTTTGTTCGTGTTCTGGTAAGGACGGCATCCCGTCACTGGGCGTAACCGCAGGCGCTTGGTTGCCCGCGCGGATGGTCGAGGTTGTCAGGAAGCCGTACTGTTCGCCAATCCTGGGTGGCACCTCCTTCAACAACAGTGTCCGGTTGTGGGGCGGGGTCAAAGAAACCGAAAATGACGGCTCGGATAAGACGTTCTACAACTACCACTACTGGGCGTTCCCGTTGTACGCCATCCTGGATTTGTTTGTGCAGACCAATTGCAATGCCGGTGGCCTGCGTAATCTGGATATGATGTACCTGTCCGAACTCGACCCGACCTGGAATGTTGATGAGCTGGCTTTTTTCCTGAACCCGGAAGCGGTGATCTTTGCCAACCCGCTGGCCTTGGCTGCTTGCACGATAGATTGTGCCAAGACGACGGTGGACAAACCCATGAACTCGCTGTGGTGGTGTGCGGGGTGCTGGGGCAACCTTTATCCCTTTTCCGGCAATATCGCCTCCGACGCTTCGGCACCCAGGGACACCAGTTTATTGACAGCCAGGATATTGTCCAGCCTGCACCGCAAAGCCCTTGCCCACAAAACTTACGGTGATGATGCCTTGTGTGGCGGCCAGATTTATCCGATGTTGCCCAAACAACAATACAAACTCAGCACCCTGTTCCCGGTGGAGGAATCGGAGGGGCGGTGTTGCCATTCAATCGGAGAATCCACGTTCCGTTGGGGTGAACATCGGACTATTCCGGGGGTAGGGGAGGATTATGTGTATCTGGTTTGGAGGTACACGGATTGTTGTCTGACAGATGGCGAGTAGACCCGTGAAACCCACAGTGAATGGGGTTGGACAACAAAGCATGAAAGCCATTGCCCGGCTATTGATTTTGTGTCTGGCGCACAACAGTGTCGCCGGTGTTTATTTGGCCACCCGCGTGCTGTTTTTCACGCCCTTTTCTGCGGTCGCCGATGCCTTTTTGGATGAAGCGAACAGTGGCAAAACGCTCGGCGGCGCCTTGCGGTCAGATTTTAAGTTGCCCAATGTGGATGCGCCCACCGGCACAATGACGCTAAAGAACGGTACCGTGGCGGGTCAAACCCTCCAACAAAACGAACTGTTCCAGGAAATCCAGCCCGGCTCTATGGATGCCGCCGTAGCAGCCTACGGCGATAATGCCGCCATGGGCACACACATCAACGACAAGTTGGATGAACTCGGTTCATCAGGTTCCAACCAAGGGATTGCCTACCAAACCCTCTTGGGTTCCAACACCGCCCTGCCGAATATCAAGGATGATCCGATCTGGACAACTTCGGATAATGTCCTCGGACAGAAAACCTCCGATATTAATGAGCAGTTCACGGGCTGCGAGAAAAACACGACCTTCAGTGAAAAATCCTGTTCGGTGCATGTCAAGGATTTCAAGACGTGCAAGAAGGCGGCTAAAGCCGAGACATGCCGGGTCACTAGGAACATCACCTATAGCCCGGTAGTGCGTTTGGGGTCAGGGGACGGGAAGCTGGCAAGCTGCGGGTTGGGTTGCACTTATTTATATACCGGTACGGTGGGTGATAACTACTGGTCGGCATCAGGTTGCCAAGTCTATACCTGGACAGCCAGTTTCGTCGTGTCACGACCTGAAGCCATTAAAACCGTCACCATCGACAATGTCCAATATGATGATCAAACCAAAATTTATGTCAATGACGCGCTAGTTTATACAGGCCAATCAGGTTGGGGCGGTAATTGTGAATTGAAAAAAAGTTGGAATGAAAACCCTGGCACGGATATGACGGCGGCATTTAAACAGGCGGCTGCGGGCGGGACTGTTACCGTACGGCAGGAAACCAGGGTTGGGGGCAACGGTGAAGGCTTTTCCAGATTAAAAGTTATGGCTGATCTGGATATTACCGAACTGTTCACCGACTCGCCGGTGGGATGTAGGGAAAGGGTATTCAATGCTTGGCCACCGAGCGGCCAGCCGCCGAATTGGATTATCACCGAATCTTTGGCAGACCAGGCCTCCACCGCTTGGTGGCAATGCACCGATGCCGCCCACACCCGGACATTTGGGGGGGTAACCGTATCCACCAGCACACCAGATACCTTCAAGTCCTTTGCCGATATTCTACCTGCCCCCCCGGCATCACCGCCAGCACCCATTTGCTACAGCGCGGAATCCCGCCCTCCTGGCCATGTCAAGCTGCCGTGCTTCACCGATCTTGACGGTTATGAGATTTGCCCAGAATACGATTACAACATGGAAGCCCATGACAGTTGTGAAACGTTCGAGAACAATGCGGCGTGTGGCTATATGGGCGAAGAATGCGCTGACGGGACGGTCAATCCCATCACCGGCGCTTGCCAAGAATTTATCGTCACCTATGACTGCGGTAAAAGCCAGACTACGGGTTGTGGTCTAGTGAAAACCACCGACAAGACGGTTTGCGACAGCGAAATACGCTGCATCGGCGGAGAATGCGTTGACCAAGCCGAGGAATCCAGCAAGGATTTTACCCGTGCTGCTGCCGCCCTGCAAACCTTGAACCAGGCGCAGCAAAGCAATGGCTGTGACATTAATAGCGGAACCTGCAAACTGTTCGCCGGGGAAGCCTTATCTTGCCAGATGGCGGATTTGTCAATCTTAGGCAAAGTGGATTGCTGTAACATGCCGTTTGAAGGCAGTTGGATTGATTATTTGAACCTGGGCTTCCAATCCTGGGAATTGACCGACACCTCCGTTCAAGCCTATTCCGTCGCCGAATACGGCTCAGAAGCGGTGGCCAATATGGGGGCATGGAACTTAACGTTGCAAGGCACCGCCTTCGCGGATGCTTATAGTGGCATCCAACAGGCCTACACCGCGATTACCGAGCCGTTCACTTCGGCTTATGATTCGGTGGCCTCCATGCTGGGCGAACAGATTGGCACGGATTTAGGGATTGAAACGATAAAGCAACAGGCGATGCAGTATGCGGCGGATTGGATTGGTGAAACGTTTGGCCAGCAGGCCGCAGAAACCTTATTTTCAATCGGGACGGATGGTGCGGTCAGCGGCTTGTCGGCAACCCTCAGTTCCGTGTTTACGGTCGTTGGCATTATTTACGCCATTTACCAGATCGCAAAAATGGTCGTGCAGCTGATTTTTGCCTGCACCGAAGACGAAACCAAGCTCAACATGCTGAAAGACCAAAGATTATGTACCCGGCCGAACGCCATTGGCACATATTGCTCGGCGGATTTTTTAGGCAGTTGCCTGGCCAGAAGGGAAGCTTATTGCTGTTTTAGCAGTGCTTTCGGACGGGTGTTCCAGGAGCAGGCGAGGCCGCAGCTGGGGCTTAATTTTGGTTCACCCCGAAACCCCGAATGTTCCGGCTTGACGCTAGCCCAAATGAAGCGGTTGGATTTTGACAAAATGGATCTGTCAGAATGGATCAACATGTTGAAAATCACCCAACATTTGCCATTGGATGGCGCCTCAGCGGATGCGATATATGACAAAGGGACGGTCACTAAGGGCAAATTACGGGGAACCCAAAACCAAAATACCCAAGACCGGTTAAACACCCAAACGAAAGACAGTGATCTTGATGAGATTAGACAGCACCTGTTAGACAATTTGTGATGGCTAAAAAGGGCACAATCTAAGGCCGTGCGAATAAAAACAAGCCACTAATGGCCTTTTTGAGCCTTCTTCCACATGCTTATCCACAAAAACTGTGGATAACTTTTTTGATACCCATCAAGCATACTATTGATTCTCTGGATAATTAGGCAAATTGTTCTTTATTGGATAAAGGAAATTCTAACGGATGAAACATAAACCTATTATAAATCTGGCATTAAACCAAACCGATGCCGGCAATTCTAGAAAAGGCTTTTCACAAGACTTTTTCTGTTGGCTATAAGACCCGAATTGATGAACGTGAGGATGAAGCCGTTTGGGGCGGCGCAGACCCGATTCATCCGCATTGATGGGCAGGGTTATGAAAATTGGCTTTGTGCGGCGTACACGGCTATTCCTTCTGAAACAACTTCACAATGGCAAGTCATCCTTAGCTGTGAAGAATAGACCATTTTTTCATGCAGCCAATAAACCGATTATCGAAACATCAAGCATGAATTCATAAAAATAAAAAAGTTGTAATTTGGGTCGGTTGGTGCAACCATAAAACCATGAACGCGTTACGAAACTCTAAAACTTGGCTCTCCGTTGTACTGATACTCGCGGTGCTTGGGCATTTTGGCCTGGGTCATCGGGATATACCGGTCTTTGTGCTATGCTTGGGGGCGGACGGTCATGTGGCGGTAGAATATAGCGGGCAAGACCGTAATAGCGCCCTCGACGAAACCACGCCACTCAAAAATGGTGCCAAGGCCTATGCCATCGGCAACGATTCCCCTTGCCCCTCTCCGTGTACTGACATCGCCTTGGATGGCGATGACCACACCCCGCTTCCTCTGACAGATTTAGCAAAAATAGCGATCGATATTGGGCTGTTGCCTGTATTGTTGCTGATTCTACTACTAATTCCTGAAGCCGGAGCCTTTATCCGGCGACCGGCTTTTTCAGAACCGCCCCCTTTCACTGACTCCCGGCTGCTAGCCCTGCGCAGCACCGTCTTACGGATTTAGCCACATCTCCTAGCTGCAACTGACCAGCCATGACACCGGTTTAACGACCGTGCTTGTGCTGATGTTTCACTTATGCTACGGAGAACCATCCATGTTTTCAAAATATGCGCCGCCGCTTGGCGTTGCGCTGTGTTTATTCATCACTACCGTTCCGGCCGATGCCAGTCCGAAAGGTAGCACGCTACCGTCGGTTCGATTAGAAGATCACGTTTCAAACGATTCCAATCCCTCCGTCCCTGAGGAACCGGCCGGGATTCTGGTTTTATCTCAAGCCCTGGCCCTGGCGTTGACCCAGAATCCCGAATTGTCCGCCTACGCCTGGGAGAGCCGCGCGCAGGAAGCGGCCGCCCTTCAGGCAAAATTATTCCCCAATCCTACGTTCGACGCCAATGCGGCGAATTTTGGTAACCAAGTGATTAAAGGCTTCGACGGCGATGTCGTCACCTTGCAACTCAGCCAGTTGATCGAGTTAGGCGGTAAGCGTGCCGCGCGGATGGAAGCGGCCGCACTGACCAAACAACTGGCCGATTGGGATTACGAGACCAAGCGGGCCGATGTGCTCACCCAAGTCGCTCAAGCCTTTATCGAAGTGCTGTCAGCCCAGCAGCGCCTGGTGCTGGCGCGGCAAACTCAGGAACTGGCGGATCAGATGACGGTGACAACCTCCGCGCGGGTTCAAGCTGGCAAGGTATCGCCCGTTGAAGAAACCAAGGCCAAAATCGTTCGCGCCTCGGTGCAAATTGAAGGGGTGCGCGCCCAGAAGGAACTGGAAGCCGCTCGCAAACGTTTAGCCGCCGGCTGGGGCAGCACTGCACCGCGCTTCGAGGCAGTGACCGGTAATCTAGAAAGCATTCAGGCACCGGTCTCCCTGGAATCGTTGCAGCAACGGCTCACCAATAATCCCGACTTAGCCCGTTGGGCGACCGAAATCACCCAACGACAGGCACTGATTGCGCTGGAAAAGTCCAAAGCCGTCCCGGACGTGACCGCGACAGTAGGCGCCAGTAAGTATCTTATGCCCAATGATTACGCGTTGGTCGTTGGTTTTTCCATGCCGTTGCCGGTATTTAATCGCAATCAGGGCGGTATTCAGGAAGCCGTCCATCGCTTATCCAAGGCGGAAGAGGAACTTAGCAGTGCCGAAGTGCGCATAGCAACCGCGTTGAACACGGCCTATCAAAAGCTGGAGGCCGCCCATGCCGAAGTCGTGGCCCTGCGTCAGGAAGTTTTGCCCGGTGCTGAAAGCACCTATGACGCCGCCCGCGAAGGCTATCGTTTCGGCAAGTTCGGGTTCCTGGACGTACTGGATGCGCAGCGTACCCTGTTTGGGGCAAAAAGCCAGTATTTGCTGGCGCTCGCGGATTATCACAAATCAACGGTCGAGATCGAACGCTTAGTTGGCAGCGGCATGAACGAAACCTTGGCTAATCGCAAACAGGAAATATCCCAATGAATCTCCCTATCAGCAAGAAACAAATCATCGCAATCACCACGATTATCCTCTTCGGTGTGGTGCTAGGCGTGTTCATTTTAAGCATCGACCCGTCGACGCCGGAAGGCGGCGAACAAGGCGAAGAAAGCCAAGTGGAAGCGAAAGCGCCGCCCCATCCGGAAAGTGAAGGCAGCGCCCCGGCGGAGGAAGGCAAAATTGCGTTGACTGATGAGCAAATTAAAGAAACCGGTATTTCGATCCAGACCGCAGGCGCCGCGCACATCAAAAGCGTCGTAATCCTGCCTGGTGAAGTTCGCTTCAATGAAGATAAGACCTCTCATGTTGTCCCGCGCCTTGCCGGTGTAGTCGAGAGCGTTTCCGCCAACCTCGGGCAGCAGGTCAAGAAAGACCAGGTACTGGCGGTCATTGCCAGCACGGTTTTATCCGAGCAACGCAGTGAGTTGCTTTCCGCACAGAAACGCCTGGAATTGGCTCGCACCACCTTTGCGCGGGAAAAACACTTATGGGAAGCGAAAATCTCGGCGGAGCAGGATTACCTGCAAGCTCAACAGTCGATGCAGGAGGCGGAAATCGCCGTCCATAATGCCCAACAAAAATTGATAGCGCTAGGCGCAAGTCCGGCGGTATCAGCCAGCGGCGGCGCGCTCAACCGCTACGAGATTCGCGCACCGTTCGACGGCGTGGTAGTCGAGAAACACATCGCCCAGGGAGAAGCCGTCAAGGAAGATGCCAGCATCTTCACCCTTTCCGACCTTTCGTCGGTGTGGGCGGAAATCATCGTATCGGCGAAGGACCTCAATGTCGTTCGGGTGGGCAAAAAGGTCACGATCAAAGCCACGGCGCTCGACTCCACCGCATCCGGCACCGTGTCTTACGTGGGCGCCCTGATGGGCGAACAAACCCGCACCGCCAAGGCCCGCGTGACGTTGGCGAATCCTCAAATGGCCTGGCGTCCGGGGTTGTTCATCACGGTCGAGCTGGTTGCCAAAGAAATTGAAGTGCCGATTGCCGTGTCGTCCGACGCCATCCAGACGATCAACGACAAGCCGACGATTTTTATTCGCATCCCAGGCGGTTTTGTTGCCCAACCGGTCACGACCGGACTGTCCGATGGCAAAGTCACCGAGATCATAGCCGGACTGATGCCGGACACTGAATACGCAGTTAACGGCAGCTTCGTCATCAAATCCGAGCAAGGCAAGGCAGGAGCCTCACATGAAGACTGATGCAAGAGCAAATCCCAGCCGTTATAAAAGCTTGATATTATCTGTGTTGCGTTCTCGTGAAGCGCTCTCAACTTTATTATTACAACCCGGAATGTCAAATGATGCTGATACTGAAAACTACCGCTCTTTTCTTTGTGACCGCCCTTGCCGAGATCATCGGTTGTTTTCTGCCCTATCTGTGGCTCCGCAAGGGAGGCTCTCCGTGGCTACTATTGCCGGCTATGATCAGCCTGTCGCTATTCGTATGGTTACTCACACTGCATCCGGCCGCCAGTGGCCGAATTTACGCAGCCTATGGCGGCGTTTACGTGGCTACCGCCCTCGTTTGGCTCAGAGTGGTGGATGGCGTCAGATTGTCTATGTTGGATTGGGCCGGGGCAGGAATCGCCTTGTTCGGAATGGTGATCATTGTAATGGGCTGGCACGACGAAGCTTAGTGGGCGGTTTATTCGGCATTAGTAAGCAAACCCGCACTACAGGAGGCCTGCATCATGTTTGAACGACTCATCCGTTTAGCCATCGAACACCGCTGGCTGGTTATTCTGGCCGTGCTCGGCATGGCGGGGTTCGGCATTTTCAATTACACGATTCTGCCGATCGACGCCGTCCCGGACATCACCAACGTCCAGGTGCAGATCAACACCACGGCACCCGGTTATTCACCGTTGGAGACCGAACAGCGCATCACTTATCCGATTGAGACCGTGATGGCGGGCTTGCCCCATCTGGAGCACACGCGGTCGCTATCGCGCTATGGCCTGTCGCAGATAACGGTCATCTTCCAGGATGGCACCGATATTTACTTCGCGCGGCAACTGGTCAATCAGCGCATCCAGGAAGCCAAGGATAGACTGCCTCCCGGAATCACGCCGAGAATGGGTCCCATCTCAACCGGCCTGGGGGAAATCTACCTGTGGACGGTCGAAGCCAAGGACGGAGCCAAAAAGCCCGACGGTTCGCCTTACACCGCTACCGACCTGCGCGAGATTCAGGACTGGATCATCAAACCGCAATTGCGCAACGTGCCGGGCGTTACCGAGATCAATTCCATCGGCGGCTTCGCCAAGCAATACCAGGTGGCGCCGATTCCGGAAAAACTCGCCTCCTACGGACTGACCTTGCAAGACATCGTCACCGCGCTGGAGCATAATAACAACACTGTCGGCGCGGGCTATATCGAAAAACGCGGCGAGCAATATTTGATCCGTGCGCCGGGCCAGGTTCACTCGATGGAGGATATTGGCAACGTCATTCTCGGCAATGTCGAAGGTGTGCCGATCCGCATCCGCGATGTCGGCGAAGTCGAAATCGGCCGCGAGCTGCGCACCGGCGCCGCCACCGAAAACGGCCGCGAGGTGGTATTGGGCACCGTTTTCATGCTGATCGGCCAGAACAGCCGCGCCGTTTCGCAGGCGGTTGACAAAAAGATGGTGGAAATCAACCGCACGTTGCCCGAAGGCGTGCGGGCAGTCACCGTTTATGACCGGACGGTGCTGGTCGACAAAGCCATTAACACAGTCCAAAAGAACTTAGTCGAAGGCGCGATCCTGGTTATCGTGATCCTGTTCCTGTTCCTCGGCAACATCCGCGCCGCCGTCATCACCGCGATGGTGATACCGCTGGCGATGCTGTTCACCTTCACCGGCATGGTGACGTACCAGGTCAGCGCCAATTTGATGAGCCTCGGGGCGCTCGACTTTGGGATCATCATCGATGGTGCCGTGGTGATCGTGGAAAACTGCGTGCGGCGGCTCGCCCACGCCCAGGAACAACAGGGGCGGCCATTGACCCGTAGCGAGCGTTTTCATGAAGTGTTTACAGCCTCGAAAGAAGCGCGGCGGCCGTTGTTGTTCGGCCAGCTGATCATCATGGTGGTGTATCTGCCGATCTTCGCGCTGACCGGCGTGGAAGGCAAAATGTTCCATCCGATGGCGTTCACCGTCGTGGCCGCCTTGGTGGGCGCCATGATGCTTTCGGTAACCTTTATCCCTGCGGCAGTGGCGCTGTTTATCGGCGATAAAGTGGCCGAAAAAGAAAATGTGCTGATGCGGACGGCCAAGCGTTTTTATGCGCCGGTGCTGGATAGCGTCATGGGCAACAAGCCGGTGATATTAACCTTTGCTGTCGTGGCGGTAATCTTGTCCGGCTTGTTGGCTACGCGCATGGGCAGCGAATTCGTGCCGAGCTTGAATGAAGGGGACTTCGCTATTCAGGCGCTGCGCATCCCCGGCACCAGTTTGTCGCAATCGGTCGCGATGCAGCAGCAGATTGAAGTGTCCTTGAAACGGCAATTCCCTGAAATCGAGCGGATATTTACGCGGATGGGCTCCGCCGAGATCGCCACCGACCCCATGCCGCCCAACAATTCGGATGGTTATATCATGCTCAAACCACAGGAGCAGTGGCCTGAGCCCAAAAAATCAAGGGACGAACTGCTGGCTGCGATACAGGCAGAGGTCGAAAAACATCCCGGCAATATCTACGAATTTTCCCAGCCTATCCAGTTGCGTTTTAACGAGCTGATTTCAGGCGTACGCAGCGACGTCGCGGTCAAAGTCTTTGGTGATGACATGACGGTGCTGAACGACACGGCGGCTAAAATCTCGGCGGTCATGAAAACTATTCACGGCGCATCGGAGGTCAAAGTCGAGCAAACCACGGGCCTGCCGATGTTGACGGTCAATATCGACCGGGATAAAACCTCGCGTTATGGCTTGAACGTCGGCGATGTGCAGGATGCGGTGGCCACCGCGATCGGCGGGACAGAAGCCGGAACATTGTTCGAGGGCGACCGGCGTTTCGACATTATTGTGCGCCTGCCGGAGAACGTGCGTAGCGATCAGGAAGCGATCAAACGTTTACCGATTTCATTGCCGCGCGGACAAAGCGGCCACGGACGAACCACCTACATTCCGCTCGCTGAGGTCGCAAGTCTTGAGTTAGCCCCAGGGCCCAACCAAATCAGCCGGGAGAACGGCAAACGCCGGATAGTGGTAACTTCCAACGTGCGTGGCCGCGACATCGGTTCGTTCG
>JAQTQZ010000099.1 GCA_028712695.1 Methylovulum sp. | reverse complement strand
CTTCACACACGCGGTATTGCTGGATCAGGCTTGCGCCCATTGTCCAATATTCCCCACTGCTGCCTCCCGTAGGAGTCTGGGCCGTGTCTCAGTCCCAGTGTGGCTGATCATCCTCTCAGACCAGCTAGGGATCGTCGCCTTGGTAGGCCTTTACCCCACCAACTAGCTAATCCCACGCAGGCTCATCTGGTAGCGGAAGGTCCGAAGATCCCCTCCTTTCCCCCTCAGGGCGTATGCGGTATTAGCGTGAGTTTCCCCACGTTGTCCCCCACTATCAGGCAGATTCCTACGCGTTACTCACCCGTCCGCCACTCTCGCTACCGAAGTAGCTACTCGTTCGACTTGCATGTGTTAAGCATACCGCCAGCGTTCAATCTGAGCCATGATCAAACTCTTCAGTTTAAATCAGTTTGCTACTCAATAAGATGAGTAGCCAATCTTGGCTCGACCCAAACCACCGTAGTCTTCATTGCTGAATTGACGTATAGGTTTGTGCCGATTCGTTATTTAACATCACCCGTAATCGCCACAAGCACCCACACACATTATTTTGATCTAGTTTGTTAAAGAGCGTTGAGAGCTACCCCTCAGCTGAGTCCGACTATTCTACAGAGACTTCGGAAAATGTCAACTACTTATTTCCTCCCACCCCTCAGCTCCCTGCCTAACTTCCCCTCAATCACCCTTTGTCGGAGCGAGGAAAGCCGATTATTTTATCCTAAATATTCTCTTTGTCAATCACCTTTTATGGCGACAGTTGACTTGAAACTGAATCTAAAGACATTTTACGTCCTTATAAACCTAAATTCCGGCAATCCCTGAATGATAACTTAAAAATCAACTCTCAAATTGCAACCATTACCTATCAATGATCTATGACTAAAATTACATCGGTATTTTCTGTAGACGGCAGCAATGTGTGTGCTGGACAGCGCAGCTCAACCTTCCATGACTTTTGCAAAGCTACTTGAATAGCCCTGTTAACTTCCTGATTTGCGCAAGCGCCAGTAACAGTCTGTATAATCGCGTTAGATTGGCATTTACTAAACCACTATATGCGATATTATTTAGCGATAGCTTTAGGACTTTTGCTTTAACCAGAATAAGCCGCAATTCTAAGATTATTCGGCTCAACTTTATAAATGATTAGAAAACAAACCCTTCTTTATCTAAATAGATGCCGGCTTTCAACATCCTGACCTTGACATTCAAGGAAACGCAGGCACAGCACGCGAGATAATTTCGCTGAGTTCTGTTCTTGCGAATGACATTTCTCAGATCTCGTCAGCACTTTGATTTCGCGGCGCAACCGCACTGAATAATTATAAACCCAATCAACAGTAGCGATTAAAACCATGGCCACCGTAACCATTGATACTTACACATTGGTAACAATATTCTTAAAATTATCATAAAAACCATAGAGTCAATTATGCTACCGACTGAAGTAACGATGGAACGCATTCCTTGTGAGTGCGGCAGTTTTGAAGAAAAGCCAATACTAATTGGAGAAGATTGGATCAATCACTTACCCGGCGAATTTCAAATCGTCCGCTGCCAAGCCTGCGGATTGATGCGGACAAATCCACGGCCTAGCCAAGATACGATCAAATTTTATTATCCTGATAACTATGCGCCTTATTTGACGACGCAAGTAAGACAAACCAATAAATCTAAAAAAGTTAAAAAAGGCTTAAAAAAGTGGCTTTCTAATCACTTCAACGCCAACAGCAAAACCATCATCCCCGACATAGCACCGGGCAATCTCCTTGAAATCGGTTGCGGTTCAGGTGATTTTTTGATGACTATGCAGCGGCAAGGCTGGAAGGTCAATGGCTTGGAACCCTCTGAAACGGCCGCCGATAGCGCAAAGCAGCAAGGCCTTAACGTCGCGTGCGGGATTCTTGAAACCGCCGAGATTCCCGCCGGCCACTACGACATGATTGTGGCTTGGATGGTGATTGAACACCTGCATTACCCCATGGCCGGGCTAGCAAAGCTTCAGCAGGCGCTTAAGCCGGGCGGCGTGTTGGTCATCTCGGTTCCCGACCTGGGCGGTTTGGATTTTCGCTTGTTCAAACAACATTACTATTCCCTGCATTTACCCAATCACTTGTTTCACTACACGCAGCCCACCCTTAAGCAATTGATTTCAAAAGCCGGTTTTTCACAAACCCAGTTTTTTTGGCACCGTAACCCTAACAACCTGCTGGCTAGCCTAACCCGCATCTTCGCCATCCGACAGCAACCGCGCCTGGAGTCGTTTATGCAAAAGGTATTGGATAGAAAACGCTTAAAATTGTTTTCCAAAATACTGGGATGGCTGCTCGCCGTAACAAAACAAAGCGGAAGAATGACGGTTTGGGCTTATAAATGAGCTTAAAAATTGCCTGGAAACCGGTTTCACAAGATAGAAGTGTTGCCAGCGCCCGCATACGCTGCCTAAGCATTATGGACAGCCTGCAAAAAAAAGCGTGGTCGGTCAATTTCTTCCAAGACCAGCCAAATACCCATTATGACGCGGTAGTATTCAATAAAACCCATGATGCCCATAGCCTTGCACAAGCCCGGCAACTCAAGAATAAAGGCATTAAAGTCATTTTCGACTTATGTGATAACTACTTTTATAACCCGCACCAATTACCGGACGTTGAGCGGGCAAAAAGCGTCATTTTGCAAATGCTGCAGTTAGCGGACAAAACCGTCGCCTCGTCAGAATTTTTGGCGGCTTGCATGGCTGAACACATTGACGCAGAAAAGATTTGCATCATTGAAGATGCCGTGGATGAAATCCTACCTCTGACCACAAACCCCCTAGTCTACTGGCAACAACTGCAAAAACATCAACAACTCTCTGAACAAACCCAACATTGGCGTAATGAAGGCAGAACGTGTTTGGTCTGGTTAGGCATCGCCGGCGGCGGCAAAGCCGACTATGGCATGAATGATTTGGCAACGCTTAACGCATTTTTTACCGATGCCAGATTCTCCAGCCAAACAGCTTTAACCGTTATCAGCAACGACAACAAAATG
>JAQTQZ010000098.1 GCA_028712695.1 Methylovulum sp. | reverse complement strand
GCTCCATCCAGTTGGGAGGAATAACAAAAGAGGTTGTGTCAATGTATCTCATACGTTTTTAAATGCCTTCTTGTTTTAAAACCTCTTTTAATACTTTTTCTATATGAGCCTTTTGTTTGATCTCCTCTTCTAGTGTCAAGGGTTTATAATCATCTTTACTCGTTGTTATTTCTTTCTCAAATGCAGCTTGAAACTTTTGATAGAGTGGATCACGGTTAAATCTCGAAAATCCCAAATTATCTAAAGACTCATTCAGTTCTTTTAATAAGCTTTCTTCTTCCTCACTTAAAGCTATTTTATTAAACTTTTTGCTTTCCAATGTCCGTCGTTTATCCAGCTGCTCCTGTGTTTTAATATCAAGAGTCGTTTGAAGTTTGAATATTTCAGTCAAAATACCGGCGACACCCATTCCCTTGGGATCTTCAAAGGGAATCATCACTGTGATATCTCCAGTCGTTGGGTTTGTTTTGAAAACTCTAACTGCTTCTTTTTTTAGACTTCCTATGGTCAGCGGATCATGACTGGTCATTATAACCTGTGTCGTTAATGCAACTCTTTTCCCATCTTCATCGTTATTAAATACAATTTCATTAATAAATTCAAGATATTTCCACCGCCAATAAGGATTTAAATGTGTATCAGGCTCATCTAAAAGGAATAATGTTTCTTCCCCTGAAGTAAATCTCATTAAGCCTAATACGGTCAATAATTGTTGCTCACCCTCACTCAACTCTTTAAATGAAATTTTATTAGCATATTTTTTCTTAACCCTGATTTTGATACCTTCCTGAAAGAATAATCTAGAAACATTCGCCGTATTCAAAATATGAAAAAAGTCGAAACTTGACCATTTCATTTTTTTTACGAAGTCGCTAATTTTATTAAAATTCGAAAAGTATAAATAGACTACCTCAAATCGCTTCTTTTCTTTTTTCCAAAGAGTATTACTATTATTTAAGATAGTGTCCTTTATCGGAGCAACGGCAACATTCTCATAAAGATAATCTAAAAGATCTCTAACAATTCCTTTGCTCCCCCAGAATCTATCTGCTTTAGATGAAGCACCTGTTTTTGCCCATTCTGGTTCTTTAATTGGAAGCAGGGTGCTTTGCATTTCCTCAATAAAAAGGTTTTCTTTTAGAAAGTTGGTCAATTTTGGATCGTCATCAATAAAAAATGAAAATAAGGAAAATTGACTATGTATTAGTTCCGCATATTGCAAGCGTGGATATTCAGGTAATTCACCTGAAGTAGCATTTACTACTGCCCTAGCGAAACGTTCCTTATGATCTTCAAAATGCTCTTCCAGACGGTTGCTATTCCCGAGCCCAGAATAATATGCTAGAATATATCTTGGTAAATAAAGATTCTTGTTTTTAATAAAATTATCTTGCGTTACAGCTTCCTGATTAACTAAGGTTTTCCACTTTCTCTTCTCCGTTGGTAAATAATGTATTTCAATATTTTTCAGCCGGCAGGTATAATTGATTTGAAAGCCAAGAGCTAATTCAGGATCTACAGTCTTTTTAAAATCAAAATCTAAGTATTTAAATATGAGTACAATTGCTTCTATGAAGTTTGATTTTCCTGCAGCGTTCTGCCCTACAATCACAGATATAGTTTCATCCTTGTCTAAATTAATCTCAAAGTTTTTGAGATTTCTAAAGCGTCTAATTTTAACAAAATTTATTTGCATTTACTTAAATTTTAGAATCACATTACTTTTCAGACTATTTGAAAATTCCCATTTTACTATTTTCCCAGACTTGTTTTTTTTTGAAGTTTCTTCAAGTTCTTCATAAAAACCTTCAATATTACCAATTTCAAAGTGTTGCGATTGATGCCAAGCTTCCTCAACGGAAATCTCATTTTTCGGTGTACTATCTAATATTTCAACAATTGTTTTTTTTAAAGTCATAATATTTTTCAGTTTGGTACTTTCAGTTTTTTTATTTCCTGTATCATAAAGAAACCTTTTCTTCAAAAAATTGCGTTCAGAATCAATAAGACTAAGAAAAGACTTAAACCAAGTCTTATTTTGCGATACAACCTTCTTTGTCATCTGTCCGGAAAATGCTATTTGAAAAATTGCTCTTTGTAAATCGTCGATCCTTTTTAAAGTTACAGAGGTTTTTTGCTCAAGTATATCTGAAGTGTAGAAATGTTCTTTAATTACCCTTACTATTTCAAATTGCTCTTCTAGGCAAGGGAAAGGGATTGGTAATAAATTGGATTCTGCAATATAGAGATGTGCTTGGGCAACTCCTTTGCTATTTTCCCTGATTACATCTTGTAAAATAGGCGATTGGAAGCAGTACATTAAGAATTCACCAGAAATTAAAGGTTTAAATAATAGTACACTTCGAACCAGCGCAAATAATATATCCTCCTTTACAACTGACGTTCTGCCAATTGTTGCACCAACACTGACCATCAAAACGTCATTTTTTTCTGGATTGCAACGTAATCTAAGTTTAACTAAGTCCTCCTTAGAAATGAAATCTACATTACTATAGTCAATGTATCCATCCCTAATATTCTTTGCAGATAGTAATAGTTCACCCGCAGGAAAACGTGTAGGAGTTTTGTGCTCACCATCTGTTATTTTACTACAAATGCTTCTTGCATCAGTAATAATCCAACTCGGTGGTAGTATAGAACGTATCATTGGTAGTTCACATATAAGTGCATTTGGATTAATCGAATGCAGGTCGGCGATTGCCATATCCTTTGTAATATTACTATTATTATTCCGCCATAATGCTGTCAACTCGCCGCTTATAGCTTTTCCTAATACGCTGCGCCTATATTTCTGAACCTCTATTAATTCATTATTAGCTCCTTTGAAATCCTCTTGATATTGCTCAAGTTTATTCTTTAGTTCTTCAGCTATTAATTTTTGTTCATCAGGAGGTGGTAAAGGTATTTCCATATTTAAAAACAATTTTTGATCTAAATGTGGAATACTTGCGCCAGATGTATTTTTATTTAAAAACTCAAAATTGGATTGAAGGTAATAATATAGAAAATCTACATTGATTGCC
>JAQTQZ010000055.1 GCA_028712695.1 Methylovulum sp. | reverse complement strand
CCGTGCCAAATCTTGGATCGCTGAAACTAAAACTGGGGCTTTGATGATGTCGCTCATTTTCATTCCTCCTAAAGGAATTCTACTGCATTGAAAATAAGCGGTTACACGAAATTATTTACACTCCCAGCCAGTAATTTATTAGTTATATTCATAACGCACCCCCACGGCACCGTTCAGTAAGCAAAACAAGGTTAACCATGCAATAACGCCCGATCTCTTTATAGTGGGCAAGTAACTGTTGTCTATCCAGCCAGCCACCTACAACACCTTCGGACAGGCCGTTTATCTCGCAGAATTTTTTAACGTGAATGCAGGGGATATTAATGTTTTCAGGCATCAATATTTGAACCGGACTTGATTTGACTTGCTCTTGACTATGTTCCATGATTCACCTTAGCCGTTAGGGCTGTTTGTGGTTGAATGAATGTAGTGCAGCTATTGCACATAACTATTAATCGTGCAATAGTTGCATGCAAATTTTAAAATTAATCGACAATGGACATCAAAGAAAGATTAAATAAACTGATTGAAGCAAAAGGAATTAAACCCAAAGAATTAGAAGAAAAAACAGGAGTAGACCGAATGAAATGGGCTAACTTAAAAAGGGGGACAATCAGGGCACAACAAGAGCACATCGAAGCCATAATTAAAATATGGCCTGAATACGCTTACTGGATAGCTACAGGTCTAACAATCCCCGAAGCGGGACAAATCAACCCAGAAATAGAAGAAGCCAGAACAAAACTAAAAAAGCTTGATAACCGCATGGAAGGTTGCAGAACGCTGGAAAGGATAGTTATCAAGTAATTGGGAAGGAATAAAAGAGTCGTCACATTAATTGATTATTACTAATGGTTTTTAATAGGAAAAATATTAATGGCTAAAAAGATATTGGTTACAGGTGAAAAAGTAAAAATAAACGACTACATAGATCCCCATCACTATGAAATTCAAGTCAACATTGAATCTTCAATGACAATTGATTTTTGTTGCTTTGGTTTGGATTCAAATAAGAAATTGTCAGATGACCGATACATGGTTTTTTTCAACCAAGTTTCTTCCCCAGAAAACGCGATAAGACTAACTGCAAGCGACCCCAAAAAAACGATATTTTTAACGCATCCTAAGAAGCTACCTAACGAAATTAAAAACCTTGTCTTTACAGCAAGCATTGATGGAAACGGCACCATGTCAAATATCAATAAAGGCTACCTAGCATTGTTTGCTGATTCCAAAGAAATTTTAAGGTTTGATTTTTCAGGGCAAGACTTCAAAAATGAACGGGCAATCATTATTGGTGAAATCTATTTTAAGGAAGTTTGGCGGCTAGGAGCAGTAGGACAAGGATTTAACGGTGGCTTAAGCGCATTGCTTAAGCACTTTGGCGGAGAAGAAATAATAGACTCACCTAGCAATGAAAATCTGCTAGAGAACGGATATAAATATTATTATGGCAAGCTAAATCCCCCTTTGAAGAAGGCTTACGAAGCGATGTTGGAAGGTGTCAAAAATTTTTCTGACAATATTCCTATAAGCCAAAATGGAGAAATTCAAACGTCATCAATAAGTGATGTAATTGAATATATGAAGCTTGATAACCCGTCAATTTTTTACCTTGAATCAAGCCACCAATATACCAGCATGGGAAATGAAGTCTGGTTTAATCCTAAATACCAATTTGACAGGCTAATGACGCAAGAAATGGAAAACAGGCTATCAAATATGGCTGAAAAAATTTTAAAGGAAGTTATTAGCAGCTCTATGGATGATTACGAAAAAGAATTGGCATTGCATGATTATCTTGTCAAAAACGTTGTTTATGACTATGAAAGCCTATCGATACCAAACCCGCCACAGGAAATTTATTCTGCTTATGGGGCTTTAATTAACAGAAAAGCTGTCTGCTCAGGTTATGCAAATGCAATGAAATTGCTTTTAGATAAGTGTGGTATTGAATGCCTAATTGTTTCAGGAAACTCAAATATACCAGACACTGATAACTCAATTGGTCACGCTTGGAATATCGTAAAGATAAATAACAAATTCTACCATTTAGACGTAACCTGGAATGCGCCAATCAACAGAAGCCCCGGAGAACTGTTTCATCACTATTTTAATGTTACCGATGAAGAAATTTCAATAGACCATAAATGGAATGCAAACACACCTAAATGTAATTCTAACCAACACAACTATTTCACCTACCAAGGACTAAGTATAAGTGATGAATTAACATTAGAAAAAAGACTAAAAAATGCAATCCAAAATAAAAAACATACTTTTTCTTTTAAATATACAGGTAACAATAGCCAGATAAACAGCGAAAAACTAAATGCCATGATAAAAAATACTTGGAGAAATAGAAGCTTTTTATCTATGCAGTTTGGATCTGGTTCTTTAGGGTGGAATATGTCATACAACGAAAGACAAAAAGTATTCACAGTAAACTTTAATCACAAATAAAACCAAATCCATAAATATTAAAGGTGTTGAATCATGGCGACCTATGAAAAAGATTTTTACACATGGACGCAACAACAAGCGGCTTTTCTTAAATCTGGCCAATTTAGTGAAATTGACTTGGAAAATTTGATAGAGGAAATTGAAAGCATGGGACGGTCAGAAAAACGCGAATTAGAGAGCCGCTTAACTATCTTGCTAATGCACTTGCTGAAATGGCAATACCAACCGGCCTACAGGGGCAGGAGCTGGGAGCTAACCATTGATGAACAACGGCTTCAATTCCTCAAAGTCCTTAAAGACAATCCCGGCCTTAAAAATCAACTTAGCGAAATGCTAAAGGATGCTTACGAAATCGCGGTAATCAAAGCGGCTAAGGAAACTAAATTGGATAAAAAAACGTTCCCGCAAAACTGCCCGTGGGAACTGGACAAGATTACCAAAAATGATTTTTACCCAGAAAATTAAATTAAGGCCTGATATGAAACTAGCGGACATTATGACTATTGTGTGATGTATGCCGCTATCGTTCCGATACGCTATTCTGTAAAAGCGATTAATAGGGCGGAATGGGCTTAATATGGTTCGAATATGGATTGATACCTAACTATTACGTGATATGACCCATTCCACAGGGATGAGCTGGCTACTGCGTACGCCAGATTATTGAAGTAGTTAGCCAATTTGAATAGGTGGCGGCGTGTAGTCGAGGGCGGAGACAAAATGCAAGGCATCCCGACACGGCGTCAAGTCATTTGGGGTAGCCAGTGGTGCGCAGCGTACCGTAGGGGAGTTGCGCGCTGCGGCGGAGACAGGACGAACGCGGGCAACCGAAGGCAATAATCGCCAGCAAATTTTTCGCCGCTGAAATCGGACGGATCCCATTTCAGCTTTCGCGAAAAATGCTGGCGCGCTTGCGGTGCGTTCACCAAAGGGATGTTGCTGCCGGTGTCATTGTTTCCGTTCAACATCAACGCTGACGTTTTTCACGCGTGGACCACACAGGATTTATTGCCCAAACTCCCCGCCGGCAGTGTCGTTGTGATGGACAACGCCGCCTTTCACAAGCGGGAAGACACTAAAAGCCGTATCCGGGCAGCGGGACATATCCTTGAGTTCCTGCCCACATATTTGCCTGACCTTAACCCCATTGAACAGTCATGGGCGCAACTTAAACACATCCGCAACAAAACGAGATGTTCCGTTGATGGCCTTTTCTCTAAGGCTGTTACAGGGCATCTTTTTATATCGGATTAGCTATATAAAGCGCTGAAGCCCGGCGCGAAGCCGCACTTTGATACAGTGCTGAAAGTTATCCGTGCTTTGGGTGTTAAACTTCATGTTGAAGCAGTTTAAAAAAAAGCAAGCTCAGAATATTGGCATGTAATCATGATAATCCCCAATCCTAATAACCCAATCCACATCCGCAAAAGCATTCTCGGCCTTCCTTACCGCATCCGCCAACGTACCCGAACCTGCCAAGTTATCGGCCGGGATATAAACCGCGTCCTCCAGCCAGGCAAACGACATCGCGTCAATAATGTCCGGCGATGTGATCAGGGCCACCTCATTAAAAACGGCAACCCAGCCAACAGGATTTAGGATAATAGCGGCACAAACAATGATCAAGGACGATGGAGAAATGGATTTTTTAGATATTTTTGGACAGCTTGACGATCCCCGTATTGAACGAAAAAAGTTGCACCCGATGCCTGAAATACTGTTACTGACGTTATGCGCCGTGATCTGCGGAGCAGAAAGCTGGGATGACATAGAGCTGTTCGGCAAATCGTTGTGATGTTTTTACGTCAGTATCTGCCGTATGAGTCCGGTATTCCGAGCGACGACACCTTGCGGCGATTTTTCCGCGCCATTGACACGATGCAGTTCCAGCGCTTGTTTGTAGAGTGGGTCCGGGCGTGGTTGAGTCCTGAAGTGGCGGGTAAGGTGGTGGCAATTGATACCCACACGGGGCACTAGTGGCAAAACGCTACGCGGCAGTCATGATGGCGGGCAATCGCCCATCCACTTAGTGTCCGCCTTTGCCAGCGAAGCAGGGATCGTCTTATACCCATAGGGCATAAAGGGCAGGTTAAAACCAGTGAAATCACAGCCATCCCTGAGCTGATGTCCGCGGAGCTATCGTCACCATTGACGCCATGGGCTGCCACTTGTGCCCTGTGGGTAAAAAGCCGTTGCCGAGAAACTCATCGATAAAGGCGGCGACACCCTATTGGCGCTTAAAGGCAATCAAAGTGGCCTACATGATGATGTGCGCCTGCATTTTGAACAGCCCGCCCCCGCTCATTGGCCCGGATGAGCTTTGCTGAAACGATTGATAAAGGTCATGTCCGTATCGAAGTCCGGTAGTGCCGATTGAGTACAGACATTGACTGGCTGAGGGAGCGCCATCCTGAGTGGAAAGATTTAAGCAGCATTGTCGCGATTGACAGTGAGCGGCTCATCGGCGACACGACAACCCAGGAAACCCGATACTTTATTAGCAGTTCGCAGGCACCGACAGCGCGGATGCTGACCGCCGTGCGTTTGCACTGTACCCTCTGGGGCATAAAGGGTATAGAAAACCAGCTACATTGGGTGTTGGACATGTCGTTCGGTGAAGACCAAAGCCGCATACGCAAGGACAATGCCCCCACCAATGTCGCCATTATCCGCCATGCTGCCTTGAACATGATCAGGAAAACCCCAAAGAAACGCATGAGTGTCAAACGGATGCGCAAGGCGGCTGGTTGGGATGACTCGCTTTTAACCGAGGTTTTGGCTCAGGTATTTTAATGAGGTGGCCCTGGGCGTAATTCTTCAATGTAAAACGCATAAGCATCTTCTTCGATGGCGCTATGACAAAGCGCCACTTCTCCCCAGATGCCGCCTTCTAACAAACTGTCGAGGACTTGCCGGCAAACAACTTTCCTCCCATGCCTTCAGTCGCCAGCAACACCCAGGAAGCCCTGACATTACAGGAACCGCCTAATCCGGTAATGGCACCATCGGCAATGCCAATCGAACTGCCGCCAGTCGATGCCAGCGTCCTGAATGTCAATCAGCCAGCCACTGCAATAGCCCCACAATACCTTCAGGTCAGACCCGGCATCAATGAACTGATGCCGATTGCGTTCAGGCATTTGAATCGGCTGGTGACGCCGTTTGACATCCCGGTGGTGACGACGACCAGCCAAGCGACCACCCGCACCCAAGGCAAAATCGTCTATGTCGCCACCGACGACGCCCCCCCAGTGACCTTGTACATCATCCCCGGCGACAACCATGACATCGCCTTGTCACTGACGCTGATCCCCAAACACATTCCCGCCCGTGAAATTCATCTGAGCTTGGATAAGGACACGCACCAGGTGCTGCCCAAGCTGCAACAGCAGGCTACGGCTTCATCCAGCAAACCGGCGGATAAGGAGTAGGAGTACATCACCACACTGAAAAAACTGTTCCGCGATTTGGGGCTGCAAAAAATACCCGTCGGCTTTTCCTTGCGCGACCCCCGGCCAAGCGGAAAGCATCCACTGCCAACAAGACAGTATCCAGATCCGCACCGGCCAAGTATTGGAAAGCCAGGACATGCGGGTGTTAGTGGGTGTCACCCGTAACATCGGCTTATCGCCAGTTGAATTCAATGGCCGTGTCTGTGTCACCACACAAGACGAGGTGCTGGCCGTTGCCGCCTGGCCGAAAGTGGTGTTAGGGCCGAACGAAGCCACCGAACTGTATGTCGTCGTCAGACGTCCAACAGATGAAGCCGTCACGCTCAGGCCGTCATCCAGCATATCCTCATCGACAGCGAGCCCCGCTCGTTAGGCATCGACGGCATTTCCGCCTAATTCGCAATGGTTTCACTGATAGCAGAATCGAGATTTTCTATGGGTTGTTAGAATTCGAGCTTTAATTCTTGATTAGAAGAGAAAATAAGTTTCTTCAAACCAGTCCGACAATGAGGGCGCTCCCAATTTGATGGCGATTAAACACTCTATTGATCTTTGATAGGCTGTATCGCAGAGTTCCAATCAAAAAAATTGAAAAATATGATAATCGCCCAAACCGAATAAATCGCTAACGTCGAGTTTCCAATCGTCGCCGTATATTGAATATTCTGCATTCTAAAAAGCACCACAAGGAAAGAACATGGCAATGATTGAATTCCCCAAACCACTAAAAAATCAAGGTTCTTAATGGATTCCAGGGAGTTAACCCCAAATAAACCGGCAAATGTTCTTGGGAAATGCCGGGATGCGGACGCAACCAAGAACGCAGTCGCGACCAGAAGCCTTCCGTCGTGTTCACATACTTCATGGAAACCACCAGCGTCCTCGTCGCTGGCCTATTCCCCCGCGCCGTGCGCCCTTTAAACGGTCACGCCAGCTTTTCCGGGCTTTTTTTACCGCTTCCGGAGCCTTTATGGCCCGCAGCCACGTAGACCTCGCCGCATCCGACTTCGCCTTCCAGGACAATGACCGGTTTTTTGTCGGCAATGCCCGAACGCAGGCGGCGAGCCATTTGCTGGGCGTCATCGTTGTTCAGGCCCAGTTCCCGTACAACCTGTAAGTTTGACAGGTTCAGACCCATACCCACACGGGGCACCAGTAAAATACAGGCACGGCACCCAGATTTTTAAGGGTTGGTGGCGTCGGCCAGGCTGGGTTTCGTCCTTTCCCTGCCGGGCAATGTCCTTTGATCCGCAATGGGGGCAGGGAACCCCGTCTGGCCAACGCAGGTTGCGGACTGTTTCAAAGCATTTTGTGTTGTTTATTAACTGGTGCATTGTAACTATCCGCCTTATATTGGGATTGTACGCTTCAAGTTCAACGGGATCACAAGCGCTTGGATAACTCCCTGGAATCCATTAAGAGCCTTAACCTTTTACTGACAAGCTAATTGGTGCGCATAAAAAAGCTGCCGAATAATACGTTGGAACTTAATCTTTACTTGGGAAAATCCACTGATATGCACGCAAAGCCACCAACCATTACCTCTAGATATTACTCCAGTAGCATTTGAGAAAGGATCGTTTAACGCCCCCCCCGAAAACACATTCCAATCTGCACATACCCGAATGCCTGTGACGCCGCCGATATTGCCCCCCCCCTGAACAACTACCGCTCGCTAATGACACAAAGAGCTTCGGGGTCGTGACCCGGGAAAAGTTTATAACCTTATTTGCGCATAGCCCTATCGCAACCGGCATTTTTTCGTAGTATTGTTTGCGGAGAAAAAATGCCGCCGGGCGATGCCAAGGGCACAGCGTCATCGGCACGATGCCCCCTTCCCTTGGTCAAAACGATAGTGTGACGGAACGGCGCAGCTTGCGTTGCAAGTTAACCGTCGCGTGATTTTTACAGATTTTCGGGCAGGACACCTTGGAAAATCTTTATGAAAAATAACGACCCGCTTAATCACCAAAAAATCAAAACGACTGGGCAGCTGGACGGGAAACACTTTCAACTTGAATACATCCCCGCAAACCGGATTCCGGTGACCTGCAGCAAGAATAAAAAATTTTCATCCTAAAAATCACAGTGCATCCACTAAAAAACTTATTTGGTGCATAAAATCAAGCAAATAGCACCTGTTTAGTCCATTCAATATAGGGTATATCCTGCTTTTCCAGCAACTTCTAATCACCCACACCACGGATACCCCCTTGCTAATCAAGGCATACAAAGGCATTTAAATCGCCATTATTGCAATTGTTTGCACAATGGCACGTAGCTTGCGAAGACTAAAGTAACGGAAAATCAAGAACCTCCCTTTAAATTCATTGTCCATTCTGAGCTGATGGCTAAATCTGACGAAGCAGCACGATGGGCCTTTCATCTGTCTATCACTAACTCCCTTAATGATTACTTTATTTTTAATAATTCCATCAGCCTTATACTGAGGATACGCTAATGTTAAATACAACCACACTATCTGAGGCAAATTTTAGGTTTCCCGATGCCCTATCAGGAGAATTGGCAACAGTTGTCTTGCTAGTGCTGTTTTGCTTGTTTTCATGCTTCGAATTTAATTTCCCACGCGAACGGCAACCTTTAAAACCACTACGGCTGTCGTATAAAACAAATATCGGCCTGCTTATATTCAATAGCACGCTCATGTCCTTATTGTCCGTATCATCGCTTTTTATCATTGCACAGCGCTACTCAGGACAAGGCCTGCTGCGCTATATACCGGATCCGGCATTACAGGCACTTCTTTCCTTCTTAGCGCTCGATTTGTTACTCTATTTCTGGCATAAAGCATGCCACCAATTCAGTAGCTTGTGGATGTTTCACAGAGTGCATCACAACGACTTTTACCTGAACACTTCCACGGCATTTCGGATCCATTTTCTGGAATTGTTGTTCACTAATCTGCTAAAAGCGGCCTATATCATCACCTTAGGAATAGACCAAGTATTAGTGCTGATAAATGAGACGCTAATGACGATTTTTATCATGTTTCATCACAGCAACATTTCGTTTAAAGGTGAAAGGCTGCTAGGACGGATATTTATTGTTCCCTACCTACACCTCACGCACCATTCCACCGAACGTAACGAACATGATAGGAATTACGGTGCCGCATTATCGCTATGGGATCGCTTATTTGGAACGCTGGCAGAAACAAAGCCTGTCGCTGTCGGCATTAAAGGCTCTTCCCCGCAAAACCTTATCAGCCTGATAAAATTTGGTTTTAGCCGACTAAAAGCACCTAATATGCAAACATTACCGGCCAATTTCGACAACATGATTGCCGAAGCCGCTTATTATCGGGCAGAAAAGCGCAATTTTAAGCCGGGCTATGAAGTTATTGATTGGCTGGAAGCAAAAAAAGACATTATTAAACTAATCTACTGCGACAACTCCGTCCGTGTCAGCAAAAAACCACAGCGCAACAACTTGTTTTTAAACCTTATCCCAAGACATTGAGCTTACTTGCCTAGCCGGTGGATAATTGCCCCAATTACCCACCGGCCCAAATCGGCGATTATTTCCGCATTTGTGTCCGCCATAAGTTAACAATTTCTTCCACATCCAGATCAACATGACCATCCTCGCGCCATCCCGAATAATAATCGACATCGTTACTTTTCGGCTCAGGACGCGGACGGTAAATCTGCACGCGCGTAGGCAATGGGGCAGCCTCACCTAACACTAATGCCTCGCCCCTGCCTAGAGAGCTCAACACTTCAGTCAGATCACCTTCTGCTTCTGGCAACAGTTTTTTAATGTACGCCTGGTCATCGGGGTTGGATGTCCGCAAACAAATAAACGAACTGCATTGGGACAGCATGGTTTCGGACAATTCGGTAGGCCGCTGGCTGACCACACCAATAGAAACACCGTATTTGCGCCCTTCCTTGGCTATACGTTCCATCATCTTTTTGGTGCCATCAAACTGCCCCCCTTTTTCTCTGGGAATATAAGCATGGGCTTCTTCACAAATCAGGGTAAGCGGGAATTCACGGCGCTTTGGGTTCCAGTAATTGAACTCGTAAACCAGACGGCCAACTTGGGCTGAAATGGCAGGCCTTATGTCAGTAGGTACCGAGCTTAAATCAACAACAGTGACATTGGCTTTAATAGCGCCGAGCCCGACAAATTGGCGCAAGACATCCACCATGCTTGCAGAAGTGTTGCGTATTTTCGGTTTTAGCAAAAAGTTATAGCGGACATCATTAAACCGGCTTTGCATCCTAATCAGAAATTCATCGAATTGGCCGTATAACGCGCCCTGGACTTTCCCGAATTCACGCTTTTCTTCATTGGCCGACTTAAACTGCATATACATTTCAGCCAAAGGGAAATAAATCGGCGTGTCCACTGAAACGGCATTCAGGCCAATTTTCTGCGCTTCTTTGCGCTTAAGCTGTTGGATCACTTCCCGCATAAAAGACATTTGCATAGAAGCGCTGCTGTCGCTTCTGTCTATGAACAGGTCAATCAGTTCCGCATAAGTCATCATCCAGTAGGGCATTTCCATTTCCGTGGCATCAATATAATTGACCAGATGGCTTGGAAATGCTGATTTAACCTGCCCCGCCTCATTTTTCCAGCAATATTCGCCATGTAAATCCAACATAATTAGATGGGCGTTAGGCATAGCCTTAATGGTGCTTTGGATAATGCTGGTGACCGCCCATGATTTACCAGACCCCGACTGTCCGATGATAGCAAAATGGCGGCCGAAAAACGCACGCGGGTCAAGGCTTAACTGATAGCTTCTATGCGATGACAGTTGCCCAATAAAAAAACCATATTCCCTATATTTTGCGAAAATGGCATTTATTTCATTCACGCCTACCGCGTAAACTTTCGCCCCGGGCGTTGGGTAATGGCGCACACCGCGAATGAAAGTATCCACCCCCTCAATCTCCCCCACAGGGATTATGGCGATAAAGCGATCGGCTATCCGTTTGCCATCCGCATCAAAGCGATCCTGTTCCCATATTTTAAAAACCAACGCCAATAAATTAATGGCCAGCTGCCTTATCACAACGTAAGACCCCGTCTGGCCAGCCAGTATTTCTTCTTCACCAACCCTTATAAGCGGGGCGTCGTTAGCATAATCATCAATGATTCTAGCTTCCATGCCATTACCGCCGACTGTTGTTATGTAGCCAATTTGTATGCCAGTTTGTTCGGACATTTTATGCCTGTGAATAAAAAACTATTAGATTACCCCAATTCCAAGGGCGACAGGAACATTAAAGTTGCAGCAACGATTGAACCCTGTGGATGCCGCAATAGGTTTAGCGCACGAACCAGCGTGATAATCGCCAAGCTGGCAGGATTGGACAACAACCCAGCAAGCAACCTAGTTATTGTTATGTCGGGTTACAGCCCCCATAAGTAACCGTTCATAAATTGTTTAACATTTTTATGTCTACAAGCCTGTAAAAATAAGGCTTGCCTGTTAAAAGACTTTTGCACTACTACTTATGATGAGTTTGTTCATTAAATCATGGAACTGGCAATTGGCGAAAAATACATTGTCCGACTGACAGAAGAACTTACGGATTATTCATAAAGGCAAAAAAGGTGTAAATAATTTCGTGTAACCGCTTATTTTCAATGCAGTAGAATTCCTTTAGGAGGAATGAAAATGAGCGACGTCATCAAAGGCTCCGTTTTAGTTTCAGCGATCCAAGATTTGGCACGGGACATTAAGCCCGAGGCATAATATTGTTGACTTTAGACAGCCAGTAGCGTTTTTTTGTGCTTCGCCCTTCTCTGCCATTTATTGACTGCGCCTTTATTAATGCGTGGTTTTGACGGCTTGGATGTCTTAGGTTTGTAGTCGTTGACCCGCCGGATATCGTCCAAGCGTTCCTGAAAGAGGGTGAAGGCGCGTTCAGGGCCGGTTGCCGCGGGCAAGCGGCTTCGCGGGCAACCGATTTGGTGGCTTCTTCAGTTGCGGGGCTTTGCGGCATTGCCCGGTTTCCACGGCTTCTGGAGGGGCGGGCAGTGCGGTGATGGTGCGGGCGATAACGCCAACGATGGGGATGGCGAACAACGCTTGTTGGACGCCAGTGGCGGTTTGCTGTGGGAACGTCCGGCCCCGAAACCGACCTTTTCGTCCCGGCAATGGTTTTCAACAGCCCAACGACGACAATAAAGGCCGATACCCGCAGGGCATAGGGGGATGGGAAGTTTTTGGTGCCGGGCAGATGGGGCAGCCGCACAGGCACGGTGCCGCCTGGATGTGCCAGACGGATAAGACGGCTTGCGTCCGGCTTTGGCCAGCCCGCGCTTGAAAGCATCGCT
>JAQTQZ010000097.1 GCA_028712695.1 Methylovulum sp. | reverse complement strand
GTACCACTAAGAATATCCAATAAGTAGGGGCCTGTAAGTAACGAATCGGCCATATTGCCTAATTCAATTTTTTCATCGATACCTAATTGAATACCAGAATTACCTGATTGGTTATTGTTATATTTATTATGAGTGGAATTTCTCACAATCCTTAAATTCTTAATCTCAACCTGAACTGATTTCAATGTAATTGCTCCACCTATTGTGGTAAGGTCTCCTGCTCTTAGAAATGATTTTGGTGTATCTGCTTCTAACTGCAACGTGCCTATCGCTCCTAAATGATTATTTGTGCAGCCGGAGAAAATCATCATAACCACAACAATTAAAGCAATTCCAATTGTGAAAATTAAAATCAACCTAAGAATTGCCCTTTGTGTTTTCATGGTCAATTTTTTTAGTTTATAAAACGGACTTATACAACTAAAGAGATTTGGCTGATGAAAAGGTTGGGTATGTGTTTCGTTTTTGAAATAAAATTAGTTCCGGTAGCCCGGATTTCGCCATTTAAATCTTATTCCGGCCCGAATTCCCCAATAGAGCGGATGGGTATTCATTCCATTGGATGCAAATGAATTGACTTGCCATTTGACTTCTGGCCCAATCTCGAATTTGAACCGTGAACTAAGCTTGTAGTCGAGACCAAACCCCAGGCTCAATGCAAAGTTATGTTTACGCATTCCGTCAACTCCGGTATACGAAAACGCGCCGGTATATGCTTCGGAAGTGATGCTTGTTTTAGAAGATTTCATGTAAGAATAATTCATTCCGGCATCGGTAAAAAAATGCGTATCCCAATAATATCGGGCAACAAGCGGAACTTCAAGATAACTTAGGTCGATCCTTGCGTTGAAAACAGAAAGGGGCGGCAATTGGTCCATTCCAGTGCCATAAATGGGTATTTTACCAGCCGAAGTATTTAAAATGAGTTGTTCGGACGAAATAACATCCCGGTGCAAAGCATCGTTCTGCGTTTCGTGCCGGTATTGGGTAAAATAAAATCCAGTCCGGATACTCCAATGATCATTGGCCCGATACAACAAATCCAGACCAAAGTTATTTGTTAAAAGCGCCTTTTCAATGTCGTTAAAATATTGGCGGTCAATGTTGCCATTTTCGGTAATTTGATTTTTCCCCAGAGTACGCGATGAAAGCAAGGGAGAATAATTAAAACCAACCTCGATTTTTTTCAGAAATTCTGACAGGTCAAAAATTCCGTTGTTTCTGTCCCCATACAAGCGGTTTAGCGGTTTTCGGCCCGAAAACGTTAAAGAACCAAAGTCGATTTTAGGGAAGTTGATCGACCATGAGGATTTGCCGGTAGCAGGCTTTGCCGCTTTAGTCATTCCCGACCGGGGCATTGGCCTTTTAGCCATTGCCATGGTTGAGGCTGAAGTGTGATCCTGGTTGGAAATCAATTCCGGGCATTCAATCGGATCGATTTCTACGATAAGAATTGGTTCCGGGGTATAGGTTTCACTCCTTGAAATTAGCTGCAAATCCTTGCATTCGTCAGTTGAAACGGGAGCCCGATGGCTTGAATTATTTGCCAGATTTGTATTAATTTTCAATTTGTTACTGCTTTCTGAACTTGTATTTTTTGACTCGGAAGAGGTTGTTTTCTTTTCAGAAGTATTCAATTCTTCTCGCTGATTTTTCAATTCGGTATCTGAAGGATTTATCAATCCTGAATTTTTGACTATTGATGAATTGTCGTGATTTGTAGGGTTAAGAATTGATGTATTTTGAGCAAACCAAAGGAAAACAACAGCAACCAACGAGGCAGCAGCAACAATAAATGCATATTTCATGCGCACATATTTGGCATGGGGTACCATATTCATCGTAATTTGTGGCTCAATTCTCGCCCACAATTTGTCATCCGGAACAATGGTATGACCTTCAAATTTATTTTTCAGAAAGTCGTCTAAATCATCATGTAAAATTTCGTTGCTCATATGATCCTCCTTACTTTTTCTTGCATCAAAATTTTGATTTTTTTTCGGGCATCAAACAAGTTCGATTTTGATGTGCCGACCGAAATACCTAACATTTCGGCAATCTCTTCATGCGAAAAACCTTCAATGGAAAATAAGTTAATCACCAGCCGCATTCTTTCGGGTAGCTCTTGAATAACTTGAAGCACCTGATCAACTTCCATTTTTTTATACACGTCGCCAGGTTCCAATTCTGTTGCATTCATTGTCTGGTAATCTTCAACGAAAACCAAACTTCTGTTTTTCTTATAAAAGCGGATGGCTTCATTAATTACGATCCGTTTCATCCACCATTCAATCTTTTCAAGCTCTTTTAATTGATGCAGGTATCCGAATACTTTTAAGACACTTTCATGGAAAATGTCCTCAGCATCTGTTTTATTTTTGGCATACCTGTAACTAACGCTTAACATGTGAGGCGCGAACAGCCCATATAACGCTTTTTTGTGTTGGATGTCGCCTTGCAGACAGCCCGAAACAATGATATCTAATCCTGTTTTATCCAATCGTATATTTATAAAGAATCACCAGAATTAAAAAGGTTGGGTTCGGTTGTTAGTTTCTTTCGATTATTTATCAGCCTTCTTCAGTAAGTCCAATCGGTAGCCAATCGTCCATTCGATAAAATCGGATACATGGTAGTTGTAGGCACGCAAATTCATTCCAACAAACAGATTTCGGCTTAATTGGTAGTGCAAACCAAGCCGCTGGTAAGCAACGGGTTCTCTATTGGTAGATTTTTTTCTAATAACATAAAAGCCTGGCTGGATAATTACCGACATCTTGTTAATGACCAGCTCGTAAGAAGGAAAAATACTTAATGAAATTTTGTTCCCGTGAAATCCTTCGGTAGGTTCGAGTTCGCCATTGTCAACTAAAACCGTTGAATTGTAGGAACCATCATAGCTTAGACACATCCCGACTCCTAATTTTGATTTGTAACTTACCTGTCGGTTGAGCACCGTTGTGAAGCCGTAAATTGGATAATAAACGCCTTTGTATTTCGTGATTGTATCCACGTCGTTGCCTTTATAATGTACATTTTTGGCGCCTCCGAAGATTGAAACA
>JAQTQZ010000096.1 GCA_028712695.1 Methylovulum sp. | reverse complement strand
CAAGCTGGAATGTTTGAAGATCAGACATAAAACCAACCATTTCGCCATGCGGGCTAAGCTGTTCATCAAGGCTAACCAGATCGCTTATGAAGAGTTGCAGAAATTACGGGCTGCGTAACATCAGATATTAAGAAATAAGTTCTATCGCAAATATTTAAGCAGTGGTGCAGAAGTTTGTTAACAAAAAGCCTATTAAAATGGATGCAATATTAACTACTTCCGCCATACTTTTTGTAAAAGGCCTGTCCGACGAAGAAATCCGTATCTTGGAGGACATAAAACGACATCACCTGCAATGCCCCACGGATACGGGCATACGCCGTTTTGTTTAGCGGCACGGGGTTCGCCCTCAAGCATAGCCTGTTTGAAATCCTTGCCAATATTGGCAAAAACTACCAAATCAACTTTGCCTAAGATTTGTTAAATCAACGCCAGCGGGCAGCACATCTATAAAAACGACGTGCTGTATGCCGCAACCGCCAACCGTGTCCAAAGCGCGCGCATCACCCACGCAGTCCAGTTGGGGTTCATGCTTCACCCCAACAGTTCTATTTAACCCATTCCTCCTGTTTTTGCCCGACATTTCTGCGTTGCCATTTGGCTTTGCCCGCTACCGCCCCATTATCCTACACAAAAAACCGAAAACTTGAGCGTTTAAAGTATAAATAAGACAACGATAAACCCGTTGCCTTATCCATCTGACTTTTTTCCATTACGCAGGTGAGGAAACCGCCCCGTCCGCTCGTCCCTTTATTCATGTTTGAGTCAACTATTTTAGGACTTGCGCATTCCGATGCGTAGGTTTTGGAAATTTCATAATACTTACATGGGGGATAGATGAAACACACGGTTATTAGAAATAGGGTGGTGGCCTTGCGGAAACGGAAAGCGTTATCTGGGATGGATACCGGACAAAATCTGAAAAAAACGCCTTTGGCAATAAGCATTTTTATGTTGTCGATGTTTGATTTGGCGCCCGGCTTTTCAGAAACCAGCGACATACGGTTGAGGTTATCTGGCGCAGATGGTTAAAGGAGTCCAGAGACAACTGCTATCCGGCATTCACCGGCATTTATACGATTGGACAAGCTTTGGATAAGCTTGTTGGGGCGCTCACCCATCGCTTACTGCTTTGCGGACGATAACGTCATTGCGTTACAGACCGAATCAAGCCCAAGGAAGCAAGCGTCACGGTTGCAAGGGATATCAACAGTGGGCGGCAATAAATAGGCCGTCATGCCCGTTTCTTCTCGCAGGCATTAATTATTTTCGACGTGACATGTTTCTGTTTGTCACCTTTGATATAGGGTTTCCCAAGGCGAGCGCATATAAATTTTAAGCCTTTAAATCAATTAGATAAAATCATAAAAAAGCCCCAGTATATTTTGATTTAAATATAACTAATTGATTTTATTGTAATTAAAAAAGTCAAATACGCTTGCCCTGTAGGGCTTCTCCCCTATGGAAAACTTCATTTTGATTTGTATAACCCAGATTTCGGGCTTTCTCAGTGCAGACTTAATAACGTCAAAGGTTCTAATTATGATAACGACTTTAAACAGATATGCCTGTCGAAAGATAGGCTTATACACATGGGTGGGTATCCTATTGTCCATTTATATAATGCCGGCATTAGCCATGCCAGGCCTGCCTTACGAACAAATGCCAGGTGAGATGCAGGTGGAGCAATCGGACAAAAATAGGGTGCCACAGGTGGAGTTTAATACCGATCCATTTTTGGGCGCGACCTTGTTGAAAGAAACCGATTATGTTGGTGAAGGGCAGTTTCCATTGGAATTTACCCGCTACCAGGTTTCCCCGCGACTAATGGCAACGGAAGATTGTGATAAATATTCTGGTTTAGGTGACTGGATGAATGGCTGGTCACATAATTATTCCAGCTGCCTGATTAATCATCTTAGTTATGGAGGCCCAGCCAGCAACCGCTTTATCACTGTCTGCACGATGGGTATTTGTACGCTGTTTGACGAAAACTTAAAGCCGCGCCATGCTGATGTACGTGACACCTTGGTGCGTAACGGTGCTGTCAATGGTAATACTTATCCGTGGGTTTACACTCACTTTAAAAGCGGGATACGCGAGGCTTACAACGATCAAAATTGGCTAGTTGCCCGCTTTGACCGTTCCGGTATTGAACATAGGATCAGTTTTGTAACCGTCACAGACAGCAATAACTTCACCAGCACCCGTGTCGGTACCATCAGCCATGTGCCTAGTGGCAGGCGGCTGAGCTTTCAATATGAAGCAGACCAGCTGGTTTCCATAACCGACCCTGGCGGGGCAGTTTACCGTTATTTTCCGACAGACAAACCTAACAGCACTGTCTTTCCACCTGCTAACGCAAGAACCACACCATTGGGGAGGCAGTATGAAATATCAAGTCTGCGATGCAATAGCGACGGGTCGGCAGGCTCATTGCCTTACACCTATTACAGATATTTGTCAAAAACTAGCGAACAGGGCAACACCCTATTGGATATAGAGTTTATGGGTGGGGAGGATGCAAAGTTTTGTCAATCCATTGGACATGGTAATAGCATTTGGTATACGCAAATTTCCAAAGCGGGCCACAATGCCCAGCCATTATTGCAAACGCACTATACAGCCTTTCCTTACGATGAAAACAACTACAAACCATTCAACATCACCGACCAGTTCGCTGACACGGACATCTCGGCATATCGTTCGTTAAATACTGACCGGACATTTAAAAATGTAAATGGCGACAATAGGCTTGATGGTTACGCCATTTGGCGTCCCGCCTCCGTCACTTCCCGGTGCGCCGACTGTAAAGACGACTACGCTAGCTACACCTGGAATCCAACGAACGGTGACCCTGACACCCGCACCGACTACCTTGGTCGCTTGACTAAATTTATCAACGACAACAATGGCTTGCCGCTAACCGAAACGCAAGCCCAAGGCACGGCCGAAGCCCGCACCATCACCCGCACTTGGGACAGCCGTTTCCCGCTGAAGACATCCGAGAAGATCGGCAACATCATCCACGAATGGCGCTATAACGGCCAAGGCCATGCCATCAAAGACATCGTCCACC
>JAQTQZ010000095.1 GCA_028712695.1 Methylovulum sp. | reverse complement strand
GACACGAAATGCCATAGTTTTTTGACCAACCGCCATATTGAAAATACAAAACATTTTATGAAAATTATAACAATACTCGCCGAAGCATTGAACTTGTTCAAAAACCTGCTGAATGACTTGAGGGGAAAACGAAGCCTGGTTTATTTGCTGATTCTTGCCTTTGCGGTGACCATTGCTTCCGGTTTGCTTCTTGATATTCTTGATCCTAATATTCACTCACTGTTTGACGGGATATGGTCTGCCTGGGTCACAATGACTCACGTGGGTTTTGGTGACGTAGTGTCGACCTCGTTTTTGGGGCGATTGCTGTCGGCCGCGTTGATTTTGTTCGGATTGACTTTGTTTTCGCTGTTTACCGCTATATTATCAGTGACGCTCATTGACAAAAACATTGCTACATGGGGGCTTGATGTACGACAAATCGAGCACAAGGCTACTCGTATCGAGAAGGAAGAAAATCAGATTCTCCATGAGTTGGCCCGCTTGCACGAACGCATGGCTGCTCTGGAAAAGCAGTTGGCATCAGGTGCGGGTAAAGATAGTTAATATCAATAAGTTCCCAATCCGGAGATTGAGGGGCAGCGTAACAATCTAAAACCGAAATAGACTTTTTTTCTTCATTTTACAAATGACCTATTCAATAAAATTCTGGGCTGTTGTTCCTGCTGCCGGTGTTGGCAAACGCATGAATGCAGACCGGCCCAAACAATATCTGGAACTTGCGGATAAAACGGTTATCGAGCATACCTTGTCGCGATTGTTAAATGCCGGGGTTTTTTCCGCTATTGCAGTTGCTATTTCTGAGGACGATCCCTACTGGCCCGGTCTTGAAGTGTCAGCTCATGAAAAAATAATCACTGCGGCAGGCGGCAAAGAGCGGGCGGATTCCGTGCTTTCTGCATTAAAGTCAATACGCGCATTTGCTTCGGATAATGACTGGGTGCTGGTGCATGATGCCGCCAGGCCCTGCATTACTGCGGTTGACATACGCCATCTCATTGACTCGCTGGTAAACGATGAGGTAGGCGGAATTCTTGCCTTATCGTCACACGACACCTTAAAAAAGGTCCAGGGTGACAGCATTGCCGGTACCCTGGATAGAACACATATCTGGCGTGCTTTAACACCGCAGATGTTTCGCTATGGCCTGTTAAAAAGCGCACTGGAAGCAGCAGAAGGCAATCCGGCAGTAACCGATGAAGCCAGCGCCTTGGAATTACAAGGTTTACAACCGAAAATCGTCGAAGGTCGTCCGGACAACATTAAAATTACCCGGCCCGAAGACCTGGCATTAGCACAATTTTATATGGAGCATCAAAATGATTAGAGTGGGGATGGGTTATGACGTGCATCGCTTTAAAGACGGTGGTGATGTTATTTTAGGCGGTGTGAAGATAGACTATGAACAAGGTCTGGAAGCGCATTCAGATGGCGATGTAGTGCTGCATGCGCTCTGTGACGCCTTGCTGGGCGCGGCGGCTTTAGGCGATATAGGCAAGCATTTTCCCGATACTGATCCTGAATTCAAAGGCGCGGACAGCCGGGTATTATTGCGCTATGTTTACCGCATCGTGCTGGACAAAGGCTATCAAGTGGTGAATGCCGATATGACTATCATTGCCCAGGCCCCTAAGATGGCTCCTTATATTGCTGAAATGCGCCGTAATATTGCCGATGATTTGAATGTGGCTATAGATTGTATTAATGTCAAAGCCACTACTACCGAAAAGCTGGGCTTTGAAGGTCGTAAAGAAGGTATTGCGGTACAGGCGATTGTTCTGATTGAAAAATAAAATAGGTACAAGGCGAAAGGCGAAAGGTGTAAAAAAAATTTCTGCATTACCGCAATCGTGGGAACTGAAACACTTAAAAACTAATGACAGTAACCGCACAAACTCTTGAAATCCCCGTTTGGCCTTATGTATATGGTTCTCCTGCCGGCACAGGCATAATTCGCAGCAAGCCGGAAGATTTTATAGTCATGGAAAACCTTGCTTTTGAACCGTCGGGAGCGGGTGAGCATGCATTTTTGCTTATAGAAAAGACCGGTGAAAATACCGATTATGTCGCGCGGCAGTTAGCGAGATTTGCCGATGTCAGGCAGCGTGATGTAAGTTTCGCCGGACTAAAAGACCGGCATGCCGTCACGACCCAATGGTTTAGCGTTTGGCTACCCGGCAAAGCCGATCCGGACTGGTCTCAGTTTGAAACAGACAGCATGAAAGTGCTGCACACCGTGCGTCATGCCCGAAAATTAAAACGCGGCGCATTGTCGGGTAACCGTTTTAAAATTATCATTCGGGATTGGCAAGGCGATAAAGATAAAACCATCGGGCAATTGGAGGCCATAAAAGCTAACGGCATTGCCAACTATTTTGGTTCGCAGCGATTTGGCCATGAAGGCCGGAATGTTAATAAAGCGTTGGGACTGTTTCAGGGTGCGAAAGTTGGCCGAGAACAACGCAGTCTGTATTTATCGGCGGCGCGCTCGTATTTGTTCAATCAGATTTTAGCTCATCGAATTACCCGGCTTAACTGGAATCAGCCTGTTGCGGGCGATACCTACATGTTTGATCTGTCGCATAGCTGCTTTAAATCGGAGCAGCCTGATGCTGAAATTATCAGTCGGCTGGAGGCAAAAGAAATTCATCCTACCGGGGCATTGTGGGGCAAGGGAGAGACAGGTGTGTCGGCGGATGCGCTGGACCTTGAGCAGGCTGTTATCGGCGCACACCCTCAACTGTCTCAAGGCTTGATAGCTAGTGCAGTAGATAAAGACAGGCGCGCATTGCGAGTCAATGTACAGGATTTACAGTGGCGGTTTGTTAATGACACTTTATTAGAGCTTGGTTTTTCGCTGCCTGCGGGGAGTTATGCAACCTCAGTATTGCGTGAGATTATTGAGCTGTAATTAATCTTGCTTATGACTCAATATCATCGTGACGGCTATATTTTTCCGCCAACTGCATTAACACAAAAACCGCTCCTGTGCCGCCGTCCTTGGGCGGCGCGGAGCAAAAGGCCTGGACATCCTTATGCTGTCTTAGCCATAAGTTGAGGTTGTTTTTCAGAACAGGTTGGTTGTTAGTTGAACGATGGCC
>JAQTQZ010000094.1 GCA_028712695.1 Methylovulum sp. | reverse complement strand
GACGAACTTAATCACTACCATCACGGCTATTTTTTAATCAGCGATACCGAAATTGCACGGCGGCGTGTCAATGGCGTATTTAGTACCGATAAACCGCTGGAAGCGCTTGATGCGATAGAAAAATCCCTGCATTTGCGTTCCAATCGGCTAGCGCACTATTTGGTGTTGTTACATCGGTAAACTTGTTTGTTGCGGTAAGCCGCCTCAAAAAATAGCCAGCCCAACACCTCCTCATTTGTCCGGTGAGTGCGTCTTAAGATGAGCAGAACATTTTATTCGCTCATCCAAAGGGGATCACTATGACAGAAAAAAGTTTACCGCCAGCCGTTACCTATCCAAACGCATTGCCCACATTGGCCTTTATTACATTGATATTGGCCATCAACACATCCGTGCTTGCCGAACCTAAGGCTAAACAATACGACATACCCGAAGGGTCTCTGGCTACTGTGCTGAATAGCTTGGCGGAAACCAGCGATTTGCAGGTGGTTTATGATACCCGGCTAACTCAAGATATAAATAGCCGTGGCTTAAACGGCAGTTACACTGATGATACGGCATTACGCCAATTGCTGGCTGGAACCGGCCTGTCTTACACGTTGGCTAACGGTACGGTCACCATACAACCATTGGCAAAACAAGCCAATCCATCCCCGCAAAATCCCACCACCTTGCCGACCATGACGGTGACCGGCAAAGCCGAGTACGACCCTGACATTGTTCGTGACCCTTACAACGAAGACTACGTCCTGCCCAATGCGACTTCAGGCACCAAGACCGACACGCCGATCATGGAAACGCCGCTGAACGTGCAGGTGATTTCCAAGCAGGTGTTGAAGGATCAGCAAGTCATCTCGCTAGACCAAGCCTTAAAAAACGTCAGCGGCATCACGAGCAATTCTAACGGCAGTGGCAACGTCACCTTCGGCGGCACAAACCAATCGTTTTTTATCCGCGGTTTTGAATCGGAGACCTTTTTCCGCAATGGCTTTCGCTTGCAGCAAGGCGGGGCGAACCGGCAAATGGCGAATGTGGAATCTGTTGAAGTGCTGAAAGGTGCGGCGGCGATTTTGTACGGACAAGTAGAACCGGGCGGCATGGTCAACGTGGTCACCAAACAACCGTTGGCGACGCCGTATTACGCGCTGGGCCAACAGTTTGGTTCCTACGATCTCTACCGCACCACGATTGACGCCACCGGCCCGATCGACAACCAGGACCGTTTGCTGTACCGGATGAATATGTCCTACCAAAACAACAACACCTTTCGGGAATTTAACGGTAAAGAAGATGTGTTTCTGGCCCCCGTGTTGAAATGGAACATCAGCCCCCGGACGCAGGCGACTCTTGAACTGGAATACGACCACCAACATCTGGGCTTGGATACCGGATTCGTCCCGCTGTTTAACGATAAAATCTTCAGTGTGCCGCGCAACCGTAATTACGGCGGCTATTCGCCGTCAACCACCGAAACCGTTTATGGCGGCTTTAATGGGTCACACCAGTTTAATGATGATTGGTCTATCAAACATCATTTTTCCGTCAATCAGCAGAATATCGCGCAACCGCATTTTGTCTTCCCTATTGCCACCGATGGCGTTGACGTGTCTAGGCAATTGAACAGCTACGATACCCAAAACAACACTTACGCCACCAGCTTGGACTTGACAGGGCATTTTGATACTGCCTGGCTACATCATACGTTACTGATAGGCGGCGATTATTATCGGGTTGATTCGGTGTTTAAAAATTCAGTCAGCGATCCGCTGTCTAACATAAACCTGCTCAATCCAGTGCAGCCCGGTACGCCTTTTACCCAACCGCTATACCCTTTGGTCATCAATACCAGCCGCACCGACCAATACGGCGCTTATATCCAAGATCAAATCAAATTGCCGCATAACGTCCATGTCATGGGCGGTATCCGCTACCAAAATTTCCATCAGGATCATGTCGCGGATTTCCCCAGCTATGACTTTGTCTTGCCTTCAGTCCAGTCCAATGATGCCGTCACGCCTCGCGTCGGTATTTTATGGCAAGCCAAAAACTGGCTGAGTTTGTATGCCAACTATGTCGAAAACTTTGGCGTGAACACCGCTTTTACTTTTACGCCTGACAATAAACCGGTACCCCCGACCGAAGGCGAACAATACGAAGGCGGCATTAAAACCGAATTTTTCGACGGTCGCTTGCGGGCGACCTTGGCCTATTATGATTTGACCAAGACTAACGTCCCAACCTCCGACCCCAACCATCCCGGCTTTTCCATCTTGACTGGAGCGGTGCGTAGCCGCGGGCCGGAATTGGACATTAGCGGAGAAATTTTGCCAGGTTGGAATGTCATTACCACTTACGCAAATACCAATGCCCGCATCATTAAAACCGAGGAAACCGGTTATCAGGCGGTCGGCACGCGTTTTTGGAACGTCCCCCGGAATACTGGCAGTGTGTGGAGCACTTACGAACTACAAGCGGGGACAATGCGCGGCTTTAAATTCGGTGGTGGCGTGACCGTGCGCGACGGAGTGACGGCTTGTTGCAGCTTCCCCGCCTTCCAATTGCCCGGCTATGCCACGGTCGGTTTGCTAGTGGCTTATAGTGCCGATGTCGGCAAAAGCAAAGTCACCGCCCAGTTGAATATCGATAACCTATTAGACAATCACTACACCTCTAATTTATTTAGCAATTACAACGCGCCAGTCGGTTTTAACGCGGGTAATGCCGACTTCGGCACACCGCGTACCTTTATGGGGTCGGTCAATATCCAATATTAGCACCGTAGAATCGGCAATCTGTCTGGCGCAACTATCTCAATGTATTGCGCCAAGCCATTTTGTCGGGATGAGAGGCCAACCTATGGAACAATTAAACTGTGTCTTTTAACTTACTGGCTGCGTCATATCCCATAGCAGCATCGTGGGGGGATTATAAAATTTGCTGGCTTTTATCACGCTTCGTTAAATGAGCGTCCCATGCTTAAGCCACTATAAATGGCGTATTTTTACGCGTTAACCAACCTGAGTACAATTAAAAAACGGTTAAATGGTATGAAAAATGCTTTAAAAGAACAATTTGCTGCAAACCGTTTAATCAGCCATGCCCGAAAACACCGTCGCCCTTTATGACGATCAACACGCTGCTGAACCTGATAGGGTTG
>JAQTQZ010000093.1 GCA_028712695.1 Methylovulum sp. | reverse complement strand
TCTCACCAACCGCCCTTCACCACGCAAAACAGCAAGTCCATACTGATTCAGTACGGCAGCACCGAAGCACCATACTGTCACGAGCGTAGTTATTTTATAATCAGGGAACAGCAGTAAGGCAAGAATGGAAAAAATAATAATAGACAGCATTGCATGCCCATAAGCCAGCGCAGGTAAGGCAGGCACTATCTCCGCCAATTCAACGCTTTCCCGTGCCCGTTCGCGTTGAAGCAACTTACTGAATCCGCCATCCATCAGGATAGCGGCTAATGAGCCTAACGATAAAGCCACGGCGTAGACACCAAACAAATCGGGACCTAATGTTCGCGCAACCAGAATGCTCAGACCGAAAGAGACGAGTCCAATGTAAGAGATAGCCAACCATTGGGCGCCTAAAAAACGGAAGAACATTAATGAACCATAAAAAAATTGAAACAACTCAATTTAATAGCCTTTCAATGCCTGGCGGTAAACATCAACGGTTTGTCTGGCGCATTTTTCCCACGTGAATGAAGAACTTCTAGCCAGTGCTTTCTGCGATAGCTGATGCCTGAGGTCAGTATCCATGATCAGCTTTTGAATGACTTGAGCCAATGCTTCATCATCATGGGGGTTAATGAGAAGACCGGTATCGCCCAAGACTTCCGGTAATGATGAAACATCCGAAGCTATGACCGGAACGCCACAAGCCATCGCTTCCAGTGGCGGCAAACCAAAGCCTTCATAAATTGAAGGATAAATAAGCGTAAATGCGCCAGCCGTCACCAATGCCAGTTCTTCGCGAGGTAAATATCCAATCTGGCGAATTTCCCCAGCTTCTACCAGGGGTGCAATTTGCTGTTCCAGCGCCGATGTGCGCCAACCGTTCATGCCAACCAACACAAGCGGAAAGTGCTTGCGTATTTGTTTTGGCAACTGCATGTAGGCAAGCAACGCAACCTGCAAGTTCTTTCTTGGTTCAAGAGTGCCTACGGCCAGCAAATACTGTCCATGCACGAGTTTATGCCGGGTTAATGCGGATTGCGTATCCTCTGCCGTCCGAGGATAAAACAAGGGCTCCACCCCCAATAACACGGGCTTGATAATGTCAGCTTTTACGCCAAAGACTTCCATTAGCTCGCGTTTGCCAAACTCTGAGTCAGTAAGAATGAAGGAGGCACGGCGAAGTCCCGGCTCAAAATAGGTGTTCATGGCACGCACACGCTCGGCCGGGTGGGTTTCCGGGAAGCGTATCCACGACAAGTCGTGTGCGGTTATTACGGTGGGCCCATTGAATTTAAACGCCAGAAAATTGGGCTCGTGATAAAGATCTGCCTGATTGGAGCGGATGCCAGTAGTGAACCTGTTTTGCTGTAGAAACCGGTTGATTGAATAGGCATTGGGCATAAACCGCTTAAACAGGGATTTGATAGCTGTGATGTTGTGGACGGGCCGGTTTCGAACTTCTTTACTCCAACCAGAGCCATAAAAAAAATCGATATCCAGATCAGGTAGCGTCAGCAGGCTTTTAGCCAAATGATAGGTATATTGCCCGATGCCTGTAAGCGGGGATAGCAGAGCCGTGGCATTTAATGCGACTTTCATAGGCTACCTTTATACGGACGGTTAACGCCTGGCAACCATTGTATAGCCGGCAAGGAACTGTTAGCCCCCATGTTGATAAAATTTGCCGGACATGCGCCTAAGCGGCAAATCGGGATATTTTTCGCAGAGGCTGTCATTGCCTTTGTCTGCAAAGGATGAATCGCGATTTTTTGACCTTGCAGATTAAGAGCAGACATAATGTTCACAAGCAACCCACAGTCGATGTGATAAACATCGTTTGGCACCGCTTTTTCCAATACTCGCATCTAATTTTCGTGGACAAATCACACATCATTAAACCCTAGTTCATTATCAAGATTACCCAATTCAACAGTCCAAGCAAACGTTGCAAAAATGAGACGCCTAATGGACACTATACAGACTCTGCCTACCTAAATACTTTTTAAGTTTAAAGGGAGGCACAATAAGCAGCGTCGGCTTACCAAAATCAGTTTTAGCCTTACATTAAAACAGTCAGAATGCTTACGGTTAAATGGTGCACGGGCAAAGCCGGTCAGTTGCTATTATCTTATAGATTGGTGCTACTGGCTAATAAAATGCTTCGTGATGAGTGTATAACAGCCACGAATCATTCCAGCAAAATAAGATAGCCAATTACGTTCCGATGTTGAAAAAAGATGCTACGGCAGCAATTTTCAGTGCAGATTCGTGTTTGCTAATTCGGATCTGCCAATTAACGTTTTTTAGCTTGGGGAATCCCATCCGGCTAAGTGGCTTTAAAGACAATTCCAACCTCAAAGCCAACTATGCCCTTTACCACTTTTACCAACTTGTTAATTCAGAAGCGAGTAAAGTAAAGCTTAACCAACGTTAAAAAAAGTAAACTCAATTTAAATTAATCCCCCTTTTTTTCAGTCGCAGGATTTGCGCCGTAACCATTTTCTTGACCATCTCGTCAAAGCTGACAGTTGGCTCCCAACCCAATTTTTCGCGGGCCTTTGAAGGATCGGCTAGCGTTTGGCCCGATTCCAAGGGACGAACTAACGCCGGGTCGCTCACTACATTCTCCTGCCAATCTTTATCCACACAATGGTAAGCCGTTTCGCACAAATCTCTTAAGGTGTGGAGCTTCCCAGTGCCAATTACGAAATTATCCGGTTGTTCCTGTTGAAGCGTCGTCCACATGGTCTGCACAAAGTCGCCCGCGTAACCCCAGTCCCGAGCAATCTCAAGATTGCCCAAGGCAAGTTTTCCGTGCTGGACAATGGGTCTGCCCATTTCGTTGAGGTCAGGAGAATCTAAAATCCCCAGCGCCGCACAAGCGGCTCCGTAGGCTATCTTTTGTGTTAAAAAATGCAATGGCCTTCGCTCGCTCTCGTGGTTGAATAAAATCCCGGTTGCGATATAAATCCCATAGCTATCGCGGTAAATTTTTGCCATCTGATGGGCATAAACCTTAGCCGCAGCATAAGGATTCACCGGATTGAAGGGTGTTTGTTCGTTCTGGGGCACGTAATCGGTTTGGCCAAACATCTCTGAAGAGGACGCATGATATACCCTGCTGTCAGGACAGTGGTGACGGACTGCTTCGAAAAGGCGTACTGCTCCCAAACCGTTTACCTCCAGTGTCTCAGTTGCGCGTGCCCAAGATTC
>JAQTQZ010000092.1 GCA_028712695.1 Methylovulum sp. | reverse complement strand
ATGCGGACAAAGGTGCTCAACGGCGAGTTGGAACAAACGTTTCGGGAATGGCATCCTGGTTTTCGGGCTGAAAATGATACCAAGCTCAAAATGGCCGCCTAGCCTCCCCCGACTTTGCATGCTCTCCATTATTGGATAAACCCCGCAGTGGTCGTCCGAGCAAACTGTCAAAAGACATCAAGCAAGCGGTCATTGGGCTGATTCATGAAGCCCCCCGATCACTCAAAACCGTATTGGCACAACTCACTGAAAAATGGAGCATTGTCGTAAGTTGCTCAACGCTTAAGCGACTGTGCAAACAAGCCAAACTGGTGCTGGAAACGGGTCAGAAAATCATTAAGAGCCAAACGTGACCCCAATTTGTTCGCGCAATCTCAGCAGCAATTGGCGGAACTGGCCGAACAAGCGAAACAAGAGCAGATAGACCTGGTGTATTTTGATGAATCGGGTTTCACACTGGAACCTTGCATCCCCTACGCCTGGCAGTTCGTTGGAAAAACCATTGAAGTGCCTTGCGCCAAAAGTAACCGATTGAATGTGTTAGGCTTTATGAACAAAAATGGCACATTCCAATCCTGGGTGTTTGAACAGAGTGTCACCAGTGCGGTGGTGGTAGCTTGCATTGACGCTTTTGCACAAACCCTGAAACGCGCCACCGTGTTGGTGATTGATAATGCACCGATCCATACCAGCCATGAATTTAAAGACAATATTGACTGCTGGCAACAACAGGGATTGACGATCGTACCGATCGCGCCTTATTCCCCAGAACTGAATCTGATAGAAATACTCTGGCGAAAAATTAAATACGAGTGGATGCCGTTTTCCGCTTACAGCTCTTTTTTATCCCTCAAGCAAAACCTGTTTGATATTTTGGCCAATGTCGGTAAATCTTACGTCATCGAATTTGTTTGAAGGGGTGTTAAAAGACTTTTGGGTGGCTACTTACCTGGGCGGGATTCACACCCGCTAGTTTATGCAGCCTTGCCAGGCCGCAACGGTCAAATAACCCCATTTACTTGAAAGTTGTACAATGAAACTCAGCTCTATTTTCATGTTTGGTACTTTGATTTAGTATATGAGTTTCATGGTACAAAAATGGCTTTAAATCTGCCAAAATCTGGATTTTTTGACCCGTAAGCTTCAGTACCAAAAATACGTTCGTTTTTTTGATCATGGTAAATGGGCTACCGAATACACTTATGGCCTAAAAATGAAGGAATCGTTGTCGTACCCCATTAACGTCTAAAACTTCTCATTCGCTTTCGTTTATTTCGTTTATTTCGTTTATACTGCGTTTAAATTAAATATAACAAGATTGAGGCCAATAAAATGACCCTATCCAACATTGCCCACCTGCCTACACCGCAAGAAGCAGAAGAGGCCAAAATCACCAGCCGTGCCTTATCAAAATACGCCCACAATGATCGGCTGCATTTAAAAATCGCCAACCAAAATAATGATCCAGACGATTTGATCCTACCTGGCTATGCCATTAATTTGTTGTTGGACATCCTGACCGAAATGTCCAAGGGCAATGCAATAACGGTGATGCCAATACATGCGGAATTGACCACTCAAGAAACCGCCGAACTCTTAAACGTAAGCCGCCCGCATTTGGTTGAGTTACTAGAGCAAGGCAAAATCCCCTTTAGAAAAGTCGGTACACACCGTAGAGTGTTGGCTAAAGATGTTTTTGACTATAAGCAACGCATTGATGCAGGCCGCTTGGAAGCCTTGGATGAATTAGCCGCCCAAGCTCAAGAGCTGGGCATGGGATATGAATAGTGGCGAAGTTTTCGGTCATTTATGATGCTTGTGTTTTATATCCCGCCCCTGTAAGGGATTTGTTGATGCAATTGGCTTTAACCGATTTGTTCAAGCCGCGATGGACAGACCGCATCCATAAGGAATGGATTGAAGCCTTATTGAGAAGGGGCAAGTACGACAGAAAAATTTTAGAACGGACACGGGATTTAATGGATGCCTGTGTGCGTGATGCCAAGGTGTTTGGTTATGAAAACTTAATCGACGCGTTAGTGTTGCCCGACCCAGATGACAGGCATGTTTTAGCGGCCGCCATTAAGTCCGGTGCGAATGCGATTGTCACTTTCAACCTAAAAGATTTTCCCAGTGATGCTTTGGCAAAATACGGCATTGAAGCCATCCACCCTGATGAATTTGTTTATAGCCAGATTGACTTGGCTCCTGCGATTGCATGCGGGGCAATCAAACGGCAACGTGAATCATTGAAAAACCCGCCGAAAGAAAAAGATGAATTTTTAGCGATATTGCAAAAACAACAGCTGCCACAAACGGTATCGGTTTTGAGGGTTTATATTGAATTGATCTAAACGGCAAGGATAACAGCCTTTATAGTCAAAGCTATGGCAAATGGGCATTGTTAATTCTATATAGCTTCCAGTACACTTAGCCAATTTATATAAGAAAAAACCTCGCTGAATTGTCCAAAATGCGGGTCAGCGGATTACACCAAAGACGGCATCGTCAAAGCAAGGCAGCGATATAAATGTAAGTCTTGCGGGTATAGGCATACCGTCCAGTACCGGGGGATAAGCCCGGAGACAAAACGGCAAGCGCTCCAGCTTTACCTTGAAGGCCCCGATTTCCGTTCCATTGGCCGGTTTCTGAAGTGCAGCCACGTTGCCGGCCACAACTGGATCAAGGCACAGGGTGGGTCGATTGGAGCCCTCCGCTCTGCCGCTGGCGTTGAAGTCGTCGAGATGGATGAAATGCACACCTATGTCGGTTCAAAAAAACTATTGCTGGATATACCCGCAGGGCACAAGCGGATTGCTGTTGATCGGGATGGGAAACGCTTCCTCAACTGCGAAGTGGGTCCCCGCGACACGGAACCGGCCGAAAGCGCTGGGATGCCATTAAAAACGATAGCATAACGGACGTCATGAGTGACTATTGGCGTCCCTATGAAAAGTTCGTTCCGCCAGGGCTGCATACGCAATCGAAGGCCGAAACCTATACTGTGGAAGGCTATAACAGCTTGTCCAGGCACAACTGGCCCGCGGCTACGCCGAAAGTCGAAGTGCTACAGCAAAAGCAAGGATATGCTTAAATATTCCGTCATGCTTTTGATGCTTAAATGGAATGGCGAGCTGGAAACTATACTTTATAGGACTTTCGCTATACCCCAGAATAAGCCGTAATGCTGGGATTATCCAATTCAGCTTTTAGGTAGCCGTAAAACAAATTTTGCTTGATTTGGTAAAGGGTGGTTTTGAATTCCTTGGCTTTCACT
>JAQTQZ010000022.1 GCA_028712695.1 Methylovulum sp. | reverse complement strand
TTTATGGCGGCAAACTCAAAGCCATGCCACCTAAACTATTAAGTGACGACAAGAAAAATATTGTCCTCCGCCCCCTCGCCTATTGCCGGGAAAAAGACATTGAACGTTATTGCTCCTTTAGGGACTTTCCGATTATCCCCTGTAATTTATGCGGTTCGCAGGAAAACCTGCAACGGCAAGCCATGAAAACCATGCTAAAGACTTGGGACAAACAGTTTCCTGGACGCTTGGAAACTATTTTCACCAGCCTGCAAAATGTCGCGCCATCACAGTTAGCCGACTCCCGTCTATTTGATTTTACCGGCTTGACACTTGGACGGGCTAGCGAAGAACTTGTAGATGCCGCCGCTGAGGGTTTGGATGTATTGCGTCAATGACCACACAATCATAGAAAAATTATCGCTGCATGCTGCTGAGGCCATTAGCGTCCAGCATGTTTAATCCAGAGGCAATAAGCTGAAATTTTTCCTGCCGATTCAATTTCTTAATGGCTATTTCCCGTTTTCCGGCAGAACTGCGGTTGTGGCCATTTTCAACGTAAATCACCTCGCTAGGCTGTCGGCCACGAAAATACTTAGCCCCTTTTAGACTCGCATGTTGGGCAAATCGCCTGGACACATTTGTGCTAATCCCTGTATAAAGCGACTTATCTGTACACAAAATGATATAAACAGACCAATTCATTACTGCATTTAAGAAAATAAAAGGGTTATCAATGACAAAATCATCCGTTGACAAACCGATGCTCGGCTGGCGCGAATGGGCGGCATTGCCGGAACTTAATATTAACGGGATCAAAGCCAAAATTGATACCGGCGCGCGTTCCTCCGCCCTCCACGCCTTCGAAATTGATCCGTACCGAAAAGGCGGCCAACATTGGGTCATGTTTGCTATCCATCCTGTCCAAAATCAAACCGACATCGTTATACAATGCCATGCACCGATTAAAGACCGGCGTATTGTTTCAGATTCTGGTGGCCATAAACAACGCCGCTATGTGATAGAAACACCGATGGTGTTAGGCCACTCGGTAATCAGTGCAGAAATCACCCTGACCAATCGGGACACCATGCTGTTTCGGCTATTAATCGGACGGACAGCAATGAACTCCCTTTTTATTATTGATTCGAACCGCTCTTACTTGCAGGGCAGTCCCGATTTGCAGGCGTACCCGCAACACCAATAGCACTGCCTGTCCGGTTACCCGCGCACTAAGTTGTCAGAAATAACGGCCATTGATAAGAAAATGAGCAGCAATGCTGGCGATATAACCTAGCATGATAACGGGTGCCCATTTCAAATGGCTGGCAAATGTATAAATGCCTTTGGTTTGCCCCATTAACCCTACACCGGCCGCGGAACCGACCGACAGCATGCTGCCGCCTACGCCGGCGGTCAATGTCACCAATAACCATTGTCCCTGGGAAATATCAGGTGCCATCGTCAGCACCGCCAGCATAATCGTGCCGTTATCAACAAAAGCCGAGGCAACGCCGACCAAAATATTGGCCACAGTAGGATCCATTTCACCGTATAAATGGAGCGATGCTACGCTTAGATAGCCGATAAAGCTCAATCCGCCCACAGCAACCATGACGCCATAAAAAAACAGCAGCGTATCCCACTCCAGATTGGCAACCTTAGTGAAAACATCAAACGGTTGTTCCAGATTGGCTTCTTTCTTTGTCAGCGCTTCCGGGTTGTTCATATATTTCATTGGGGCAAAATAATCGATCTTGGCCTCCACAGCAGAATTGGCAGACGTTCCATTGGCCGGAATGGTTGGCTGCGCGGGAGTCTTCTGCATGTAGTAACTGAAAAATTTCAGGTAGGTCAGTCCAAGCATCATGCCAGCTGCGGGCGGGAGATTGAGGAAGTTTTCGAAGCAGGTTGCAGTAATAATCGTCAGTGCGAATAAAATGATGATAACAATACCGCCGCGCTTCATCGGTTGCGATTCTTTTACCGGTTCCGGCCTTTCCTTAGGGATAAAGAAGTGCATGATAGCGGCTGGCACTGCCAGATTGACGATAGCGGGAATCAGCAGTGAGAAGAAATCGGCAAACGGCACTACGCCTTTTTGCCATACCAGCAGTGTAGTGATGTCGCCGAATGGGCTGAAGGAGCCGCCAGCGTTAGACGCAACGACCACATTGATGCAGGATAAGGTGACGAAACGGGGGCTGTTTTTACCCATCGCCAAAATCACCGACCCCATCAGCAACGCTGTAGTCAGGTTGTTGCAAACGGACGAAATGAAAAAAGCCTGAAAGCCGGTAATCCAGAATAGCTGGCGATAACTGAAATTTTTACTCAACAACCAGACGCGCAACCGTTCAAATACACTGCGGTCTTCCATGGCATTCAGATAGGTCATGGAAACCATGATGAACAAAAACAGCTCTGCATAAGCCTCCAGGCTGGAGCGGAACGCCAGCCCAGCCTGTTCGCTCATGCCGCCACTGGCATAAACGGCGGCAATCAATACCCAGATGATACTCGCGGCAAATACCATGGGTTTTGATTTGCGCAAATCAGTAATCTCTTCGGTCATCGCGAACAAGTAGGCGGTGGCAAACAAAACTAAAGCCAAATAACCAACCCAATGCTGCGTCAGATCCAATGGTTTAAATACGGCTGGATCAGCGCCTATATCAGCCGCTAAAACAGGTGAAGTCAGGCTAAAAAAAAAGACAATTTGCGACAAGAAAAGCAAAAAAGTTTTGGGCATTTGCAAGATCAATAATAGGAAGTTAAAAACTGCGTACTTTACTGGAACACTAGCCGTCATGCTAGATATATCAGTAGCTAGAGTGCAAGATAGCCATTATTTCCGAGATGATTTTTGAGCCTGTCGAAATGACCAAATGGCATCATTGATCTGGCCTGAAAAACTAACCTGTCAGAAAATGGGAAAAGCAATTGGTTATTAACAATAAACATCATCAAAATCCAGTGGTAATGTAGCTATTTTTCTGGATAATCCTAGCAACCCTAAACTTTTCCAAAAACCAATCATGACAAATTTGCTAAAAAACACTCTCTGGCTGCTCATTGCAGTGGTCGGAGCAGCCGCTATTGGTGGTATAGCCCTAAATCGCGGCGAAAGCATCAATGCGCTGTGGTTTGTGACTGCGGCGTTGTGTGTGTATGCCATTGCCTACCGCTTTTATGCCGCATGGATTGCCGCAACCGTTTTAACTATTGATGAAACGCGCGCGACGCCAGCCGAACGCTTGGACAATGGCCATGATTTTACGCCGACCAACCGTTGGGTTGTCTTCGGTCATCATTTTGCCGCAATTGCAGGCCCAGGCCCCTTGGTTGGCCCGACCTTGGCCGCCCAGTTCGGTTACTTGCCAGGCACACTGTGGATACTATTGGGAGCGGTGCTAGGTGGTTGTGTGCAAGATATGGTCATCTTGTTTTTATCAACCCGGCGCAATGCCCGCAGCCTTGGGCAAATGGCACGGGATGAATTGGGGCGGTTAGGCGGCAACGCTGCGCTAATTGGCACGTTTGCCATCATGATTATTTTGATTGCCGTGTTGGGTTTGGTGGTGGTCAATGCCATGAAGCATAGCCCTTGGGGCACTTTTACGGTCTCCGCGACCATTCCGATTGCGATGCTGGTGGGTGTTTACATGCGCCATTTACGTCCAGGGCAAGTGCTGGAAGCCTCGGCGTTGGGCGTGGCGTTGTTATTGCTGTCCGTTGCTGCGGGTGGCTGGGTTGACAGCAACGAAAGCTGGCGCGCCCTGTTTGACCACGAAGGCCTGACGCTGGCATGGGCGGTTATGCTATACGGCTTTGCTGCGGCAATTTTGCCGGTTTGGTTGCTGCTAGCGCCACGTGATTATTTGTCGACATATATGAAGCTAGGCACGATAACCTTGCTGGCGGTCGCAATTGTGCTGTTGCAACCGGATGTTAAAATGCCGGCCATCACCCAATTTGTTGATGGCACAGGGCCTATTTTTGGCGGCAAATTATTCCCGTTTGTGTTCATCACCATTGCCTGCGGGGCAATTTCCGGTTTTCATGCGCTAATCTCTTCAGGCACGACACCTAAACTGTTGGCAAATGAGCGTGATATTCCCATGATTGGCTACGGCGGCATGGCATTAGAATCATTAGTCGCGATCATGGCAATGATTGCCGCCACCGTGCTGGAGCCTGGCGTATTTTTTGCCATCAATAGCCCTGCGGGCGTTGTCGGCAAAGAAGCGGTTGATGCGGTTGCCAAAATATCAGCATGGGGTTTTCCGGTCACCGTGGAACAAATGCAGCATCTCGCACAGCAAATGGGCGAAGCCACATTGTTTGCCCGTACTGGCGGTGCGCCGTCGTTAGCAGTGGGCATGGCCAGCATTTTTGGCAGTGCGTTTGGCGATGGCTTGCTGGCGTTGTGGTATCACTTTGCGATTATGTTCGAGGCCATTTTTATCCTTACCACACTGGATGCCGGAACCCGCGTAGGCCGGTTTATGCTTCAGGACATGCTGGGTAATATCTGGCCGAAAATGGCCGAAACTTCTTGGTTGCCGTCCATGCTAATTAGCAGCGCGCTGGTCGTATCGGGCTGGGGCTATTTTCTGTATATCGGTGTGATAGACCCGAATGGCGGCGTGAATATCCTCTGGCCGCTATTCGGCATTGCCAACCAAATGCTGGCGGCTATTGCCTTGTGTGTGGCTACGGGTATTCTCGTTAAGTCCGGAAAACTTAACTATGCTTGGGTGACAGGCGTACCGTTACTGTGGCTGATCATTATCACCAGCACCGCCGCTTGGGAAAAACTGACCAGCGCTGATTTACGCATTGGTTTTTTTGCCGCCGCAAATGATTTACAAGATAAACTGGCGGCCGGATTATTGCCGCCAGAAAAAGCGGGAGTTGCGCCGCAGTTGATTTTCAACCTGCACTTAGATGCCGGGCTGACTTTGTTTTTTGTCGCTATACTTTGGCTGATCGTGTTTGATATGTTACGGGTTTGTGGGCGCTATCTGACTGGAAAACCAGTGCTGCCGCTGTCTGAAACACCACATAGTCCAAGCAGTTTAATAGAAGAATGGGTACGTGATTAATGATTTCAAAACTCAAAAACTTATGGCGGGTTATTCGCCGCTTATCCGGCGATGATGCCTATGAACGGTATTTAGTGCATTATGCACAACATCATCACGCTGAGACCGAAGCGCCACCATTAAGTAAAGCAGAATTTTTCAAACAATGGCAAGACAGCAAATGGCAAGGCATTAAGCGGTGTTGTTGACACGCGCTTTTAAGGCAAAGTTATCAGATTTAACATCTTAAGGAGGGTAGCATGGACAAAACTATTTTAGGTTTAAGCGCGGCTGTTGTTTTAATCGGCTTGTCAGGTAACTCGCTGGCTGACCGTATGGTCTTCAAATGCAAAACACAACACGGTATGGTTTATCAAAAATCGCCTTGTGCAGAGGGCGAAGAAAGTTTAAGTTCATGGGTATCGCCTAAAGACAGCGACCAGCCTAAACAAAGCTTATCCCTTGAACAAGGCAGCAGCGGCCATTACTTCGTGGATAGCGAAATTAACGGCAATGCTGTCACTTTTGTCATTGATACCGGTGCATCGCTGGTGTCATTGCCCCATTCTGTTGCCGCAGCAGCCAATCTGGAATGCAAAAGCCAAGTGACAATGCAGACCGCTAACGGAATAACGGGGGCCTGTACTGTTGTTATCGACAAATTAAAAGTAGGGGTGTTTTTAATCCGGGATGTCGAAGCAGTCATTGTGCCTAATTTAAGCCAAGCCTTGTTGGGGATGAATGTGCTGCAGCGCTTTAATATCATCCAAGACAATAACCGGATGCGTATTTCCGAACGCTAGCCCATATCGACCGGCTTAGTATTGTATATTCTGGCTCTTGCCAGAATTAACGAATAGCTCACGGCGACAATCAGGACGAGCAATGAGAGTTCCAAAATCATAAAGGCGGCTATTTTAAAGTACGCAAAATACGGATGGACAAAACGGATTAACCAGCCACCCGCCTCATCCCCCACTGCCGAAAGGTAAATCAAGCCATTCAACCAAATTTTTAGCCGCACTGAAAACTCAGTCATCAGCATTAAGTGCGTCAAAGTGACAACCAACATTCCCATTGAAAACAGATGGAAATGCGACACTTCCAGCATGCCTTCATAGCTGCGCGCTTGGGTAAATAATTCTTCAGAGCCTAAATAATAAGCAACCACTGAATCAGGCGTTAAATCCATCCGATGAAAATACATCAAGCCGTTACTCAACCAGAGCAATAAAATATAACCTAAAAACATCAACACCAGAGAATTCAACAGCAACTTACGTTGTTGCTCGCCTGTTACAAAATAGCGCATTAGTGCTTATCCTGATTTTTTATCATCACTTCATAGACCGCCATCACCTTACGGATACTGGTCAACGCAGAACGGGCACTCAGGGTTGCGCCGCTAATGCCGTCCACGCCCTTATTAAAATCCATATCGGCTAACGGGCGTTTGAGCAGCTTGTCATACCACCGTTGCGGTGGTTGATATTCAGGCGGCTCATGAAAAGCCAGCGTATAGACATTACTCAATTGGCCGTCAGCGGTCAGCACTATCATCAAGGTTTCTGGTTTGGTCCTTACCGTGCTGGTTTCAATCGCCGCATAACTTGTTATTTTGCCTTGCTCTTTGCCGACATAAAAAGTGAACAGGCCGGAATCCAACTTAGTCTTGGCCAACGCCTGAATTTGGGCAATTTGATCATCGTCAGGGAATAGTGACAATGATTCTATTTGTGCCCCTTTGCCAAAAACCAGCGCCATCGCCTCATTTTTACTGTAAAAAATAGTGGCGAAACTCATTGGAGCAATGCTTAAGAGGGTAACCAACAGCATAAGAAATTTAATCGTTTTCATCGTGCGCCTTCATTAATCAGAACATTGGTTTTAACTATAAAATAAACCAACAGAAAACAAAACCGCCAGTCAGGCAGTAAATCACGGACTGTCTGACTGGCGGCCTGTTATCCAATTGGGTTGTTTATATCATACTATAAGGCGATGGATGATTCCCTGCGCTAGAAAATAAAGCCGAAGCCTAAGTTGAAATCATCGGGCAAATTACCTTGTTTTGCAGTGAAATTACGGTAATCGGCCTTAATGACAACATTAGGGATCGGTTTGTATTGCAAGCCGAACTGATAGATTTTCCGGTCTTGGCTAAGGTCGTCGGCAAAGCCTGCAGGCGCTTTAGCGATAGTGTCCATTTGTTCATAACGGAAGAACGGCGCCAAATATTGAAGCGTATCCGGTATCAGCAAAGGCAACACGTCATAGCCCACCTCGGTATACCAACCGTAATTTTCTGAGCCGATGGTCTGGCCATTAGCAGCGCTCAGTACCCCCGCATCGCCAATATGACCCCATGACCCAAGGGTACGGAATTCCAGACCACGATATTTCCACTGCACATGGCCTTCATATAATTGCGTGAAAGCATCCACTTTTTTTCCGGCATAAAGTTGGTTCTGACCCGAATTGCCCACATACACAGAACCGCCAACGGTAACGCCTGGTAAATTGGAAGGTGTGTAATCCATGCGTCCCACATAACCAAAATCTTCGGCTTTAGCCTGACTGCCACCACCGCGCCCTTCCCTAATACCATCAGAGCTAAATCCCTCGGCATTTAAACCGTTCACCAAATAAGTCGTATACGTCAAATTAGGCGTGATTTGCCCAAACAACCCCACGCCCATTTCACGCCAGGTACTAGGGATAATGCGTTGTTCAACTTCAGGCCGGTGATTACCAAAATAGAAAGGTGGTTCATGGATCTGGTTGATAAAACCCATTGGCATCAACACCAAACCTGCCCGAACATTAGCGAGCGGATCAATGAAAAAATCCAAGGCCGCGAATTCTACACCGACTTCACCTTTTAGTTCCGCACCCTCGCCGCTAGAAGCATGTTCAAATTCCAATTCACTATTGAAAAGAATACGATCCGAGAATTTATAACCGGCATATAACACCATCCGCTCCATATCAGCATTATTCTTGTTATCGCCTTTGTCCCCCACATAATCCTGATAAATGGCTTCGCCGTAACCGCCTATCGACAAGCCTTTTCCCACCTGATAAACCTTAGACGCGGCAGGGCCTAAACCGTAAGCGCTTTTATATTTGGCTTCCTCAGGAATGGCGAGATTAGTGCGTAACTTTTCCACTTCCTGACTTAACACATCCGTTTTGCGTTCTAACTTTTTTACATCTCCAGTTGCCGCTGTCTTTTCAGAAGAAGCGATTGCCGCCGTTGGCATTGCCGCTTTCATCTCATCAATCTGCTTTTGCTGCGCCTGGATAATTTTCCACATATCATCCATTGTTTGCGGCCTTTCCAAGGCGCTCGCCGGAGGGCTCAAAACGGTAATTGCAGCAGTTAACCCGCCAACTATAAAAATAAACTTATGCTTAGGTCTCATTTGAATGATCTCTCATTAAAAAACTGTGCTTGAATTATAGTGCAAACACTTATAAAGATGCAAATGATTCTTATTTATAAACTTAAACAACAACCTGTCCTTATATCCATTTATTCCTTCGTTGGTTAAGTAGTGCCAGACGAGGTTCTAATCTTAGATCCCCCCCCGCCCAGCATCACAACACAATGTCAAATCATGTAGAACTAAAGTTCCGGGTTGGATCGAGGTGACGTGGACAAATCGGGCAACATCAGGCACAAGTGGCCACGTACCCACAGATATAAGGAAAAAATGATTTTTACTGATTTTTTAAGCAGGATGCCCGAAAAAATATTTCGCAAAAAACGTAACTCCATGTCCTATTAATACTGCTGGTATTCGCCCAGCCTACCCAACCCTTCAGCCACTGCTTTACACGTAATTTTACCGTCATAAATATTAACCGCCTTGACAAGTACCTTATCTTCCATTAGCAACCCTTTATCAGTATTGGCAACCTTTAGGATATAGGGCAGCGTTGCATCCATCAGCGCCAGCGTTGATGTCCTTGGATAAGCACCCGGCATATTGGTCACGCAATAATGAACCACCCCATGCTTTATAAATACCGGATCGGAATGCGTCGTAGGTTTTGATGTCTCAATACAGCCACCTTGGTCGATACTGACATCCACAACGACAGACCCCGTCTCCATGGACTTTATCATGGCTTCGGTGACGACTTTGGGTGCATGCGCGCCACGGCACAGTACCGCACCCACCACCAAATCGGCATCGGCAAGATGTTCACTAATAGCATCGGGGCTAGACAAAAAGAACGTCGCATCGGGCAACACCGTTGCTTTGATGTGTTGCATAAAAGCAGGGTCAATACCCGCAACAAACACCTCGGCACCCATGCCACAGGCCACTTGCGCGGCATGCTGCCCGACCACGCCATCGCCAATCACAACGACCTTGCCGTGGCATTTGCCCAGCACTTTACCTAATTGTATACCCTTGCCCTGATTAAAAGTCGCCAGATAATAGCTCCCCATCAGTGTCGCCATATTGCCGGCCACCGCGCTCATGGGCGCTAGAATAGGCAAGCGCCCATGCTCATCTTCCAATGTTTCGTAAGCAATAGCCGTAGTGCCTTTGTTTAGCAACTCGTCTGTCAGGCTCGATGCCACGCCAGCCAAATGGAAAAAAGTGAATACCCATTGCTTGTCCAGATACGGGTATTCGGACGTCATGGGTTCTTTCACTTTAACCACCAAGTCAACAGCCCAGGCTTCAGCGACAGAAACCATCCGTGCGCCAGCCTGTTCGTACTGCGCATCCGTAAAACCCGATCCTAAACCCGCACCCAGCTCAACTACAACTGAATGGCCATTTTGGATCAAATATTGGACGCCGGCAGGCGTTATGGCCACCCTGCCCTCTTGATCCTTTATTTCTTTTGGAACACCAATTTTCATTACTTCACCCTTTAATTGTTGGTTGCCTGACAATCCATTTTTACTTTGAACTATCACGGCGATGAGGTTTAACATACTTAGATTGACCAGAAACTGATACATCCTGCGACATCAATTTTTGGTCACCCATCTTATGCAGCGTTACGTTCAACATTACATAAAAATCATCAGCAAGAGATATACCAGATGCACAAAAATACAACAGACCACCACGCTGACATTAGCAATGATTTCCATGAACTGGTAACAGCGCAGCAAACCCTATTACTGGCAACCGCTTCTGCAAACAGCGTGCCTGACCTTAGCTACGCGCCTTTTGTGCGCGATGAGGCCGGTTGGTTTTATATTTTTGTCAGTGATCTGGCCGGGCATACCGCCAATTTAATCAACAACCCGCAAGCCTCGGTGATGTTTATCCGCGCTGAGTCTGACTCCCAAAATCTTTTTGCGAGGGAACGTGCGGTATTTTCCTGCTACGTCCAAGAAATAGCGCATGACGCACCGGTTTACGGAACCCAGTTACAAGCCCTACAGGATAAGTTTGGCGATATTGTCGGCGTGTTACGGTCATTATCCGATTTCCATCTATTTGCCTTAGTGCCCGAAACCGGCCGCTATGTGGCCGGTTTCGGACGGGCTTACACAATTAATGTCAGCAACAACACCGTAAGCCCAATACTTCCAAAAAGCTAGCCGCGTTGATTTTTAATTGTACAAGCCTTATATCAAACAAAACTGCATCGCCTAACACAAGGATCATAAAATGAACACACTGCATATTGTTTGTCCCTTCTGCAACGCCGTCAACCGGATTCCGTCAGAGCGCTTGGCACAACACCCCCGTTGCGGCAAATGTAAACAGGCTTTATTTGTGGGGCACCCGTTTGAACTGACGGGGGATAATTTTCAGCAACACATTGCCCGTAATGATATTCCTGTTGTGGTCGACTTCTGGGCGGCCTGGTGCGGGCCCTGCAAGATGATGGCGCCTGCATTCGCACAAGCGGCGGCTAGCCTTGAACCACGGGTGCGGTTCGCCAAATTGAATACCGAACAGGAGCAAGACATTGCCGCCCAATTTAACATCCGCAGCATTCCTACCCTGATACTATTTAAGGCCGGACACGAGCTAGCCCGCCAGTCCGGTGCGATGAATGCCGGTGACATTGCGCGTTGGGTCAGCAGCCATCTCTAAAACAAATGCCCACCTATAACATCCGGTAAATTTTAGGCAAATCTCCTAAACCAGATGCTGTCCCCGGACAATTGACATCAATGGCTTACTGTTTTAGAGTTCGCGGAGCAAGAGGCGTTTTATAACTATAACAAAACTGGAGCGTATAACATGGCTAGACCACTCATACAATTGGCGCTGGATTCCTTGGATTTTGACCAAACCCTAAGCCTTGCCGAACAAGCAGCACCTTATATTGACATTTTTGAAATTGGCACTCCCTGTATCAAATACAATGGCCTAGCACTGGTTAAAGCGTTGCGGGCGCGGTTTCCTAACAAGCTAATCTTAGTCGACCTGAAAACCATGGATGCGGGCGAATACGAAGCAACACCTTTTTATGCAGCAGGCGCCGATATTTGTACCGTGCTGGGCGTGTCGGGCATGGCAACTATTGAAGGCGTGATTAAAGCCGCCAAAGCGCACCAAGCGGAAGCCCAGATAGACTTGATCAACGTGCCTGACAAACTGGCTTGTGCGAGAGCAGCCGCCGAACTCGGGGCAAACATCATCGGCGTACATACGGGGCTGGATGCACAAGCCGCAGGACAAACCCCATTCGCCGATTTGGAGGCTATTGCATCACTCGGCTTAAAGGTTAGGTTATCGGTGGCGGGCGGCATCAAACAATCGACTGTCAAACAAGTCGTCCAATCAGGTGCCGACATTATCGTGGTGGGCGCAGCAATCTATGGCGCTGCATCGCCTGCCGATGCAGCACGTATGATACGCGATGCCGCTGACGGTAAATCAACGCATCAACAAATGGTCATCAACAAAATAAACTCCATCCTGACAGCAACCGACGAATCCAACGCCGCAAGACTGACGCGCATGCTCGACAGGGCATCCCGCATCTTCGTCTCCGGTGCAGGCCGCTCTGGCTTAATCTGCAAATTCTTTGCAATGCGCTTAATGCACAGCGGTTACGATGTCAGCGTGGTCGGCGAAATTGTCACGCCCAGCATTAAACGTGGGGATTTGCTGATTATCATTTCAGGTTCGGGCGAAACCGAACAACTGGTTGCTTTCACCAAACGCGCCAGAGACATAGGTGCCGACATCTTATTGATTACGTCCAAAGAAAAATCAACCATCGGGGATATGGCGGACGGCGTATTTCAAGTGGGGACACCTGCACAATACGGCAAGGTGGAAGGGATGCCAATGGGCACTGTCTTTGAATTATCCACCCTATTCTTCCTAGAAGCCTTGGTTTCTCATCTTATCCATGAGAAAGGTATTGCTGAAGAAGAAATGCGCTCACGGCACGCCAACTTAGAATAACCACCATTTAACTAAACGTAAAAACCCGTTGGAAGCAATTCCAACGGGTTTTTTTATGCCAAAAATAAGATGGAATAGTTGCCAACACTATAAAAAGTAAGAAAAAATGTATCCAGAAAAATAGATTTTCCACGCTTTTATTTTCGCGTCTTTTGTCGACAATACGTAACATCCGTTAAATAACTGGCCAGATTCAGGCCATACCCGCATAAATTCTATTGAAAAAGCAGCATACTCCTTATATCCTGAGGAAAACTTTCGGTTTTATATTTTCAACCAATCAGGAATATGCATGTCAAGTATTGAAAAAGCGGACGTAGAAAACCTGCTAAGAACATTTATCGATCCCCATCACGGCGTTGATTTGGTCACTGCCAAATCGGTCAAGGCCATCACGCTAGATGGCGCAAATGTCAGCGTCAAACTGGAACTGGGCTATCCCGCGAAAAGTTATGTGGATGAATTGCAAACCGCCATTGAGGAACTGCTGAAAACCTTACCTGAAATTGGCACGATCAGTGTTGAAGTCACGGTGAAAATTATCTCCCATGCCGTCCAGCAGACTTTGAAAACCCATCCCCATATCAAAAATATCATTGCCGTGGCATCGGGCAAAGGCGGCGTCGGTAAATCAACCACCGCCGTCAACTTGGCGCTGGCCTTGGCGGCGGAAGGCGCGACCGTCGGCATTCTGGACGCGGACATTTATGGCCCCAGCATTCCCACCATGTTAGGCCTGTCCGGTTTTCCAGAGAGTGTCGATAAAAAAACCATGACACCCAAAATAGCTTACGGCATACAAACCATGTCGATAGGTTATTTGGTTGAAGCCGAGCAAGCCATGATCTGGCGCGGCCCCATGGCAACCAATGCCTTGCAGCAATTGTTGCGTGACACCAACTGGGTAGATGTCGATTATCTGATCGTTGATTTGCCACCCGGCACCGGCGACATCCAATTGACTTTGGCGCAACAGATTCCGGTCAGCGGGGCGGTTATCGTCACCACTCCGCAAGATATTGCGCTGATTGACGCCCAACGGGGATTAGGTATGTTTGCCAAAGTCAACGTGCCCGTGCTGGGACTGGTCGAAAATATGAGCTTGCATATTTGCTCGCAGTGCGGCCATGAAGAAGCCATTTTTGGCACCGGCGGTGGCGTAGCTATGGCGGAAGTCAATAAGATTGACTTTTTGGGTGCATTGCCGCTGGATATTACTATCCGCCAAAATGCCGATTCCGGCCATCCGACCGTCATTGCCGATCCCGACAGCCGCGCTGCACAAATTTACAAAACCATCGCCCGTAAAACAGCAGCAAAACTGGCGTTAAAGGCCAAGGATTTCAGTACGCGGTTCCCGACCATCGTTGTGCAAAATACCTAAGAGTAAATCCTGTGGCAACGGCTTTAGCAGCGCTCATTGTTGCTAAAGCTGCTGCCACCGTTTTGTGTTAACATTTGCCATTTTAATCAACTAGGTAGTTAGCATTCCATGAGCATTAAGTCGGATAAATGGATACGCCGCATGGCGGAGCAACACGGCATGATAGAGCCGTTTGAGCACGGACAGGTCAGAGAGTCTGAAAAAGGCAAAGTCATTTCTTACGGCACATCAAGTTATGGCTATGATGTCCGGTGCTCTGATGAGTTTAAGGTTTTCACTAACATCAATTCAGTCATTGTTGACCCCAAGGATTTTGATTCAAACAGCTTTGTTGATGTGAAATCTGATGTCTGTATCATCCCGCCCAATTCCTTTGCCTTGGCCAGAACGGTTGAATTCTTCCGTATTCCCCGTGAAGTGTTGACCATTTGCTTGGGCAAATCGACGTATGCCCGCTGCGGCATCATTGTTAATGTCACGCCGTTGGAACCGGAATGGGAAGGCCATGTGACGCTGGAGTTTTCCAACACATCGCCATTACCCGCCAAAATCTATGCGAATGAAGGCGTGGCGCAAATGCTGTTTTTTAGTGGAGATGAAATTTGCGCGACATCTTATAAAGACAGAAGCGGCAAATATCAGGGACAAACTGGCGTTACGCTGCCCAAAGCGTAATTTTTAGCAATGGGGGGAATGGGGGCTAGAATCGCCCCCATGAAATCATTTAATCTTCTTTCGGTTTAGCCCGTCTTGAAGGCGAGCTGAGTCTTTTTTTGCTTTTGTCGACTTTTTTGACGCTACCGCCACCATCCATTTTTGAAATATTCAACTGCTGCCCTGCCACCCGAATTTTCTTCAGTTCGTTCAACAATTCCTTAGGCATCCCAGCAGGCAATTCAACCGTGCTGTAGTCATCTTCAATCTTGATACGGGCAATATGTTCACCGGCAATACCGGTTTCATTGGCAATCGCACCAACGATATTGCCTGGCTTGACGCCATGGGCATGGCCCACTTCGATGCGGTACACTTCCAATTCAATGTCTGCACCACCACCAAATTCACGCCTAGGTTTACGCTCGCCCCTGCCTGGACGGTCATCACGATCCCCACGCGGCGGCCTCGATTCATCGCGTTCTTTAGATTTTTTAGGCAAATTTTGCACTAACAGCGGGTTATCACCCTGCACCAATTTTGCCAACGCAGATGCAATATCTAAAGCCGGTACATTATGCTCCTGCTGATACTGTTCTATCAGTTGGGTAAAAAAACTGAGCTCTTCAGCGGCCAAGGTATCAGTAATATTTTGTTTGAACTTGGCAATGCGCTTGTTGTTAATCACCTCAGTTGAAGGCAAGCCCATTTCTTCAACTTTTTGCTTGGTTGCTTTTTCGATATTGATTAACAGCTTTCTTTCCCTAGGTGCTATAAACAAAATAGCATCACCCGTACGGCCAGCACGGCCTGTTCTGCCAATACGATGCACGTAAGATTCAGTGTCGTAAGGAATGTCGTAATTGACAACATGGGTTATACGGTCTACATCCAAGCCCCGCGCCGCGACATCCGTGGCAATCAAAATATCCAACTTGCCATTTTTTAGATTGTTGATGGAACGTTCACGGAGCGCTTGCGACATATCGCCATTAATCGCCGCCGCCGAATAGCCCCGTGCTTCGAGTTTTTCTGCCAGCTCGACTGTTGCCGTTTTGGTTCTAACGAAAATAATCATGCCATCGAAAGTTTCCACTTCCAATATGCGGGTCAGTGCATCCAGCTTATGTACCCCACTGACCACCCAGTAGCGCTGACGGATATTTTCCGCCGAGGCATTAGTGACCTTAATAGTGATTTGTTGGGGTTCATTCAGATATTCTTGGGCGATTTTACGGATCACTGACGGCATGGTTGCTGAAAACAGGGCAATTTGCCGATTATCCGGCGTTTGCTCAAGTATCCATTCAACATCATCAATAAAACCCATGCGCAACATTTCATCAGCCTCATCAAGCACCAAGGTGCTCAAACCATCCAAATTTAACGTGCCTTTACGCATGTGATCCATCACCCGGCCTGGTGTGCCGACAACGACGTGGGCACCCCGTTTTAGCTGGCGCAACTGGGTGCTGTAATCTTGTCCGCCATAAATAGGCAGGACGTGGAAACCTTTTAAATGCGCCGCATAACGTTGGAATGCTTCGGCGACTTGTATGGCCAATTCGCGGGTTGGCGCTAAAACTAAAACTTGGGGATCTTTTTGCTTAAGATCAATACGCGACAAAATAGGGAGTGCGAAAGCGGCCGTTTTACCGGTTCCTGTTTGTGCTTGCCCCAGAACATCCTTACCTTGCAGCATATAGGGGATCACTTGTGCCTGAATCGGCGAAGGTGTTTCATAACCGACATCATCCAGTGCCTTTAGCACCGGATCAATCAGCGCTAAATCACGGAAAGAGGGTAATGGTGAAACATCATTAAGCATGGATTTACCTGTTGGAAAAATTAGAAAGCGCGAATGCGCGGGGAACTGCTTATTTAACAAAGCATTATATCGCATTATATTAAACCTTGCAGAAAAAAGATGCTTTTCGCAAGGCTGCCAATATGCGTGGCAAATAATCAGGTGAGAATGAGCGAGATATTTAACAGGCAATGTGCGAGATAAATGAAATGAATCGAAACTAAAAAAAATGAAGCGAAACGGGGATTGCAGGTTTAGCCAAGACGATTTTTTTGGGATTCGTACAAAATTCGCCAAATTTTTAGATATAGATCGTGCCGCCATTGTTCCCAAACTGAAGATTTGAAATTTGGGTAATCACAACGCCTGACTGCATCAGCCAAATGGGAAGCGACTACCTCGCGTGGCAAAAAGGTACGGAAGCGGTAATCGGCATGAGGTGTTTCCGTAACTTCGGCATCGGGGAATACGCGGGCAATGTCGTTAGGGAAACGGGCTCGCACCAGCAAACGGTTGGGGTCATCGCGCTCGGCGACGATGGACAAGAATGCGTCGTTCAAAACAACCCACATCAGCCAGCACCTTTTGCTGCTTCTTGCTTTTGTTCAGCCTCAAAGGCCACCTCCATCTTAGCCAGTTCGCCGCTTTTTTCCATCAGCTCATAAGATAATGCGTCGATCGGCCCGCCATATTTCATGGCGTAATGGGCGGGGTTTGGATGATCTTTTATCAACGGCTGATTGTCGGTGATGACTGATCTTGCCGCCCGTCTGGCTTCACTGGCTTGCAAACTAGCCAATGCTTCTTCGGGTGATCGGTTAAATGTCGCACATTCATCGCGAACCCATTCAACCGTGTAAACATCGGCATGGCTGGGATTATTCTTTATATATATGTCGGCAATCGCCTGTAAAACTTCATTGCTCATAATTCCTCCAAATCAACATGGTACTTACCGCCTTCTTCGTAAACGTTGTTGACAATAAACCGCTGCTCCGTACCAAACAACACCTCGTTTTCGCTTTCATATTGGGAAATAGAGTTAATATCGACACCGGTCTTGCCGTCAATATGCAGATACAGTTGTTTGCCTGAAAATGCCGGCACCTCGCCCACCGTCGATGACCCGAATCCCTCCATTTGATAAACCCCTTTAGAATTTTTAATGGAAACCATCCGCTCATAAAACCTCTTGGCTTCCGCCGGATCATCAAACAGGCCCCGTGCCGATAGCCCCTTATGCTGGCGTATTGGCGGCGCGTTCTTGATCGCATCGTTCAGCAGCCGTTGGTAGGCCTTGATCTCTGGAGATGCCTTAATGCCCTCCTTAGCTTCTTTTATTAAGGCAGAATTAACTTCCTTGAAAATATTGGACGGTGTCCAGCTCCACAGCGCCCGCTTATACTCCGGCGGCATTTTGTCAAACGCCGCCGCATCTGCATTATGGTGAGGCACTTTCGCTTTAGTCAAAAAATCTGACTTACCTAGATGCTGCTGGACATCTATCAGCGTCTGTTTAACCGCTTTGGCGGAAAACAGCGGCGCATCGCCAAATAAAAATGGCGCAAAGGCTGGCTTAACTTTGGCAGGATTGACCTCAACCGCCGCACTTTTAAGACCAGTAAAAAGCGCTTTTGCTTCCCAACTTGCCTTGCTACCTATACCGGCATCAATCGCCGCCTGCAACCTAGCCAGCCACGGCCCATAATGCGCCTTGACAGCTTCCAGACTGGTATCAAACAGCGCATCGCCGCCCGACTCCAACAATGCCCGATAGCGCGAAGCGGCGGCTGAAACGCGGGCAATATCCTTAACGTCCAAAGCCGCACCTGCTTTGGCGCGGCTGGCAATACCCTTGACCGCCGCCACAATATCCTCATCCAAGCCAGTTAACACTGAGCGGACTTCAGACCGGGCCTGCTCGACCGCTAAATGCCGCGCTTCAGCAATTTTGGGTATCACATCAGGGTAAAGCTTGGCTAAAAATGCCTTCCGCGCCATCAGCTTATCCGCCAAGGTGCTGCGTTCCGCCAACGTGCCACTGCCAAACTGCATGACCGTTTGCCGGATGGTATTGTCATTGGTCGCCAATACCCGCGCCACTGAAGCCTTAATTTGTGGTTCAGTCAAATTTCCGAAAACAGCAGCGGCCTGTGGGTTTATTTTAACATCTCTAAGGGTTTGCAGCTCAGAAACTGTATCACCAAAAGCTGCACCTTTAAGCCCGCCTTGGGCGCGAAATGCTAATGCCCCGCCGGTATCAACCCGCCATGCCCGACCATTCTTAACCAGTAAATTATCATAACCCAACCCGACCACATCCCAATTCGCCAGCCAGGCATCGGCACCAAAACCCTCGGCAACGCCTGTGATGCCGCCTGTGGTTAGGGCATGGGGGTCACTGGCCAGTCCGTCAATCATTCTGGAGGCAACGCCAATCTTGCCCTCGCGCCGAACTAATGCCAATTCCGGTGCGTCCACACCCACCAAATGATAGAGCTTGCCCGCCAGCACCTCATTATGCGCTTGGGCCGTATCCGTCGGAAACTTGACATACCATTTCGCGCCTGTGGCATCGGCAAACACACCGCCGGGATTAGAACCCGCCTGTGCCCCGATTTGTTGCCAGCCTGTTGCATCCTTAACCGCCAGCTTATCAATGGTGGCCTCTGTCCGCGCCGATGCCTTATATAATGATGTGCCAGCGGCTTGGTTTTCTAATATGCCGCCCAGTTCCGCCTTTAACGCCTGCTGATCGGCAATAGGCAACATAGCGAACGCGCCATCTTGGATTTTACTGGGTGATTTTCCTGCCAGAACAGCTTTTTTATAAGCCGTGACAGCCGCTTTGTGTTGCGCTTGAGCCTTCAGCTCCGCCGCCAGCCCGTCCAAGCTCTTGCCTTCGTATTGGGTCAGCTTTTGCGCCGCACTTTTGTGCCACTTGCCCAACTTTCCCGCTAACGCCTCTTGCAACTGGAAGGCCGCCAAATTGGCATCCAAACTGGCGTTAATCCTGTCCAACCCCGATTTTTCTGCCCTGGCGATTGCCAAGACGGGTTGCTTGATAATAGGCTGCTTTGCCACAGGCTTTAATTGCGCTGCCAACGGCACAAAATTGTCCATCGCCGCCGCATAATCGGCCTTGGCGGGGTTGAGCGCGATTTCTTGCTCGGTAAATGCCCGCTTGCCGGGGTCTTTCAACATGCCCGCGTCTTTCCATGCGTCCATATAAGGGATAGACATACAGCCACAATTGACCGTTTCAGACGCTGGGGCTTTGGGGTCGTGCGGGTACATCAACCGTGGGCCGCCGCCTTCGTGGCCTTCGATGACCGCACCGGTGCCAATGATAAACGGCTTGTTGACAGGCCGGATTTGCCCGTCGGTAAAATCATGGCTACGGCGGGAATGGATTTTGCCGGAACGGCGCCATTGCTTTTTTAGATTGGGCAAGCGTTCCGTCGATTGCTCCATGCGCAATTGGCTAGCGGTCGCGTAAGCCCTGCCTAATTCGGTACGGACGATGGTGGTGGCGCGTTTTCGGGACATCGTGTGTGCATCTTGGATACCTTTAATCGTATCTTCAATACCTTGGCTACCGATCATGGTCAAGCCTAATTGAGTGTTTATCTTGGTCAATGCCTCGGTGCTGACATCCTTCATCTTGCCCGTCATAAAAGACTGCATCGCCACTAGCTGGGAGGGGTTAATAGCCGGTAACATGGCTTTAATCGCCACGCCAGCCGCAGAAAACGGCTTGTCCACCAAAGCCTGACCCGCCGCCCATGCCGTTTCTTGCCCGGCAGTCGCCACCGCGCCGGTTGCCGCGCCCAAATCCGCCAGGGCTTGTTCAATGTTTTTCTTAACTTGCGGGTAATACCATTGCTGGTAATCGGTGGGCTGGTTTTTTAGGATTTCAACCGCATCGGTATAGGCTTGTTTTAACAGCGCGGCGATTTCGGCACGCGTTTGGGTTTGGATTTTGCTAAGCTGCTTGGCCTCTTGTTTGACTGACTTGTCAAAAGCATTTTGTTTATCCTGCCCGTTCATTGTCTATACGTCTCAGGCGGTGGCATAGTGCCAGCAGGGATGCCCAGCATTTTTCGCCATACGGCATTGAACAACGCCGGATTTTGAGCGATTTTTTGCCAATCGGCCCCAGTATGCCCGCATTTTAAACAATAGCCTTTGATGCTGGCATAACGGGCGGCAACGCGCCGATTATAAAATACATCATCCATTGGGTTGGTTAAAGCGCAGGCGCTTGAAACGCATCGGTTTCCGCTGCTTTAGCCGAATCCTGCGCGGCTTTTTCCAGCTCCAGCGCCGGGTCGATTTTTAGCCCCAGCCGGTCGGCTACGGTGCCAATCAAGGCAATGGCGGTATCTTTGGACAATAGACCCTTGTCGATGGCCAGACTACAGCCCATGACCACTTGCTGCAAAGACGCTGCAAATTTGCTGATGTCCTTGGGCGCCATTTCCGGCCACTGGCATTCCACACCGTAGTTGGGGTCAAACAAATCCGGCTCCTTCCCTGATACCGCCAGTTCGCGCTTGCGGATGGTGTAACGCGCCACTTCTAGCAGCATGTAGCCAAGGAAGGCTTGGCGCATCGATAAAGCTTTTACCGTCGGTTCCGACATGCTATCGCCGGTGGAACGATTGACATCGCCGCCCCCGCCGAACCAATGTTCCGGCATCGTTTGCCCACCTAATATGTGGTTGCGGAATAGCCTTGCGCCTTCGGCGTTGTCGGTGGCCTGCAAATTGGGCGTTAGAGCAGCCCATATCTCGCTGTCATTGTGGACGCGCACCGTTCCAGGTGCAGGTGGGGCGATAGTGCGGGCTTTTTTCTTGACATCTTCTTCCGTGCCGCCTTTCAGCGTCACATCCCACACGTAAGAGCGCAGGAAATCCTGCCGTTGCGCCTCGCCATAAAGCTGTTGCTCGTACGCATCGCACCAGTCCATCACCGGCAGTAAATCTGACCGGCCACGGGTGTCAGTGCATAGCGCATTGACCACAAACCAAAAACAATCGCCATCAGTGAAGGTGTCGCGAATCGCTATGGTGCGCGGGGTGAACAGGTCGTCATCACGCCCGTTGACGATCACCTTATAACGCTTCTGCTCACCCTTGCGGTTACGCTTAGTGACAATGCCAATCGGTTGCTCGGCGTTGTCCGGGTCATGCACCACGGTTTCGATTTGCGACGGATCCAGATAGCCCAGGCGCACCTCACCGCTGTAGGGGTTGGTGAAGGCAGGCCAACACTGCTCGCCAAATATCGCCAATTCCCGCACTTTGCGGGCGAGTTTAATGGGGAAATTATTGGTGGGATGCAGCCATAGGCGCGTCAAATAATCCTGGATCATTTCGCGGATGTCAGGGTCTTCGGCAGTCGCTACCAGCTTGACGCCGTCGGCTAATAAAAATGCGGTCGGCAATTCAATAAGGCGGTTGGCAACCGGGTTAGATTGCCATAGATAGCAAGCTAAATCCTGCATCCGCTTTTGGGTCATCGGCGCAAGGTCGCGGTTGCCGTCGCCCGTCAATCTGCGCCACTCAGAATCATCAGCATCGATGCTTTCGCCGTAGGCTTCTCGCAAGGGGATTTCCACTATGCCACTAGGCCAGATTTGACCCAGCCAAGCAGGGGAAAATAATGACAGCACCTTGTCAATCATGATGATTTGTCCGCCAGTATGTTTTTAATTTGTAACAACGAAGCCTGATGATTGCCATTTCTTGCTACCGATGGTTTAGTGATTGGGCATTTCTGGGCTTGTAGCATTTTTTTGTGTTCCAATTTCAGGCGGCTGACTTGTTTCTTTAGCGTATCCCGCGCCATCGTCAAATCCTCCACGTTTTCTTTTAATTGCCTTAGGTTATCAAAAAGACGGGTTTCTTTAATCGCCAAGTTATGGACATACTCATACGCATCCAGCACTTTTCCGCAGTTTGCACAGGATAGGATACGTTCGTGATTATCTATTTCGACTTGCGGGTGACTACAGTAAGGCCTGTATTCCACGGGCTTTTTTATAGAAAAACTCGGCTGTTTTGCCTTATTTTTAAAATCGATTTCAATAATCTCGCTCAATGCAATAACCTCGATTGGCGTTTAACAGCAAATGCCGCTTTCACATCGGCCTTAGTACCGACCGTTTCCCCTGCCGCCGGATAAACATTATTCGATTCCAGCCAGTTAATGGCCCCGCTCAACCCGTCCACTTGGTCATCGTGTGCGCCCTTGGGGAAGTTTTCCAACTCGTCGATAAACGCCTTGTTCCATGCGGATTTCACCAGTTTAATCCGCCCGTTTTCCGCCGCCGCCGAGGCTGGCCGTGCCCTGACTTCCTTACTGCCTTGCGGCGGCACAAGGCGGACATCAAAGCCCGCCAGTTCGCGCACATACATATCACCCTCGGACTTGCCCGCCGACGCGGGGTCTAGCTCCAGCCCCACCGTACAGGCTATGCCGTCCGCCTGCGCCGTGCCTTTTATCAGCCTTAACACGCCCGCGGGTGATTTGCGGTCGCGGGCGACATGCACCACATAATAAAGGCCCGTCTCGCGGTCTTTGCCCACCTTTACGCCTGCCGTATAGTCAGGGTCAGGGTTGGACGCGCTCGGTTCCGTCGCCGCCCGATCCCAATAGCGCACCCATTGCAGGTTCTCCGGTTCGCGTTCAACAATTTCAAAGAACGACTCCTTAAAATAATCCCCGGCGGCAGGCTTGATTTTCCAGTTACCCATTTTCAGGCGTTCGCGCTCGACCTGCGGCAAGGCATCCAACGACGACATATAGGTCGGGTCTTTCTCCATGCCGATCTTGTTATCTTTATAGCTGGAGGCGATAAAGGTCAGGCTTTTCGGGTCAAGGGCGGGGAATTGTTCTTTCAATTCCTCGCGTGAATCCGCCCAAATCAGTTCATTTCGATAGCGCACAAACCAGCGCACCACACCGCTACGCTCCTGGATGGCATAGCCGGTATTTTGGTCAATCCACCAACCGATTAAATCCGCCACCCAACTGTCCGGGTCGGGGTTGGTGGTGGCGCGGATATAGCCCGAAACGCCAGAACCGGAACGGTTGCGCGACATCAGATACCAAAACTGCGAGGCGGTGAAGTGGGTCAGCTCGTCAAAGCCCAGCATGGCCACCTGCGAGCCTTGCCAGTCGAGCTTGTTTTTTTCATGCTCCAAATGGGCGAAGGTGACTTTTGCGCCGCTGGGAAAGGTCCAGAACAGGCCGGAAATGTTCGATGCCGCTTCCAGTTGCGGGAATAGCTCTTCTGCCGTGTCCCACAAGCCGCCCTCGGCGCGGATCATCTTGGTGGTGCGGCGGAAAATCACCGCGCCGAACTTTTTGTTATCTGTGTGGCGGGTGGCTTCCAACAGCAAAGCAAATGATTTGCCGCCGAACGCCGCGCCGCCGTAGATAGCAATATCGGCAGACGTGGCTAAGAACGCTTCTTGGGGGCCAGGCTGTGGACGGATGACGTTGGCGGTATTCATTAGCGCCCATTATCCGGCAAATAAATCGCCACGCGCCGTTCCATCGCGTCAATCGTCGCACCGTCGAAACCTTCTTTTTTTAGGGCTGCCAAATCGGCGGACAGTTTGGTGCGGACTTCCTGCTGCCACTTTTTGGTTGAAATGTTCAGCCGCCCAATGTCACTTAATGCCTTGGTGATAAACCCAGTGGTTTTTGCAATGGTATGCAGATCAGCCTTGCTATCCTTCTCAAGTTCGCGTAGCGACACCGACAGCCGCAGTAAACTGGTCTGCATGGTGCGGATGCTGGCCTCTTGCAAAATTCCCTCCGCATCCTGGTTGGTTTGCAGTGCCGCCCGCGCAATTTGCAGCATCTTGTCGCCTTCGGCCATCGATAGCATGAATTCCGTCTCATATTCTTTCATATAGCCGTACACCGCATTGCGCCCAATCGGCCCATCATCAGGCGTAATGCCTTCATCGCGCAGGCGGTTGTTTAGCCATTCGGTCTGGCCGTCAACGTCCAGAAACGCATCTTCCACCAGCTTGGCGTTAAGCTCCTGGCGGATATGCTTGGGGACGTGCTTTTTAACTTTTGGCGGGCGTGGCATCTCAGCACCCAGGCGCAGGGCGGTCGATACCCGGCACTTGCTTTATGCCTTCGGCGATTTCCTGCCCATCCATCGTCAGCGTGGCGATATACACGCCATCGACAATTTGCAGCACCACCGCGTCGGCGTTTTCCAGCCAGCTCAGTTCAATATGCAGATCATCCCGGCTTAAGGTAACGCCGTCGTTTGCTGCTAAGCTTTTTAATAGCTCAGCCTGGTGCTTGTGATAACCCAATGCCTTATTTAAGGCTTGCAGTATCAGTAACCGCACCCACGTGCGCGTGTAGTCAGCCATTATTTCCGCTCCTTAAACAATTGCAACAGATGCGCGTCAATGCTCGCCATCCGAGTCGATATTTCCTTTAGCTGCCCGCTCATACTGTCGGTTGACGACGCCACCATGTTGACCCGGTCATACACCGCCGCCAAATCTGTTTTGGTGATGCCGTTCTCGACTTCCGCCTCAATCGCCGCCAGCCGCTCGCCGTGCTTGTTGACTTGTTTGCCCAAGTCCTGGATGTCCGTGTGCAGGCCGTTTTTGACCGATTTAAGCTCATCGGCCTGTGCCTTGCCCCGGTTGGTCATCGCCACAAACAACGCCAGGGCGAAGTTGAGCAGCAACAGCGCCATCGTCCAGAAATTGAAGTCAAAATTTATATTGCCCATCGTTTCCCCTCGATTTCTTCCGCTTCTTTACACTGTACACATAGCCGGACGCCGGGAATGGCCCGCTGCCGTTCGGGCGGGATTGAATTGCCGCAGGCCTCGCAAACCGCCAAAGCCTGCCCTGTTGCATGGCCTTGCCGGTGCTTAAGCAAGGCCAATTCCTGATGGAAAGCGATGGCCGCTTCCGTGCGTTCGTCTTCGGTCATTAATCTTGCTGTTTTGTGGTGATTTCGGTCGTCGTTATCAATCTCAGCCAAGCATTGGCCATTGCCATAACAACCATTAACGCCACATAGACCAAAGGATCGACCGTGGCCTTAATCAAATCCTCATTGGCAACGATCACCGGCAGGGCAGCGGCAGACAAGGCCATGACCACTGCGTTAAACCGCAGAGTGCGGCTTTTAGAAAAATGCTTAGCCATTTTCAGCCCTCAGCTGCTCGGCCGCTGCCGCTATCGAGCGGGTGGCTGCCTGGATAGTGTTGGAAGGGCGGTCCAGCGTCGCCAACAGGCGCACGGCTGCATCAGTCAACGCCAATGCGGCGGCCAGGGTCGGGTTGGGTGTATGTGTTGCAACGTCCTTGGCCAACGTGGCAATTTCTGCGGCAGCGCCACTGCCAGCGGCAAACAGCGATTGTTTAAGCTGGAAGTGCATGCCGTCCGGCGTTGACCACGTCCCACCCCAATCGAAGCCTGCATCGGTGAAACATTTGACAAACTGCGGACGCAAATTAGGCGGCTTGCCAAACTGATTCCAGGCCGCGTTGACATCCACCGCCAAGCCCCATGAATGCAGGCTGGGGCTGCTGCCGCCCTTGGATGTGCGGATATTGAAACAGCCGTCCCAAGTCTTGAGAAATTGCACCTCACCAGATTGGATCAACGCTGAAAACGCCTTGGCTAACGGCCCGACCAGCGCCTGGTGACAGTAAACCCGCTTGGGGATGACGCCGATTTCCAACGCCGGAGGCACATCCCAGAGCGTCATGCCTTTTTCGTTGATGGGGTTGCCGATATGCGCCAGACAGTCGGCGGCGGTAAGAAGGATTGCTTTGGCCATAGTCTTTCCCGAAAGTAAAAAAAATGCCAACAGGCGTTGGCTTTCGGGGCTATGGTAGGGTTTTGGGCGTTAAGGCAAGAGCGGAAAGGTTTCCGCCCTTGGGGTGTTGCGGGGTGTAGGGTATGCACCGCATACCATCACAATTTCAAAAGGTACGCGGTGCGTACCCTACTTATTACAGCTTATGACGTATGCCAGTCCAGTGATTGTTCGGTAGGTAGCTTGCTTTGGATGGCAGAGCATAAGACCGCCAAGGCCTCAACGTCAACCTCCACCTGTTTCTTGGGGTTATTGCTGGACAGGTCAATCACCAACTGGCACAACAGCCGCGCGTTATGGATTTCGTATTGTTGTTCTTCGGTGAGGGCGTAGTGGCTCATAACACACCGCCTTGATTGCGGATCGCGCGTTTGATGAGGTTGCGGCTGCGGTGGAAATAGCCCTCCAGATACGGCAGGTCATGGCCGCGGCGGTGCAGGCGGTTAATTTCCTCTTCCTCCAGTTCCGTCATCGGGTGTTTGGAGCGCAGGACGCGGGCCATTTCCTCGCGGTGGCGTTTTTCGGCCTCGGTGTGGGCGTAGGCCAGCGTGGATTTATACGTCAATTGCCCGGACATGAGCTTCATCTGTCCGGCATACTCTTTAATCACCGCATCGGCCTGGCTTTTGACATAGGCTATTTGGTCGTCCTTGGCGGCGATCAGTTGCTTCTGGGTGGTGAGCAGCTCTTGGGCGATAGCCAATTCTTTGGCCAGTTCGGAGTTGGGGGCGATGTAGCCGCCTGTTTTGCGGATGGAGGGGAGGATGCTGGAAGTGACTAATTCCATCAGCGGTTCGGCTTCGGGTTTATCGCTCCTTAAAATCAAACGATACAGACCGGGTTCGGCTACACAGAGCATTTCTTGACTTCCACCAGGGGTAGGCACTAAACGCCTACCCTTGTGTTTATCAGGAATGCGTCTTAAGCCATCTTTTGCCGATTGATAACCAAGAATATCAGTTGCATCCTTAGCGACGGCATAAAAACTTTGGCCATCATCAGTAGGGAAAATGCGTAAAACGTGGCCGTTGAAATCAAACGTTTGTAATTCAGTGTTCATGATGGTTTCCTGTTAATTTTCTGAAAAATAAGGGTGTCAGGAGTTCAGAACTGTTAACAGACAGCCAGGCCTATTCCGCTTGCGCGTCTTGTATTAGCCTACTCCCGACATTGATCGAGACCATATTCCCTATACCGGGAAGATGATTTGAAAAATGGCAGGCACAAAAAAACCGCAGGGTCTGACGGGTGCGGTGTCCGCTGTTAAGGGAGATTCTGAGGCTCCGGGACAAAGCATAGACCTGCCATTGGGTTATTGTCAATCGGTCAGCACAACTTTGATCTTGTCGCCGTCATGCACCTCGACCTTTTTATAGACGGTATGGCCTGTTTCTTTATCGCCTGCCATCCAATAAATGGGGCATTCAAGGTAATAAGTTCCGGCGGGTACATCGGCAAATTCAAAGTTGCCGTTGCCGTCTGCCGTTGTTTTTTTAAAATGCTCAGACCATCGTGGGTCAACGCCAGATGGCCTGATAAATTGGTAGTTTTGTATATACCCAATGACTTCTTCGGAATATGCGGTTGCAGGGATCAAGCTTACAGTTTCCCCAGCGCCAAACCTCACTTCGCCACCTGCCGTTTTTAAAAACGCCTGGCCTTTTACTTCGGCTGTCCCTGCTTGATGATATTTCGTGTATTCGGATGGGTTGTAAATATTTGTCATCGGCCTGGTAGTTATGCATCCAGCCAATGCAAGTACGGCTAAAACTAACGCTATCTTTTTCATATGGTTTCTTCTCCGACGTAATAATGGGTGGTTAATTCAAATCCGGGGATTTGATAACTTCGCCATCGTCAAACGCGATAGCATCAGGCTCAAAAGAAGCGGTCATTAAGCTAAACTCCGTCCGTGCAATTTTTTCAATATCGCCATTGGTAATTCCACTCACTCTCCAACCACTTCCAGTGTCGGTTTTTAATGTGGTTCCAGCAGCTATTTTTTCCTCAAAATTAACCGGCAACCAGCCTACTAAATCCCCCGTAGCATCTTTAAAAATAACTCGTCCCTTAAGCTGCCTAATTACTTTTTTTGATTTGTTTTCAACGGCATAGCTAATGCTTAAAAAATCCTCATAACGACCTATTTCATAATTTTTTGGTCTGACTTCTTTATCAACCACGGCAACAACAACGCTAGAAGATATTTTTTCAGAAATTACTTTTTGCTCAGCCATTACCTTTTCTTTCAATGCCTTTTCTTCAGCCTCCTTAGCCAGCATATTTTCCCTAACTTTTTTGGCCTCTTCTATGACCTCGCCAATAGTCATTCCTGCGACTGATTTACTATTTCCGCCAAAAACACTCCTCATTTTATCCATCGCTAAATAGGCGGCTAAAAGTTTCCTATCTTCCTCAGATAGCTTTTTTATTTGCGCCCCTTGCTCAGACAACTGCTTTAAAGGTTCAGGACCCAACACAATATCTTTCGGATCGCTGCATCCTGCCAAAAACAGAACCGCTGCTAATAATTTCATTCTTTTCATAAAACACCTTTGCTGTGGTTGATGGTTAAACTGCCCGCTAAGTATAGCCGTCAGTTGTAGGGTACGCACCGCGTACCTTTTTCAAACATTGCGCCTGCACCGCAGCCCCCAAAAGGTATGCGGTGCATACCCTACTACTTCGCGTTGTACATCAATAATGCAGCTTGGTCGCTACTCCAAGTCGGTGGGCTGTTTAAGTGTCAGTTTCGCGTCCAGTTATGGATAGCTAATTGGCTCTACGCCAAACCACCTGGGCCAATCTCCCGTTTAGTCAAAGAGACTCTGCTAATAAATATAGTTTCGCAGTTGGGCTTTTACCCCGTTCCCATGCGTTTCTGCTTTCAACGCCGCTGCATTATTGATGTACAACAATTTATTCAAGCCGCCGCCGTAATTGTCGCCGCATTTTCAATCTTTGGCTGCGGCGCGGCTTTGTTTTTTTGTATGTGCGCTCCGATTTCCTTGAACAGCGTCACCAGTTTGATGACGCTGTTCAGCCATGTAGGGTGGGCAATGCTGTTCTGCCCACCTTTTACAGTAAATTCGGTGGGCAAAAAAGCCCGCCCACCCTACAACTACAACTCGGCGTCATCCAATTCACCGGCGCCGCCACATTCAGGGCATTCGCCACTACCAAAGCAGCATCCGCACCGCTCATCCAGCTCACTATCAATCCCTGTCCCGTTACACATAGGGCATTGCCCAATGCCATTGCAATTGTCACAAAATACCAACATCATCATCTCCCGTCCATTAATACCATAACCTATGTGTTGGGGTTCCTTACGTCACCCCAACCTACGTTTACCGCCTCCTTCAAGCCTTTGGCCACCTTAAAAACCACCTTGCGCTTGGCCGCGATGGTGATGGGCATGCCGGTGGCGGGATTGCGGCCTTGGCGCCCGGCGGTCAAGGCGATTTTAAGCTTGCCGATCTGGTGATGCAGGGTGATTTCGCCGCCAGGCTGCTTCAGCTCTTCGGTGATTGCCTCGGCTTGGGCTTTTATCACCTTTTCTATAACGGCGGTGGGCAGGTTGGTTTTGTTGGCTATTGTTTCGATCAGGTATTTTTGGTTCATGGCGTTTCCTCTGGGTTAAAAAAATTATTTGAACAAATCCAATTGGTTCCCGTCGATTGCACCGGCGGCCTTTTTCCAATTGCGTATCGTGCGCCCGGTCACGCCGTGGGCGATGGCCAGGGTGTTGGTGGTGGCACCGCGCTCCAGCTCCGCCACGGCTTCGGACACTTTGCGCGCCCTTAACAATTGGCTGCACCGCGCCAGCTCCACCGCTTCGCCGCCGTACCTTGCCACCAGCACGGCATAAGCCTCCTCGCCGACAATGCCGGCCACCGTTGCCTGGAACGGGCCGGTAAAGCGGAACCGCGCCCCGCCCAGCTTGTCCACCAAGGCTTGGGTTTTGGTGTAACCAATCAGCTCCACCAGTTCGGTGATGGATTCGGGCAGCAGCGCGGTGTTCATTACATACCTCTGTCTTCTTTAGCTACAGGCGGAATAAACACATAGGCCACGTCCGGCGTATGGGCTTGGCAGGCAATTTTGCCGAAGGCGCGGGCTTGTTTATCAGTGGGTTTGAATGCCTTGCCACACTCAGGGCAAGCCATTTTCCCCGATCTCAACCAGCGTAGCCGCCATTGCTTGAGGCGTTCAATGGCTTGGTGCAAGTCATCGCCTCGCCATTCCAGGAACGCCAGATTGGTGGTGACATGGCCGCCCTGTACCGCGCCTTTGCGGGTGGTCATCACCCAGCGGCACAGCGCGGTTTCGTCCGGGTCTTGCACCGCGCCCAGGGTGTGCAGCTCCAGCCACAGGCCGCGCAGCAGTTTGGCCTGTTTGGCCTGCGACAAGGGTGCGCTACGTTTGCCGGCGGCCTTTTGGTAAGTGTCTTTAAAGCCGCAGGCGCGGGCGTGGCCCATAATGGCTTCCAGTTGCGCCATTGATGCTTGTGGCTGGGCGTCTTTGGCGATGGATTGGCAGTTGCCGTGCATAAATTTAATGGTTTCCCAAGCCGCGTCATCCCAACCCAACTGGCGGCGGGCGGTGTTGATTTTTTTGACCAGGGCGGCGCGGCGGTCGGTTTCGGTACGCGCAGCGTACCCTACATGGGGGTTAGCCATTGCTATCCTCCCCGTCATCAGCTACTTCAATACCGCTGAAATTAAGGGATATTTGCGCCCATTTGCGCTCTTTGCCAACGCGCTGGTAAAAACGCATGTAGCGTTTGGTTTGGCTGGTATCTTTGGCTTTCTGGATGATCGCCATGGCTTTTTTCCAGTTGTCATCATCAATGTCAAGTTTGTCGAGCATCAACAGTTTTTTAGCATCCAAATTGCCCGCGTCATTGACATGGAAAATGCTTTTCAGCAACTTGCGCAGGTTCTTGTCGGCTTGGGTGGCTTTTTCTAAGTAGTCATCCATGCACTTTTTTGCCGCTTCAATGTTTTCGTCGAACTGGATTAGCCGTTCGGTGCTGATTTTAACTTGGTATTGGCCATCCAACGAGCTAAGCGACAAATTGCCCTTGTCGCTACCGAGCTTGACATCAAACTGATCGGCTGCCAGTTCGATGTGCGCTTCAATGTCGTTTTCGGCTTGCAACTTAAACGCCTCAAGCGCTACACGGTAATCAACCGCTTGGTTAACCAGTTCGCGCACTAAGTCATCGCGTTGGAGTTTAATTTCTGGAATGTCTTCCAAAGGCACTAGGTGTCCTTGGCTATTTTTTCGGTATTTTGATAAATCTACTGTGTTCATTTTTAGCTCCGTTGGGTTTTAAATAGTTAAATGCAGATTAGTCGTTAACATGCTCGCTCCACTGGATTTTGCAGCCGTGTATAAACACTTGTTTCCGCACGGCGCGGTGCAGGCCATCATGACAAGCGCCCACCACCTCCACGCCAAAAAACCTGCGGTTGCCCGGGCAGTCCAGCACGTCAATCACCGGCATATCGCCGACAAACGTGACACCGCGCACTTCAACTGTCCGGCCCTGCAATAGGGTAAGCGCGCCGATTAACCGCTGGTGCCGCACCAACAACACTGCCGCATCGGGCATTGTGCGTCTTTTTAATAGCATGGCTAGCCCCCTTTGATGGCATGTGCGCCCACTTTGTCATCCATTATTTTGGCGACCAAATTCATCGCGCGGATAACGGTGTTATTAACGGCCAACGGATAGGCTTGCTCGATGGTGACAGCTTTACGTGCCGCCCCGTGCACCACGCCCGCCAGCTTGGCGCGGATGGCGTCGTAGGCATCATCGCTAAACACGCTGTCTGCCGTGCGCCCCATCACTTTCAAGCGGGTGTCCAGATAGGCTTTGATGGAGGTGGCATCCAACAGCGGCGGCAATACTTCCATCTTGCAGCGTTGGGTGATCTGCACCACATCGGGGTTGTGCGGGTCTAGGCGTTGGCCTAGCTTGGGTTGCCCCATCAAGACAATGCCTAATAGCCGTTTGCGCCCCATTTTGAACTCGTAGAAGTCTTTCAAGTGGTTAAGGGTATGTCCACCCAAGCGGTGCGCGTCGTCGATCACCAGGCAAAAGCTTTGGTCGGTTTTACGCTCGGACAATTGGCGGATCACCTCGGCGGTCAGGCGCGGCAGTTCTTGGTAGCGGCGGGCGTTGGGGGCTACTGCATCTAAAATCATCAGCAAGATGCTCCGCGCCCGCAGCGGGCTGCCTTTATCTTTGTCGGTGTCCATGCCGGTGATGGGCGGTTTAATCAAAGTGACAGGCAGGCCGTGGGCGCGGATGTACTCCTCACAGTCTTCCAACAGCGTGGATTTGCCGGCGCCGGATTCGCCCACCAAGGCCATAAAGCCGCCGTGTTTCATTACATCAAGTAGCGATTCCCGCGCGTCCAGCACTTGCGGCGATAAGTACATTTGGCTGTCGTCTTCAACATCACCAAACGGGTCGCGCAGCAGTTTGAAATGCTGGCGGGCGGCTTGTGTCAGTTCCTCTTTTGTTGGTAACATAGTTTCGTGTTCCTTTGTGGTTTCTTCTGTGCTTGCGGTTGCCGCCGTAGGCCAGAGGGTTGCAAGTTCCGCCGGGCTTACGCCTTGGCGGGTTAAAAAATCATCAATTTGTCTTTTTAAGTCGGTTTCTGGCGTCGATTTCGGGAACACGCCGTGGTTAATGAGTTGTGCCATTGCCGAACGGCTATAGGCTTGCCCCTGGAATCGCCCATCCCGTTGCTTTAACGCTAAGCCCAGTTGGCTGGGTGTTATGCGGTGTGCGGTTAATGTGTCTTTTAGTGCCATTGGGTTTTCCTGTTGTAGGTTGGGGTGAGGCACGAACCCCAACGTTTGGTATTTCGATGTGTTGTACCTTCTGGGGCATAAAGGGTTCGTGCCTCACCCCAATCTACGGTCATTTCACCACCGCCAATTTAGGCCGCGCCGTCCACGCCACAAACTCATCCACCAGCCCGTCTAGCGCTACTTCAGGCACACCGCCTGGAAATCGTCCGCGCAGCGTTTTCATGTGCTCAACTGTCCAGTCAATGCCTGCCTCCGCCAACCGCGCCATCAAAATCTGCGCAGCATGGACAACGGTTAATGGGATAGCCTCCACCCGTGGCGTGGGCATGTCCAGCACCGTGCCGCGTTTGTTGATATAGCTGGGCAGTTCGGTGGTTTCGGCGGCTTTGAAGGGATTCACCTCGCCATCGAAAGGCATGTATTGCTGGGTTTTACGGCGTTTTTTCTTGTCTTCGTCATGGGTTTTGCTGCCCGATGCCATCAGTGCCAATTCTTTGCGGTTTTGCTCGCCCACGGTGTCGGGCATGGCGTGGTATTCGCCCACCTTGTTGGCGTTGGTTTGAAATCCCCATAAACCTTGCGCTGGGTCTACCATGCCCGTTACGTCTGCCAGCTCGATATGGGTTTCGCGTCCTTCGGCATCTAGCGTGACTGCCATCGCGCAATCGCGGTAGGGATGCCAACACACCAGCACCTTGGCTTTCACCATCACGCCTGGCACGGCGCGCACACTCCAGATTTTGCCGTCAAACGACACCGTTAAATTGCTTGATACGGTGCGGTCTACGGGTTCGCTAGTTGCCAAATCCTTTAATATTGTGGCTTCGCGGGTCACTACCAGTTGCGCGGTGGTGATGTGCATCCACGCCTCAAACCGTGCCATGCCGTGGCGCTTGACCTTGGTTGTGGCGTTGTAGTGCAGCTGCCAGACTTCGGCCAATGCGTTCAGTGCATCGAAGCTGTTGATGTGTTGGCGTTGAAAGCGCAAGCCTTGCTCAAACAGTGATTCCACCCGCCATTGGCCGTTCTCCACACTGCCTGTAGCTTTGGCGTTACGCGCCTTATGCACCACCAGCTCAATGCCCATACGGACACATAGCCGTTGCACCAAGCCGCCTGCGGTTGCGCCCGGGTCAACGTACAGCTTAGTGGGGCGACCGTGGAACGGGTCGGCGGGATTGGCCTTGGGCGCCATCGCCCAGCAGAAAAAATCGACAGAATGTTCCGCGCTTTCTGCATGGGGATAATATTTAAAGCGCGTCACATTGGTGGTGTGGTCGGTCAGCACGTAACGGATCACCCGCCGCTCCTCAATCGCTTTCAGATTCTGTGGCTTGTTCTTGTAGTGCTTGCCCTCGTCCAGCTCTTCAATGACGTGCGAGCCGTCAGGCAGGTAATACAACACGCACACCGACCCATCAATTTGCCACAACTGGTTGGGGTGTTCTGTCGCCAGCTTGGTGCTGGGTTCGGCCACCCGCAATTGCCGTGGGTGCAGGTTGTATTGATACAAGGCGCGGTGGATGGCGGACATCGACAAATCGCGGATTTCCCCCGTTGAGGGGTCAACCTGGCCGGCAATAATTTTGCCATCTGCCCGTAGTGCGGTGACGGCGGTCTCTAGCGCAATGGCTTTACGCTTGTTGTTGAGCCGGTAGCCCTCCATTAAGTAAGCACTGATAACCCCGGCCTCTTCTATGGGTAAGGCCGTGCCGCCCGCATCGGTGCGGCGTTTGCGCGGCTGTGGGCGCATTTGCTTTAGCCAGCGGTAAAAGGTTTTGTCACTCACCCCCAGCACCCGCATGGCATCTTCCAGCAAGGGCCGTTTGTCGCCATGTGCGGTGGCGTGCCATTGGTTGGCGTAGTGGTGCATTAACACAGCGATGCGCGGTTCCATATCAGTGCCTGACGGTGGTTAAGTTTTTTACATGGGCCAGCGCCTGTGCTATGGGCATGTGTTTAGTTTCTAGCCAGATTTGTGCGGCGGCGGTTAGAAAATCCAACAACTCAGAAGCGGCGGCATCGTTAGCGTGGGGTTGTTCGTCCAAGCGGGTGGCGACCAGCGTTTTAACGTTTAGGCTGTCTTCGGCGGTTTCAATGATCAGGTAATGGTTAGCCATTGTCTTGCTCCTGCGCCTTCATGGCTTCGTTGACGGCTTGCCAGCTGGCGCCGCCTTCACCGTGTATAGCTTCAAACAAATTGGTTTCTGGCAGTTGGTTGGGGTTGATGCCCAAATCAATGGCTAAGTTACGAGCTATATTGGCCACCAAGCCCAAGGCTTGCGACACTACCAGCCGCGCATGTTCGTCATTGCCGCCCAGGTCGTGGGCATCGAATACCGCCAGGCAACGCTGGCGCAAGCCCGCGCTGATGCTGGCGTGGATATTGATGGAGTCAGTCATCAGGTCTTTGATGTAGCCTTCCCGCTGGATGACCATCGGGTCTTCGTCCACTTGCCGCGCCTTTTTGTCGTCAAGTTTGTCTTTCAGGTCGCTGATTTCTTCGGCGCGTGATTTTAGTTTGCGGTCTTTGGCGTCCATTTCGGCTTTGAGTTTTTGCATCTCTTGTGCTGTGTCGGCTTTATGCTTGCGAAAAGCCGCTGCTACTTCTCGGCTTGTCATGCGGGCAATATCATCTAGTGCCAGGCCGTTAATCGTGCCACCGTCAGCGAGCGCATCTAAATTATCGTCACTTTCGGACAGAAGCTCGAACATCTTAGCTTTGCCCAAAGTGACCAGCGCTGAGCGTTTCTCCCCCTCCAGCGCCGGCCCCATAAATTTAATGGTGGTTTGCATCATTCGCCTAGCCGTTGATGCCGGAATACCCAAGTCCTGCATAACGATGCGCTCAAATTCGCCGTGCGGTTCGTTATTTTTTAAATCAATCAATCGCTTACCCGCTTCTAACATGGTCTCGGCAGATTGATCCAAGTAAAACTTACACTCGCCAATAGTGCGGTAGCGGTCATACGGCACTATATCGTTAGTTTCGGGTATGGTTTTTGGTAAAGTTTTATCGGTCATTTGCTTGTCCTCATGCCCAATTTTTTATGGGTGCATGCCAATTGCCTAATCCTGCGCTTGGTGCGGCGGCGGGTCAGGTAGTTGTCGATGGCGTCAAGCCACAAATCAATGCGGGTGCGCCATTGCGCGTATTGGGTCAATTCGTTGTGTATATTCATGGGTAGCTCCTTAATTAATCAAATCGTCCATGCCTTCAGGCATCGGCGGGAGGGCATAGCCTGGCATGGGCATGGGGCATTCTTCGCGATACTGGCCGTCAGGGTGCAAGTAATAGCTGATCAGTTCGTCGCCTTCATTGGTGCTGGTGGGGATAGTCATGGGGTTCTCCTAAGCGGCGGGTTGGTCAGGGTTGGTTTTCATGCCCAGGGCAACTGCGATGTCATGGCCTTTGCCCCAGTAAGCTTTATCTTGACCGTTGAGTACTCGGTAGACGCGGTTAAGTGGATAGCCGTGACTTTTCGCCCATTGGCTAATTGGTTCACCACGAGCCTTGAATTGGTTTTTTACTTCTTCAGGGGTGAGTGTTTTTTGCATGGTGGGTTTTCTCCTTGATGTAAAATTAAGCTAAACAACTTGGAATCAATTATGGTTGAAATTTTTCAACCAGTCAACACAAAAGGCGGAAATATTTCAATGATAGGTTTTCGGATAAGAGAAGAGAGAGATATGCTCAAGCTGTCGCAAACGGCGTTTGCTGAGCTGATTGGCGTGGACAAAACAACTGTCATTAATTGGGAAAAAGATAGGTCGTCACCAACAACGGCACAGTTGGCGGCGTTATCGGCCAAAGGCGTTGACGGGCTTTATATCCTCACTGGTATCCGCCAAGGCATGATGGCGGCAGGGAAGCCGCTATCAATACGCCAAGCGAACTTGCTGAATAGCCTGGAACACGCTACCGATTCAGATTGGGCAGCCATTAATCATATGGCAAGCCTGATTGAGCAGGCTAGAGGAAAACCAACGCCTGAACAAACAGCCGTGTAGGGCGCACAACGCTGTTCTGCCCACCCTACGCATTAGCCTGCCGCGCTTCCCGCACCGCTTGTTCCAGCCGCTGTGCCTCGCCGCGCCACCACTCATCCCCGGTCATCTCCGACATTTTCTTGGCATGGGCCAGGTCGCCCAGTAGCGCGGTGAGTCGCCGCTGTTTTTCGGTATCCTGCTTTTGTTGCTGCTCAAGGCCGGTGGCTTGGTAGCCCAGCCAGCGCCGTTCCGATAGCCAGCCTTCGGCGTGTTTGGGAATCTGGCCTTCGGGCAGGGTTTTGCGTTCCTGTGCGGTTAGTTTGGCGGCGGTGATGATGGCGTCATGCTCGGCTTTGGATAGGTCGCCCAGTTGCAGCCAGCGCATGGCGGCTTTGTCCTTGCTGCATTTTTTTAAGTCAAAGGCGATCCAGAACACATCAAAACCGGCTTTTTGCAGCGGGCTGAGTTTGTCGTAGGCTTTGGGGATGTCGCGCGGTTGGCGGGGCTTTTCGTCGCCGTAGCCTTTTTCGGTCAGCCGTTCCCACAGTCGTTCGGCGTAGGCGATGGCCTTGTCGGTTTGCCACTGAGTCTGCGGCATGAACTCAATGGCGGCCTGCTGGATAAATTCGCATTTTTTCATTAATGCCCTTGGGTGGGGTTTGTGCGCGTTTTAATAAGCGGCGCGTGACAGTTTTTTTTGCCCTATCTGCCGCCATTGTATGGATGACTGGGCGCTAGGGTGTTATAACGCCTTGTAACAGCCTTGGGGCTAGCTTTTGCCCGCCGTTGCTGTTAGTCTTTTTTTAAGCGGGGTTATCGCCCCCCGCTGCTGTTATTTTCCCCTTGAACCCTTATTGGCAAGGGCGGAAATCTTTCCGCTTTTTGCACCCCCGCCCTCCCGCTACCATGTGCCTCAACCAACCGAGGAACCCACATGGCCAAAAAACCTACCGATACCCCCCCCGCCGATGATGGCGACGCTTTGAATGCTGATCCGGCAACCGAATCCAATTACGATTTGTATGGGCAAGTGGCGCAGGCGCTGGGCATTGACCCTGCCAATATGCTGGTTTGCCGTACCTATCCCGATAGTGGCCGCATCGTAGTTGTGACCGTAGACGGGCGCAAACTGCAAACAACGCAGGCCGAGGTTGACGACCATGCCGCCTAAAATTTTCCCCATCCAGTTCCGCGAAGCCGCGCCCAATGGCATACCTGCCGACGGCCTGCGCGATGTCGCCCTGCGCGAAGCGGTGACCGAATACCGCGCCATTATCAATGCCGTTAGGCAGGCCTTGGAGCAGGTCATTTGCACCGGTGCGCCGAATGCGCCGTCATGGGTTGATCTTGAGGCTATTTACCCGGATCGGGCGATTGTTGAAGTCGGTGGTAAATGCTGGCAATACCCGTACACGCTGGCCGATGACGGCACGGTGACCTTGGGGGCTGCCGAGCAAGTGGTCGAACAGTATGCCCCGGTGTCTGCCGGCAGTACCGATAGCGCGATGATCGAGGCGGTGGCGGCAGAAGGCCAAGCGGCCGGCACGGTATGGCGGGTATGGGTGATCCGCTCCGGCCTGTCGAAAAATAATATCGACTATCCCACGGCCGTATTGCGCGAGGCCGCGCCAATGTTTGACGGTACACGGGTGTTCGAGAAATCCGACGAGGAGCATCTGCAAGGCAAAGGCAAGGCCACCCGTAATTTAATCGGGCAATTGCTGAATGCGGTATTTGTGGAAGCTACGGCAACCGAGGCGGGCGGCATCCAGGCGGATTTGCATGTGCTGGAATCCTCCGGCCTGCCCGCCAAGCTAGTAGAAATGCAACAGCGCAACATGCTGGGTCTGATCGGATTTAGCATCGATGCGGCCGGTGCCGCCAAACAAAAGGGCGCGTTCCGCGAGGCCGTATCCATTACCCAAGTAAAGTCACTGGATTTGATCGTCGAGCCGGGCGCCGGCGGTCGGATCATTAATTTAATTGAAGCTGAAGGAGCTGCCGACATGGCATTGAGAGATCGAATGATTGAGGCTGTTAAAGCCAAGCACGGCGGCGCGTTGCCTGCCGATTTGAATGTAGCCGACGATGACGCGCTGGAAACGGCATACCGCGAGGCAGTGGCCCCTAAGCTGCCGGCGTTGGGCGGCGATATTGCCGATGTGCAGGCGCGGTTGGATAGGCTGGATATGCGTGAGGCCGTCGAAAATTCCGGCCTGCCCGCCCAGATCAAGGATAAGTTGAACGCTAAAATCGCCCAGGGCACAACCAAGGACACTTTAAATCTGTTGATCGACAACTTCCGTGAAGGGCTGGCAGATTTGACCACGGCAGGGCATGTCACGGGTCTAGGCGATCCGCGACTGGAAATGGGCGCCGACCGTTCGGACAAAATCAAAACCCTGCTTGATGATTTCTTTGATCCGAGCAAGCGGGCACGGTCGTTCCGTGAATGTTACGTCGAGATAACAGGCGACAAGGGCGTGACCGGCTTGTACCAAAACTGTAACCAAGCGGTTTTGCGTGAAGCGGCGGGGGCGGATTTCCGCGAGGCTATTTCTGCGGCGACTTTCGGCAACATCTTGGGAGATTCGATCACCCGGGCAATGGTCAGGGATTATAACGCACTGGAGAATTACAACGACTGGCGGGCGCTGGTGGATGTGGTGCCGGTCAGTAATTTCCGCACCCAGGAACGTACCCGCATGGGCGGCTATGGCAATCTTCCGGCGGTGGCGGAAAACGCGCCTTATACGGCATTAACTTCACCGGGCGATGAAAAGGCGACGTATGCAGTCAGCAAGCGCGGGGGCAAAGAAACACTGTCGATTGAAACCATCGCTAATGATGATGTCGGCGCGATCCGCAAGATTCCAACTCGCATGGCTGTGGCCGCCAAACGCACATTGTATGAATTTGTGCTGGATTTCCTGGCTACTAACCCGACCATTTACGATTCCGCCGCATTGTTCCACGCCGCGCTGCATAAGAATTTGGGCGCGACGGCGTTGGATGCGACTACGTTTGCCGCTGCCCGTTTAGCGATGAAGCAGCAGGTGGAAAAACAGGCGCAAGGCGCGATTGTCACCGGTTCGATTTCCACCACGACACTGACCGTTTCGGCAGTGACTTCCGGCGCGTTGGCGGTTGGGCAGGAGATTCGCGGCACCGGCGTGACCGCAGGCACTACGATTACCGCCCTTGGCACGGGTACCGGCGGAGCGGGGACTTACACGGTCAGCGCCTCGCAAACCGTATCCAGCACGACGATTTTTGCCGAATCGACCAGTCAAAAACCGTTGGGCCTGCTGTTGAAGCATTTATATGTTCCGGCGGCATTGGAAGAGACGGCATTTAATCTTTTCGTGCGCAACACCAACCTGGACGAAACCTTCGTTAACAGCCGCAAGCCGACGGTGCATGTGGTCGATTACTGGACCGATGCCAACAACTGGTACGCCACCGCCGAAACCATGGAAGTGCCGCTCATCGAGTTGGGCTTCTACAACGGCAACGAGGAGCCTGAACTGTTCGTGCAAGACATGCCGAGCCAGGGCAGCTTGTTCAGCAACGACCAGATCATCTACAAAATCCGTCACATCTATGGCGGGGCGGTGGTTGATTATCGTGGGCTGTACGGCGCGGTGGTGGCGTAACATGACCCGCGCCGGCCTTAAAACTACTGTGCTGCGCTTGGCCCAAGTCGATTTGGCCAAGATCGGCGCGGGTGCGGATGATGATGCGCTGGATATGGCTATCGTGCGCTATAACCAGGATGCGCCTAAAGTGGTGACGGCTATCCTGGGCTTGAGCGATGGGGGCGCCGTGTTGCCGGACGGGTTCGTCTGGGACTTTTCAACGGTCCGGCAGGCGGAATATCCACTCAGCCAACGTCCGCCGCTGTATCTGCGTACTGAGGATTTCTATACCTACAATGATGGCACCGTGGCGCGGATTGAATTGGTTGCAGGCAGTAATGAGGAAATGCGGATTTGGTACACCGTGCGCCATATCGCCAGCGCCACCGAATACACCTTGCCTGAGCAGCATACAGAAGCGGTGGCATCTTGGGCGGCGGCGGTCTTGTGCGAAATGGAAGCGAGCCGCTTATCATCAAAAAACGCGCCGACCATCAGCGCGGATTCGGCGAACCAGCAAGACCCGGCACGGGCCTTTGCTGCCCGTGCCAAAACCCTGCGCCAACGCTATTTGGATGAGCTGGGCGTTGACACCAAGCGCAACGTGCCGGCCAGCGCCGACGTGTCATTCACGCAGCGCGACAGCAAAGGCCGTACCCGTTTGACCCATCCGTTGCCGGTGCAGACATGGAATTGAGCATCGTCCCGGAAAATCTGGCGGCGATCCAGGCGGCCTTTGCTAGCGCCCCGGACATTATGCTGCGGCATTTGTCGGTGGCGATTGACGAAGGCCTGTTGCTGGCGCAACGCGAGATTGCCGAGCGCACGCCTGCTGGGGCGCATCAACTGCTGCGTAAATCCATTTTAGCTGGCGAGGCGGTCGAGTATGCCCATCCGGTACCGGGCGGGGTAATGGGGGTGGTCGGCACCTCGATCAATTACGCAGTGCCGGTGGAACTGGGCACGAGTCCGCACTTTCCGCCGCTAGCGCCGCTGGAAGATTGGGCCATTGCCAAATTGGGCATGGAGCGGACGCAAGCCAAAAGCGTGGCATGGGCGATTGCTAAAAAGATTGCGACGGTCGGCACTGACGGCGCGTTTATGTTCCGCGACGGTTTTGCCGCCGTTAATCCGTATATCCAAACTCGCCTGGCCAAGGCGGTGGATGACGCCTTGGCGGAAATAGCGGGGCAAGCATGAGTGTGGTGCGCGAGGCGATTGTCGCCAAGATGAATGCGGTACCGGGCATAGGCAAGGTCAACGCCTACCAACGCTATGCTGATGAAATGCGTGATTTGGTGGCGATGTATGTCAGTGAGGGCGTGCTATTGGGCTGGTTTGTCAGCCGCGTCGGTGTGGTCGAACTGACGGCTAAAAATCGCATGACGATTGAGAAAAGCAAATGGCTGATCAGTGGCTTTATGGCGATCAATGACGCTAACGCATCAGAGTTGGTGTTCAACGATTTGCTGGATCTAATCCGTGATGAATTTAGGACTGAGCAACTGGAAGAAGCCCCAGGGCGCATTATCTACCGTGATGACATCGGCAAGCAAACCGGCATCGCCATTGATGATGTCGTCCCGGCGCTGTTTGCTGGGGTGTTATGCCATTTTGTCAAATGCACATTGATCACCAAGCAATTGTTGCGCTATGCGCCGCAGAATTTTTAATCCAAACCGAGGCTATTATGAAAATTTATAAACAAGGCATCACCCGCATTACGTTGTCAGGACAAACCTTTACTGCCGATGGCGATGGCATTATCGATGTGCCCAATCATTTGGCGAACAATGCTTTTTCACAAGGGTTTGTCAGTGCAAAGACCAGGATTCGGGCATTGCAAGCAGCGGCTAAAGCAGCCCAGCCTGCAAAATCACCGCCGCCAGCATCGTTAAAAGCGGCGTTGGCGGCCAAGCCTGAGCTAGAGCCAACAGAAAAGAAAAAATCGTAATAACCCTATTTTATTTTTAGGAGCAACCTATGACCACCGCAACTTCTACCCAGTCAGTGCCGTTTGGCTCTGGCCACGTTTATGTCACGCTGATCCGCAAGGCGGACGGCACTTTGCTCGACCCGCCGCAACCTTTGCATCTTGAAGGTTTGCAGGAGGCGACCTGGGACGATAAAGGCACCTTGAAAATGAGCCATGGCGAGGGCAAATATGCCGTGCGCATGGCGTCCGGCAAAAATGAGTTGTCATTCAATTTCACCGTCAACGAAATTTCCGGCCAATTGCTGAACCATTTATGCTTCGGCGGTGACATCGAAAACCGGCAACTGAAAATCTATACAGACCGCAATGGCTTTACCGTGCCTGGATCCAGTGATCAGGTGGTAAAAATACTGAATAAAAAACTGCTCAATCTGGCACGGATCGACAGCAGTACGTCGGTGACTATCGGTGGTGTTGCCGCAACTACCAGTACATTGGATGTGATGCCTGCCGGAAAATACGAATATTCTGCCGGAAATTATCGCTTTAGCGCGGCTGATGTGGGCAAAACCGCCGTGGTGACTTACGATTCTGACGGCAATGCGCTGGTCTCTACTTTTAAGGTCCCAGCGTCGCTGAACTGGAACGCAGCATTGCATACCCGGCACAAAGGCATCACCAAAGGCGCGGGCACGGGCACTAAATTGACCTATAAGCCGTGGTCACAAACCGCCGCATTGCCAGACGTGGAAAATTATCGGGCCAGCAAAAACGGCCTGATTATGTTCAACCCGTCACAAACCGGGACTATTACGGTTGCTCATGTTACAGATGGCATTACTGTTTCCACGAGTATTGCTGCATTGCCCGCCGCTGGCTATGACTCGTATGTCGATGTCGGCACTTCAGCACCGTGGGTTGGCAATGTCGCTGTTGAACTGACTACTGACAGCGGCACTGTGATGACGGGCCTTACGGCGGGTGAATTTTTAGTTGACTCGTTGCTGGTCGCCCCGGCCACGGGCGAATATCAGGTGGATACGATGGGCAAATATACGTTTGCCGCCGCCGATACCGGCGACACCGTGACCATCCATTATGAGGCGGATTTCCAGTTTGTTGAGATGTCACCGCCGGACGAGGGGGAGTTTACCCGTGATTTGGGGGTACGCCATATTGGCGGTATCGCCTTAACGCGTGTGGCGCTCACCACGCCACTCGCCCTGGAAAATAATCAGTATGCCGTATCGGATAACGGGGTGTATTACTTTGACCATACCAATGGCCTTGACGTGTTGCGCATCAATTATCAATACGAGCTGGCCGATACCGGGCAAACCATCGTCGTCAGAAATGACCCGATTGGCTATGCGCCAACCTTGAGCATTGATATTGCTTACGAGCTGGACGGACAAATGATGGCTGTCTCATTCGAACGCGCCAAACCAACGGGTGTGGGGGTGCCGACCAAGCAGGAGGATTTTGCCGGCATGAAGTTCGAGATGAAGGGGCTGGTCAACCGTGACACCGGCGTAGTGTACACGGTCAGCACCTCGGCGTAACGATGGATGATGTCCGCAGGGTGACCCTGGGCGGCAAGGCCCGCCCGGTGTCCGAACCGCCCTTGGGCCAGGTGCGGCGCATCCTTAAATTCTATCGGCAATTGGCGGCGGTCACCGGCGACGATGATGCCGCCGCACAGGAACGGTTCAAGTTAGTTAACGCTATCTTGGCCGTTTTTTTTGGTGCGATGAAATTAGGGCGGGTGACCGGTGCAGAATTATCGGTATTTTTAAATGCCGTTCCCGATATTTGTGGTTTAGAACCGGCGCAGGCTGGGACGAATACGCAGGATGTTGACGATTTTGGCACTATTTACGCGCATTTGGCCGCCGCGTTTGGTTGGGATTACGCGACCATCGACAGCCAAGTAAAACTCTCGCAATTGCGGGATATGAGCGATTACATGAAGCGCAACCCGCCCACGCATCAACTGGTGGCGGCGTATTTGGGTTATGAGTATTTGTCGCCGGAAGAAAAAATGAGACGATTTTTTCAGCAGGCGATTAGCAGGAATTGATTATGAATGATTTGACACTCCGATTGATTATAACCGCCATCACGGATGGTGCACGTGACGGCCTGCGGCAAGCGCAAAACAGCTTAAATGATTTGCGTAGTACCGGCGAACAAGCGGCAACACGTATTCGAAGCGTATTTACTGTGCTGTGGGCGCAGATGAACGGTCTGGGTTCGCGGGCGTTATCGGCTATTGCCAGCGGCTTTGGGCTGATAAAATCAGTGGGGATGTCGGCATGGTCTGCGTTAAGCGTAGGTATCAAAAACAATATTGACGCGGCCGCTGACTTCGCCGCTAAGTTGGGCGGCATCAGAGGCGGTTTGTTAGGGTTGTTAGCGTTTAAAAAATCGGATTTCTTAGATTTATGGGGGGGTTTTGCAGTACGCGCCGGTTTGCTGGGCGTGCAAGTCAATGAAGCCAAGAATTTTGAAAGTGCTTTTGCAGACGTTAAAAAAGTTGTTGAAGGCACGTCCGACGAACTGGACACGCTCGAAAAAACGATTAAACGCATGGCATCAAAAGAAATCCCTTTGAAGTTGGTCGATATTGCCAATATCACCGAAGCGGGCGGACAACTGGGTGTCGCCACCAGCGAGCTGGAAGATTTTATTAAGCTGGCTAGCAGGTCTTCGGTTGCATTCCAGGGGCTGACACCACAGGAAGCAGGTAGTTATATAGGCGGCTTATCGGCGGTTTATGAGGCTACTATCAAAGAGATAAGCCCATTGATAGACCAGATCAATGTGTTGGGTAATACCACCAATGCGACTGAACGCGATATTTTAAACTCGCTATTGATGATCGGCAGCGGTGGTCAGCGGTTTGGCTTGTTGCGCGGGGAAATGGCGGCGTTGGTGACGACCATGCTGAGCATGAAAAAGCCGCCCGATGAAGTGCGCACATCCTTGGGCAGTTTGTTCTCGGCGCTCACCACGGGCGAAATGCGGGGGAAGGATTTTAACGCATCCCTGGCTAAGATGGGGCTAAGTGCCGAGCAGTTGGCACTGGACATCCAAGCTAATCCCATGCAGGCGCTGCTAAACTTTTTAACCGTGTTAGGGCGGTTCAGCAATCTTGAGCAATCCAATTTACTTTACGGATTGTTCGGACAGGGTACGGACGTCCAAAGTATCGGCCAATTATCATTCGCCGTTGATACATTAAGGGCAAATATCGATAGGGTTAAAGAGCCAGCATCTTACGCGGGCAGTGCGCTTAGGGAGTTTGAAAAGCGCGCGGATACGCTGGAGAATAAATTACAGCTCGCCCGCAACGCCCTGGACATCCTGAATATTGAGATGGGAAATCCATTTTTAGCGCCGGTTAAAGCGGCGACGGATTTGTTCCATAAATTGATGGATTCATTAGGCCGTTTTGCAGCGGATCATCCGGTGCTATCGGCCTTTATACGGATCATCGCATTGGTGCAATCGTTGTCGATTGTACTGAATATATTAATTACAGTCTTGCCATTGGCAACGCGTGCATTGCTCCAGTTTTTGGCGGTATTGGCAGGGACGCCATTTGGCGGGTTTGCCAAAAATATCTTGGCGGCAACCGTGGCGGTTACTGTGTTGACCGGCGTGGTGGGCGGTTTTAATTCGTTGCTGTTATCCGTGGCGATTGCACTAGGCTTGGTCGGATACAATGCGGTTAAAGCCTTTCAAGCCGCTGGTGCTTCGGCTACGGTGTTCGGCGCGATACTTACGGGCGTGCGCACGACCGTGGGCAGCTTGTTGCTGGCGTTCGGCGGTGGCTGGGTTAAATTTGTCATTATTGCCATCACGTCATTGATCGTTGCTTATACCAATTTGCAAGATAAGTTAGTGACAGTCGGCGGCATCAATGCCAAGGTTTCTAATGTGATAGCTGCCGCCTGGCGTCTATTATCACGCATAGTCGGCGAGGCCATAGATGCTGTCGGTGGTTATATCAGCCAGTTTGGAGGCTGGCTATTGGGCTTGGTCGGTATCAATGAGACGACGTGGGCTCGTATTACCAATGCGATCAAACAATTTGTCGACAATAGCCCTGGCCAAATTAAAGCCTGGGCAAACTTCGTGGTCGGCGCCCTGATCTGGTTAAAAGACAATGCCGGGATTAGGTTGGACGAATTCGTCGATATTTTGCGGGTTAAGTTCAAGGGCGCGGTTGAGCTGGCAAAAGCGGCGGGACGCGATATAAAAGACGCATTGGCCGGCAAATTCGACACCAGCAATATTGACGCCCAATTAGCCGCCAACACGACCGACACGGACAAAATCAACCAAAATGCCGACCAACAATCCGCAGCCGCCGGAAAAAAAGATTTTGGTGTTGATTACATCGGTAATGCGCTTAATTTTGCGGATCAGGTATTGGCTGATTTAGGCCATGAAATTGCTGATGAAATTAAGCGCGAAGGCGAAAAAAATGCCATCACTCTGCCACCTCCAGAGCAACGCGGCAGTAGTGTCGGCAATGGCAATTTAGGCTTGGGCGATACCGGAACCGAAACCCCAAAAATACCAACGGATGCGATTAAAGCCAATCTGGACTTGCAGTTAGCCGCCATCAAAACCCGCTCGGATGCGCTGACTGCTGCGCATGATCTTGAGCTTAAACAGCTGGACAGCACGTTTAATGCACAAAAACTGGAACTTGAACGGCAAGTTGTCGAGCAAACTATCACTGAACAGCAAAAGAATGAACAGACGCTGGCGTTAAGAAAAGAACTGGATGATAAAAAGTTAACAGTCGAACGACAATATATTGAAGCGTCCAGCGGATTGGATAAGGCGGCTATTCTCTCCAAAAAACAGGCTGAACAGGCGTCGGTGCCCGGCGGTGCTTATGCGCCATTGTTGGATGCGGCTCAGCAAAAACAGCGATTGCCCGATGGCCTGCTGCGTGCTGTTATGCAGGTTGAAAGCCAGGGTAATCTTAAAGCAGTGTCGCCGGCGGGCGCTTCTGGATTAATGCAGCTCATGCCCGCTACAGCAAAAAGTTTAGGCGTCAAGGATGTATTTGATCCCAAGCAAAATATCGAGGGTGGCGCTAAGCTACTGCGCGAATTGCTGGATACGTTTAATGGCGATGTCAATAAAGCCTTGGCAGCTTATAACTCTAATCCTACCAAAGTCAAAGCCGCGCAAGGCGACATTAAAAAGCTGCCTGCGGAAACGCAAGCCTATGTTCCGAAAGTACAAGCTGAATTGCAAAATCCGACCGGCGGCGGCACTATTGAAGAGCGGCAGGCATCGGCGAACAAAATAAAGCTTTTGGATAATGAGCTGGTGGCTGTCGAGCAAGACCGGGTTGCGCGGCTAAAAAACTTAGGGATAGACGAGCAGGCCAACGCCACCGAGCAATCCACTGCCGAACTGGAGATAAAAAAGACCACCCTGGCCGAACAAAAAGCCCTGACCGAAGCGCAGTTGCAGGCTGGGCATGATGCCGCCTTGGATGCCGTTACTGTGCAGGAGCAGGCCGCGCAACAAGAACTTGATCTGGGCACTCTCACTGCCTCCGAGCATCTGGGCCGACTCAGGCAGTTTGCCGCCGACCGGCTGGCAATTGAGCTGAAATTACTGAATGAAAAGCGCAAGCTGCTCAAGGATGACAAGCTGGCGCTGGCGCAAAACCTGGACGACCAAAAGGCGTTGATACGCAAATTCGGCCTGGATGTGCAAGGCATCAATAACCAGTTGGCAACCAATAATAAGGCCATTTTTGAGGGCATGATGGCGCCGTTCAAAAATGCCTTGCAGCAAATGACCAATGGCGTGTTGACCGGCCAGCAAACTATCAGTAATGCCGTTAGGAATGCCGCCAATTCGATGTTGGTGACCTATGCGTCAACCTTTATCCAAGAAAGGGTGATGCAAACTGCGCAGTGGGCGTGGAAGCTGTCCGGCATTAAGGCCACGGGGGCGGCGGAAAAGGCGTTGAAAAATGGCGATGTGATTTATGCCATGTTGATCGCGGCGAAAGAAAAGGCGATTTTAGCGGCCCAATGGGCGTGGGAAGCCGCTGGCGAGCAGCGCTTGGCATTGCGCAAACGGGCAATCAAGCTGGCCTCGGCGTTATGGGAGAAGGCGCAGTGGGTTAAGGACAAGGTGTTTACGGCGGCGCAGTGGGCGTGGGAGCTGTTGGGCTTTGGCGAAAAGGAAGCGGCTAAGGTCGCGACCAAAACCATCACTGAAACGGTGATGACCACCGCACAAGTCACTAATGATGTGGTGCGGACTGGCAGCACCATCGCCGCCAATGAGACAGCGCAGGCGTCAACGGCCAGCAAGGCTAAAAGTTCGATTTTTGCACAAGCCGCTGAGGCTGCCGTGTCTGCGTATAACGCGATGGCGAGCATCCCGTATATCGGCCCGGTCTTGGGGGCGGTCGCCGCCGTGGCGGCCTTCGCGGCGATGATGGCCTACGGCGCGATGATCCCGTCATCGAAAAAAGGCCTGTGGTCGGTGCCGGAAGACCGGATGCAAATGGTGCATGAGCAAGAGACCATCTTGCCTGCCGGGGTGGCGGACAATTTCCGCAGTGTGGTTAACTTTGTCAAGAGCAACGGCTTGCAAGCCACTGACGTGTCCGCCGTGGTCGGCGATTTGGTGGCCAACGGGCAACTGCACGGCAATTGGGCAATCCCTAAGTCCATCGCAACGCTACCCCAGCAATCCAGCGAACAGGCAGCAACCATGGCCCAGGCAGCGCGGCGCAATCATGACACAGCAACGGCGGAGAAACTGGCGGCGATGCAACCTGTAAACCACACCACGCATAAAACCATCAATGAGGGCGACACACATTTTAATGTGTCTGCTGTGGATGGCCAAAGCGTCAAACGCCTGTTGGAAAACCACGGCGACACCCTCGCCCGGGTCGTGCGTGACAAAGCCAGAACCGGGAAGAGCCTGAAATCATGAGTGATTTAATTTTGCCATCCTATCCGGGCTTTACTTTTGACCGCCAGCGCAACCCGTTTTTTGACACGCGCATCCAAAAAACCGCCCGTGGCCAGCGCGAATTGCGGGCTAATTTTGAGGCTTATCCGCTGTGGAAATTCACCGTGCCGATTGGCATTTTGGACAATTTCGAAGATACGGAGATGGATTGGTTTTTTGGCTTTTATTTGTCAGTCGGCGGCCGCGAACAAACTTGGCTGTATGATTGCCCACGCCATAACACCTGCACGGAAACACTGCTTGGCACGGGCGACGGCACAACTGCCGCGTTTCAGCTGCGCATCATCCATCCCGGCGGCTTTATCGAGCCTGTGCATAACCCTAATTTGGCGTTTTGCGACTTATATATAGACGGTGCGTTGGATGCGCCGGAAAACCATGCTGTGAGCGCCACAGGAATGGTCACGTTTGGCGTGGCGCCAAGTGATGGGGCTGTTATCACTTGGTCTGGCAAGTATTACCACCGTTGCCGCTTTGACAGCGACCAAACGGCATTCACTGAATTTGCGGTGCAGGCATTTAGTGAAGAGGAATTTGCGTTTGTCGGCAGCCCGGTCAACATCCTGGATGGTTTATGAAAATAGTCACACCCGAATTGAAAGCCCTGCTTGATAGCGGGCGGTATAAACAAGCAGAACTGTACACGCTGACGCTAACATCCGGCGAAAAGTCCCGCATTGGCACATTGTCCGGCATGGTATTAAATTGGGGGGGGCATGAGTTTCCCCCTAATGGCCTGCTGTTTGAGCGCGGGGCGATCACGTCAAAACTGCATCGGGGCAATTTGGACGTAGACAATACGGACATGACGCTTTGGTATAAGCCCGGTGATTTGCTGGAAGGCATCCCGGTGCCGCAATTTATCCGCAATGGCGGCCTAAGCGGGGCGCGGTTGCTGATACAGAAAGCGTTTTGCAGCTTGGACAGCGCGGGCAACACGAATCCGGTGGTGGTGGGTGTGATTTTTTTGTTTGAAGGCAGGGTGTCCATGCCCAAGCCTGGGCGGTCATCATGCACGTTCACATTGGTTTCGGACGCCGAGAAATTATCGGTGAGCGTGCCACGGGAAACGATCAACCTGAATTGCATGAACACGCATTATGACAGCCGCTGTGGCTTGTCGGAAGCGGCTTACAGCCATTCGGCGACGGTCACGGGGGCGTCAAAAAAGTGGCTGGACACGGCATTAACCCAAGCGGACGGCTATTTTAGCCAAGGCCGGGTGGTGTTTGTTTCCGGCGATAATACGGGCGTGATGCGCACCGTCAAACGCTATGTGGGCGGGCAATTTTTCTTGGTGTCACCGTTGCCGTATGCGGCGCAAGCCGGTGATGTCTTTGAGGCGGTGGCGGGGTGCGATTTGTCGGCGGCGACATGCGCTGGGCGGTTTGATAATTTGGACAAGCGGCGCAGCTTCCCCTTTGTGCCAGTGTATGAGGAGAACTTGTGATGGATGCGCGTAGGCAAGCTGTGATTGCCGAGGCGATGACCTGGCAGGGGACGCCATGGCGGCATAACGAGAGTGTGAAAGGCGAACACGGTGGTGTCGATTGCGGGCAGTTTCCGCTGGCTGTGTACCGTGATTTGGGGTTGATTGACAACCAGGCGGTGGACGATTACCCCATTGATTGGGCGTTGCATCGGAGCGAAGAGCGGTATTTGCAGATTGTCGAGCGGTATTGCGCGCCGGTTGCCGACCCGTTGCCGGGTGATTTAGTGGTGTTTAAGTTTGGCCGCACCTTTAGTCACGGGGCTATCGCCGTCAATTACCCGCATATTATACATGCGCTACGCGGCGGAAAATCTGGCGTGGTGTTGGATTATGCGCTGCATGCGGATTTGAAGCGGCGTGAGCGGGTGTTTTTTAGTTATTTTGCGAGGGGTTAGCAATGGGAGGCGGCAGTCCAGCGAGTAAGCAAGTACCGGCGATTGGCTCTTTTAAAGTCATGTCTCAAGGGTATGGCGTGACCGTGCCGGTCGTGATGGGCACGGCACGGGTACAGTGTATCTTGATTGATTACGCCGATTTTTATAGCGTGACCCATCACGAAAGCATGGGCGGCAAAGGCGGCGGCGGCAACCAAGGCACGGTAAAGTATAGCTATTATGCAACCGTTGTGCTGTTGGTGTGCGAGGGCGGCGGCTTCGGCGTGAATTATAAACGCCTATGGGTCAATAAGGATTTGTACGCCACGCCGGACCTAAAAGGCTTCGCCGAGTTTGACGGGGCGGACGGTCAGACGGCCTGGGATTACATGGCTACCAAACATCCTGAAAAGGCGTTGGTTTATAACGGCTTTGCTTATCTGGCCGCGCACGATTATGAGCTGACCAGTTCGGCATCGTTAGGCAACCATGGTGTAGAGGTCGAGGGGTTTTATGCCAACGTTGGCACGGGCAAAGACGCCACTATTGCCAATTGTATGGCCGGGTTATTGTTGGATGATATGTGGGGGATTGATTTCGGTGTTGACTGTCTGTTGTCATTATCGCAACTTGATGATTATTGTGGCAGTTACGGGTTGGTCATCTCGCCTGCGCTGACTGAACAAGAAGCCGCCAAGGACGTGCTGTCGCGGTGGGCCACCATTGCCAATTGCGGGGCGGTCTGGACGCAAAATGCGGCGGGCGACCGTGGCGCATTGAAATTTATTCCCGTCTCGCAAACTGCGCACAGCGGCAATGGCATTGATTATTTGCCCACGGCTCCGCTGGACATTCACTTGACTGCCGATGATTTTCTATCTGATAGCGGCGATGAGCCGCTTATGTCCACGCCCAAAGACCGCGCCGAGGCAGACAATTCGTTTATTGTTGAATTCGAGTCCCGAAGCAAAGAGTACAACAAAATGCTGACCCCGGCGGCGACTGATACAGCGGCTATCAAAACGTATGGCTTGCGCGAGGCCTCGCAATTTGTCGCCAAGGAAATCCGGCTGATGGACGTGGCGCAGCGTGTTTGTCAGAATTTGCTACAGCAGGCGCAATACGGCGGCGGGACGCATGAGGCGCGGTTGTCGTCTTGGCAGTATGCGTATCTTGAACCCGGCGATGTAGTGTTTTTTGATGACGCGGAATTGGGCTTTGACGCCTGGCCCGTGATGATTGTCGAAGTCACGGACGATGGCGATGCGATGTCTATCATCTTTGAAGATGTGCCGGACGGCGTGGGCGATAGTGAGCATTACGCCGCTGATGATGTGTCTTACGCCCGTGTCCCCTGGAACACCCCGGTAGGCGATGTTAACCCGCCGGTTATTTTTAATGCCCCCGGCGCGTTGGCGGCGGGCGGCCATGAGGTGTGGGTGGCGGTGTCACATCTTGATGCAAGGTATGGCGGTTGCCAAATTTGGACTAGCTATGGCAGTGACAATTACGTGCAGATTGGGGCGCTGAACGGGCAATCAACGATGGGTGGGATTGCGGCGGATTATCCGGCGGGGACAGACCCGGACACTAATCCCGCCCATGTGCTGCTAGTTGACTTGACGCAATCAAACGGCAGTTTGGGTAGTGTGAGCCAGGACGATGCGGTGACCTATGATTCTTTATGTCTGGTTGGCGGGGAATATCTGGCCTATCGTGACGCCAAGCGGGTCGGCGACAATTACGACCTGACCACGCCAAACCCTGTTGCCGTGGCCGCATTCGCTAGCGTGGTCAATTCGTCTTCCAGTATCCAGTTCGACAGCCTGTGGAAAGATAAGGACTACTATAACGGTGGCGTTATCACTTGCACGGCGGGCGTGGCGGGCAACGTGGGGCAGGTGCGCACGATAACGGGTTACACCAATACGGGCGGTATCCGCACCATTTCCTGCGCGGCCTTTCCGGTATCCCCCGCCGTTGGCGATGCGTTCAGCATTGCACCGTTGCCCTATCTACGGCGCGGCTTGTTTGGCACGGCGCAGGGGGCATTAACGGGCGAGCCGTTTGTCCGTTGTGATAACCGATTATTCAGGTTTGCTTTTAATGAAAAAGATGTTGGCCGGACGCTTAACTTTAAGTTTTTAAGCTATAACGAGCACGGGCAAGGCTTGCAAGCGTTAGCGGATGTGCCCGCGTATACCTTGGTGCTGTCGGCAGACGATAAAGACGGGGCGGCCTATCCGGTCAATATTAAAGTGGTCGGCACTGTACCTACGCTGATGGCTATCCAGCCGTTGTCCGCCGGGCATCACCCCGCACCAACTGCCGTTTTGGGTTGCCTTGATATTAGCAATGCCGCGACTATGGAATTGCGCCTGCCAGATGGTACGGTGTTGGCCACGATCGGCGGTGTGGCTGGCGGCATTCAGCGGCGTACAGCGGCGGCGGGGTATACGTTATCCGCCGCCGCTGATGTCAGGCTAGTGGCCTATGCAGATGCCGACGGCATTGCCGCCATCATCAAAAGCTGGACGATTTAGGAGACGAGGATGGCGATAACTTATACGATGAGTGGATGGGACACCGGCGCGGGTGATTTTGTCTATTGGACATCAGTTGACACGCCCGACACCACGCCCGCCGAAACTACCCCTGCGTTGATCGGTACGCTAATTAATGTGGAGATTATTGATACAGACGGGGGTACAGGCGGCTCATCGGCAATCATCCTGCCACTTAGCCGCAGATGGGTGGGTAAGTCGCCGCTGGTTATTGCCAGTATCCTCTTGCCAGCGGGGGTTTATTCAGCAACCACGGCGTTGTTCGGCAGCAACTCGACCACCTCGGTCATCACCCTGGATGTGACAGAGGCAGATGGGACTGTTTTGGCGTCTGTGCAAAAAATCGGGTTGCCTGATGTGGCCTCAGCTGTCCCAACTTTTACTCTCACATTGCCAACCCAAGTAAATTTTAAGATTTACGGGGATTTTGCCAACACCGTGTCCTATATTTTCAACATCCAGGTGGCCTAATAATGCTCGCAAAATACGTTTATAAACCATCAACCAGCAACGTCGGTGAGATATTTGCCGACATCAAAGCAATCTTGACGGGGGAAACGCTGGTTTCCAATCTGTCGGCCAGCTGTCTTCAGGGCAGCTCATATATCGTCAGCGCAGAACCCGCTGGGTGGGAAGAGCTTACAACTGGGCTGCATGACGTTTATGATTCGGGCAACCTGAACGTTTTAGGGGTGGTGAACAGCGCAACACACACTGGCAGCAAATGGATAGCGGTTTCGTCAAACGGTATCGCAAACAGCACAGACGGTAAAAACTGGACGTTGCGTAGTTCAGTCACTGGGTTTGTTGCGGTTGCTTATAGTGTGGCATCTGGGCTTTCAATTGCCGTAAAAATAGCATCAACAACTGCCACTGTTTATTACAGCTCAGATAATGGGGACACGTGGACGGCTGGCGGCACTTACACAGTCACTGCCGGTAGCAACTTGTTTGATATTGGCGTTTTTGGGTCAACTTTTTATATGGTCAACCCCAACGGCGCGACGGCTAATGTTTACACGACGACAAATGGCACTACTGTTAGCACGGTAGCTACGGGCTTCAGCAACACGTATAAGATTGCTGTTTCTAACGGCACGTCCATTTTGCTTTTTGGTACTGGAGCAACTTGTGTGTCATCGACCGATGGTGCGAGTTGGGTGTCAAATACTTGTTACAGCAGTCCCAATGGCGTGATTTATAACGGGTCTGTGTTTATCTCGTGCTCGACAAGTGGCTCAATAATCCAGTCAAGCCCGGATGGTTTGGTGTGGACTACAGTCGGTTCTGGGAACTTTAAAAAACTGGCATATTACGGCGGGGCTGTGATTGCAACATCGCCAACAACCGGACTTTTTTATGAAAACCTCAACGATGGGGCGACATGGATTTCGCGGCCTAGTCCAACTTTAGTTTCACCCTATGCTATCGCATCGACAACAGCGGGAACGACTCTGGGTGGGTTCTTGACGTTTGGCACTAACGCAAGCTATAAGATTGGCGCAAGTAAGTTAAATGCTGTCTTTAGGGCACCGCTGGTGGGGGGGGAATATAAATTCGTTTTTCTTGAAGTGCGATATACCGAAAACCCAGTCAAGATATTATTGACAGTTTATGAGCACTACAATACTTCAAGCAAGGCACTGACTAATGTTGCTTATTCAAGCGACAACAGCACTTACGCACAGCAACTTGACACGGCAGGGGGCGGGTTAGTTTTTATCGGTGCTAATGTCAGATATATGGTCTTGTTCAGCTATATCACTAATTTGAACGTGTGGGGTGGGACGATGGGTTCCTGTGCCGTGGGTTGCTTTGAGGCCACGCGGGACGACCCATGGAATGTTCCGGGAACCCCGCTTGTCGCCTATCCGTGCTGGTATTTTGTTGGCAACTCGACTTTTAACTGTTACTCACCGCGTTATAAGTCAAAGCCAGGCGTTGACTTAATAAGCGCAAGCAATTATCAATATTCGTTACGCACTTTGTCACTATCAGCAACACAGGCGCTTGATGAAAACGATGTGGGTTATTACATCAGTCAAGATGTAGCTATCAGCGCGTTATCAGTCCAAACGGGAAACTATGTATCACGGGGTGGCAGCATTTTAGGTGGTTTAAAGATGGCTAATATCGGCGCGACGGGGGACGAGATGCTAATAGGAGCTGACTACTACGTCATACTTAACGTGGGGGCAACAACCCGTTGGCTATTGCCAAAGGTATGATATGGCAAGTTATATAGGTAAAAATATCGGGATTGTTCCAGCATACAAAGGTCTGTTGAGGATAAGCTTCAATACGATAACATTTCCGTACCGGTCACCCACGCCTTCAGTCCCCGCCGATAACTCATACACTGGGTATTATTTCACGATCTTGTTTGCGAGTAACGCGGCGGAGTTGTCAAAGCATTATCTGCACAGCGCATGGTCACCGGATATTAATGCGCAGGTGTTTTGGGAGGGGAATAAGGTGGATATGTTTCCGGTTGCTGTGATACCGAGTGCTGATGTTGCTAATCTAATTGACAAGGCGGTGTGGTTTGCTGATAGTGTCTGAATTGCCAATTATCTCGCTTTTTACTGTTTAATTATCTCGCGCGGCTTCAAATAACATCAGTTGCTGCTTTTTTTTCGGTGCCAGATTTTCGTAGCTGTCCGAAAACCGCCCCTTTAGGTTTTTTTTATCCATGACAGACCCCGATGATTACAAAAGTGAAGGCCGGTGTTCTTCAT
>JAQTQZ010000021.1 GCA_028712695.1 Methylovulum sp. | reverse complement strand
AACAACAAGTGAATGTCGGTGAACTGGTGACGTTGCAGGCACGTGTTAACCATGTTGGCCGTTCGTCTATGGAAATTGGTGTGAAGGTGTTCGCCGAACATTTGCGCACTTATGAAAAACGATACACCACCTCCTGCTATTATACGATGGTGGCAATTGATGAAAATGGTAAATCAGTTGAAGTGCCACGCTTGCAATTGGAAACCGAAGCCGAAAAAAAACTGTTTGCCGCCGCAGAAATACGCAAAAAAATGCGCCAAGAAAGCCTGGAAAAAATTCGTGGTTTGCAGATTGATATAGAGGATGATTTTTAAGTGGGACTACAAGAAAACTTTGAACAACTGCCGTTAAAAGATTTTGCCGAAAAAGCGTATCTGGATTATTCCATGTACGTTATTCTCGATCGTGCCTTACCGCATATTGGCGATGGCCTAAAGCCCGTGCAACGGCGGATTGTTTATGCGATGTCCGAGCTGGGCCTGAATGCGTTGGCAAAGTATAAAAAATCGGCCAGAACGGTGGGTGACGTACTGGGGAAATACCATCCGCATGGTGATTCCGCCTGTTATGAAGCGATGGTGCTGATGGCCCAGGCATTTTCCTACCGTTATCCGTTAATTGACGGGCAAGGTAACTGGGGTTCGCCAGACGATCCTAAATCCTTTGCTGCAATGCGTTACACCGAGTCGCGTCTGACAGCTTATGCCCAAACACTACTAAATGAACTCGGACAAGGTACGGTTGAATGGTCAGACAATTTTGACGGCACCCTGAAAGAGCCGGAACTGCTACCGGCCCGATTACCTAATATCTTGTTGAACGGTACGATGGGGATTGCCGTCGGCATGGCGACCGACATCCCCCCGCATAATCTCAGAGAAGTCGCTAATGCTTGCATTCTCTTGCTGGACAAGCCTGACAGCAGCGCCGATGAGCTATTTGCCTTGGTTAAAGGGCCTGATTACCCGACCGATGCGGAAATCATCACGCCCGCCGAAGAGATACAAAAAATCTATAGCACGGGGGGAGGCTCGCTAAAAATGCGTGCCAAATATGAGTTGGAGGACGGCGTGATTATTATTACGGCCTTGCCGCACCAAGTATCCGGCGCAAAATTAATGGAGCAAATCGCCGCCCAAATGCTGGCAAAAAAACTGCCGATGATTGAAGATTTACGTGATGAATCAGACCATGAAAACCCCACCCGCTTATTGATCATCCCAAAATCCAAACGCCTTGATGTGGAAGCGGTGATGTCACATTTGTTTGCGACAACAGATTTGGAAAAAAGTTATCGCGTTAATCTGAACATGATTGGCCTAGATGGGCGTCCTAAAGTAAAAGGCCTACGCGACATATTGACGGAATGGTTGCGCTTTCGCACTGAAACCGTGCGCCGCCGATTGCAACATCGGCTTGACAAAGTGCTGGCACGACTGCATATTTTGGACGGCTTACTGATCGCCTTCCTTAATATTGATGAAGTCATAGCGATTATCCGCAACGAAGACCACCCTAAGCCCGTGTTGATGGAGCGGTTCGGTATCAGCGACCTGCAAGCCGAAGCAATACTTGAATTAAAGTTAAGACACCTCGCCAAACTCGAAGAAATGAGGATCCGTGGCGAACAAGATGCGTTAGCAATAGAACGTGCTGAACTGGAAAAAATTCTTGCTTCAAAAGAATTATTGAACAATTTAATACGGGATGAAATCACTGCCGATGCGGAAAAATACGGTGATGACCGCCGGTCACCGCTAGTGGCTCGAAACACTGCACAGGCACTAGCCACCACCGCATTGATCAGCAATGAGCCGCTTACCGTTATTTTGTCGGAAAAAGGCTGGATCAGGGCCGCTAAAGGCCATGATATTGAGGTCGCAAGCTTGGGCTACCGTTCGGGCGATAGCTTTAAGGATGCAGTCAAATGCCGGTCAACCCAGCCAATTTATATCCTTGATTCGACAGGCCGGGCCTATAGCACATCGGCGCATGATTTGCCCTCGGCAAGAACCCAAGGCGAGCCATTGACCGCACGGCTTAATCCACCGGCTGGCGCCTTATTTATGCACTTACTGGCAGGAAATCCAGATGACTGGTATGTATTGGCCAGTCATCTAGGATATGGTTTCAGGGTTCAACTTAAGGAATTGCTGACCAAAAACAAGGCCGGTAAAATCCTGATCACTTTAGCCGATAACGCCAGGTTATTGAAACCAGCCCCCGTGCAAAATGACTCTGATTTGCTTGCTGTCGCCACTTTACAAGGCCGCCTATTGATTTTTCCCGTGCATGAATTGCCTGCCTTGGCACGTGGCAAAGGCAATAAGCTAATCCAAATGACCACTGCTGACCTAGCCAGCGGCAAGGATTGTGTTATTGCTGCTGTGGCAATGCCTGGACAAGCACTATTAAAAGTGCTGTCAGGCAAACAGTTTTTAACCCTAAAAGCCGCTGATATAGTCCAATATTCAAGTAATCGTGGCAAACGCGGCAATAGTCTACCTAGGGGCTTTCAGCGGGTTGACGGTCTGTCAGTCGAATGACCATTCACATAAACTTGGCGTACCATACCCATTTTTTGCATGCCCAGTTGTTTTCCAATTAGTTTTAAAATAAACCCAATAAATAGATATGCCGTTAAAATCCTATAGTCGCAATCAGCTTTCCCGATGGGGTCACTGGAGCCTTAAAAATCCCGTCCTAGTATTGTCAATAGTTGCACTGGTCACTTTTTTTGCATGGCAATACACGGCCGCCAATCTAAGCATTAACACCGATACCGCTGAACTGGTCGCCCCCGAAGCGCCCTTCCAGCAAAATCGACGTAAATTTGAAAAAGCATTTTCGCAAGATTTACGCACACAGTTGTTGGTGGTTGAATCCGACACACCTGAATTGACCAAGGCGGCAACCAAACGGCTGGCCCTTTTGCTGCAAGCCGATAAAGAAAATTTTGAGTCCGTTTATTTGCCCAATGACAATACCTTTTTTCATCAGAACGGCCTACTGTATCTTGACATCGACAAATTACAGGACTTATCAAACACCTTGTCACAAGCCCAACCATTTATCGGAAGAATTGCCCAATCGCCCAATCTGGCCGGTTTTTTTTCAACGTTTGAGGCGGCATTAACTAACACAGATAATACCCAGGAATTGCCTGTTGATTTACCGTCACTACTCGATAAAGTATCGCGGGCACTGCACAAATCCATTAATGGGGAGAACGCCTTACTGTCCTGGGAGCGGTTGATCACTGACAAGAAACCCTATACAAGTGATAGTGGTTTTATTATTGCCTTGCCAAAATTTGATTACTCAAAAATCCGACCCTCCGAGAATGCGGTTAACGCCATCCACAAAGCCATAGCACAAATTCAAGGCACCAATTTACCTAAGGTAAAAGTCCTGATTACCGGCGAGGCTGGGCTTGAAGACGATGAACTGGCCGGTATGAGCACCGGCACGTTTACTGCCAGCCTTTTCTCACTTGTCGTAGTCCTATTTATTTTATTAATGGCTTACCGTTCCATTATATTGACTTTGGCCACACTGGTGACATTGGCGCTGGGAATGGTTCTATGCGGCGCGTTCGCAGCAGTGGCTGTAAAAGAACTTAACCTGATTTCGGTTGCTTTTGCGGTGTCAAATATTGGTTTGGGTGTGGAATATGCCATTCACTTTTGTTTACGTTATCGCGACTACGCCCTGACCAACTGCGATAAAAGCAGGGCATTACACAGTGCTTTAATAGCCACCGCCCCGTCTTTGTTATTGTGTGCAGGCACCACCGCTATCGGACTTTATGCGTTTATACCAACGGACTATAAAGGCGTGTCCGAATTGGGTCTATTGGCAGGCACCAGCTTATTCATCTGTCTTATTGTCACCTTGGCGGTATTACCGGCGCTGCTAAAAATATTGCCGGCACCTATCGCATGCCGACCCTCAGCCAAACCTGGATTTTTTTCGACAATGCCAGAAAAAATGGCTACTTTCACCCTACATTTCGCCAAGCCTATCACCCTGGCCACTGTAATCCTTGCGATTATCTCCGGTGTGTTAGTCACCAACGTAAAAACAGACTTTAATCCCATTAATCTGCGCGACCCTAATACCGAGTCAGTCATCGCTTTCAAAAACTTGATGAAAGACAAGGACACCACGCCGATGACAGTCAGCGTCTTGGCTAAAAATGAAAGCCAGGCAAAATCCTTGCAACAACAGCTTGGCGCATTAAAAACGGTTGATAAAACCGTCAGTCTTTTAGATTTATTACCTGCTGATCAGGAAGATAAACTGGATTTGATCGAAGAAATGGATACCGTGTTGGGCTTGCATAGCCAAGGTTTTCCTGAACTAGAAGCTGAAACCGACTCGACCGCAAGCATCAATCAGCTGATCAAGGCGATAGAGGCTATCTTGCCTAAAAAAACCGAGGCCCGCGAAATAGCGGCCTTAGAAACATTCAAAGCCGAACTACAGGCCATTTTGCTTGAACATGACAACCTTCTACAACCTGACCGCCGCCTATTTATAGAAAAAATCCAAACCACCTTGCTAGGCACCTTACCGGGCGTTATGAATGATTTATTGGCCGGATTTAATGCCAAGAACATCACATTGGCCGAGCTTCCCGCCGACATCAAGGAAAGATGGCTTAGTAAAGACGGCTTATATCGCATCCAGATATTTGCCAAAAAAGACTTGGATAATTTAGATAACCTAGAAGAATTTATTACCGAAGTACAATCAATCGCACCAGAAACAACCGATTTGCCCATTATGTATTGGGAGTCGATGAAAGAAGTGTTAAGCGCCTTTCAAGAAGCCATCACCATTGCCTTGATCACCATCGCACTGGTTTTGTATGGCATCCGCCGCAGTATCACCGACACCTTGCTGATTATGACACCGCTGATGCTGGCTGGATTATTTACGATGGCCAGTGCCGTTATTACCAATACCGCCATCAATTTCGCCAACATCATTGCCTTGCCGCTGTTGCTTGGTTTTGGTGTGGACAACGGTATCCACATGGTCGAAAAACTCCGGCATTCGCTGTCAGAAAAACAAAACATTTATCAGTCCAGCACTGCGCGGGCGATGTTCTACGGTGCGCTGACCACCAGCTCCAGTTTTGCAGGGCTCGCATTTTCACCCCATGAAGGCATTGCCAGCATGGGCTTAATCATTACCATAGGTATTTTCTGGATCGTTAGCTGCACGTTCATTATTTTGCCCGCCTTGAGCAAATTGGTCTTGAGGAACAAGGAACCAGAATTAGGTATGCCCCAAAAAGCCTAACAAACCACTCTAGCCTGACAAAAAACAGCTTATTTTTTGTCAGGCCAACACGGGACGAAACAACGCACCGTCTGTTTAAATAGCCTAGTAACGGACATTTCCAGTTTGACTACATACTTGTAAAGCCAAAAAATAACACTTCTTCGCCAGCAAAAACCTGCAAAAATGTCTTTAACCAGCAACGCCACACCACCCGCCATCATGACCGTAACCCAGCTTAACCGCGCCACCAGCCGGTTGCTTGGCGAGCATTTCCTGTCCGTGTTGGTTGAGGGTGAAATTTCCAATTTGAGCGTACCGGCATCGGGGCATTGGTACTTTACGCTCAAAGACGCCACCGCCCAAGTACGCTGCGCATTGTTCAAAAACCAGCAACGCAGATATGCGTTCAAGCCAACGAACGGTGACCAGGTGCTTGTCAAGGCGCAGGTCAGCCTGTATGAGCCGCGCGGCGATTACCAACTGATTGTCGAGTCTATTGAAGATGCTGGTGATGGCGCATTACGTAGGGCATTTGATGCGTTAAAACGCAAGCTGGCTGATGAAGGGCTGTTTGCCGGGCACCACAAACAAGCATTGCCCGCCCTGCCCTGCTGCATCGGCGTTATCACCTCACCCACAGGCGCGGCGCTCCGGGACATACTGACGGTGTTGAAAAGACGTTTTCCTGCCATACCGGTCATTGTTTATCCGGTTGCCGTGCAGGGCGACAACGCCAAAGGCGATATTGCCAAGGCCATCGCCACCGCCAATGAAAACCCGCTCTGTGATGTGCTTATCTTGGGACGTGGCGGCGGTTCGCTGGAAGATTTGTGGGCGTTTAATGAGGAATCCGTTGCCCGGGCAATTTTTGCCAGCGCAATCCCGATTATTTCTGCAGTGGGTCATGAAACCGATTTCACCATTGCCGATTTTGTCGCCGACTTGCGGGCGCCAACCCCTTCAGCGGCTGCCGAGCATGCCACCCCCGACAGCCTGGAATGGCTGGCGCGGTTTAATGCCTTGGAAACGCGGCTACAACAGCATATCCGGCGTAACCTACGGCAACAACAGCAGGGTTTGGACTGGCTTGGCAAACGCCTGCAACAGCAGCATCCGGGACAAAAACTGGCGAGAAACTCCCAACGCATGGATGAGCTAAAATTAAGGCTCAAGCAGGCGATGCTGTTAAAGTTGCGCCATAGCCACAGCCTAATTGAAGCAAAAAAGGCCTTAATCTGGCAGCACAACCCTGCCGTAACCCTCAACAGCCATAAACAAAAACTGCTTTATTTGCATCAGCGTTTGGTCAAAGCACAAACCCGCAAACTGGAAACCCTAGACCAACGCCTGCTCAATTCCAGCCAAACTTTACATGCCGTCAGTCCGTTAGCAACCCTAAACCGTGGCTACGCGCTGGTCGCCCATGCCACTTCCGGCGAAATCATCCGCTCCACCCATCAATTGGCGATTGGTGATGTTGTGCAAACACAGCTAAGCCAAGGCCGCTTCAACAGCCAAATCAGCGATATCAACAACGATTAAGGCGCGTTACCGCAAAAAGGCCATTCCTGCACCACCTCATAACAGACGCTATCCTTCACACGGACAGATTCAACAAGACAAAAAGAGCGGGCATGCCAGATGACCGGTTCAAACACAATATCCGGCAAATACTGTGCTTGTTTAGATAAGGTGACATGCGGCACATAAGGTCTGGTGTCGGTTGATAATCCACAACGTGTAACCACCGAATTCAGAGCGGCTGCCAGCATGACAACCTGCTGCGCCGGTTGCTGGCAGGTAAGGCAAATAACCTTGGCCCGAGGCCAATAACTCAACTGGTCAAAAGTCAACATAAAAGGTTCGGCGGCAATCTCGGCGATACCTTGTTTGATAAATCCTTCGGAAACTGAATTGACGTGGCCTAAAAACACCAGCGTTACATGAAAATTTTCTGGTTCCACCGCTTTGCACCCGAGAGCCTGAAGTGATTGGCTCACCCGCACCAATGCCTCCCGCATACCATCATCAGGCCATAGCGCCAAAAACAATCGTGGGCAATCAGACTGCATAATAAATAATTTCATTATTTATCAGTGCCTTGACGCCACGTCTGTTCGGCTTGATAGCAGCCATTGTCTTGCTAAGGCGCGATGCCGTAGAAAATCGTTCTTATTCGAACATTTCCCTCTATTTTTTCCAAAACTCAGGCACAAATAAAATGACAATAGAAAATATTTGTACCCGCCCAAGCAACATCGCAAAAGTGCAAACCCCCGTTTGAAAATCACTCAAACTGGCATAATTGGTGGCTGGGCCTACCTGACTAAGGCCAGGGCCTGCATTGTTAAAACAGGCAATAATTGCAGTGAAGGCAGAAATGAAATCCAAACCACTTAACAACAGCGTGAACACTAAGATCACTATGCTGATAAAGTATAGAAAAATGAAACCAGTGACTGATGTGACAATAGTATTGTTAATCACAGTGTCGCCTATCCGCACTGATTTAATTGCTGCCGGATGGATAAACTTAAACAATTCCAAGCGTGCTTGCTTCATTAGAATAATTGTCCTGATCATTCGGATGCCACCTCCTGTAGAACCCGATGAGGCCGACAGGCAACTCAAAAACAACATCCACATCGGCACAAAAATAGGCCACTGGTTAAAATCTTGGGTGGCATAGCCACAATCGGTCGCAATCGTAATCAGATTGAATGACGCATGCCGCAAGGCGACAGCAAAATCCGGATAAGTGCCCGCGTCTTTCAACACCATAGCCGCCACAATACAACTGCCCAAAACCAGAATCAAAAAAGCCCGGGCTTCCATATCGTCGACGTAAGGGTTGAAGGTGCGCTTTTTAAGGGCAATAAAATGGGTGGCAAAATTGATCGCGGCGATTAACTCGAAAAGGCTCAGCACCACTTCAATAGCTAACGAATCAAAAAAACCGATGCTGCTGTCATGGGTGGAAAATCCACCCAAACTCATCACAGAAAACGCATGGCATACCGCATCAAACCAGCCCATACCCGCCAAGTGCAAAGCAAGGATGCAAACCATCGAAATACCGGCATAAACCAGCCATAATGCCTTTGCCGTTTGGGCAATACGGGGCGGCAAATCAGACTCTTTGACCGATCCCGGCGTTTCGGCTTTATAGAGCTGCATGCCCCCTATCCCTAAAATAGGCAAAATGGCGACCGCGAAAATAATAATCCCCATCCCGGCAATCCAATTTAATTCATGCCGCCATAAATTAATCGACATAGGCAAGTTATCTAAGCCCGTCAAAATTGTCGCACCTGTCGTTGTTAAACCCGAAACAACTTCAAAGTAGGCATCAATAAAGCTCATTTGGGGGAAATAAAACAGCAACGGCAGCGTACAAAATACCGGCATCAAAGACCAAGTCATCGACACCAATAAAAAACCGGCTTGCCTGGAGACTTTTTTCGGGGTACGGAGCGTTGGGAAAAACATTAACGCGCCAGCAATCAACGTGACAACCGAGCCCAACAGGAAGGCCGATGCCGCACCATCTCCGGCTATTTCTGAGGTCAACAAGCAGGTGACCATTAAGCCACTAAACCCCATGGTGACTACGCCAAAGATATGGATGATGGTAAGGATGACAGTCATAAGCTAAAAATCAAGGCGCAAGAATCAACATAAAGTTTGTTTATATTGCACTAAATAGGTTGGAAAACTTTCTCAATGCTGGCGACCAATTTCTTATTTATTGCAAACATAACCACATGATCGTTTTCTTTAAAGATAGTGTCGTGATGTACCGACATGACTTGATGGTTGCGGATGAGTGCGCCCAATACAATGCCTTCCGGCAAATTAATGGTGTTTACCCGACGGCCTACGACAGAATGGGTGCCATGGCTATGGGCAATCGCTTCAATCGCCTCCGCAGTGCCCCCACAGAGAGAACTGACCTGCGCCACATCACCCCTGCGCACATGTTTGAGAATGCTGCCTAAGGTTTCCTGATTAGGCAGCACAGTCACATCAATCCCTCTATTCGGCAATAATTTGCTGTAAGAAACGTGATTGAGTAAGCAAATGGTTTTTCGTGTGCCTAAGCTTTTTGCCAACGAGGCAGAAATGATATTGACGCCATCGTTGTTAGTGATTGAACAAAACAAGTCGGCATGTTCAACGCCTACATCGATCAACAGCGCTTCATCCGCACTATCGCCTAACGACACTCGTGTGTTTTTAAGGTAGCTGGCGATTTTTTGGACACGCTTCGCGTCTTTTTCGATGATGCTCACCTGATGGTCGTCTTCCAGCGCTTTTGCCAAACGTTTACCAACATGCCCACCACCGGCAATAATGATTCGTTTTAGTGGGGGTTCCAGCTTGTTAAGCTCCTTCAAAACCCGCCGCACTTCTTTACGGGGTGCGACAAAAAAAACCTCATCGTCAGTCTCTATGACCGCCTGCCCATTGACGACAATCGGCTCGCCTTTTCTAAAAATAGCAGCGATACGGACTTTGCCATCGGTAAAACGCTCTTTTAACACATTAACTTTGCGGCCTGTCAAAAAACCATCGCTGACCACTTTAACCGAGAACAACCGCACCAGTCCGCCAGCAAAATCAGAAATATGCAGCACTCCTGGGAATTCAATTAAATTACGGATAGATTCCATGACGATTTGCTCAGGGCTGATGACAAAATCAACAGGAATGCCCTCTGGACTAAACAGTTGAGGGTGCATTAAATAGTCGATTGCCCGAACCCGGGCAATGGTTTTTGGACGGTTATATAGCGTGTTGACAATAAGGCAAGCCAGCATATTGGTTTCGTCGCGGTCGGTCACGGCAATTACGATGTCAGCGCCATCAACGCCCGCTTGCTCAAGAACACTAGGATGCGCTGCGTTGCCAGTCACTGTGGCAATATCAATGCGTTCTTTTAATGCCTCAAGCAATTCCGGTTTGAAATCAACAACCACAATGTCGTTTTCTTCACTGGCCAGCGCCTCGGCAACTGAGGAACCGGTGACACCGGCACCAAGAATAAGGATTTTCAATGTGTTAATCCGCTTTTATTGTTCTAATTGAGGCAATAAGAACCACCTCATCAGACTTCTTAGGGAAAGCCCGCATTCCCCCCTCCCTGTTCCGGCTTATTCATCAAGCTCTTCAGCCAACACTTTATTGCGCCTATAATTCGGCGCGATACTGATTAACAACGTTATTAACGTCGCAACATAGGGCACGGCTTGGACAGACAACACGGCAATCCACAATTTTCCGCTTAAGTTGTCAAAATGTTCCAAGGAACTCATCGCATAGATGCCCAACCCTAATAAAGCAAGCAAAACCAATTCCTGCCTAATGACCATCAAACCGGCAAACAACGGTCCCTGTTTTTCATATTTTGGTGTCCGCATAAAAGGTTTGCCGGACGTAAACAAGCCTTGTACGGTGCCTCTAGCCACGGTGTGGGTCAGCGACAACCCGGTCAGGGATGCGCCTAAGGATTGCCAAACCGAACACGGCACCCGCGCCTGATAAAGCCATAATCCACGCAACACCTTAAAGCTGAACAAACCAATCGTCGGCAACAAGAACGCATTGATAGGCAGTTCACTGTGGATAGGATCGGTCACAATCACCGCAGTCAATAACAAACTGGTTGAAGTGAATAATAAGGCCAGGGCATCAGAAAACCACGGCAACCAACCGGCAACAAAATAATAACGTTGCGCAGGCGTGAGAGGGGATTTCCTAGACGGCAAAAAGCTACGCCAATGCGCCTTAATAATCTGCATCGCCCCATAAACCCAACGGAAACGCTGGGTCATATAGCCTGAGAAAGTGTCCGGCATCAGTCCACGGCCGAAGGAGTCCTTCACGTAAACCGAATCATAACCCGCTTCATACAGGCGCAAACCCAACTCGCTGTCTTCACAAATACACCATTCCGCCCAATTGCCCACTTCCAGCAAAGCGGATTTTCTGATCATCGTCATCGTGCCATGCTGGATGATGGCGTTGTATTCGTTACGCTGCACCATACCGATATTAAAAAACCCGGCATATTCCCAATAACAGAAATTTTTAAAGGTGCTTTGGTGGCGGTCACGGTAATCCTGCGGCGATTGCACAAAACCGACGTTTTCATTATCGAAATACGGCACCATGGCGTTCAACCAATTGGGGTCGAGGATGTAGTCACTGTCGATAACAGCGATAATTTCCGCGTCAGGGGCACTCTGTTCTAGGGCGTGGTTTATTGCACCGGCTTTAAAACCAGGCCAGTTTTCCAAGTGGAAAAAGCGGAACATCGGCCCCAAGCGTTCACAATCATCACGCACCGGCTCCCAAACCGCCGGGTCTTTGGTGTTATTGTCCATCACCAACACTTCCAGATTCGGATAATCGACTTTTGCCAACGCTTCCAAAGTCTTACGGACCATCATGGGCGGCTCGTTATGGATAGGCAGATGCAATGACACTTTGGGGTATTTAAAATCTGCCGATGGTGTCAGTGGCTGGAAAGTACGGGCGGTTTTTTTATGCCAGATGACTTCAGCAATTTCCAACGACTCTATCAGCAGAATAGTGACAGCTAATATCTGCATCAAAATCAATATGATCCAGAATATTATCGTCAGCGGAGTTTGGTATTGCTGGGCGCCAATAGACACCGACCAGAAAATGGTCGAGACAGCAAGATTGGTTATCAGGCCAAAAAACAATACCCCTGGCAGTTTCAAGCTACGGCGGGTGAATAAAAACAACGCCATCAAGACGACACTAAAAACCGTCGCAGCCATTGCCCAGTGTTCCCAGCTAGGCAGTGTTATCACATCACCATCCATCGGATATTTGGCCTGCCTGTCGGCATTAAAGATGCCCCAATAAGCACCTGCCGAGCCTTCGATAGTCTGTTTCCAAGGCTGGTCAAAAGCTTCAACGATGTAATAAGTGACCTTTTCCTGATCCGCGCGGTTTAAAAACTCGCGTAATACTTTGGCCTGATTGGATACCGATGCGGTGGCGTGTTTAGCAGGTTGGCCATCGGATGGCCAACCGATCTCAGTAATGATGACGGGCTTGTTGGGGTAGGCTTTTTGGACGTCATGATAACGGTCAAAAATAAAATCCACCGCATCCTCAGCGGCAATGCCTTCCCAGTAAGGCAGGATATGCACGGCGATAAAATCGACTTCGGCAACCAGCTTTGGATGTTTAAGCCACTCTGCCCACGTTTCTGAGGTACTGACAGGACGCCAGCTATTTTTTTTGACTTCGCGGATATACTCAATCAACGCATCTTCAGAAATATCCGCACGAAGCATGACCTCATTGCCGACCATCACCCGAATGATTTTAGGATTATTCTGGCGGCTCACGTTAATCAACGTCTCTATTTCTTGGCGGTTTTTTTCCAGATTACCGTCAATCCATGCACCTAAGGTGATATTAAGATTATGTTTTGCGGCTATTTCAGGGATTTTATGCTGACCACGTAACATACTGTAAGTACGGATGGCATGGACTTTGTTCTCTAGCAATGCCAAATCTTTGTCAATATCCGCCTCTTTGATAAAAATATTATTTCTGGGGTCATCGCCCTTATGCGTAGGGTCGTAAGTGAGCCCCATCGTGGTTTTAGACCAAGTTTGCAACTGCAAGGGGTTGTTCACATAGCTCCAAATGCTGAAATTTATAATAACCAGCAACGCGACTGCAATTAAAGTAGCTATCTTTTTTATCATCTAGGGGGCTCGAAGATTTTCGTTAAGTACGAAACTATGTAGGATTATGAGGAACTTAAACTAATGAAACCGTTTTTTTGCCATTAAACGCCCCCTGTATTTGCTTACAGGGGATTTAACCGCGTATTTTACACGGGTTCTAAAACTAATAAGAAATTATTTAAGGCCGCCTAAAAGCTATCTCAATCAGCGTCAATGCAGCCGTCACCCAAACATTGGTTAACTTCCACGGTAATATGCGACAACTTGTTGCCGCCGCCAAAACCATGGATATTCTTCAGCAAGCCTTTGTAATGGTCAGGTATTTTTGGCACATGCGACACCACTGAAATAATTACGGCAAAATGGCCTGGACTTACACGCCAAATATGTAAATCAGCAATACGGTTGTCGGCATCGCTTTCGATGGCTTTTTGGATGGCCACTTTATATCTTTCAGCGACACTCTCATCAACTAACACGGGACTGGTTTCCCTCATCAACGTATAAGACCAGCGGATAATAACCAACCCTCCCACAATCCCCATGCTTGGGTCTAGCCAGCTCAAGCCATAATATTTGCCTGTCAACAGGGCGATAATTGCCAGAACTGACGTCAGCGCATCAGCCAAAACGTGCACATACGCTGCTTTTAAATTGTGGTCATGGTCATGATGCTGCCCATGATCATGCTTATGATGATGCGAATCCGAGTGGTCGTGATCTTTAAGCAACAAGGCACAGATGACATTAATCAGTAAACCAAAACATGCCACTATAATGGCTTCATCAAATTGGATTAGATGCGGATGTAAAAAACGCTCCCCTGACTCAACCAACATCATCAAAGCCACGATCCCCAACGCGATTGAACTGGCAAACCCACCGAGCACCCCTACTTTTCCGGGGCTGAAAGCAAATGTCCCATCATCGGCATGGACGCGGGAATAACGGTAGGCAAACAGCGTTATCATGAACGCCGTAACATGGGTCGCCATATGCCAACCGTCAGCGAGCAATGCCATTGAGCCAAAGACAGTGCCTGCCGTTATTTCCAACGCCATAGTTAAAAACGTAATGACCAGCACTTGCCACGTGCGCCGTTCGCCTTTTCTGTTGATTACCGCAAAATCATGAGTGTGTTGGAGTTCTTTCAGAATCTGACTGTGCATAGCATCCCTCTGGGTCTGGACCATTTCGAGCCTGGCGCTTGGCGCATTAGGCAACTTGGGCAATCATCATCCATGACCGTCACCTAACGCTATAAAATTTAGCAGCAGCGCCCATGGACTGGCCGCCGCCTCCATTAACTTTGACAGTGGCTGTGCCCTGCCAACTATTGGTATTTATATTGGTATTGTTGTTGCTGCTGCTGAAGCTTACGTTTTTGTTGGCGAAGTTGTTTTTGGGTATTATTTTGTTGTTGCTGAAGATAATTACCCTGCTGCGGATAGCCTTGTTGTTGTGGGTAACCTTGTTGTTGTGGATAGCCTTGTTGTTGCGGATTACCCTGTTGCTGCTGACTGCCCGCATTATTATTGGCAATAATTGCGAGTTCTACCCGGCGGTTCTGGGCACGGTTTACTTCGCTAGTATTGGGCACTTTCGGCATTGTTTCCCCCATACCTTGGGTAGACAAACGGGAGTAATTAACATTATGTTGGGATAAATAGCTTGATACACTGGCCGCGCGCTCCTCAGACAGTTTCTGATTATAGCTATCAGATCCGGTATCATCAGTATGCCCGGTTATGGTGATTTTAGAATCGGGATATTGGTTTAACACATTAGCAACCGAATCCAGCGCCGTTTGTGCCTGTGGCGTTAATGTCGCCGAATCAAAGCCAAACGTGATGCTGCTCGGCATCGTTAAATTAAGCGTATTTTCGGCCGTCCGTTGCACTTCAATGCCCGTGCCTTGCAACGATTGCTGCATTTCCTGTTGCTGGCTGTCCATATACGCACCGATTGCCGCACCAACCGCACCACCCGCCAATGCGCCCAAACCGGCGTTTTTAAGATCGTTACCGCCAAATAAAGTGCCCGCACCCGCGCCAACCACTGCACCTATGCCGGCACCTTTACCCATATTGCTGACAGTCGATTGCCCTGTGTAAGGGTCAGTCGCACACGCTGCCAAAAGAGCCGAACTTACCGCTATCATGACTATTTTTTTCATTTTGAATATCCTTTAATTAATATGGATTAAGTTTACAGTGAAAGCATTATTACAAAGTATTAAAAAACCAAGTTATTTCGGATGCGGACGGGGGGCATTTATATCCTCAATCCAATCACGCCAAATTGACATCAACAAGGCCATCAGCGTGGGGCCCAAAAACAGCCCTAGCAAGCCAAATGTTTCCATACCACCAAAAATGCCTAATAGCGTCCAAAGAAAAGGGAGTTTAACAGCACCGCCGATTAATGCAGGGCGCACATAATTATCCGCTATCAAAGTTAAAACCATCCCGTAGACAAACAGCCCGCTTGCCGCCATTAAATGCCCTTCAGCCGCCAGCACCAGCGAGCAGGCGCCAAAAATAAGCTTTGCCGCAAACGGAATCATTGCAAAAATCCCTGTCAGGGCGCCCAATATAGCAGGATGGCTTAAGCCTGCAAACGCGTAACCCACGCCCATCAACAAGCCTTTACCTAAACCGATCAGCAACATTCCATTGACCGTACCACGTACCGCTGATGCAGCATGCAGCGCATAACGGGTACCCACCTCTTCACCAAACAGTTTGCGGCAACTTGCCAACACTTGCCGCCCTAAACCGTCACCATGCTGGTAAACAAACAACAGCATCAATAAAATCATTAAAAAACTAATGAACCGATGTAAAAGTTGCCCGGCAAAATCTTTAGTATAGGTAACTGCACCGCCAGTTCCCGGCCAATGTAACGAGGCTTTTGCCGCTTCCGCACTCCCCAACTCTTTAATCCAACTCTCTTTAGCCCACTGGCCAATCATCGGCAATCTCTCCAGCCACTCAGGCGGTGCAATACCGATATTTTGCGCATCCGTCAAAAACTGCCCCAGTGATTGCGCCTCATCAAGCAACCGGACTAAGCCATAACCCAGCGGTGCCAAGATGACCGCACCAATCAGCAAAGTAAGCACCACGGCACCCCACGTCACTTTACCATGCAGCTCCTTAGTAATTAACAGGCGCTGGTAAACAGGCCAAGTCGCAATAGCAAGCACCACAGCCCACGCCAATAGCGGGAGAAATCCGTGCAAAACCCAGGCACCTAGCAACAATAAAACAAGAACGCCAATGAAACGCGCCCGAACTTCCAGATTATTTGCCATGACTTGTCGCTTGGTAGTTGAAAACGTCCGGCATTCTAGCACCTAAGCCATTATCAAAAAATATAACAACGGATAATATCAACTGTCCTCGTAACACAGGGGAAAGCTATCCCCCAACACCGCTTAACGTTTACCAAATCCGCACCGGCAATTTCATCCGCACTAAACTCTTAAAGCCACCTCATTAAAAATAGCAACCAAACCAACAGGGTTTAGGATAATAGCGGGATAAATAATGATCAAGGACGAGGGAGAAATGGATCCTTTAGATATTTTTGGACAGCTCGACGATCCTCGGATTGAACGAAAAAATTGCATTCGATGCCGGAAATGCTACTGCTGACGTTGTACCCGCAGGGCATGAAGGGCAAATTAAAACCAGTGAGAAATCCAACGAGATCACCGCCATTCCTGAGCTATTGGAATGGTTGGATGTCTGCGGAGCCATTGTCACCATTGACGCGATGGGCTGCCAAAAAGCCATTGCTGAGAAAATCGTCGCTAAAGGCGGGGATTACCTGTTGGTGCCCACAGGCAATCAAAGCGGCCTGCACGATGATGTACGCCTGCATTTTGAACAACCCGCCCCCGCATCGTTAGCACAGATGAATCACGCAGAAACCATTGATAAAGGTCATGGGCGTATCGGAGTCCGGCAGTGCCTATTGACAGGGCCACCTCACTAAAATACCTGGACCAAAACCTCAGTTAAAAGCGAATCATCCCAACCAGCAGCTTTGCGTATGCCGCTTTGGTCTTCACCGAAAGTATAGTGGACAAAAAAAACAGACAGTAGTCTAAGATGGTGTCCATCCTAAATTGGAAAAAGGCGTTGTTGGGAAATGCCGGCCAGCTGTTTGACGTGAAGCGTGGGCCAAAGCCTATTGAACCGCAGGGCGACCCGGAACACCTGTACACCAAGATAGGCCAGCTCAACATGGAACTGGACGGGCTTAATACCCACACGGGGCACTAAAAAAGCCCGGGGGTGGCCGCTAAACCAACGGCAAGGCTGGATCGGTGCCGGTAATGGGCTATCCGTGGCGGCACAGTGCCAATTGGCGGGCATCGCCCCGAAAAAGTACTGGGAAGTGTACGGTTGCAGGTGCTGGTTTGCCGGATTTGAAAGTGGAACAGGCGTTTGAATTATTGTCCAATGCGTCCGCCGAACGCTCGGCTGGCGGCTGCACGATAGAACTGCTCATCAAAGCCATGCACAGACTGGCTGGAAAATCCGGTATTGCTGGAAGCGGACAAGGCGGCCAGAGGCTTAACCGCGGTTATGTGGATTTGGACTAGGGGACAAAGTCCAAGCCACAGCTAAAAATGGATTTATGCCTATAATAAATTAGCTTAGGATTGTCAGTCACTACCAAATCAGAATCCATTTGCCAAAAGTTGACAGCGCCTTGGGTAAAAAAGCTGGCATATAAACGGCAAAGTCCGCACGTTTGTTAAGGAGAAATTAAATGCCGATGACTACAAAATTATCCAATCACCTATTCTTGCCTTGCTTTGCCAAGTTTTTTTTAGCCCTCCTTTTTTTGGTTTTTGCCGGCCTATCCAGTGCGGCAGAAAGCATCCCTGCACAAACGGCGGCGCCCCCAAACGTTGTAAGTCAAACCAATGATATTGAAGTGTTTGTCCGCGAAGGTTGCCCACATTGTGCTAAAGCGGAAACCTTCCTGCATTCCTTAAGCCTTGAACAACCGGCGCTACGGATACGCATCCGCGACATTTACCGCGACCCATCCGCACTGCAGCGGTTAAAGCAACTGGCGACAGACACGCATACGGGCATGGTCAAAGTGCCGGCCTTTTACCTAAACGGGCAGTTGCTGGTCGGTTATACCGATGAAATGACCACAGGAAAGCTGATCAGGGCTGAACTGGCGCAGGCCCGTGCTGAAAAAATGCCTTCTGATGACGGCTCAGGCGGTAGCTGCGAAGCCGTACCGTCACCATCCTGCACAGCAGAAACTGCTAAAACAAAAATGACGCCGGGCGACTTCGACCTTAATTTTTTAGGCCAGCAGATTTCCCTTAATCAAATCGGCCTGCCGCTTTTTACTGTCGCAATGGGGCTGTTGGATGGCTTCAATCCTTGCTCGATGTGGGTGCTAATCCTAATGATCTCTTTGCTGGCCCCCATGCAGGACAGGATGCGGATGCTCGTGGTGGCAGGCACTTTTATCGCTGTCGAAGGCATCGCCTATTTTGTTTTCATGGCCGCCTGGCTCAACCTATTCCTGCTGATAGGCTTGTCGCGCATATCAGAAATTGTCATCGCCAGTATTGCGATACTCGCTGGCCTTATCAATCTTAAAGATTTTTGGCGCTACGGCTGGGGCGTTTCATTGTCTATCCCACACGCCGCCAAGCCCGGCATTTATGCCAGAATCAGAGGTATCCTACAAGCCGAAAACCTTGTGGGGGCAATAATTGGCACGGTGGTGCTGGCTGTTTTGGTGCAAGTTGTGGAATTTTTATGCACCTCTGGGTTTCCGGCGCTTTACACCCGCATATTGACGCTGCATCAAACCAGTGGGTTGAGCTATTACGGTTACCTATTGCTTTATAACGTGGCTTATATGCTGGATGATTTTGTCGTGCTGGGCATTGGCGTCATCACGCTTAGCCAACGCCGGCTACAAGAAAAAGAAGGGCGTTGGCTGAAACTGCTGAGCGGATTGGTTATGGTGGGATTAGGCCTGTATCTTCTGGTTATGCTGTAAACAGGCAGGACTTCATCTCTTGCATCCCGCAGAACATTCGCTAGAGGTTAATTGCATGCGTGGCAAGTGTTGAACCATGAATGCAATCAGCCCGTCCAGAGTTTCAGATCATTGCCGTTCAAATTCATTTTCCACTTCGATTCTATCACCCACCTTAGGAATATGGGCATTCCAACCGGTTCGCTGAAAGCAGGTTTGTAATGACAGTGCGGCATTCTTTTCACCATGGATCAAATACAACCGGGGCTTAGGTGTTTTAAAATTACCGGCCCATTGCAACAGCTGGCTCTGGTCGGCATGAGCGCTTAATGCGCCCAACGTATGCACTTTGGCTGCTACGCTGACTTGGACACCTAAAATTTTCAACGTCTTCTTAGTCCCTTCCACAAGAATCCGCCCTAAAGTGCCCTGTGCCTGAAAGCCAGTGATAATGATATGGGCATTGCGCCGCCATAGATTATATTTGAGATGGTGGCGGATGCGGCCACCATTGCACATGCCGCTACCGGCAATCACAATCGCACCGCCAACAATACGGTTAATGGCCATTGACTCTTCGGCCGTTTGCGAATAAATCAAGCCCGGCAGCCACGCCTGCCAACCCTGTGGGGCAACCTTGGTGAATTCGGGGTCGTCAATGTTAAACAAATGGGTGTTCTCAGCATAAATCTCACTAGCACGGATAGCCATCGGACTATCCAGATAAACCTGCCGTTGCGGTAGCCCGCCTTGACGTTGAAGCTTACCCAACCAATAAATCAGGTCTTGGGTCCGACCCACGGCAAAGGCCGGAATAATGACATTGCCACCGCTTTCCGCCGCTTCTGCGAGCGTTTGGCGCAACTCTTCCAGCGTATCCACCAGCGGCTTATGGTCGCGGTCACCATACGTCGATTCCAGCAACAACACATCGGCGTCCGTTAAAATGCTGGGGTCCCGCAATAACGGCGATTGTGGATTGCCTAAGTCACCTGAGAACACTAACGTTTTGACATTGCCTTGCTCATTGATTTGTAGCCGCACAATAGCCGAACCCAAAATATGGCCTGCCTCATGGAACGAGACGCTAAGCCCTGCCAATATTTCCCTGTTCTCGTTATATGCAACGGGCTGTCTAAGCGTCAATACGGTTGCCACGTCATCAAGGTCATAAAGCGGTTCCAGCAACGGCTTACCTGCCCGCTCGCGGCGTTTGTTTTCCCATGCCAAATCCCGTAGCGCCAAATGCACGGCATCTGTCAGCATCAACTCCAGTAAAGAAAAACTCGCTTTAGTCAAAAATATCGCCCCCCTAAAACCGTCTTTCACCAGTTTGGGCAATCGTCCGCAGTGGTCAAGATGGGCATGGGACAAGACCACAGCATCAATACTGCTCGGATCAAAGGGAAAATCGGCTTCGTTTTGCTTCTCTGTTTCTTTTGAGCCCTGAAACATCCCGCAATCAAGCAATATACGCCCTGCCTGAGTTTCTAAGAGATAACAAGAACCCGTTACCTGCCCTGTCGCGCCTAAAAAAGTAAGGTGTGCCATGATTGCTTATCCTTTATTGTTATTGGACGGCTATATATTTAGCCTCGCAATTTAATAGTGTTGATTCTATAGGCAAGAGGATATATTTGTCCTCTGAATACCCACGTTTGAGTGAGCAGCAGACGACCGATTTATCCTTGAAAAAATCAGGCATAAGGTATAAAGCCCGATTGGCAAAGTCCAAGCCATTTAAAACCATAGCCTGGACGCACAACCCAACGGAAATATTACGCTGCCCATGGCCTTGCGGTTTCTACATTCCTATTCCCCGTCGTTTAACTTACCTCGGCAATCTCAATCAACACCTCATCAGGATTAACCGAATCGCCTTTAGTGACATAAACGGCCTTGACCACTCCGGTTATCGGCGCGGTGATTTCAGTTTCCATTTTCATGGCTTCGGTGATCAGCACGCCTGCACCGGCCAGTACCGGTTGGCCTTCTTTGACCAGCACGTCCAAGATGTTGCAAGGCATGCTGGCGACCACATCGCCTGGCGCGGACGGGCGCGGGCGTTTGCTGGCGATGGCGCTTTTGACCGCGCCGTGGGCGCCGCCTTCCAGAACAATTTCATCCAACGTTTCGACCACTATGTCTTCGGGTATGCCGTCAACGGTGAAATAAAAATGCCGCAGGCTTTGGTTTTTGGGCCCGGCGCCGGTGACTTTGATGTGGTAGGACTCGCCATGCAGCGCCACGTTAAATTCGGTCGGGGCTTTTTTGACACCGTTATCGGTGGGAGCTGCTTCAAGTTCCAACGGCTCCGGCACTAGCGCATCAATGGAGCGTTGTTCCAGAAATTGCCTGCCGACTTCAGGGAACATGGCATAGCTCAACACATCTTCGTCATTTAGCGCGAGATGGCCGATTTCCTGGCGCAAATGCTCGAATTCCGGTTTCAGCAAATCGGCGGGGCGGCATTCGATGCGCTCTTCCTGGCCAATCGCGCGGTTTTGCAACTCGCTGTTGACGGGGGCGGGCGCTTTGCCGTAGCCACCTTGCAGGTAGCGCTTGACTTCGTTGGTGATGGTTTCATAACGCTTGCCAGTCAGCACGTTCAGCACCGCTTGCGTGCCGACGATTTGCGAGGTGGGCGTGACCAACGGCGGGTAGCCCAAATCTTTGCGCACTTCGGGGATTTCTTTGTAGACTTCGCCGATACGGTCCAGCGCGTTACGCTCTTTCAGCTGGTTGGCCAGGTTGGAAATCATGCCGCCCGGCACCTGGAAGACATGCACCCGCGTGTCTATGCCGGTGAATTCGCTTTCAAAACGATGGTATTTTTTGCGTACTTGGGCAAAGTAATCGTTGGCGGCTTGCAGCTTGTCCAGATCCAGGCCGGTATCGTAAGCGGTGCCACGCAACGCCGTGACCAGGCTTTCGGTAGGCGGATGGCTGGTGCCGCCCGCCCAGGACGACAGCGCGGTGTCGACATGCCGGCAACCGGCTTCGATGGCTTTCAACTGGCACATTTCTGCCAAGCCAGAGGTGGCGTGGGTGTGCAGATGCAGCGGTAAATCGACGGCGTCTTGCAGGGCCTTGACCAGTTCGCTGGCGGCGTAAGGCGTCAGCAAGCCCGCCATGTCTTTGATGGCGATGGAATCGCAGCCGAGTTTGGCGAGGTTTTTACCGAGCTTGACGAAGTTTTTAACGTTATGCACCGGGCCTGTGGTGTAGCAAATGGTGCCTTGCGCGTGTTTGCCGCTGTCCTTGGCGGCCTTGATCGCGGTTTTCAAATTGCGGACGTCGTTGAGCGCGTCGAAAATGCGGAACACGTCCATGCCGTTTGCGGCAGCTTTCAGGATAAACGCCCGCACCACGTCATCGGCATAATGGCGGTAGCCCAGCAAATTTTGCCCGCGCACTAGCATTTGCAGCGGCGTGTTGGGCAAGGCCGCTTTCAGTTGGCTCAAGCGTTCCCAGGGGTCTTCTTTTAAAAACCGCAGGCAGGCGTCAAAGGTCGCGCCGCCCCAGCATTCCAGCGACCAATAGCCTATGCCGTCCAGCAGGGTGCAGCCGGGCAGCATGTCTTCGGTACGCAAGCGAGTGGCGATCAGCGATTGGTGGGCGTCGCGCAGGATGACATCGGTAAGATAAACTTTTTGCATGGTAGAGTCCTTATCACAAGCCAGTATGGGCGGCCAAAACGGCGGCTATAACGCCAGCCAGTATTTCCGGCCGGGGTTTGTTGGAGTAGTTAATCAGTTCGGGATATTTTTCGACAAAACCGGTGTTGAAACAGGCGGCGCGGAAATCGGGATGCTGCAAAATTTCCAGGTAGTACGGGATGGTGGTCTTGATCCCGAACAGGCCCATGTCGCGTAGCGCGCGTTCGCCGCGTTTGATCGCATCTTCCCAGGTCATCGCGCTGACCACCACTTTAGCCAGCATGGAATCGTAAAACGGCGGGATGTCGTAGCCGGTGTAAATCGCCGTGTCGGTGCGCACGCCGGGGCCGCCGGGCGCGTAATAGCGGCTGATTTTGCCGAAACTGGGCAGGAAGCTGTTTTGCGGGTCTTCGGCGTTGATGCGGAACTGGATGGCGTAGCCGCGCTTGACGATTTCCTCCTGCTTAAAACGCAACGGCAAACCGGCGGCGACGCGGATTTGTTCTTCAACGATGTCGACGCCGGTGATGGTTTCGGTGATGGTGTGTTCGACCTGGACGCGGGTGTTCATCTCCATGAAATAAAACCGATCCTGGTCGTCGAGCAAAAATTCCACGGTACCGGCATTGGTATAGCCGACCGCTTTCGCGGCCAATACCGATAGGCCGCCGATGTATTGCCGCTGGGCTTCGTCCAGTTGCGGCGACGGGGCGATCTCAATCAGTTTTTGGTTGCGCCGTTGTATCGAACAATCGCGCTCGTACAAATGGATGGTGTTGCCGTGCTGGTCGGCCAATATTTGCACTTCAATATGGCGCGGATTGACAATGCACTTTTCCAAAAACACATCGGCGCTACCGAAGGCTTTGGTCGCTTCGGAAATCACCCGCTGGTAATTTCGTTGCAAGTCTTCGGCGCTGTCGCATCGTCTTATGCCGCGCCCGCCGCCGCCAGACGTGGCTTTTAGCATGACCGGATAGCCGATTTTTTCGGCAACTACGAGGGCTTCTTCAACGCTGTCCAAATTGCCGTCCGTGCCAGGAGTAACCGGAATACCGGCGGCAATCATGGCTTTGCGGGCTTCGGTCTTGTCGCCCATGCGCCGGATGACTTCGGCATCGGGGCCGATAAAAACAATGCCGCGCTCTTGGCAAGCACGGGCGAACTGGGCATTTTCAGACAAAAACCCATAGCCCGGATGGATGGCGTCACAACCCGTCGTCGCCGCCAAATTGACCAAGTTATAAATATTAAGATAGCCCGCTACCGGCTCGCTGCCGATGCAATACGATTCATCGGCTTTTTTGACATGCAAGGCAAAACGGTCAGCTTCGGTATAAATAGCGGCCGAGCGGATGCCCATTTCAGCACAGGCGCGAATGATGCGGACGGCGATTTCACCGCGATTGGCAATCAGGATTTTGCGTAACATCGGTATCGTCCCCTAATAAAGTTTATGCCTAAGGTGTGCAATTTAACCCAATTTAAAGCCAGTGAAAAATCCGGCTGCACCGGTTATCCCCTTACTGGTGATGCTGGACAAGCGTTGCACCAAAAAATCACCCGATGATTTTGCAACACCTGTAGCAGAACTGGCAACATTCTGAAGTTCGCTGTCAGTAATATGCACAACACCATAATATTCACCCGCAAATAACAGCACAATCGCGCCACCGCTCAGGAACAATGCAATACGGAGCATTTTTTTGGCAAAATAACCAACCGCCAGACCAATCACAAAGGGTGCGCCGACATTACCCAGCATAAAATCAGCGGAAAAAAAATCTGGTGAGGGTGTGTTAATAACGTTGTTGTTCATAGTTGTGCTTGTTTAGGTTCAAACTAAATACCTGTCGGTTAGAAGCAGGAGGGGTTAAGTTGGACTGAAAGTCCGGATTAGAGCTATCGTTTTGGCTAGGCTCGAAGTGATATTCCAAATGCGACTTGACCCTCCCTTTCGTCAGTTGTCCAACGGTGGCGTGAAATATAATTCAGACGCTTATTATGCCCCCTCCAAGAGCGCTTTTTCAAATGGGGAAATGGCTTCTTGCCCTGGCAACTTGATGTTCGGCTTTGAATCGTCCCCCAAAAGCTTCAATGGTTTGCCTGGCTTTTTGACAACTCAAGTTTCTATCGAAACTTGCCTCACGTCGAAAAATCACCCAATGGAAGGGCAACCAGCTCAAGATGTATGGGATGAAGCGTTACGGGAATATGTCGGGAAAAACTATCATATTCTCCAGCAAGTCTTAGATGCTTTTGCTCAAAGCTAAAAGTGAATGGTGCTAATGTGTGTTTTTCGAGGCGCAGACAGTGCAATCTTATTTCGTTATGAAAACAACACAAAATACCTTGAAACACCACCAATTTTTGGCAGTGCTGCAAAGCTTATTGGGATTAATGCCGCCATAAAATGATTGGGGAAACTAATCACCAGAGCAGTCATCCCTGACCTAATAAAAAGCAAACAACATCGCTTCTTATATGCACTCTGGAAACTTAAAGGATGCAATACGTGTTTGCCAAGTTCTTGCGCCGGTTGTTTGGATATATTCTTGCGTATACCAAAAGGTGCAATCATCCATGGGATCAACCGTCATATTGCTATAGTCGCCCCACCGGCCTTCTTTGCCTGTTTGTGAGCCACTTCCTGCTATGATGACATTTTCCGACTGCGACAATTCACCTAGCGGATCCGTCACCAACCTGCCGGCGTAACGGATGCCCGGAAACACCGTTGCGCTGGAGACGCTATAACCCAAGGCGACATTGCCTTGTTTATCCATCGCCATGCTGCCCATCCAGCGGCTAGCATCATCATCCGGCGCATAGGTGCCTTGCTGAAAAATAGTCGGCGTAGTGCCTGGGTTACGCAACTCGTACCAACGAATACCCGCCCTATCAGTTGAATTAGGCGCCAATACCGTATGGTTTACTGTCAACGATTCATGATCACCAAAATTACGGTATGCTAAGCGGAACATTAATCGGTCACCCAACGAATCAAGCTGGCGGGTAGTTTCTGGCTGGGGAATGCACAGCCCAGAAAAGCAAGGCAGCAAGTCAAAGGGAGCCGTATTAACAACTGAATTAGGCTGACCATCCAGCCCAAATGTCGATTTAGCAGGATTGCGCCAATTGACTTTAAACTTCCAAACACGTAGTGCATCAGCAGAGCCTATCCAGCTTGCATCGTCAACTTCAACAAAGTAGTTAGCTGCACCTTTAGGCGGCGGCGTAAGGCCATCCAAATCAGATGGCAACATATTGCCATAATTCAGGTCTTTTGCACCCACATCGTAATACACCATCTGGGCAGGAAGCCCTTTCAGCATTTTAGCACGCTGAAAAGCATACGCACCGGCACCTCCCCAGGCATTCCCATCAACAAATTGGTTGGCGCTCATAAAATAAGCATTTGGCCAAACGGCCAATTTAGGATAATCGTTCATTTTGTTGTTGGGGACTTGAAAGGTATAAACCCACCAGTCACCAGGATTATTCGTCGGCTTTTCAGTTTTGGAAACTGCAATGCACTCATAGTACGGAGGCTTAGGGAAACTAGGCAACGAGAATTGCGATACCAGCCAACGCTTGTTTAATTGGTCGAACAATACGACAGGATCGCCGTCGTCCTCTTGTCCGCAGGGGCTGGTATTTGGCCAAAGACTGCTTGGCAGGAATGGGCCGTATAGCTTCGCGCCATTTTTTTTATAAATCGCCATCATGCTATTGACCATTTGTATGTAGCGGGTCTTCCCCACGTCACCATTGGTGTCAGGCGGATAATAGCCTTGTATGTTGTTGATGCCCTCAAAATTTTTGATAGGTTCGGGCATAGATAGTGACAACGCTGGGTATTGCGGTAATTGCGGCGCAAAAAATGGATTAATCGTCGTAGAAACCGCCAGCTTATTAATTTTTGGCACCGGCATTGGTCGACGGAAAACCTTGCCTGACTTAGCTGGGCTGAAAATTACTGTTCGCGCAGGTGGCAAAGAACTATTGTCTTCAGGCGCTACCGGGCCACTGACAATCAACGCCGGATCGGCAACTGACGGCAACTCTGATTGTGGAGTTGCTGCGTTGGCTTGGATAAAGAGGCTACTTAAAAAAACGATGCTTGCGCTGATGTGGATCTTGTTTAGGAGTTTTTGTTTCATAATTGCGCTCTCATTCTCGTTGAGGGTTGAGGTGGATAATCTGTCAGTTTTGTTGGTATAGCACTGTTTCTAAATCAAACCGAAATTAGAGGGAGGGTTCACGCATTATTAATTGGCTTATTACCATTTCATAGGCCCACTTGATAGCCTAAAAATCAGATAGGCAATAAGCATCAATAATGAAATAATAAATAAAGCGTGTAGAAGAACAACAAGTTTTTGGTTGCCTGTTAAAACATTCCAGTGCCACAGGCCATAAATGGCACAGATAGAAGAAGCTAATAAGCTGATTGCCCAAAGCAGCCATTGGAATTCATAAAAGCCGCTGCTGCTAATGACATGCAGGTAGGAAAGCAGAAATGCAATAATGCCATAGCAAGCCGTGATGGCAATAGGAAGTGAGCATAATTTTATAATGGACCCACATGGACTTTGCCGGGCATCCGCATCATTGAGTTCAAATAATTTATTTATTTCATCGCTCATCTTATTGTTTTTTATAGAGTACAGTCAAAAAGATGATGATTGGTATATGGTTAAATAAAATGGCTAGCGTGGAAAGTATTATTTGTTGTATACCGAGACGTAGATAATACTCGTAGGCTAAAGAAAACTGTACTGTGGAGAGGATAAAACCGATCCATGCCCCCACTAACGCGATAAAAGTGGCGCTTTTAACATTCATAGGGATACCGCAAGGAGCGCATCATTTTTAAAGCAATTGCCCTAAGGCAAATGCCCCATAATACGTTGCGGCAAAGTAGAATAGTGCTAAAACCAAACTGGCAGGCACATTAATGGACAAAACGCGCCTTAAGATATAGGCGAGCAAGGTGTAATCCCAAAATATCAATAAACCCAACACATAATAACTTAAAACATCCTCTGTTATAGTCATCCAGACTAATGCCGGCAATACTGCAAAAGCGGCCGCATTTGAACAAAACAACACGGCAGTTGCCACTTGTATAAAGGTGTATAGGTTTTTGTTGAGGTATAGCAATACAAACACTAGCAGCAAAGTCAGCACCGTTTCCAAGGCGACTTCAAAAAATGACTCGAAAGGATCATCGGTCATGTTAGCTTGCAAAAAAAACTCAACGACAAAATAAACCCATAGATTTTGTTTAAAAAAACCGACTGATCTTGTCAATTCTAAAGGGTTTGCGTTGAACCAGCACAAAGGTAGATAGTTTTTTAGAGTATCCATAGTTATTGTGGCGCAAATGACGCTCAGTGTTGCTTATAAAATAATTATGCCTTTTTCTTACGCATCCCCAAGAAAGTGACGCCAACCCACCATTCTACGGATAATCTTTAAAACTGGGCGTATCGATAGACTCGGTCACAGAGGGGTCGTGAAACGTACTGAAATAATCATTTAGCGATTGCACTAGCAACTTGCATTTATCAGATAACTGTACCAAACGGGCTTTATTCTTTTTGTTCCAGCCAACGGGTTCGGTCATAGGGAGCAACATACGGCCGAAAGTCAGGTTTTTTTCAAATACGCTGGCTAAATTCTCCATAAGATGAAGCTCTTTTTGCCTGGCGTTCAGCTTAGTGACAATTAATTTTGCCTGTAATCTACTAGCCAATAAATGCACTGGCACCATCACGGCAATGACGCTGACTAGTATGATCGGCCCAATAATAGGGTCTATCAGCAATTCTAAAACACCAAACTCTATTTCAGCAAAGACAGCAAGTATAGCAATACAACTTAAGACCATTAAACTGGTTATATTGACGCGCTCTTTCCACAATTCGATGCCTTTTTTTACTTCCGGCATAACACTATCTTCAATGCTATGGATGCTTCTTTCTAAACCGTCAAGCACCCGATATGAGCGGTCATGCCCAACATTCGAGATACGCTGCTCCAGTTCAGTAAAATAACTGGACAACTGGGGGCTGACACTGCTTTGCTTATTAGGCAAAACGATAAATTGCCCGGTATTAAGGCCAAGCTCTGCAAGCCTTCTTTGCCACAAGGAAATGTTCTCGCCATTACTGAGTGTGCTGGACTCATCAATAAGATAAATGAATTTATTGGAATCTTGGTGGGCGATAAGGGTTTGGATGAATTCATCAACTAAAGGTGCTTCCTGCTCAAACGCATCGACAAAAACCAGCACTAAATCAGAATTTTCCACCGTATGTTCCAACAATAACGAAATGGCTGGTGTGGCCACTTCAGTCATGATGTTGGGGGCATCAATCAACAATTTGCCTTTTAGGCGTTCGCTATTGATAGTTTTTAATTCCATATAAGAATTAATACGGGCGCCTTCGCCTTCTTCCCGTTGTTCAATTTTCCGGCTAATCTGATAAAACGGGTAACGTGGATCAACATCCAACGCCGTTGCAGGCAATGTCACTGGATTAGCCTGCACACTATGCAATAAAACCGTGAACTTATGGCTGGATGTTTGAATGCCTGAAATCAGATGTTCGGCTCCAAAATAACTATTCATAAATCTCGATCGGGCTGTCGAATTGCCGCCAACCATACTGATAATAGGCCACCATGACTGTTTGCAGGCGGTGGTTTCATCCATTCCGATAAGGCCCAAATCGTATTCAATCTGATCAAGCTCCTGAAAAGCTTTGACTGCTTTTAGCAACACCGGATTGTCATGGGCAAATTGTTTTTCAAGGTTAAGAAGATATTTGCTTGCCGTCTTTTCAGTCATTAAATTAGCCCCTATGTTTAGTTATATTTTTATAGGTATCAAGTGCAAAGTCCTTGAAGTATACACCCAGAATAGCCTGATAATACAAAAAATCAGGAGCCGCCATGCCTCTGATTTTTTTATTATTCACGGTATGAGGATTGTGTTTTCAGGCGGTTTGCTATTATCGGTATTGGGATAATCAAGGGTGTAATGCAGCCCCCTGCTTTCTTTACGCCGCTGCGCACAACGCACGATAAGCTCAGCGACTATCACCAGATTACGCAACTCCAGTAAATCACTGGTCACCCGAAAATAGCTGTAATATTCGGCTATTTCTTTTTTCAGCAGCTCTATGCGGCTCATCGCCCTGCTGAGCCGTTTATCGCTCCTGACAATGCCTACATAGTCCCACATAAAATGCCGCAACTCATCCCAATTATGGGACACGACAACCTCCTCATCGGAATCACTCACCATGGACTCATCCCAATCAGGCGCTGCTTTCGGCACAGGAATGCCGGCAATTTTCTGCAAAATATCGATACTCGCGCGTTCCGCAAACACCAAGCATTCAAGCAACGAATTACTAGCCATACGGTTCGCGCCATGCAAACCTGTGGATGCCACCTCACCTATCGCATAAAGATTGGTAATATCGGTACGGGCATAACTGTCTGTCACCACACCGCCGCAGGTGTAATGGGCGGAAGGCACGACAGGGATGGGTTGTTTGGTGATATCGATGCCAAACTTAAGACATTTTCTATGGATGGTCGGGAAATGCTCAAGAATGAACGCTTCCGGCTTATGGCTGATGTCCAGATAAACGCAATTAATACCGCGTTTTTTGATTTCATGGTCTATCGCCCTAGCAACAATATCACGCGGCGCCAATTCCGCGCGAGGATCAAAATGTTGCATAAACGGCTCGCCGTCCGGCAAAATCAAACGCCCCCCTTCGCCTCTCACCGCCTCACTAATCAGAAATGATTTCGCATTAGGGTGGTACAAACAGGTCGGATGAAATTGCATAAACTCCATATTGCTGACCCGACAACCTGCCCGCCACGCCAACGCAATACCATCCCCCGTTGCCGATTGCGGATTGGTGCTATAAAGATAAACTTTACTGGCACCGCCGGTAGCCAACACCACAATCCGGGCCATCATGGTTTTAACCCGCTGCTGTTGCGAATCCAACACGTAGGCACCGACAATTCTTTTATCTGCTTGGCTATCTTGGGTGGTGATTAGTTCGACAACGTTATGATGTTCAAATAAGGTGATGTTTTCATGCTCTTGGGCACGCTCAATCAAAGATAGCGACACCGCTTTGCCGGTGGCGTCCGCAGTATGTACAATGCGCCGGTGCGAATGGCCGCCTTCCCTATTAAGATGCAATATTTTTTCACCCGTTTCTGTCTGTTCTTCAGTAAAAGCGACGCCTTGTTGACGTAACCAGTCGATTGAACTTTTACCGTGCGTCACCGTTAACCTGACAATATCCGGGTTACACAGCCCCGCACCGGCATCCAGCGTATCTTCAATATGCGACTCAATAGAATCATCCGCATCAAAAACAGCCGATATGCCGCCTTGCGCGTAGTAGGTGCTACCCGCCGTCAGGGCGAATTTTGACAACACGGCAATCTGTAATGCCTGGTCTGCCAATTTAAGGGCCAGACTCAGGCCAGCACCACCGCTACCGATTATAAGAACATCATAATTGCTTGTATAAGACATAAAAAACGAAAGGTTTGGCTGCCACTTCAGGTAAAGTGGCTTAGTTATCATAGTTTATGGATAATAACGCTTTTTAACTGGGTTACACAATTTTGTCACATAAGAACTTATCCAATTTATTTCTGTCTACCCAACCATTAAAGAGCCGTAGTGAATAGACAAACAAGACCTAGCGAACAACTAGATGAAGAGCTTGTGGCACGTGTGCAGCAAGGCGATAAAAAAGCATTCGATCTGTTAGTGATTAAATACCAGCATCGGATCGTTCAGCTGGTTAACCGCTACATAAAAGATCCGAGCGAAGCCCAAGACGTTGCCCAAGAAGCATTTATTAAAGCATACCGCGCATTAGGCAACTTTCGGGGTGAAGCAGCTTTTTACACTTGGTTGTACCGTATAGCTATCAACACTGCCAAAAATTATTTAGTCGCACGCACTCGGCGCAACACGCAATATGAGCAAGATATACAGGAGGCTGAAAAAATTGAAAATGCACCCCAATTACAGGATATGGAATCGCCGGAAAGGCAGTTATTGAATGACGAAATAATTGAAACGATTAAAGCGGCCATTGCTTCGCTACCCGAAGAAATGCGCACCGCTATTATGCTCAGGGAATTTGAAGGCATGAGTTATGAAGAAATTGCAGTCGCAATGGATTGTCCGGTTGGCACGGTACGATCGCGCATTTTTAGGGCGCGTGAGGCTATTGACAGTAAATTATCCCCCTTACTCGAACACGGTGATTTTAGATGAATAAAGAGTTAAACCAATATCTCTCCCAACTTCTTGATGATGAACTGGACCATCAAGTTGCATTAGATTTATTGCAAAAAATACAAACAAACCCTGATCTAAAAAACACCCTGACCCGCTATACTGCCATCAACCATGCCTTGAAAACTGACGATTTTTTACCCTTGCCAGCGGATTTCTCAGAAAAAATAGCCCGCCAGATTGACCAAGAAGTGACCTACTTTCTGCCCCAGAAAAAACCCGCCCGTCCTCATTACAAAAGGGTGGCATTAGCGGCATCGGTAGCCGTTGTTGCAGTGCTTGCCGCACGGGGTATCAACAATCCCCAGATATTCCCCATGCAAAGCCCAGCACCGCAACAACTGGCTAAGCAAACGCCAGTGCAGCCAAACGAGCAACTAACCGTCGGCACCACCCCACAAGACCCTGCTTCGCTCAATGCCCGCATTAGCGATTATCTCGACGCGCACAACAACGGCGTTTATACCGGCGAGGTTGATGTTGATTTTAGGCCTTTAACCAAAGTGACTTCCTATAACCAAAAATGAACGCGTTAAAAGGAATTTTTGTCGGCCTGCTGGTATCTGCGGGCAATACTCTAGCGGCCGCACCGCCACAGACACCAACGGCCAAGCACGCATTAGCCATCATGCTTAAGTCTATGCAAGACTTAAATTATCAGGGCACCGTGGTTTTTTTAAAAAATGGCAAGCTAGAACCGATGCAATATACTCACGTCTCGGCCCAAGGGCGCGAGCAAGAACGCCTCATCTCATTAAACGCCCCTTTACGTGAGATTATCAGAGACACAGGCAACGTTAGCTGTTTTTTTAAAACAACCCAGCAACGTAGCGCTGAACACCGCCCCTTTGAACACTCGTTTTTAATTGATGCACCAGACAATCCTGATGATTTAGATGCCAATTACACGCTAACCCTGCTAGGCGAAGAGACAATAGCGTTACAACCCACTTATATCATTGCCATTCAACCCAAAGACCAACTCAGGTATGCGCGAAAAATTTGGTTGGAAAAACAGCATTTTTTACCCCTTAAAGCCACTGTTTACGATCATGCAGGCAAGACCGTCGAACAGTTGGTTTTTACCGAGCTAACCATTAAAAGCACCTTGCCTTTTACCGACACCCAATCAGTCAAAAACGTCACCAAGCCAACTGATGCAGTAAGTTCAGCTGAGGCTTCTTTTACAATACAGAAGTTGCCATCTGGATTCCATGAATTGTTTTTTACCCGTCGGCCGCTGCATAACTCAGCACAACCGGTCGACCATCTGTTGTTAGGAGACGGCCTAACCTTAGTTTCTGTTTACATGGAACAGGCCACCAACGCCCAGGCCTCCATCGATTCGCCTAAAGCAGTGCAATCAATCGGCGCGATTAATTTTTTTAGCCGGACAGTAGGCGGTTTTGAATTTACGGTCATGGGTGAAGTCCCTTCTGAAACAATCAAGTTAATTGCTGAAAATATCAAACTACGGGAATAAGAACAGTCAGATTGCCAACCAACCTGCACTACCCCTATTATTTTATCTATTATTCAGAATGGAAAATTTATGCTAAAAAAAGTTAGTTTATGTGTGTTTTTAATCGTTCTCTTTAATCAGCCTGTTTTTGCCCAGCTGCCTGACTTTACCGAAATGGTAAAAACCAACGGCAAAGCAGTGGTGAACATCAGCACTACACAAAAAGCCAAACCTTTGCCTGATAATGCAGCAAAACAACAACCCATGCCAGAAGGTATGCCGCCAGAAATGGAAGAGTTATTCAAACACTTCTTTAACAATCCTGATAGCGGCGGTGACACACAATCGCTAGGCTCAGGTTTCATCATTTCCCAAGATGGCTATATTCTGACCAACCATCACGTTGTCAAAGATGCCGACGAAATTGTCGTCAAATTCTCTGACCGCCGTGAACTGGTGGCCAAATTGATAGGCTCCGATGCCCGTACAGATGTCGCACTATTAAAAGTTAATGCCAACAATCTGCCTGCCGTGGTGATTGGCGACCCCAATAAGTTACAGGTTGGCGAGTGGGTACTCGCTATAGGTACGCCATTTGGCTTTGACCAGTCAGCAACCGCCGGCATTGTCAGTGCCAAAGGCCGTAACTTGCCGGGCGGTAACTATGTACCCTTTATACAAACCGACGTCGCCATCAATCCCGGCAACTCAGGCGGCCCGCTCTTTAATATGGAAGGTAAAGTGGTTGGCATCAACTCGCAAATTTACAGCCGTACCGGTGGGTTTATGGGCTTGTCATTCGCAATCCCTATGGATGTCGTGATGAATGTGGTTGACCAGATCAAAGCACATGGTAAGGCGGCACATGGTTGGCTAGGTGTACAAATTCAGGATGTGACACGCGAACTGGCGGAATCTTTCGGTATGAAAAAACCGCAAGGCGCTTTAGTCGCCAAAATAATGCCAAACAGCCCTGCCGAAAAAACCGACTTGCAAATTGGTGACATTATCACCGAATTTAATGGCCAACCTATTGAAACATCAAGTGACTTGCCTCCATTAGTGGGTATGGCGCCTATTAATGACAAAGCCACTTTAAAAATTATCCGTCAAGGCGAGACCAAAACCATCAGCTTTAAAATTGGCTTGTTGCCAGAGCAACCCGAACAACTGGCCGAAAGCAAACCAGAAACAAAACCGACCAACAGGCTTGGCATCAGCGTGGTTGATTTGACTGCCGAACAAAGAACGGCTTTGGAAGTCGCCAGCGGCGGCGTGTTGGTTGAGGAAGTAGGAACGGGAGCCGCTAAAGATGCTGGTGTCCAACCGGGCGACGTGATCTTGCGCATTCAGAATGAAACCATCCTCAATGCCAGCACTTTCGATAAAATCATCAAAAGCCTACCCACCGGAAAATCCGTTGCCGTGTTGATACAACGCCGTGGCAGCCCTGCTTTTCTGGCGCTTAAAATAAACAAATAAGCCCTTATCCACAAGAGACGAGGTGGACCGCCACCCTAGCCCACCCCGTCTTTTCCTTGGATTATAAGTAGTTTTGACTATATTTTATGCAGCCATCATCAGCCGTGGGGCTAACCCAGCATTGTTTTTTCTTATCCAACTAAGAGCGTGTTTTAAAAATATCGCAAGTGGTTCGTAGGGCGTACAACTCAAAAACCGAAGTTATATAGCCCTGAACCCCTATCGAAGGGGTCGTAATCGGGTCGCATAGCCTTTTAAATCACGTTTGGAACGGGTAAAACCATAATAAAGCCACGAGACGCTTCATGAAATATAAGGACTACTACAGTATTTTCGGCATCGCCCGAAACGCCAGTGCAGCGGAAATTAAAGCCGCTTATCGCAAACTCGCGCACAAATATCATCCTGACGTTTCCAAAGAACCTGATGCTGAAGAAAAATTCAAAGAGATTTCGGAAGCTTATAAAACCCTTAAAGATCCTGAGAAGCGTGCCGCTTATGACCAACTGGGCCGTTATCAATCCGGTCAAGAATTCAAACCACCACCCGATTGGCAACAGCAATACAGCGAGACACACTTTTCATTCGACGACATTGACTTATCTGACTTGTTTGCCGGTTTGCGCGGCAAACAACAGCATACAAAACGCGATAGCCGCAAAATACCGATACCAGGCCAAGACTATGAAGTTACCGTACACATATCGCTAGAAGAGGCTTACAGTGGGGCTGAGGTGGAACTCGACCTGAACATGCCGGAATACGACGAAAATGGGTTTGCGCGTCGAGTACCGCACACCTTTAAGACTCGTATTCCTAAAGGTGCCACAGACGGACAAAGGTTGCGCGTGCCAGGCAAGGGAGGGAAAGGCTTTAACGGTGGCCCACCGGGCGATTTATACATCAATATTGTGCTGCGCCCCCACTCATTGTACCGGCCCAGCGGCCACGATTTATATCTGGATTTGCCAGTTGCACCTTGGGAGGCAGTGCTAGGTGCCACCATAGAAGTACCTACGCCGGGTGGCTCAGTACGACTAAAAATTCCTGCGGGGACGCATGCAGGCCAACATTTACGCCTACCAAAACGCGGTTTGCCCAAACCGCACACCGGAGAAGGCGACCTGTTCGCAATAGTCCAGATCGCCGTTCCAAGCGTGATTAGTGAACGTGAACGCCAACTTTATAAGCAACTTGCTGAAGGTTCAGCGTTTAATCCACGCGGCCATTTCGAACAAGAGGGGCATCATGAAAGTTGAATTAACTGAAGTACGTTGGCTAGACCAACACTACCAATTATCGCTGGCTGATCTTAGCGCGCTATCCGGCCTGCCCAAGGCAGACCTTTTGGAACTGGTCGATTATGGTATTTTTGTACCGATTGACCCAAAAGCTGCTGAACAGGCATTTCATGCCGACTGTTTGGTTGCCGCCAGAACTGCCTGCCGTTTGCGCAGGGATTTCGATTTGGACACCCAAGGACTAGCGTTAGCATTAACCTTGCTTGAGCGTATCCATGAACTGGAGGCGCAGTTGTCCGATCTGCGTGCCCGTGTGCCTGGACATCCCCGCTAGTTTTCTTGCCCGCTCAGAGCCGACCTCCGCATTGGCCTGTTTCGACTCTCGGTTGCCTTTAAACAGTTGTTTTTATCTTCCCAATCATTGACCTTTTTGCCGCTCCACTCTCTGGCGATTATTTCAAAGCTATTTTCCGCACTATTGGCTTTCGATGACTTAACGGCTTTCCGGTTTTCACTTGGGTTGATCCCGCTGGTTATCTGCTTACGGATTTTTTTCGTGCTCTTGCCTCGCTTGCTGCAAACTAATTTCGGGATAAATGCCCAATGACAGCAAACAATCTTTTCCATTGAAGCGATATTTGAGTCGCCACCATTTTGCCCAACTATCCTTCAATGGCTTGACAAGTAGATGAAGCCCTTTATCGTCAAACAGGGTAAAAGCCTTGTCTGTTGCGGCTTTGGCGTATTTATGTGCGTTCTTGCAAGCGGTGTCTGATAGTGGCATTGGTATAACTCATTTGTGGTGGTGAGCTGTTATACCAAATGTTATACCTGTTTAGATGTGCATGTAAATGGATTTTGTTGCACTTCGTTGGACAATAAAAAACCCGCTAAGCCTTATAGCTTGCGGGTTTATGTACTTCGTTGGGTCTGTTTGTATCTTCTAGTGGAGGCTGCGGCCGGAATCGAACCGGCGTAGATGGCTTTGCAGGCCACTGCATAACCATTTTGCTACGCAGCCAAAAACTTGAAATAAAAAAGCCGCGTTATTCGCGGCTTTTTGAATTTATTGGAGCGGGAAACGAGATTCGAACTCGCGACCCCAACCTTGGCAAGGTTGTGCTCTACCACTGAGCTATTCCCGCACTTGAATTTATCTTGCTTATTATATAGATCTTTTCTTGTTTGTCAATTTATTTTTATTGGACATCAATTGCTAAAGCCCACCCTTCATTTCCTTTGCACTCGCCTTCTTCTATTTTGACTTTTACGTAGGCGTTTTTCTTACCATACGCATCCGAAAAATCCATAGCCGTTACTTGAGTGCCTTGCGGCATATGCTGGCAAGCCCCGCTTCTGTCAGCTTCTTCGGTATCGTCGTATGCCGCTATTGCGCCAGGGGTTGAGACTAAGCGGACGGTCGCTGCAGGATCATAAGCATTGGCACTTTTTAAAACATATCGTTGCCCTACTTCAATATTTTTGATTGCTGCTTTTGATACAGGGGTCGAATCCCCACCGCTCATTATCATGATAAGCACCACAAGCACCAAACCACTAATAGCCCCGAAAAAAACTTTTGGATTTTTATCTTTTAATTGCAGTATTGACGCCATTAAATTGATAGCCGATTCTTTTTTTGAATCTAGGGCTTGCTTTGAATTTTCTTCGTTACTCATTTCTTATCCTCACAATAGTTTAATTTTATTATAGTTATTAAAGTTCACTTGAGACATTATAAATGTTTACAAATGGAATCAAGATAAATGATTTTTTAATTCGGGAAACTTCTGTTCCGCTCGTCGATCGACTGACAAAAAACACTTGATTTACCAACTTACCACGATGAAAAATCTTTTCAAGTAATTTATGCAGATAACCTGCAATTTCAATAATGATATTACATTTTTGAGCTAGTAACTTTCATACATTCAAACTGCCAATACCCTAGCCCAATATTTTTCTTTTTTTTCAACATGATAGAAATCTCCCCTTGCTCTATAAAGAGCCGGATAACCTCATCTTCCTTTAAAAGGAAAGAATCCACTATGATATAGCTTTTACTTTTTCGTTCTTTACAATGATATAACAGTGCGTTTTTAGGATGATCGTAAGGTCGACTGTGGCTATCCAGATAAGTGGCCGAGATAAGCTGGTCTGCCAGAAATTGTAACCCAAAACTTATCTTACCAATTTCCTTATCAACAACAAGCTTGTTAACAACACCTAGTATCCGCATGTGCCCAGGGCCGTCAACTTTCCTGAAACTCACTAAACTGCCTACTGACAAAACACCCGACTGCTTAAATACACAAGATAGCAACTGGGCCGATACGGAATGGCCAAGAAACTCCAGGCAATCATCTCCAGCCGGGGTATTTTCTTGCTCTTGTAACTTAAAGAGAGGCATTAATCCTATAGCAAATAACCTATCCAACCTGTCACTAAAAAGTGGCGAACTCTTCAGTTCAATGCCCTCCCACCTTTGTTCAAGATAATCAAGCAATTCTGTTGTTATTTTATCATCCCTGTTTTCTACTGACCTCATCCTGCTAAATCTTGCTTGAGTGGCATTAAAAGGAATTTTCCCTTGATCAAATGCTTGGTAGAGTTGAGTGAAATCAATATATAAAACAGCCGCAGGAAATTCATCAGCGCCTTTCTCTACTGGATTCGTTAGCGTTTCAAAATAAGGTGGTTTGTCGTCACCAACCAAAATAAGGCATTGTAGGGCCTGATTAGCAACAGGTTTTGATTTAAGGCTAACCAATGCGCTTATTGATTCTATAAAATCATAGACCAGCTTAATTTCTTTTTGCATCAACCCCGTTGGATCGGCAAGACTGAGCAAGATAACTTGCAGATAACACTCTTCTGGCGTACTGGTGGTTTTATGATTCTGGACCAGATCATTTAGAGGTACTTGTGTGTTATTTTTTTTTATTTTTACGCTAAGTTTATAAAGCGAATGCAAATCCATCCATATCCAGTCAGGTATAGGCATCCCCATAATAAAATAACTAATAACAATATCGCTTAGCCCTTTGATGCTACGGTGAATTGATAACGCTGCGATCTTGCCTTGAAACCACCCCACATCATGATCTGTTATTTCTTTAAGTGCTATCCAATAGCCAATTGTAACTTGCCGTTGCAATGCAACTAATAACTTCAATGCCTTCTGGTCATTGCTATCTTTTGGGAATCCCGATTTTACGAGCCTTGACCGCAGATAATCTTCAATAACAAGGAAACTTGGCCTTAACAGTTCAAGCACCTCAAGCCTTAGCTGGGCAGACATCCTCAAGCCATTAAATTCCAAAATAAAATCATAAATCAGGCGCGAAGCTAACGCCGCATTAGCGATAGGCAACTGAGAAATCCATTGTTTGAGGATACTCTCTTCAAACTCCTTGATCCGTTGCGGATTATGCGTTTGCTTTGGAATGACGAGAAAAAAAGAATGCTTCAATTGCCCACCGAATTGTTTTTATTTTCACAAAAATTTTCAATCATGATGACCTAGGTTCCAACCTTTTTGATCATCATGCCTCTTGATGGGTTATATCCTATGACGGCAACCGTCATAAAAATAACGAAAGCGGTCAGGGTATAAATGAACGCGTATTGGTTAAATTGCCCATAGAGAGCAAAGCGGACCAATTCCACAGCCTGTGAAAAAGGATTGTATTGCGCCAAATTATGCAGTAGCACACTGGATTCTTTCAGTTTCCATAGAGGATACAAAGCCGTTGACATAAAAAACATCGGGAAAATGACAAAATTCATCACCCCGGCAAAATTTTCCAATTGTTTAATAAATGACGACAGCAATAAGCCTAATGCACCCAGCATCAAGCCGGATAGAATCAAGGCTGGCAAAAGCCATAAATAACCTTGCCACGGTGCCTGGATATCATAAAACCAAGCAATTGCCAAAAACACATACACCTGTAAAACAGAAACACCTGTCCCCGCCAGCAACTTACTCAGCAATAAAAACCAGCGCGGTAATGGGCACACCAACAATATCCGCATACTACCCATTTCCCGATCATAAACCATCGATAACGAGCTCTGCATACCATTAAATAGCTGTATCATCCCGCATAGGCCGGGGGTGATGTACACTTCATATAAGATATAAGTTTCGTAGGGGGGCGCGATAGCAAGCCCTAAAGCTGCCCGAAACCCAGCGGCAAAAACAAATAGCCAAACTAGTGGCCTGACTAATGCAGAGATGAAACGCTCGCGTTGGGTGACAAAGCGCCATAGCTCGCGTCCCACAATCCCCCATAAAGCCCGCCAAAAATGGATGATATTCACGCGCGCTCCCCTTGCGTTAGGCTGTAAAAAGCGTCTTTTATATGCACAGTGCCAGTGGCTTTTAAGACCCCGTCAACAGTTCCGTTCGCCTTAACTTGACCTTTATGCAAGACAATGACGTGGTCATCTGGATAAACCTCATCAATCAAGTGGCTAGCCCATAACACCGCCAACTGTTTTGAACTGGCCAACTGGTGCACGTACTCAACTATGGCTTGACGGCTAGGCATATCCAACCCCACCGTAGGCTCATCAAGCAGCAACAAAGCGGGCTTGTGGAGCAAGGCACGGGCAATTTCGACCCGCCGTTTATGACCGCCGTTAAGCTGGCGCACTTTTTCCCCTCGCCGCTCATATAGACTTAAACGCTCTAATTCTTCCTGAATCCGCTGTTTAGCAAACTTACCACCCATGCCATGCAATGCGGCGTGATAATGCAAATTTTGCAAGATAGTCAAATCCATATCCAAGGTGGTTTGCTGAAACACAATGCCCAAATTTGCCAACGCCTTACGGGTCTGTTGTTTAACATCAAAACCACATAACTCAATATGGCCATCGCGGGTGTCGTATAACCGGGTAATCAAAGAAAACAACGTGCTTTTGCCTGCGCCATTAGGCCCTAAGAGCAGCGTGCATTCACCGGTGCGTATTTTAAAATTAACACCATTCAAGGCTTTTTTACCACCGTATGAAAAGGTTAAGTCCTCAACTGACAAAGCGACAGGTCCGTTCATGGTTTTACGGCGACGCCCCAAGGATAGCTGCCAACACCGACCGACTTAGTCACGGTTTGGCTTTCTAAATCAACAATGGACATGTCATTACTGACGCCATTAGTGGTATATAAACGCTTTTCATCCGGCGAAAAAGCCAAGTTCCAAACTCGCGAGCCAACCAATAGTACATTTTCAACTTCATAGGTTTGCGCGTTCACAACAGCCACCCGATTAGCAGGCCCTAAAGCGATGTAAGCCCGTTGCCTTTCTTTATCAATGACCACACCGACCGGTTGGATTTTATCGGCGGTTACGCCAGTGACATTGAAACTGACAGTTTTAATGGGCTGTTTAGTTTTAACATCGATCACCATCAATGTACCGGCCATTTCGGAAGTCATCCACAACTGCTGGCTATCCGCCGTAAAACTTACCGCACGCGGACGCGGGTCAACTAACGTATTTTCGACAATGGCATTGGTTTTCGCGTCAATCCAATGCAGCATATTCGTAGTTTCAGACGCACTAATAAGCCAACGATTATCTGGACTGACGGTAATCCCTTCGGGTTCTACACCCACCTTGATTTGTTTGATCACTTTTTGTTTAGCAATGTCGATGACCGTGACCAAGCTATCGTCTTCATTTGAGACATAAAGCATGTCGCCTGCCGGATTGAGCGCGAAGGTTTCAGGGTCTTCGCCCGAAGGCAGCTTCCCTACTTCTTTCAGCGTATCCGCAGCAATTATTTTTATGGTGTTGTCATCACTGGTCGCAACGTAAAGAAATTTATTATCAGGGCTAATCGCAATCCCTCGCGGCCGCTGACCTATGGATACAGTTTTGATTAACTTACCGGCAATAGGATCGACTACAGCCAACGCATTATCTTTTTCTAAGGTGACAAACACCGTCTCGGCGTGTGCGGTTACCGTCAATGCTAGCAACAACGGTGTGATGATATTATTTTTAAACATTATTTACTCCATTGGCAATGCGCTTCAGGTTGGTCATAGCCTAGCGTGTCAAGTTCAGTCTTGGGATGTAAAAAACCTTCTATAGGTGCGACCGCCACTAAAGAGCGTGGAGCCGCAAGCAACACGGGCTGGCGCAATTGTCCGTTCCATGCCCGAAAGGATAAAGGGGCACCTTTATAACCTTGTAAAGCAAATTTTTCGCTGATCAGGTACGCTTTAACGGGCTTTAACTCATTGGATTGCGTACGGATTGCCGCCTCACCAATAGCCCTCACTGCCAAATAAGCGGCATAGTCCTGTTCTTCCATCCACCGGCCAGCTTGTTCTTTAAAGCGGTTTTGAATTTGCACCGCCCCCCATTGTTCATGGGTGCGGTGCCACGCCGTCGCAATCAGGCCTTGGGTACCAATAACCGGTCTGGGCAGCCATGTGCGGTAATCCAGATACTCGCCAAACTCGCCCTGCTCATCCGCCACGACTAACACATCATAATCGTCATCAAGCTGGCTGAATACCGCGACATCTGATTGTGCAGTACGCCGTGCATCATAGGTGTGTTCCCACCTTTTTTCGGCGACTAGCGACATATTAAAGCGTTTGGCCGAGCGTTTGACTGCTTCGGCAAACAACTGGTCTTCGGGTTGCGTACCTACGACTAAAAGCCATTTAGTCCAGCGTTTTTTCATCATGTATTGCGCGAGTGCATCGGCACGCATGGCACGGCTGGGCAAAATATGCAAAATGTTAGCGCGGCATTGTTCGTTACGTAACGCATCATCAGTGGTTGCCGCATCAAATAAAATCATTTTTTGGGCAGCAGGTAAATCAGCGATGCCTAGCATTTGTTCGGCCGGCAGCAAACTAACAACATAATTAAATTTATCAGCAATAGCTTTATTAAAGACATCAAGCACAGAGCCATCAAGCGGCACAATGAATTTTTTCAGTACGAATTGCTGGCCTGTAAACTGGCCCGTAGTGTTGTTATCGCTGATGGCAAGCTCCGCACCTAACAGACCTTTATCTTTAATAACAGGATCTAAATTAGATAACACAGGCAGTGCGGCCCGCTCTTGGGTTAAATAAGCGATAGTTACGGCTTGTTTAGTCTTAGCCGCGTTAACACTGCCCACCTGCACAATGATAAAAAATTGAATGATTAGCTGAATGTAAAGCTTAATTGGACACATTATTTTTCTAGTTGTAAAAATTTTACATAGTTTAATTCTAGCGGATTAAATAATTTTTAATTTAAAAAACTTAATTTTCTATTTGAAATTTATTCACTTACCATCAATACTTAGGACGTGACCTTAATATATGACCTCGATTAAATTTTATGATGAAACCTACCAAGAACATTAAACCGAGTTCCGAAAGTGTAATAAAAAATCAGCGCGTTGCAACCCGATGTGTCCGTCAAGATATTGCCGCCTATATCAGTGACCTCGGCCTGTTTAGCTTTGGCAAAACCGTTAGTGTTAAATTGCTCGACATTACCAGCAAAGGCGTATTGATTGCAACGGATAAAAAACTCAGTATTAATCAAAAACTCACCCTGACTTTGTGTTTTTATTCTGGCAAAACTTTTGTAATAAAATCCAGTGTTGCCCGTATTGCGCCCTTGGCCCATTACGAATACGGCATAAAATTTAACCAATTTAACAATGAATTAGGAGATTATTTACTGTCAACACAAAGTAAATTAGTCTTTAAATAAATGATAAATTTCACATTAAACGCAATAACAATTTACCCGATCAAGTCACTAGCGGGCATTAACGTCAATAGCTGGCCGGTCACCGCAACAGGCCTTATGTATGACAGGAAATGGATGCTTATTGACAATGCGGGGCAATTTCTTAGTCAGCGGCGGTTACCGGCGATGGCGTTAATCACAACGGCACTGACAAAAGACCAGTTAATATTATCCACCCAAGGATTGGAAAACCTGTCACTCCCCTTAATGCCTAGTGATGGCAACCTCATAACCAGCACTATCTGGCATGATCAATGTGTCGCTAAAAGCGTATCAAAACAGGCAAATGAATGGCTAAGTGATTTTCTGGCACAAGACTGCCGTTTGGTTTACCTGCCAGATGAAACAATTCGCCCTGTTGATCCTAATTACAGCACCACCGGCGACCAGGTTGCCTTTGCCGATGGTTTTCCCTTTCTTATCATTTCAGAAAACTCCCTGGCTTCACTGAATAATGAAATGCGGCTGGATTTACCAATGTCCCGTTTCCGGCCTAATTTGGTTATCTCCGGTTGTCCAGCCTATGCCGAGGACAGTTGGCGCGAAATCAAGATTGGCGAGATTAATTTTAGATTGCCCAAACCCTGTTCACGGTGTTCAATCCCGACTATCGATCCCGCAACAGCCAAGGTTGGCAAAGAGCCATTAACAACGCTTAACCGGCTTAGAAAATGGCAAAATAAAGTTTATTTTGGGCAAAATGCGCTGCATGACCAATGCGGCACATTGACTGTTGGCGATAAGGTCATTATTAACTCAACTGGTGCAAAACAACCGCAGATTTAAATAATCGGTTTAAGCGGGATTGCGGTCATACCAACCATAATAAACAAGCCAAGAGACAAAAAACACCAAATAACCTGACCATAAAATATCTGAAATAAAATGCCCGCCTGCCGACATACGGGCCAAACCCATCAGCAAGGCAAGCATCATCGTTAAGAGAAAATAAAACGGCTTGCGTTTGCGTGATAAAAAATACAGCGCAAAAAAAACGTAGCTCACTGAACAATGCCCGCAAGGAAACGACTTTTCACCGGTATCACCTATTTCTAGCGGTGGAATATAAGAGTACTGACCACCAAATTCAGTGACATGGACAGGTCTAGGACGCCCCCAATGATCCTTAAAAACCAGATTGACAACCAATCCCGGCCCTACAATAATCACTAAAAAAAGATAAAGCGCAGGACGTTTTACAGGCTTTAATTTGGGTAAAAAACAACCTAATAGCGCAATTACTAACGCCCCAATAGCTACAGTCCTAATAAACACATCGGCATAACGGAACAATATCTGCCACAACCACCAGTGCTGCCAAGGCCACGCATCATTTTCATCACTAGGCTGATAAAACAAGGCCGCCGCTTGCAGGTCAAGATCAGTAAACCAAAAAAAAGGTGTGGTTAAGCAGACCAAGAACAAAAGAATGGCTAATTCACGCCAAAGACGTTCTAATTTCATCTCTATCATTCACTTTCCTGGGTTATTTTTGGCGGCCAAAACTTAAGGTTTTCACCAATGAACAAATAGTAATGGCTATTTTTAGCCATCGGATTATCTATGACAGCGACTTGACGGAAGTGCTGAAACGCGGATTTTAGGACATTAGAAACACCCGCTGTGTCATATTCACTCACAATAAAAGCCGTATTCCCCCTGTATTCAACAGGGCCAGGCCACACTTCGTATTGGGATTCTATTTTCCCGCTTTCCTCATAACGGTAAATGTTAGGATGGTCGGGAAGGTAAAAAGCAAGCTGGCTAGCCAAATAGCGATGCCCTAATGCCACAACAAAGGTACGCTGAGCAGACGACAAGATTTTTTGCCGCTCCAAATCAATGGCTGCCGCCAGTTCGCGCCAATGCCTGAACCGGTATGTTGGGTCAACCACGGTGTTATGTAAGTTAAAAACTTGGATTAACAGCGGCAAGGCATAAGTGAGCGACACCATTAAATAACCAATAAGCAATCCTGTCTTAAGCCATTTTTTCCAAGCACCCGCAACCCATTGCCCGCTTAATAAAATGAATGCACTAAAATAGAAAGGCATCGGCCAATTACCCTGTACTTTTTGCACAAAACTCAGCGCCAATATGCCTACCAATAAGATTGGCCCCATCAGTATCAGGAATTGTTCTTCCTGACTTAGCTGGGTAAAGCGGGCCGTTGCCTTAAAGCCCATGATGAGGGTCAAAACAAAAATCACCGGCGAAACCAGTAGCACTTGAAACAACAGAAATTCGCCCGCTTGCCCCAACTGTTTCACCAACGTAGCCGACTCCTTGATGCCAAAATGTCCCTTGCTATGGCCGAACATCACCCAATCATGTTGTTGGTTCCACAATAAAATAGGAACCATACTAACCATGACAGGGAGCAAATAAAACCAAAACTCCCGTTTAAATATCTTGTGCCGAGACTGATTCAACAACAAAAAACAAACCAACATAAGCGGAATAATTAAGGCGACTTGCTTGCTTAGCAAGGCCGCTCCTGTTGCTAATCCTGCCCAAAACCAAGCGCTTTGGCAGTTGTCAAACAACGCTTTGCGCAAGTAGTACAGACTCATCATCCAGAAGCAATACAGGGGCGGGTCGATGGTCATGATAAAATTGGCCAGCACATTAAATGGCGTAGCCAAAATCAACAATAAGGCTAATGCGGCAGCCTGTGCTGAATAAAACGCCCTTGCCGTCGCATAAAAATAGCCTAAAAAAACCATGCCCAGCGCTACAGCGGGTAATCGCACCACCGCCGCGTAATCGCCCCCCCCCATAAAGGTAAAAACGCCAATCAGCCAAGCCACCATGGGCGGCTTGCTGTAATAACACCAATCAGGCCGACGTGACCAATCCCAGTAGTAGCTTTCGTCGCCAATCAAATCAAGGCCATTGACGGAAAGATAAGCGACGCGCAAGGCAAAAACACCGGCCAACAACCAAATGAGGTACTTATTAACAGCGGGTAATAATTTTTCGAACATACCGTGCGTTTTTAAATTAAAGTGCACCGTCACAAACCATTCCAAGGCTTATACAAACCGTCCACATCAACACCGAACATATCCAGAACACGCCCGACACCTTCGTCAACCAAGGCTGCTACGGAATCTGATTTGCTATAAAAAGCCGGCATCGGTGGAAAAATAATACCGCCCATTTCCGTCACACTGCCCATATTACGGATATGGGCGAGATTAAGCGGGGTTTCGCGCGGCATAACCACCACTTTACGCCGTTCTTTCAGAGCAACATCGGCAGCACGGGATATCAGGTTGTCACCAAAGCCATGCGCCACAGCCGCCAATGTTTTCATTGAACAGGGCGCAATAATCATGCCTTCGGTTTTGAACGAGCCGCTGGCAATGGCGGCGGCAATGTCATTGATGCCATAAGTCCTATCGGCGAGTGCATATAATTCCGCCCGCTGCATGTCCATTTCGTATTTCAAGTTCACCAGACCTGCAGCAGAAATCACCAGATGCGACTCCCATTGTTCTTGAGCTTGAAGCACCTGCAACATTCTTACGCCGTAAACCGCACCGGTCGCCCCCGTCATGGCAATGACCAAACGTTTTTTTGGCAATGCTATGCCTTCCTCACCTGCTAGCTGGATCATCTGTCGTCCCGCTTTTGCTGTAAGGTAGCAAACCGGTCGGTTGCACAAACCAACGCGCCGATCATTTCTTCGCCGTGAGCGATATGCCCCGCATTAGGTAACACAATATAGTCGGCATCAGGCAAAGCCAGATGCAGTTTCATGCCAGCTTCCAGCGGACAAAGAAAATCCTGGCGCCCGTGAATAATCACGGTCGGAATATTATTTAGCCGTGCACAATTTTCCAAAATCTGATTTTCGGTAATAAAATAATGGTGTCTAGCATAATGCAGCTCCATTCGCGCCTGCGTGACCATTCTCTCGGTGACATGCTCATTTTGTAGGCCTGGTTGATAGGCGCTCCCTAACGCCACCTGTGCCCCCCAAGCCAGCCATTCCTTGGTGACGCGGCGTTTGGCAATTTCGTCTTCGCCCCATAACGCCGCACAAAGCCCTTCAATAAGGTTTTCTTGATAATGGTGATGGACACTATCGACCAACCGCTGCCATTGTTCAGGATAAATGCGCCCTGCCCCATCCTTGGCAAACCAATCCATATCTTGCCGCCGCGCTAAAAATACGGCACGAATAATCAGGACGCTAACGCAATCAGCGTGTTGCTGGGCATACAATAACGCCAATGCCCCACCCCATGAACCACCAAACACTAGCCAGCGCGTTATACCCAACCTTTGTCGAATGCTTTCCATGTCATCAATCAAGTCCTGCGTGGTATTATTCTCCAGCTCACCAAAAGGTGACGACTGACCGCAACCACGCTGATCAAATAAAATAATGCGATAAAGTTCAGGATTGAAGAACCGTCGGTGATCTGGTCTAGTACCGGAACACGGCCCGCCGTGTAGAAAAACAGCGGGAAAGCCTTCAGGATTGCCGCTTTGCTCGACATACACCGAATGGCTGCTATCCGTTTCAAGGAAAAAAGTATGATAAGGCTGGATTTCAGGGTAAAGATTTTTCATAAGTTTGTTCGAATTAAACGCTCTAACAAAACGTCTTCCACATTGCGGCGAGAATCTATGACTGCTAAAACGAAAATAGTACCGGAGGACATCCTGTAGATGACACGCCAAGGCGCAATAATAAGCTCTCTGTGATGGGCTATACCTTGAGCTAGCAGCTCAGGCACAACCCGCCCCCCCTCAGGGAGCAGCAGCAAGTCGGCGGTTTTATCTTTGATTCCACTAAAAGCCTTAACCGCAGCGTGGGGGCTGGCATTATGAATAAATGAGATAATCGCCAACAAATCCTGTTCCGCTGTTTTACTCCAATGAACCTGAAGCAGCTTATTCATTGACTGGCCAACAACCGTTCTAATTTATCAAAAACTTGCGCTTGAGATACGATATGGCCATTGCTAATATCTTCTTCCGTCTGGGCTATAAGCTTCAACAAACCTAGCGCATTTCTCATAGCCTCATAACTTTCAGTATCTTGCATAACTGCTTTCGGCTCGCCATTTTGGGTAATGATGACCGGCCTATGCGTTTCATTGATCTGGTTTAATAAATCCGCAGAGTGTAATTTTAAATAACTGACAGGTTTAATATCGGCTGAGATTTTCATTATGCTTACCTTATAACTATATTTGGCACCAAGTATAGCACCCGCACAATAGCCAGGCACAAAAAAGGGAGGGGTGTTAGCCCTCCCTCGTCCTTTCAGCTTAAGCTTAAGCGTTTAGCTTAGAAGCCAATACCGAGATAACCACCCGCTGTAAGGCCGTTGGTGTTAACACCATCTGCATCGTAACCTGTCCAATGGTAACGCGCATCCATACCCACTTTAATTTCTTTCCAGATTTGATACTCGGCGCCAGCAGCAAACATCGCACCTGGGTTTAATACCGTTACACCGTTAGATGGCGGGCTGATAACATGAATGGCCAAACCAACAGGAATAATCCATGGTCTGAATTTGCTGCCTTTCATGAATTTAAATTTTGGTGCGGCAGATAACGTGAATTGGGTGACTGTTACATTATTACAGCCTGCTGTGCCTGCTGCATTTGGTACTGGGGTACCACCGGTAGCACCGCCATTCGCCGCCAAGTTAATAAGCGTACACGCAGGGCTGTTAGATCCAGCATTGCCCTTTAGCCCAGTCGCAGGAGCGTTGTCAAATTTTTTCTTTCCAAAATTCTTGTACTCGAACATCAATTCAGCCATGACTTCGGTATTGTTCATCATACCCCAAACATCATCGGTCAAACCATAATCGAAACCGGCGCCTGTATACCAACCATCATTATCAGTTTTGCCGCCGCCCAATACGTTTCCAGCAAATTGATTACCTGTCAAAAGATCGTTTCTAACCTGATCATTGTGGGCATAACCGCCACGGAAGAAGACCATATTATCGTGCACAACTTTTGTCTGGACAGGAGCCGATTTAACCGACGCCATCCATTGATCCAATTCTTGTACTTTAGCAGAGTCCACAGGACGGTTTGTTTCTGCTTTTAACGATTGCAGTTCGTACTGCATCGCTTGAAGTTGGGCTTCCAATGCTTCAACTTTATTATTTGCGGCTTCTGCCATACGCTCTGCTTTTGTTTGAGCGACAGCTTGTGGTGCAGCCAGGGCACCCGCGATTGTTAATGTTGCTGCGGCAATGCCCCAGACTGTGTTCTTTTTATTGATCATCGGCTTCCCCTTATGAGGTTGTTATTTTACAAGTTTTGCTTTTATACAACAAAGCGAGTCCCACGACGGCGATATTAGCAGTAAATCTAATCCACCACAAGTTTTAATACTATTTTAGAAAAAGCAATTATTCCTTTTTTATCAATAAGTAACATAAAAAATTTTAGTCACGTTGTGCAATGTGTATAAAAAACAACAACGCAAGATAACATTAATGTCTTTAACAAAAGCTGTCCCATTAGCAAATGGGCCATTTTATAAGTTTGGTTTAATTCATCGGCACCGCCCGCTGTTTTCACCCCTTGCACTTTTCAACACAGGGGTAAGTTATACTATGCGGCAACAATTACAACCTATCCAAGAAACAGTCCAAATCTTCATGACAACAACACCTGACATTACGATTATTGGTGGCGGCATTATCGGCCTTCTGACGGCCAGGGCATTCTTCAACGCGGGCGCAACCGTCAATATTATTGAAAAAAACAGACTAGGACAGGAAGCCTCATGGGCAGGCGGCGGTATCTTATTGCCGTTATATCCTTGGCGCCAACCCGATGCGATTACGCAATTAACCCTACAAAGTTTAATATTATACCCGAATTTGGCAGCCCAACTACTCGCTGATACTGGCTTAGACCCTGAATGGACGCCTTGCGGCTTGCTGATCACTAAAAATCCAGACATAAAAACCGCCGTCAATTGGTGTACGACTAACGCTATCCCATGCCAACCCGCCAATGAGGCGCAGCTTAGTGGCCTGAACATACAACCTGAAAACCCGCTTTGGTTACCTAGCATTGCCCAAGCCCGCAACCCGCGTTTGGTCAAATCATTAATACAGGATCTTAGAAATAAAGGGGTTGCAATGTCTGAACACTGTGAACTCACTGCGGTAAAAATCGATAAAAGCCGTATTACGGCTATTGGCACTACAAGCGGCCAATTCACAATCAACCAACTAATTATTGCTACCGGCGCATGGACAGGGCGATTATTTCAGGAGATTTTTTCTAACATCACGGGGGATAAACCTAAAATAAAACCCGTGAAAGGCCAAATGTTGCTATTTGATGCAAAACCGGACACATTACCGTGCATAGTGCTGGAAAACGACCACTATCTGATCCCGCGCCGTGATGGAAAAATCCTCGCAGGCAGCACCGTGGAACAAGACGAATTCAATAAAACCACCACGTCCGCTGCTTACGATAAACTTAAAACATTCGCGTTAAATTTACTGCCCACCCTTAACAATTATCCGCTAACGCATCACTGGGCGGGTTTAAGGCCAGGCACTAACCAAGGCGTGCCTTATATTGACAACCACCCTGACATTAGTAACTTAAGCATTAACGCGGGGCATTTTAGAAATGGCCTAGTTATGGGGCCAGCTTCGGCTCAATTACTGGTTGATCTCGTATTGCAGCGCCCCCCCCTAATCAATCCCGAACCCTATCAATTATCCTGCCCACACTAAGCCCACCCAAGCCATCATGAATTTATACCCATTATTGCGCCCGCTACTGTTTTCCCTAAACCCTGAAACCGCCCATGAATTGACGCTTAAATTATTGAATGCGGCGCATCAATCCGGATTAGCAAAACTGATTTACCCTACTGTGCAAGATAACCCCGTCACGGTGATGGGGATGATTTTTAAAAATCCAGTGGGATTGGCGGCGGGATTGGATAAGAACGGCGATTATATTGATGCGCTCGCCGCTCTAGGCTTTGGCTTTATCGAAATAGGCACCGTCACGCCCCGCCCGCAACCGGGCAATCCGAAGCCGCGCTTGTTCAGGCTACCTGATCATCAGGCGATCATTAACCGCATGGGTTTTAATAATTTGGGCATAGACCATTTGCTTGCACAGGTAAAACAAAGCCGATACTCCGGTATTTTGGGGGTTAATATCGGTAAGAACTTTGATACGCCGATTGACAGCGCCGCTGATGATTATTTGTTTGGCTTGCGTAAAGCGTATACGGTGGCCAGTTACATAACCATCAACATTTCTTCGCCAAACACTCAGAATTTACGCCAATTGCAGCAAGGTGATGAAATTAAAAAACTTATTAGCGCGTTAAAGGAAGAGCAGCTTAAATTAAGCCAAGAGCATGGACGTTATGTGCCCTTAGTGTTAAAAATCGCGCCTGATTTGACAACAGACGAAATCAACCATATCGCCAAATTGCTGTTGGATTTTGCGGTTGACGGCGTAATAGCAACGAATACCACCATCGCCCGTGACATGCTGGGGGATCATCCGCTCGCCCAAGAAACCGGCGGCTTAAGTGGTGCGCCTGTTAAAGCGAAAGCCACTGCGGTAGTCCAGAACTTAGCGGCTGAATTAAACGGACGCTGCCCGATTATTGCCGCTGGCGGCATTGCCTGCGCCGCCGATGCCCAAGAAAAAATCGCTGCCGGCGCCAGTTTGGTACAAGTCTATACCGGCCTTATTTACCAAGGGCCTGAATTGATAGCCTCTATTGCGAATCATTTTAGCCACGGCCCTCGCGGCTAATATCTTCTGGGACACAAGGCATTACGAGACCTGCCGCAATTCACCCATGCCGTTAGGCTTTTTAACCACTTGTAATTGTGCCTTAAAACGCTTTTGCACCGCCTCGACATGGGAAATGACCCCGACCGTTTTTCCGTGGGTTTGTAAGCTTTCCAGCGTGCTAATGACGGTATAAAGCGTTTCGGCATCCAGATTGCCAAAGCCTTCATCCAAAAACAACGAATCCACCGACCTGCCATTACTAGCCATTTCAGAAAGCCCTAAAGCAAGCGCCAAACTGACCACAAAACCCTCGCCCCCTGACAAAGTCTTAGGGAAGCGCCGGACATTGTTTTGGTAAGTGTCTTCAATCTCCAAAGCCAAACCCTGCTCGCTTGGCCTTTGCCGCACATAATAACGGCCACTGAGTTTTTCCAGCATGGCGTTGGTATGTGCCAGCAGCTGCTCGGCCAGTTTGGTTTGCACCCGACGGCGGAATGCCATGCCGTGCTCTGCGCCAAGCAACGCGACGTCTGCCAAACACGCTTCAGTAAGCGCTTGTTGTTGTTGCAACTGCGCTTGCACGGCATCATAGCGCTGCTGCTGCTGGCGTTGCTGCTTAAGCACTTTTTCCAGACGTTCGATTTCAAAGTGCACTATCGCCTTTTTTTCAGCAACTGTTTTCAATTGTTGCTCAAGTTGCTCAATATCCGGCACTGTGCCAATACGATCCAACCCAGCGTCCAGCAACCGCTTGGTGTTATCTAGCACCGATGTTTTTTCAGCTATAGATTGTTCTAACTGTGCTTTTTGCTGTTCCAGTTCCGGCTGGCTGGCGATCATCTCCAATTGCTGTTGCAATTCGTCCACACTTATAAAACCACTGGCCTGAATTTTTTCCTGCAAGGTCTGTAGCAACAGGGCCAGTTCATTTTTCAGCTGCGCCAGCAACTGTTGCTTATCGGCGATTAATTTCTGTTTTTCGATTAGCGCCAAATGTAAACCAACACCTTCGGCACCTTGTAATTGGTCGCCATATAGCTCAAGCAACTCGTTATAGCGGGTTATTTCGGCTTGACAATCGGCCTGCTTGGTTTGCAAGGTTACCAATTCGTCAGCCAGACTTTTGCGCCGCAACGCATAGCCTTGATATTCTTGCCTCCTGCTGTTAAGCCGGTCAAACAATGCATCCTCCTTGCCTTTATCGGGCATTTTTTCGCCCAATGTTGCCAATTGTGCGGTTATTTTTTCTATCAGCTGTTTTTCTTCTTGCACACATAAAGCTAAGGCATCCGCATTGGCTTTGTATTCTTGGGTTTGCTCTTCATAAGCCGCACCCAATTGTCCGGCACTGGCCTGCAACTGCAGTGCATCCGCCTGGTTTTTAGCAATCAACGCCTTAGTTTTTACAATTAGCGCCTGTTGGCTTTGATATTTACCAAGCAACGCGACAATTTCTTTCAATTGTTCGGCTTCATTTTTCACCAAGTGCAGCATCCATTTCGTGTTATTGATGTCAAGCTCAGGGCTGGCCGCATTCAAACGGTTACATAGCGATAGCCACTGCGTCTTTAATTGCTGTGCCCGCACTTGCGTGTTTTGTTCGTTTTCTGAGGCTTTTTCGGATGCGGTGATTTGCTGCCTTAAGTGCGTGGCTGAAATCTGCAAAGTCCTTATTTTTAGCTGTTGGTCACTCACGGCTTTCACGGAATTCGCCATGACTGCCGGTGGATGCTTGCTAAAAGGATGTTGCAACGAGCCACACAATGGGCAAGGCTTACCATCGACAAGATGCACCCGTTCAGGCGCCATCTTCTTTAACAGCGCTTCATAAATTAAGGACTGGTCTAGGGCGCGTTTAATGTTTTCTTCGCGTTTTATTTCCTGAGTCAAGCGCTCAAGCTCCGCCGTTAACCGTTGTGTTTCAGGCATTACCCTTACGGATTTACGTTTAAATGCAGCAAACAGGCTGAACCCGCCATCCGTCAGTTTATTATGTACAAGCGCAAGATCATGCAGCTCCTGAAAGGCCTTGACCCGCTCCTGTTGCTCTTGCCTTAACGCTTCAATTTCGTCTAAGGTATGGTCGTCGGCCAGTGCCTCAAGTTCTTTTTCAGCGGCGTCCAGCTGTTGCCCTAACTCAACTACATTTTTGTTGGCTTGCTCAAGTGCCGCATTATTATTTTTAAACGATGCGGTCGATTTTTTGGTTTTCTTAGTAAAAACTTTCTGATTTGCACTTAGCTCGACACGCTCCGCCCTGAGCCTTTTTAACTTGCCGGTTTCGGGGAAATTATCCAGCAATGCTTCATCCGCAGCATGCTCAGCCAACCAGCCGGCCACCCTGTCAATACCCGCTTTTTTGTCATTAATCTGCGTGCCCAGCGCTTGCCATAATTGCATTTCCGACTGCTGGCTTGTACGGAGTGAATTAACTTTGGCAGCCAGCCCGTCAATCGTTTGCTTCTGCGCGGACAACGACTGCCCCGCCAACTGCTCAGGCGCAGACGCTCCGCCTAACCTGTCTTTTAGCTGTTCAAGCTCACGCTGAAAATTATCCAGCGCCGCCTCATGTTGGGCAATCGCCTGTTTTTTATCATTAACTTCTAAGGCATCGTCTTTAAACTGCAACGCCTTGTGCATTGCAACGATTTGCTCAAGCTGGCCCTGGAGATTTTCAAACTGGGCGTTAACTGACGCCACTTGATTTTGCTGGTGGGCAAATTGCTGTTGTAACTCGGCTATCCCGTTCAGCGCCACTTGCTGTTGTTGCAGTTTTTTTTGCCGTGCCTGAAATTCGGCATGTTGCTCGTTGAAATCCTGTAAATCGTGTTGATGGGCATCCAACTGCTCAGGTTCAAACAAGCTAATACCTGCCAATTGCGTGGTTAAGTCCGCCAGTTTTTGTTGCGCCTCATCCGCTTTTTCGGTGATCTGTTTTTTGGAATCCGCATAAATATCGGTATTGATTATTTTTTCCAAAATATCCATGCGTTCACTATCGAGCGCATTAAGGAAGGCCGCGAAATCGCCTTGCGCCAAGAGTATTGAACGGGTGAAATTACGGAAATTCATCCCTGTCAGCTCAGTGATCAGTGCACAGACTTGATGCGGATTGCTCGCCAAAGCAACCCCGTCTTGCAGGCGCACCAAGCGCATCTGCGGCTGCTCCAGTTCAGCCAGTGGGTTCTCATCCGTGCGCCGGACATGCCAGCTGGACTGGTACCTGTCACCAGACAAGGCAAAATCAACTTCTGCAAAACACTCGGCGGTATGCTTGGTCATCACAAAACTGGCCGGACGGTCAAAACGGAATGTTTCACCGTACAACCCTAAAGTGATGGCATCTAAAATACTCGACTTACCAGAACCGTTAGCCCCGGTAATTGCAAAAACACCCGTATCGGAAATAGGCGGCAGGGTAAAGTCGATACGGCTTTCACCTTCCAATGAATTGATGTTTTTGAAATGAACATTAAGTATCTTCATAAGTATATTATTTTATTTATTTTTAATACAAACACCTGCTTAGTAGTGTCCGCAGTAGCGCCCAAGAAAAACCCGCTGGTGTGGTTTTTGTTATTAACACGTGATGATACATGATGACATTGGGTAAAACAAAAGCCAAAGATTATGGGGGATAATGTGGTATAAACAACGGCAGTTAAGCCTAAAGCCTACCGGTAAAGGGTGATGGCTTAGCGATCAATGCCTCCCTGCTGTCTGGCCCCAAAAAGCCCCGCCAAATCCCATAAAAACAGCTTAAATATTGCTTAGATATTTGCTCCCTGTTCGTCTTATCTGGCTTACCATTGCAGCGGCCGATATCCAACCTTTGCGTAGGTTGGCATACATGCCAGCACTGTCTTTTGATGACTCTAACGGATTAACTGCGTTTATTTTTAGTATCGTCAAGGCCGTAAAGCTTTTATGGAACAGGCCGGAATTATTACGCTGCCCAATGTCTAACACCATAGAATCAAGGGCTATTAACTCCACATTTTGTTGCTGATTTTAGCCGCCAGGGCTAAAAGCATCGGCGGCCTGCTGTGCCCTTTGTCATAACAAAAAAGTCCAGTATTTGCGGTGTCAAATTGTTTAATTGCTTTAGCCGGTTCCGTACTGCTGCCATGCGCCGTTCAAGCCCTGTGATTATTTGCTGTCTATTACGGCTTGTTATACTGGGGAGCAAAATAAATCATTGATAAAATGGCAAGAATGAGGTTAGGCATGGCTACACCCATTAAAGATACCCCTGTTTTAACGGGCAAAGACGCGCGCCGCTTTGATGCGTGGCTTAAGAACAACGAAGGGAAAAAAATTACCCAAGAAGAACGCGACCGGATTACGTCC
>JAQTQZ010000054.1 GCA_028712695.1 Methylovulum sp. | reverse complement strand
TTTTCTTGCGGGCTGGTTCCAGCAGGTCTTTGACCTGTTCGAACTGCTCCCGGCTTATGTCACTGGGGTAAGTTTTTCTCATCCCGCTATTCTAAACGCTTGTAGGAGATATTGAACAGGTTCTAAGAAACCACCCGCCAAGTCCGGCCTTATCCATGCAGACCCGAAACCTAAGCATACCGTCCGGACTATTTATGCCCCCCTGGGTACATTGGCGGATGTGGATGGCGGGGAGACCAATCTCTGGGACAGGCTTTATAGCCAGTACGATATAAATTGATGATGCCAAAAAGGTAGTAGAAAGGACTACGCTTACTTGAAGTACAGGCAATCCTCATCAGCTTGTATTGAATTAGCTATAAGCCTCAGGGTAAAAGCGACCTCCTCCGCCATCCTCCCGATGGTCACTCGGAGATTCTGGCTCTTTGGGGAATCAGAATCAAGATATAAGGGTATTGGATTTTTCACTGGTCTTCACTTGGCTCAGAATGATCCCCACTTCGCTGGCAAAGGTGGGCACCAGACGTATCGGCGATTGCCCACCACTTGAGGGCTCAGCCAACCATTAACCCATTGGATAACAAAGCGTTGGAACCGGGACGTGTTAAGGATGCAGAAAAACCGCCTGAGCGTGTCGTCGCTCGGAACCCCGTATTCATAGGACAGGTACTGGCGTAAAAATACCAACTTTGACCGCCCAAACATCTCAATGTCGCCCCAGCTTTCCGCCCAGCAAATGACGGCGCATAAGGTCAGCAACAGGATTTCCGACAGGGGGTGCAGTTTTTCCGCTCAATGCGCGGGTCATCAAGTTGGCAAAAAACATCTAAAAAATCCATTTCCTCCACCCCTTTTTCTTTCTGTGTGGTTTATTTCGCTATTATCCTAAACTGCGGGGAAGAAAGGTTATTTTTAATGAGGTGCCCCTGCTATGCAATCCGTGAAGCTGCCAAAAAATCCATCTTCGGCTACATCGAAGTCTTCTACAATCGACAACGACCCCATTCCAACAATGGCTACCTGTCTCCTGTAAAGTTTGAAATGCAGTATAAAACTGCTTAACTTTGTGTCCTGAAAGGTGTTGACACATCACTAAGGATAACAACTGAACAACAACATTCAGCCAAGACAGCGGATTATGTGAAGATACAGTTGGCCTTTGCCGGAAACGTTGGCTAGAGGGCTGTGCAGGCTTAGATCCGAAACCCATAAGAGCTAAATTAAATTTCATCAATGCCCGATAATCCTGTAACTGTCCAGTTGTCAACGTCCTCGATTCCTTCTGGATTGTCGCCATTTTTGTAAGTTATTCGACAAGCGTATCTTTTGGTGATGGTATTTGATTTACCGTGAGTAATATCAACTTCCGCATTGATTACGTACTGATAGTTACCAAGGCTCCAGGCGTTTAGAGGTTTGTTTGAAAAGATAGCTAATGCGTCTGACTCTAGATTAGATTTTATGTATTTATTACAGTTCGCAAAAGCAATGTCTGTCATATGTGTTGATATAGGGAGTTGGCTTGCTTGGTCTTTACTATCGACAAGAAAAAAATCAGATTTGATCACCTCATAAACTAGAGGCATAACGATTTTTTGCTGAGAGAATAGAAGAACCGCTAATAAGGCGATGAATATTAATGTGGGGTATTTTTTCATTATTTTGAATAACTAAAGGTTATTGGCTATTTTATTTAGAATTGATTTTAACAGACAGTAAAGGGCTAATACATAGGTAAATTTGGTAGCCCCGCAATCGGAATGATTTGTCAAAAGTCAAGTCTGGACAAATTATAACGATGGACAAAATACCAGATGGCACCGATGTGGTTAACCAATTTTTTGGAAAATGCGAGTGAATCACTGACTAGACGGGAGACCCTGTGGCGTAGGGTGCTGTTGAAACACCCGATGTGGTTGGTGAGGCCGCTGTCTTTGCCTGCCGCGACATGGCGGTAGGCTTACCAATAGTCAGTGTGGCAGACGGCTTCGAACAGGGGGTCCCATAAGAAGCCGTTTAAAAACCTACCCACTCCTGAGCAAAAGGCAATGTACCTCGGCAATTTTGACAAACACCTCGGCGGTATCGGGCAACCGTTCGTAATCCTTGGAGAGTCGCCTAGAATTCCCGAGCCAAGCGAAGGTGCGCTTGGCGATGGAGAGTGCCCAACCGGACATACCCTTCACCCGCCCGGCTTAGCCGCCATCTGCCCAGACGACCCGCAAGATGGCGGACATCGCAAACAACCGGCTCAGCAACAGCCGTGCGCCGCACCAGTCTTGGATCAATATTGTTGACTTTAGACAGCCAGTAGCGTTTTTGTGCTTCGCCCCCTTCCTGCCATTTATTGACTGCGCCTTTATTAATGCGTGGTTTTAACGGCTTGGGTGTTTTAAGTTGGTAGTCGTTGACCCGCCGGATATCGTCCAAGCGTTCCTGAAAGAGGGTGAAGGCGCGTTCAGGGCCGGTTGCTGCGGGCAAGCGGCTTCGCGGGCAACCGATTTGGTGGCTTCTTCAGTTGCGGGGCTTTGCGGCATTGCCCGGTTTCCACGGCTTCTGGGGGGACGGGCAGTGCGGTGATGGTGCGGGCGATAACGCAAACGATGGGGATGGCGAACAACGCTTGTTGGACGCCAGTGACGGTTTTGCCGTGGAAACGTTCGGCCCCGAAACCGACCTTTTCGTCCCGGTAATGGTTTTCAACAGCCCAACGACGACAATAAAGGCCGATACCCGCAGGGCACAGGTGACACGGGGGGATGGGAAGTTTTTGGTGCCGGGCAGATGGGCCGACAGCACAGGCACGGTGCCGCCTGGATGTGCCAGACGGATAATACGGGGCTTTATGGGTCCCGGGGTTTTGCGTCCGGCTTTGGCCAGCCCGCGCTTGAAAGCATCGCTGGGCATAAACCATATGGCCCCTTCCTTTCCACCCGGTTTCACGAAGGCTTGCAGCGCAGGAAACGCCGATCGGGCCGGACAGCGTATTTATGCCCTGCGGGTATAATAAAATGGCGGTCGGGCGGTTGCACCAGTGCCTTGACAAAGGCGTAGCCGGGATAACCCCGGTCGAACGGACATAAGCAGGTTGACGGTGGCAACGCCATTAATTGGCGGGCCTGTCCGCGTCCGTTGCCGCCATTGGTCGGGCAGATTGTCCGCCCAACGGGCAGTCGTCGGAACACATCATGAGCCGTGTTGCTCAATGCCTGTGGATGATGGCCTTTACCCGGTTTGCCGGGCTCGTTGTCCGGATCAAACGCCCCGCGCAGCGCTTGCGTTGCCGGTGGGGTCTATTTTGGGCCGTCGAAGGCAAAGACCGATAAGCCTTGCCAAGTGTATCCGTCACGTGCCGGAAAAACGCTGTGACAGGTTGAAAAATTCACCCGGCCTGATGCCAACACCGGCAAACCGCGGGCCACTGGCCGTCAAATGCAACCGTGTGGCGATGGGCCAGGGCAAAGGTGGCTTGCGGTTTTTGGTGAAATGCCCTGCTTTCGTCTTTTCAACCGTTTGGCAAAATGCGGGTGACAGGCTGATAAGTTGGGTGTAAAAGCTTAGAAGTGGCAGGGATGTTTTTTATCCATTTCGGCGGGTGTTATTGTTATTAAATATCAACTAGATACAATAGTTCTATTGCTTAAGTCAACAGTATTGGGGGTCTGGCTGCCGTAAAACAGATGCCGGGCATATTCTTCATCCAGCAAGCCTGGCAATACCCGTTCGTTGCCATCCACCGCCGCCTTATCAACATGGACAGTGGACTGCGCGATGCCCGCCAATTGGCACTGTGCCGCCACGGATAGCCCATTACTGGCACCGATCCAGCCTTGCCGTTGGCTTAGTGGCCGGCCCCGGATTTTTCTAGTCCCCGTGTGGGTGTATTAAGCCCGTCCAGTTCCATGTTGAGCTGGCCTATCTTGGCGTACAGGTGTTCCGGGTCGCCCTGCGGTTCAATAGGCTTTGGCCCACGCTTCACGTCAAACAGCTGGCCGGCATTTTCCAACAACGCCTTTTTCCAAAGACCGACTTGCGTCGGATGGAGACCGAACTCCTGGGCGATCTCGTTCACCGTTTTGTGGCCTTTCACCGCCTCCAACGCCACTTTCGCTTTTTGTGCGCAGGACATGGCCGTGCGTTTTTTCACTCATTTAAGCCTACCTTTTTAGGATAGACACCGTCTTAGACTACATGTCTGTTTTTTGAGTCCGATGATTTTTCGTATGCGAGCAGCCCGACCACTATCTTAGAAATTGCCAAAATCAATTTAATCTGATTTACCGAAAAGCAGCAGTTCGTCAATGCGGCTGTTGGGCCAAGTGGGTGGTTTTTCCAAGGTGTCTTTCAGCCATGTGCTGGGGTTCAGGCCGTTGAGTTTGGCTGTGCCCAGTAAGGTTTGGATGGCGGCGGCACTGACACCCGCCCGCTCCGAACCCACGAACAGCCAGTTTTTTTTGTTATGCAAAGCTTTGCATAACAAGAATTATGCTCAGTCCGTTATTATGCATAGTTCGCCTGTAGTCAACTGCGAAGCCGCATAACGGCGCGATTTACAGCCCCACATGACTGATTTTAACTCAGCATAATAATTTGGTGGTTTCCTGTAGCTTCTTTAATTGCTACAGGAATAAAACCATGTTTACTGAAACCCATCTGGCGGATCTTACTCACCTGGACTCGCTTGTCGATAATCCGCTCAGCAGCATTGCCGCCCCCTATGTCGAAGCATTAAATGCCCAACACTATGCAAGGTATACCATTGAGCGCTATGTCAATTGTGTCATTCATTTCGGTTGCTGGCTAAATACCGAAGGTGTCGAATTGCAAGGCATTAATCAGGCGCTCTTTCACCACTACCTTGATGATCTGCTTTTGTTGTCTTCCAATTCCGTTAATTCCAGTGACCCCATTAAAATGGATAGGGCCGCGCTAAAGCATTTGCTCACTTTTTTGCCACAACAATATTCAGTTATCACCAAAAGCCCGATAGAAGTGGAACTTGAACGATTTACTGATTACCTGTTGAATATTTGCGGTATGTCACCGCAGACCTGTGTGAACCGTTGCCAGCATGTTAGTCTGTTTCTTAGTCATCGGTTTTGCTCAGAAGCGCCTGTTGTCGCGCAAATTTCGGGCGTTGATATTGAGGCCTTTTTTCAACACATGGCTTTGAAATGGCGACCCGCATCACTGGCAGTTGTTGGTGCCAGTTTGCGCAGCTACTTTCGTTTCTGTGCTTTGCAAGGCCACCCCGTCTCGGCATTGTCAGCCTTTATACCAAAGATTGCGTCCTGGTCACCTACAACCTTGCCCAAGGTACTATCCGATGCCCAAGTCGATGCCTTTTTAAAGGTGTTCGATCACGCCGATCCAGTCGGTATGCGCGATTATGCCATCGCCCGTTGCTTGCTGGATATTGGGTTACGTGGTCACGAGGTGGCCTATTTAAAGCTAGATTCCGTGGACTGGCGCAACGCAACGCTAACCATCAGCAGCAGTAAGAATAAACACGTTCAGCAATTGCCACTCCCAGTATCTACGGGGCAAGCTACCGCACACTATCTGTTTAAAGGCCGGCCACTGACATCAAGTAGAATCCTGTTTGTCAGGCATCGGGCCCCTTTTGATCAGCCGTTATCCGTACCCGCTATCCGTAACGTGATGAATCGTGCGTTTGTTCGTTGCGGCCTGCGCAATCAATTTTGCAATACCCATGTTCTACGCTCAACCACCGCGACCCGCCTACAAAAGGCGGGCGCGTCCATCAAGGAAATTGCAGACTTGCTGAGGCATCAAAGCCTTGATACTGCAAAGGCCTATGCCCGAGTCGATCTTGAACGCTTACGGGCTGTGACGTTACCTTGGCCGGGGAGCTCCTCATGAACGCCTCTAATTTTTGGCTGTTACGGGTTGAGGCGTACTTAGTTCAACGGCACAGCCTTGGTTATAAACTGGCTATTGACGAAACGGTTCTTAAAGGCTTCGCCCGCTTTGCTGATGCCCTGGGTGATCAATACTGTCTGACGATGGCCCTTGCTATGCAATGGGCTCAAGATTCAAAACGGGACAATCCCATCACCCGAGCGCGGCGCATTGAAGTTTTACGCGGTTTTGCCCGATTCTGCCAGCGACTTGATCCATCCACGGAGATTCCCCCATCAGGATTATTTGGCCCGGCCCACCGACGGCTTATTCCTCATATCTATACCGAAGTCGAACTGATTGCACTCCTCAATGCAACCGATAATCTAATATCTCGACAGGGTTTACGCCCCGCCACCTGTCGCACTATTTTCGGACTCCTGGCCTCAAGCGGACTGCGCATTTCAGAAGCGACCTGGCTTTCTCGTGGCGATGTTGATCTTGATGCTGGGGTACTTTGTATCCATGATGCTAAGTTTCTCAAGAGTCGCTGGGTGCCACTGCATCCGAGCACCACTCATGCGCTAAACGACTATGCCCGGTTACGTGATCAGATCATACCGCATCCCAGCTGCAATCGATTTTTCCTGTCCGACGAAGGTCAGCCAGTGAATCGGGCAAACATCTTGAATACCTTACAGACGATTTGCCGACAACTTGGCTGGAAGCCGCGTGGCGATTATGTACATCACCGACTGCACGATTTGCGGCACACTTTCATTGTGCGTAGCCTGTTGAGATTTTACCAACAGGGCATTGATATTGACCATGCTGTGCTTGCACTATCAACTTATGTCGGACACGCGCGGGTTAGCGACACCTACTGGTATTACACCGGCATTCCGGAATTGATGTCCATCGCTGCCGAACGTTTTCAACGATACGCGCAGGAGGTCCAGTCATGAATAGTTTGCTGGCTAATCCCGCTGAATTTGCCGCCTTGGTCCAGCGTTTCTTTACTGAACGATTACATTCAACAGAAAAATGCGAGTCCCAGAACAATCGCAGCTTACCGTGATACCTTCCGAATGCTCCTGTGTTATGCCGAACGCGAAATAGGTAGGCCACCCGCCAAACTGGCTCTAATCGACTTTGATGTGCGCTTGATACTCAAGTTCTTGGCTTACCTTGAATCCGAACGCCACAATTCTGTCAGAACACGTAATGCCCGTTTAGCGACTATACGGGCTTTTGTCCATTATGTGGCTTTGCAATGCCCGGAAGCCTTGCTGCTGGCCCAGCAGATTCAGGCAATTCCGATGAAGCGCTTTGAAAAGCCTATGCTGAGTTTCCTGTCGCGCGAGGAAATGCAAGCTTTGCTGGAAGCGCCCGATAAACAAACCTGGTGTGGCTGTCGGGATCGTATTTTGTTAACACTGCTTTATAACACCGGCACCCGGGTATCGGAGCTGATTGGTATCCGGGTGGCCGATGTTGAACTAACCGTATCGCCTTCCGTGCGCCTGCATGGTAAGGGTCGCAAACAACGGACTGTACCGCTATGGAAAGAGACTGCCGCCAAAATACGGCACTGGCTGGTGTTCGCCAATTTGAAGGCGGAACAAGCTTTGGTACCGACTCGTCGAAGCTTACCAATGACTCGTTCAAATGTAGCCGAACGGATTGCTCTGGCAGTAAATTTGGCGGCGAACCAATGCCCACAATTGCAAGGTCGGAGCGTAACGCCGCATACCTTGAGACATACAACGGCCATGCACTTACTGCAAGCTGGCGTAGACATCACCATCATCGCTTTATGGCTGGGTCATGAAAGCCCTGTGACCACACACGGTTACATTGAGGCTGATCTATCCATGAAGGAACGGGCTCTAGCCATGATCGCACTACCGCCAGAAATTGGGCAGATGCGCTATCACCCATCGGATGACCTTCTAAAGTTCCTGGAGGGTCTTTAACATCATGTGAAGTCAGCAGCCTGGAAAGCCAGGCGTGCTGACGACTTCCGATACTTACTCAGCATAATAACGGACTGAGCATAATTCTTGTTATATAAAGCTTTGCATAACAAGAAAAACTGGCTGTTCGTGGGTTCGGAACGGGCCGGTGTCCGTGCCGCCGCCATCCAAACCTTACTGGGCACAGCCAAACTCAACGGCCTGAACCCCAGCACATGGCTGAAAGACACCTTGGAAAAACTACCCACTTGGCCCAACAGCCGCATTGACTAACTGCTGCCTTTCGGTAAATCAGATTAAATTGATTTTGGCAATTTCTAAGATAGTGGTCGGGCTGCTCGCATACGCTGTTTCCGCATATTACGCGGGCTTGGCGAGGCGTTGTTTTTCATTCGGTCGCCATTGCCAAGCAATTCATGGAGAAGGCGAAAACGAACACGGGGCTGAAAGTGACGGTTGATATTTTGACGGGAGTCTATCCGACGGGCAAAAAGTGCACTATAGATTTCCTCAAAACCATGACTATCCGGTTTGATGGTTCCCTACCCCGTTGGAACTACAGGGCTATCCCGAAAGATCACTGATTTCGGGAAGTTATTTTTTGCCAAATCCTTATGCTTTGAAGGAGTAAAGGAAGCATAACGTCACCATTATCAGCCATGCGACTTTAAACATGATGCAACAGGCCAAAAAACGCATGACCATCAAACGTATCCGTAAAGCGGCTGGCTTGGATGATTCCGTTTTAACAGACATTCTTGGCTCAGGTGTTTTAATGAGGTGACCCTGCCCTAACGCTAATCGCTGTTGCGTTCATGGTTACATCCGAACATATTCATAGACCAAAGTGTCGTTGTACCTGTGTCTTTCCAAGTTTATCTATAATGTCAGAAAACGCGGGAAGGACTTGCTATTTTGGTTAAGTGGCTCCCAAAATCTGTATATACTTTAAACAGTCAAGTTTTCGGTTTTTCCAGAAAACAGCTGGAAATTCATGGTCATTAGAGTTTGCATTTTATCTTTGAAACACAGGTATCTAGACCGGCCATACAAGTGCCGATACCGTTCTTAATCACCTGATTGCTTCATAGTGGGTGCTGTAAAACTCTTGTTTTTTGACGAAGCGCCACAGCCTTTCGATCAGGTTCGGGTGGGAGAGCACCCAAAGGACATAAATAAGGTGGCAAAAGAGGAGTTCGATGCTCGGTTCTGAGGCCTTGTCGCCAACTGGCCGGCATTTTTGGTAACGGGCATCGGCGAAAGTCGCCGAAATTTTATTGAGGAATTCACAAAAGACCCCGCTCAGGTTATGTAGTTACGAGCTACAAAGAACAATCAGAGGTAAAAAAACGTCTAGATAGTGGAAGGGAACTTAAAAAATTGCAGTGCAACATATTCGCGATGATATTTTTGCAACAGTGGGCGAACTAACATAAGACATGATTAATGAATGCCTTAACCACATTTTTGAATTTGGCACGATAAGTGACTTTTGAATTTAAGCATGGTAAGCCAGAGTTATTCGGACTTTATGACATAACTGTAAAAACCCCCGTTACAATCTAGCTAACGGGGGTCTTATATTACTCAGCCACAGTTCAAACTGTATGCTAACTACTTAATTAGATAAAAGTTGGAATCAATGGAGCGTCAATTGTAATCAATTGACGATTGCCAGCTTCATCATAGAAGAACAATAAACCAGCAAACCGGCTATCTGGATCATAAATCAAATCAGCTAAACGGTAAACTTCCCATGCAGCATCAGAAGCTGTCACCTGAACTGTTCTAGATTGTCCTGGAGCAAGCGGGCTGTTATCGCTAACAGTCAAACCTTCTTCAGCCAATAAGTCATCTGGATAACCAGTTTCATCTTGAGCAACACTCGAATCCAAGAAGCGTACACCAGCAGTGTTAAACTCACCTAAACGAACAGCTGAATCGCCATTGTTAGTAATAGTAAGCGTCATTTGCATAGCACGACCAGGTACACGATAAGTTGCATCTTCAACTTTAACATTTACACTAGTTGCAGGCATTTCAATTGATTTAATACCACGTAATAAACCAGCTTGCAAAGGTGTCGTTACTGGAAACTGTTCATTTGTATTGCCCATTGAAATAGCAACAATAGCGATAGTACCAGCAGCAAAACCCATTGCAACTTTTTTGTCAGTCGCTGTAATTAATGAATCAGCTTTACCTGCTTCAACAGCGATTGAACGTGGAATAAACATCGGTTTACGAACCCAGTAGAACAACCATGCCAAACCCAATGCATACCAGAAAGCATGCCAGAAATAGATATTTTCTAAGTTGTAAGTTTCTAGGTTAATAGTTTCACCAGTCAATGTAGTGATATTATTAACGAAATCACCCATTGAACCTGTTATAGTTACCCATTTACCTGGCCCGATAATTGGGCCACCGCCCTTCACGTTCAACATAGTATGAACGTGCCAGTCACCAGGACGACGAGCTTTTAACAACACTTTAAAATCATAAGTTTCACCCAGCTCCAAAGAAACTGAACGTGGAACCAATTGACCGCCTATCCATGACCCTGCACGGATAAATACTGGCCCAGGAATACCAATATTTAAGAATGATATTTCTGGCTTATCAACTGTTTCTGGCCATCCGCTGAATACGAAGAACTTACCAGAAATAGTCATTGTATCGTTAACCGCAACTTCTTCTTTTGACCAATTTAAGTCAAACCAATGAATAGTACGCATACGCATGAAAGCGGCTTGCGATTTTTCACCATGAGCTGATGCAGTTGGAGTGTAAAGCATCGCTGCTGAAACAGTAGCCAGCAGTGCGACAAAGGACAATTTAGCAACCTTGTCTTTAATTAATTTCATATATCCTCCTCTATAATAGAGAATCTATAGTTTTCAGAGTATCTAGCGGCTTTAAAATCTAAAGATAAACAAACCGCCAGTATTTTTTTCATTTAACTATCGTACTTAACTTAAGCGGCTTTTACAAAGTCAGTTTTTGCAAACCATTGACCGAAGAAGTGCCACAAGAAGTAGATTAAGATACTCACGAAAGCAGAGAAGAATGCTGATACTGGAGCAACGTCTTTACCGAAAGTTCTTAGTGTACCTTTTTCAACCATTCTGATGTACTCAGGCGTACCAGTTCTCACATAATGGTAACCTTGTAAGTCAGCTAAAGTCATCATCATGCCATTGTATTCAACAGGGACATGCAATGGAGCAATGATTGGCCAGTTACCAGGATAGAACAACAAGCCCCATGCCATTCCGCCGATAACAGCAGTAGCAGTCATACTGCCAGTCATCATCAACACAACATCAAGAACAATAGCACCTGGCATCAAGTTTGATGGGAAGCAGAAGTTTACTGGAAAATACGTCCAGCCCCAGAAGTTCAAGTATCTGTTGATCCACTCACCTAACAGCAGACCCAGCACACAAACAACAGCGCCAAAAGGCAGGCGATAACGCCACCACAAACATGCTTGAACAGCAGCAGGGAAAGTGATTGAAACGATTGGAGCCACAGTTACCCATAGACGCCTATCTTTCCAGTCAGTCCAGAAATCCCAGTCACCGCCAGTCAACATATAGTGAATGTGATAACCACCAAGTACAACAAAGAACAATGTAAACAGAATTAGCCAATCGAACGTGCGAGAAACTTTTACTGCTTCAGCGCGTGAACGTACAGCTGATTGAGATGCGCTCATTAGCTTACCTCCTAAAGGATTTAAATTATTTTTATTTAATATACCATCTTCCTATCATGCTGTTTCGACACAAAGCAACGAAACAGCAAAGGAGATAGTTATTACAGCCAAGACTGGGGATTAAGCCAAATCTTTTTTCAGAAGCTTAGAGATAGCTCCAACTTCTGTGTTCACAACACCTAATATACCTAAAGCTGCCCATCCGAAGAATACGAAACCATAGTGTAAAGGAGCAACAAACAACTCTTCCATAAACCAGAAAGTGTGACCCCATTCGTTCAAACCAACGTTTGGCAGAATCATGAAAGGGCCAATTACTGACACCATATATTGCAAAGACAAACCTTGTTGATAAGTAGGCAGTCTGGTTTTTGCATACAAGAAAGACGCAACACCAGTAATTATGTAAATTGGGTAGCTCAAATAGAATTCAATGATGTGACTTGGAGTAAAGTCAGTATCACGAACAATAGTTTGATGCCAAGTACCGTCTTGCTCAGTAAAATAGCTAGCTCCGTAATAAATAGCAATTGCATACATTACCAACCATACCCAATGTGTAAAATGTCTTCTCAACTCTTCTCTTGGAGTGATTGACATAACTTTACGATCACGCGTTTTCCAGATGTAACCCCACAGGATACCTGCAGTTGAAACCTCTAAAATAAACTCGATATAAAGGAAATTCATCCAATATGTTTCGAACTCAGGCGCAAAAGAGTCAAGACCAGCTGACCAACCATAAACACCTTCATACCAACGAACCCAGCCGTAAAACACTATATAAAGCGCTGCGCCCAAGAACATATTTTTTTTATTTAACAGCGGTGCTTCCGCAGCATCAGTTTTCACTGATTCAGTTGTAGCTGCCATTTCTATCTCCTAAAAATGATTAAATCCTAGTTTTTTTACACTAGGAGTCGATAGTAACAAATCCTTTTTCCCATTCTGCCTCGGCTATGACGAGAACCCAAGAAAGACACCAAATCTATTTGGTGAGCATTCAGTCTACCAGTTCAATTAACCTTGTCAAGTCAAAAACATTCCGGTTTATCATTTAAAACTATTCTCAAACCACCCTCAAATGCACCAAGTTACAGAAGAGTTTCCAAAGCTTATTGTAAAGTAAAGAAATAATAATTGAAATGACATATCGCTTTAACCAAAAATACCTAGACAAGCGACAGTATTCACAAAATTTTTTTATAATACCTGATGAATCCCTGAACAAATCCCCTGAAATGAGACAATGGCAGCAATTCCCAGCTTAAAGCCCTGCTAAAATGGTAGTGGTTGAGATATAACTGTTTCGTGTAAAATTGGTGACATGATAACACTCCCCCCACTTGCACCCGCCGCGGTAACAGCAAGCTGACCCGCAACGGCAAAACCAAGGCAGGCAAACAAAAGTCCCATTGCCAGGCCTGTGGTTGCTACGGTACGTTGGCCCCTGATTATGGCTACAGCGAAGGACGAAAAGCTGAAATCCTGCGGGCTTGCCACGAGCGTTCGAGCTTACGTGGGCTGGAGCGCACCTTCGGGGTTGCCCGCCAGACCGTGGCCGCCTGGTTAAAAAAAGCCTGTAAGTAGTAGTGCAAAAGTCATTTAACATTTCTTCAGGCAAATTCGATGCAATAATCTTTGCCAATGTTGGCGAGAATATCGAACAGGTTTTGCTTGAGTGACAGAAAAGAGCGGTAAGCGGAAAAAGGCATCCATTCGTATTTTATTTTCCACCACGACTGCATGGATGCCACCACAAGGGTGGTCTATGGACAGAGGTAGAGCAATGCAGGAGCAGCGCAGCGGTGTGCCGGAAGAATTTCTATCAGGTTCAGCTCTGGTGAATAAGGCGCGATGGGTAATACTGTCAACTTTTGCCCCTTCCATCGGTCCATATTGTCTTTAAATTCATGGCTGGTGTGGATGGGGGCGTTGTCGACCACCAAGACGGTAGGGCGTTCCAAGGTGAGTACAAAGCGGT
>JAQTQZ010000091.1 GCA_028712695.1 Methylovulum sp. | reverse complement strand
GTAATAGTAACGGGTAAATGACCAGCCAGAGCCTTCAGGATAAACCGTTTCATCATACCCGCAAAGGCAAGTCGCCATGTCTTCGGCGGTGAGTATCCCCCGAAACTGCAATTCGTCCACCATAAAACGCATGACTATCTGTTCATCGCCAGAATCGCGGAAACGCATCTTCTGGGTTAGCAGTTGTGGTTGGCCAACCAGGAAAACGAATAGCCGGACGTTGTGGTGGTTGAGTTCATCGTGGAGGTCTCGTAGCCACTCATATTCATGTTTACTGTAGCGCTGGGCCTCGTCACAAAAAAATACCGCCCAATTGCCGCCGGATTGTTGCACATGTTCGAGGATTTTTGCTTTTAAGCGCATCCGCTTGGTGATGTTGGGCATGTTGCCGATAATAGGCACATGCACTGCCGCCATTAGGTGGGAAAAGAAGGCGCCTTCGCTGGTTCCGGTTTTGTAACTGGCCTGGATATGGTAAGTCGGCAGGTTGGGATAGGTTTTTTCCAGCAACAGGCGGATGTATTGGATGGCGTGGGTCTTTCCAAAACGGGGTTTGGCATAAATCATGGCGCCGGGAATCCATTTCTTCAAACAGTCCAGCACGACTTCCCAAAATTTTTCGATGGAAGGCGTGGCGACACGATATTCCCGCCGGTAAAGCGGGTGTTCATTTCGGGGGCATGGTAATGCGATAGACGGGTTGTCCATAATGACCTGTCAACGGCTGAATCCAGGAGGGATGCTAAGTTTACGCGGACGCACTGGCGTACTCTCATCGGCAGATGAATTTTCATTTCGTTGTGCCACGTGCCTTATGCCATCCATCGTGTCGTTAGAAACCACAGAAGGCTTGGTTTCCGACGCCACACGCCGGGCGGCGGCTAACTTGGTGGCGGCTTTTTTCCGATGCGGCGCTTCTTGGCGTAAATACCGCAAATAAACATGGACGGGGTCTGTTTCGGCATCCATCTTCAGCTTGCTTTCACGCACGAATTTCAAGATTTGACGGCGCATAGCCAGCGAATGCGCTGTCCGATTCCATTGGAAACTGGCTGTCAACATACCAATTTCCGCGCCATTGGCTTCAAAAATGCGCAATGTCCGGATGTCGTCAGGCCGGTAAAGCAAACGGACCGATTTTCCGATTAGGTCAATGCGCTCAGCCAATGCTTGGCCGGCGTACCTGACCCCGTAAAAGCTGACATTTGGCCGAATGCCTCTTGCAATATTTCCGTTTACCCGACCGGTATGACTACATTGCAGCAAACATAAGTCATCCTGCAATGCCTTAGGTAAGCGTCGGATAGGCACCAGCCGGTCACGCACCCAATATTCCATCGCCTGCAATGGGGTTCGCCCACCCAACGATTCATGCGGCGTGGCGTTTAAGGAAGCCAGAACTGCCTCAATTAATTGTTCCAGCTCCGACAGCGGCATGGCTAGCGCCAATTGTTGGTTGGATGCGTTCAGCAAGCGGCGCAACTCCTCTGGCCCAGAGCCGGTGGTCGACGGTAAGCGGTGGCTCATATTGCTTGATAGCGTGTTGAAAAAGCGTTCTATAAACGGACGCTTATCGGGATCTCTTGCAGGACCTGCGTGAACCAGGCATCCCAGTTGGTCACGTAAGGCCTTTAAGGTATCTTCGGCAAAATGCGCTTTGGCGTTATCTAGGCGGATTTCATCCCAAACGGCATAAGCTAATTCTGGCAGGTGCTGCGAGGGGAAACCGCCGGTCTGGCCATAACCCAACCCAGAAATCGTAAAGGATACTGGGGCATGGGGCTGAACGGAATTTTGTACTGCCCGGATGACATCATGCCGGTCATATTCCACCGCAAGCGCCAAATGGTAGCCCAAAATGGCGCGGGTATAGATGTCGATGACGACCAGTACCCAGATGCGGCTGAGATCCACCTGCTGTTCGAAACCAAAAGGGTCCGGACAGGTGATGGAAAGCCTTATATCGAGCAAATGGCCATCCAACTCAACGGCTTGATAGGGTCGGGTGATTGCCTGCAAGGAATTGGCGGGTAAATCGCTCCGACATCCCTTGCTACGCGTGGCGCCGGCTGATTTGGCCGCATTAGCAAAACTTTTGCTTGCCAAGTTTTTGATTACCTTTGACAGGGAGCGGATCCCCCTTTGGCTCTGGTTAAGCGGGTAGTCAGTCTCCTTCAAGCCCAATGCCCGGCATTGGGCAATAAAGCTGCGATGTATGTTTTTTAACCCTTGGACGGAAACTTGGCCATTAGGGCGGGGCCGTAAAAGCAAGGGGGTTTTAGCTAATTCCCGCTCTAAGAAGGCATTAAGTTCGGGGTAGCTGGCCAAAAGCTGCGCCATTGCCCCCGTTTTTCCACCTTTATGATCAAGCAGATAGCTTCGTTTAAGGGGCGATTCCCGATGATGCGGCTTGACACGGACGAAAGATAGAAAGGCACGGAAACCGAATATCCGCCCATCCTTATGAACTGTTGTGGCGCGGCGTACCAGCCGGTAAAGTTGGTGCCGACGAACCCCGGTTTTTTGTTCAATGTCGGCCAATCGGCTCCCGCGTGCAAACAGTTCCATCGCCAAGCTTGCTTTCAGAAAACGGTCTTGCTCCTGACTGGACAGCGATTCGACTAAAACCGATGGCCAAGCCGCCAGTTTTTCGGGGGTAATCTCTGAACGGTCAATCCGCATGTTGGCATCTTGGGGAAAGCTGAAGGAAGCGGTCCCATGGCCTGGATTTAAGCGATGGGGCCTGAAGTGAACCTTTCGCAAGGGCATCAAATACGCAAGCCCTTACCCACGAGGTTTCTTGGTTAGCCAACAAATTTTCCAATTCCCCTAAGGTGATGGAACCGGCGCACCGTTTAACGATGTCAGCGGTATGGTCATTTGTCAGCCAATGCCGATAGGAAACAATGTAGGGCAACATAGATTGCCAATTTTGGGTCAAAGTGACACTACTGTCGAGCTGGCTTGGCCGAAGATACCGGATACGAAGTGAAGGGGGACTGATCAGGTTTAATTCTGGCGAGCCTTCATCCCGGGAGACCAGAAAGAATTCAGTGTTTCTACCTTGTATCCAAAAATCAATAAGGACGGGTTTCCGGTCTTTTACTTCCAGAAAATCCGGCCGTTCACAAAATGCTTTGACCCAGGGAAACGCTTCGAGCAAAAGCCACTGCCGCACCTGAAGATAAGAAAACAGCACCAGTGGACGGCCTAGTTTTGGGCTAAACACATCAAACCGATCGCTATAAGCTTGACGCTCTGACTGACAAGGTTTTGGGTAGCGCATTTAGGGGTCGCCTTTCGAAAGATAAGGGACGGAACTGGATATTCCCTACTAACAGTTCCAAAAATACTTCGCATTATTCTAAATGTACCAATAATACTTCGCAAGAAAACGAAGTATTATTGGTACCTATTGCAAAATCTATTTTATTAACATATTGATTTTAAACAGTTGGATTAGTCTGTTCGTAGTTCCAATAATACTTCGTTGTACG